>CANJBZ010000036.1 GCA_947473475.1 Alphaproteobacteria bacterium
AAGAAACCCGGAACCGACAGCTGCGCAGCGATGCCAGCCTGACCTCACAGACCGGGGCGCCAACCGCTTGCTCCCCGATAACCCGTCAACAAAAAAGCGGACACATCACGAGCTACATAAACCGGACAACTTGATTAGCTAGCAACAGCACGCTGAATCGAACACCGTGATTGCCTTCAAGGCTATAAGATCCGCCGTCTGTTCCGCCTGGATATCCGCCTACAGTAAACGCACACAGCTGCCAGGAGATTCTCACAATGGGGATAGGCGCAGTCGGGCCGCGCCTGCAAATGTCGGCTTAGCAGCGCCACTCGGTCACTTGCGTTGGCCGGCACGAAGGTCGCATTTTCGCCATCTCCGGACTCTCCCGCGAGCCTTCGACGGCGAGAATTCCGTCGCCTTGCCCTGATCTATGGCGGAGTATTCCGTCTACTGCGTTTACGCGTCTTGATACCATGGTTTTCGCGAGCCATTAGTAAGGACAGGGCAAGTACTTCGCTCCTGCCGCCCCCCTGAGGTATTCGAACCTTTCCCGAATAACGATCACTGATTTCCATCAACTTCTTCTCAGAATCCGGGAATTGATTTTTCCACCCGTCAAGACCATCAAATGTCCAATCACCTGATTCGGCAATCTCGGTCGCGATTTGACATGCTTCGTTGTCACCCGCTACCAGCCAGCATACGAGATGACCGCTACCAAGATGGTAAAGGCCCCACAATGGCTTCATCATCGAATGCAGACCGAGCCCGCGATACTTGAAGCCCTCGCGCCGTCTCACCTTGTAAAAAATGACGATCGATAGTTTGGCTGGCTTCCAGGGCGTCATGTCGCAAATATCCTAATACTCCCGATGCCTGTATTTTTGTCCCCAATATCAAGTTTATCTAACCCCGCAGCGCCACCCGATACCTGCATGCGAAGTTGTCGGTGCCGAGGGGAGGTCAAATCGGACCAGCCGATTTGACCAAACCGATTCAGGGTTGGGACGCAAAACGGCTCCGGAGAAATTCCGTTTCATCGCCGCTTAGCGCAGCAAGTTTATTATGCGAGTTCTTATACAATTTTTCGGAAAGACTTCTCATAGCCGAGTCCTCGGTTGAATCCCGAAATGGCTGAAGGTCTGCTTTCCCAAGCGGCGCTATGGGGCGGCAGCGAAGGAGGACCGTAAGGTGATTTGCTGTTTCGACCTTTTCCACTGTGCCTTGCCACGCCAACCCTGGCCCACCCTGTGTCTCGGAGAACCACAAGAAGATTTCATCTCCAATGGAAACGGTTTCGCCGCCATACATGACGCGCGAAGAATCAATGGGCACTGTGTCATTCTCAGTGCCAGGACGCGGTCGAATCTTTGCTATGTACGCCGTGCGCTGCAATGAAAACGAATTTTCCGGACGATCTTGGCGTATCGGCAACGACGCGTCTGCTTCGTCACGTTCCAGACTAGCAGACATAGATTGCTCCATACCTTCACTTGTTGCGAGGGTCCGCTGACCGCTCGACTGAATTGGTCTGCCGAGAATCTTCTCAAACATTGCTTCCAAAAGGATAGATGGACAATGATTTACGATAAACGGCTGACCGCTTGACTTGTCGATTCTCAATGAACCGTCTTCAAAACACACTATACTAACGGCCTGACTGAACCGTATTGAGGAGTTCGTTTTCGAACCTTGATAGATCACACGCTTGTTCGTTACGTACAAAGTACCATATTCAACAGTGGTCCATGCAGATTCCGGCGGGCTCGCAACCCTGAAACTACCAGCGCGGTAGTACACCCCTTTAGCAAGGGGTGCGCGGACAGAAACGCCACTATAGCGAAATCGGGAGCGAGAAGACCTCAGCCGAACGAGGCCGGCAATGCCACGGTAAAAGCACTGTTCGTCCGTTTCTAAACTAAGTGCGACTGGAACTGGGATTAACGGCTTTCCCCGCAAATCGTCAGCCAATTTGTATTGCTCAGCGCGTCGGCGTTCTGCGCCCGGGTCCCACAGAACCAATAACGTCAATGTGCCGAGGACAACAATAATGATAGCGCATACCGTTCCGGCACCAGGATCACCGACGACCGCGAAAGCTCCGTATCCCAGTGCGGCGAGCGGCAAGAATATCAGAGCGACGAACGTAACAGCACAGCCGCGCCCAAGTTTCGTATCAGCAGCTTTTGCCAATTCTTTGTCCCCGTGGTAGCAGCTTGAGGGTTGTTCAGTCGAAATTTGTCAGATGAGTAGCCAATCCGCCCCTCTTGTGAATGGTGTAGTACTGACGGCGGTCTCAGAAAAGCGTTGGGTGCCGTCTCCCGTGACGGCGTAAGTCCAACGGGTAAGTCCAATTGGTGGATGACCGCGAGCGCAGGACGGTCGCCGCATATTTCCGATTTGGGTCAAAAGTGCTCGGATTGAGCGACGGATGGCAATGGCGGGGCTGCTCGTAAGCGGACATTCAGACCTTGCATTCAAGCGACACCCCCTTCGACCGAACGTGGTAGCGTCGCCTAAATTATGATCCGCACCACTTCATCCAGCATGATTTTCGTCGCCTGTACGGTAGTAGAGCTTTATCGGTATTTCAGCGAATCTCATCTTTCGCACGAGGCGCTTCGCCGCCTTTGCGGCGCATGAGGTAGTCGAACCCGGTGAAATCGGCCCGCTCCCGGCGCTCGGCAAAGAACGCGGCGGTGTTCATGGTCGCATGCTTTTCGGAAACCGCGGTTGCCACGAACTGGCTCAGGCTGATGCCGTCGGCCTTGGCGCGGCGCTCGACTTCGGCCTTCACCGAGCGGGGGAGGCGTAGCGGATAGGTGCTTTGTGGACTTTTCATCCCCTAATCCTCTTGAACATTTCGGACCGTAACAACACCAATACGTCGCGACCACCCTTCTATACCGCCTCTGGCGGCTCTATTCTTGCGCGAGCCGTGGCGGACTATTGGCCATGCAGCGAATACCTGAAGGAGCTGTTGCTGTGATTCGACAAGCGCTTTTGACGTTGACCATTGCGTTGGCTGCGGGCCTGGGCGTCTCGCCGGCGTTTGCGCAAACGCCGCCCAACACTGTTGCGCTGCAACCGTCTCCCGCCATACCGGGCGTCATTGCGGGCGGTACGATGCCGGAAGTGGTGATCAAGGGGTTGACCAGTTCGGACGATCCGCTTTGGGTGCCGGGCGTTGGGCTCCTGTTCTCGGAGTCGCAGGCCAATCGCATTGTGAGGCTGGACGAGCACGACCAGCCCGTCACCTTCCTAGGCGATCTGCTAAATCCGCTCGGCATGACCTTCGATTCGGAGGGGCAGCTCATTTCGATCCAGACGAAGCCCGGTTCGATGGGGCCTCGCGTCGTGTGGCCGAAAGGCAAAGAGAGAATTATCGCGGACAACTATCAGGGGAAGGCCTTCGGCCGTCCGAACGACATCGTCGCGGACCTGAAAGGCGGCGTCTACTTCACCGACCCCATGGGCTCCGCCGTGTACTACGTGCCCCGTGGCGGCGCGATCGTTCGCGTGGTGGGGGAGGGGATCAAGTCTCCCAACGGCCTGCAGCTCAGCCACGACGAAAAGACGCTCTATATAAACGACACGCAGGGTCTCAATATCTATGCGTTCGATGTGCAGCCGGACGGGCGGCTCGCCAATCGCCGGGTGTTCGCCACCTATACGGGGCGGGACATGTCTCTCCCGCCGGGGGCGCCGCCGGTGTCGCGGGCCGATGGGCTGGTCACCGATAATGACGGCCGGCTGTATGCGTTGACGGATTCGGGTATCGAAGTGTTGAGCCCAACCGGGCAGCACCTTGGCGCCATTCCTGTTTGGTGCATCACGCGGCGCTGCCAGAATCTGGCGTTCGGCGGTCCCGACAAGAACATAATGTACGTGGCGGGTGGTGGGACGCTTATTCGGATTCCGATGCTCTCACGCGGATTCAGCGGCCGCGCAAAATAGGCAGGCGCAATTTCAGGTAAGAGCCAAATGAGCGGACGGCCCATATCCGGATTTGCGCTGAAAGGCAGCACCGCAACGCGGGCGATTTTCGTTGCGCTGTTTTGTGCACTTTCTGCACTCGCAACGGCGGGGGCCTACGCGCAAAACACTGCCGCCCCCAATTTCGCGCCGTCGGGCGCGATGGGGTGGCTGAAAGCTGGGAACGGGGATGAGTTTCTTCCGCCGGACGCCGGGCCCGGCCCCGTGATGTTCGATGAGCACCATGACTTCGGCAAAAACATCATGGTTACGCCGGGCAACAATCGGCCCGCCAAGATTGCGGATTTATCCAATCCGATTCTACAGCCCTGGGCCGTGGAGCAGATGAGAAAAGACAATGCCGAGGTGCTCGCCGGCAAAGTCGCGTTTTCGGCGCGGGCGCGGTGCTGGCCTCACGGCGTCCCCGGCTTTCTTCTCTACCCGGTCCACCCGATCTTCTTTATTCAGTCGCCGAAAGAGGTCGTGATGACGTGGGGGCAGGATTTTCAGACGCGTCATGTCTTCCTGAATGTGCCGCACAGTGCGCGTCCCAAGCCGTCCTGGTATGGCGAATCCGTCGGGCACTATGAGAACGGCGACACACTGGTTGTCGATACGATCGGGATGAATGACAAAACGTTCATCGACAATTTCCGCACGCCGCACACCGACAAGCTCCATGTGGTCGAGCGTTTCACCCTGTCCAAAGACGGCCAGCAGTTGCAAGCGAAAGTTCACGTCGAAGACCCCGGCGCCTTCACGACGCCGTGGAATGCCGTCACGCGTTACCGGGTCGATACGCGCCCCGTGGAAGTGCCTTTGCACGAAATGCTATGCGCTGAGAACAATGACGACCACTTCCACCAAAACCTCGTTCCGATCCCGCAAGCAGTCACCCCAGATTTTTGAGCGGCCATCATGATTCCCGGTGAACAACCTCTTACGGGCCTTGTGGTCGCGGAGTTCTGCAACGTGGCGGCGGGGCCGTTCTGCGGCATGCTGCTTGCCGATGCCGGCGCGGATGTCATCAAGATCGAGCCGCCCGGCGGCGATATGCTGCGCGCGTGGCCGCCGCATACCGATGGCTTCAGCGAAAACTTCGCTTCGCTTAATCGGGGCAAGCGGTCGATTCAGCTGGATCTGAAAAATCCGGCGGATCGCGACATTGCCTTCCGTATCATGTCTAGGGCGGATGTGGTGCTGGAGAACAACCGGCCGGGCGTGATGGAACGCCTCGGTCTGGGTTGGGCACGCCTTCGCGCGGAGAACCCCAAACTCGTCTACTGCTCAATATCCGCCTACGGACAAATGGGGCCGCGCGCCGAAGAAGGCGGCTTCGACGTGACGCTGCAAGCGGGCTCCGGCGTGATGAGCATCACGGGTGAGCCGGGCGGCGCACCCGTCAAATGCGGCGTGCCCATCGCCGATTTTACCGCGGGTCTCTACGGCGCGTTCGCCGTTTCCTCCGCCATCGCGCGCGTGCGTGCCGGCGGAGAGGGCGTTCATATCGACGTGCCCATGCTGGGGACAACGCTGGCGATTGCCGCGCTGCAGACCAGCGAATATTTTGGCACCGGAAGAAATCCGCAGGCGCTGGGCTCGGCCCACCCGCGCAACGCGCCGTATCAAGCTTATCCTGCGCGTGACCGCTATTTCGTCATTGCCGCGGGCAACGACAAATTATGGGGAAGCGTGTGCGAGGTGGTGGACAAGCGCGAGCTGGCCGCCGATCCGCGGTTTGTCTCGGTACGTGACCGCGCCAAGAACCAAACGGAACTTGCAGAGATATTAAGCGCTGTTTTCCGCGAACGTGATGCCGGGGATTGGCTGACCGCGTTTCAGAACGCTGGTGTGCCGTGCAGCCTGATTAATTCGTACGCCGAGGCGGTGGCCGATCCGCAAGTGGATGCCTATGGCTGGGTTCAACCGCTCACGCTTCCGGGTGGTGCGGAAACGCGGACGTTTGGTTCACCCATCGCGGTTGACGGGAAAATTGCTCCGCTCCAGCGCCGCCCACCGCTGCTTGATGAAGACCGCGCGGCGATTCTGGCGATGATCGCGAACTCATCCTCCCCTTGAGGGAGGCGAATTGCGAGAGCGCAAGCAATTTCAGGGAGGGGTTATGCCGGCCCAATGTCCCCTCCTCGAAGCGGCTTACGCCGCTTCGACCCTCCCTCAAGGGGATGGTGGGTTTGGCCGCACCAGCCAGCGGACGACGCTGTAATGGGCGGCGGCGAGCTGCTTGGGCAATTCCAGGTGGCCGTAATGTGTCATCGGCGGGTCCCAATTGATCAGCCGGATTTCGGCCGACGGATTTTTCTCGCGGTACTCATTGGCGACGAACACCTCGATGCTCTTCATCGGGTCTTCGGGGTTCCAGTGATTGCGGTCGAAATGCGCCGTCGTCCACACCATGCGCGAAAAGCCGTCGAGGCGTGTGAAGTGTGTGGCGTAAAGGTCCTTCTCCACGTCTTCGGCTGAGATGTGCCAGGGGTTGCCGCTGCGCTTCAGCGTGGCTTCGATTTCCGTCTCGATCCAGCCTTTCGAGGCAATGTCCTCGCCGTGCTCATAGTTCTGAAGCTGTTGCTTGAAATTGGGGCGGCGGCGGGCTTCGGCGGCAAGCCAGGCTTGCGCAATCTGCAGATGCGACATGCCCGATTCGTAAAGCGGATTCAAAAATCCGCTGTAGCCGCGTGCATAGCTGAGTGCATCGCGCCTTTCCAAAACGGTCAGCGGTGTGCGTGCGCCCGCGGCGGAAGCACCGGCACGTTGCGCGACCTCTTTGCCTTTGACCGTGCGCAGCAGTTCAAGCCGGGCCGCACCGCCGCTGCCCCAGCCGAGATAACGCCCCTTCAGACGCGCGCGCAGGTCCGGGTCTTCATAGGCCATCATCGACAGCTCGCCGGATGTCGAATGGCCGATCAGGAGAATGTCCCCGCTGGTGTTCTTCATCACCAACTGCTTCAGCCCCTGCATGATCAGGCTGTTGGTGTAGATGGCGTTGCGGACCTCGGATTCGTTCAGGGGAAGTTCGCGGTCGAGCAGATAGGCGGGTTGACGCTTGACGTCGGCAATCGCGTCCGGCCAGCCGCCATATCTGAAATTGCCGGGTATGGTAACGATCATCACGTTCAGCTTTTGCGCCAGAAATTGCGCGTAGCCTGGGCGATTTTTCAGATCGACGAAGAATTCATACAGGTTCGCCGCGCCCCCGTTCATCACGATGAACCAGGGATAGTTCTTGGCGTTGGGATCGTTGCTCGTCAGCTTCAGCGCGCCGATGTCCCAATCCACATTGTAACGGCGGAAGCGTTCCACCACCCAATCGGCCTTGTAGCCGAGCTGCGCCGCAGGAATTTTCGCGACGTCACGCGGATCGAACGCCCCGCCGGGCGCGGCCTGTGCCAGAGCGGTCACGGCGCGCCCGCCGTCGGGCAGGTCGAAGCCCTCGCCCATCCCGCGGAAATCCGGCTCGGCCAGCGAGACGTAAACCGATTTGGCATCGTTCAGGAGAGGCCAGATTTTGTTGTCGTTCGCTTGCGGTTGCGCCATGGCCGCTCCAAGGGTGAAAAACGCCGCAAAGCCTATGCCGGCAAGATTGGAAAGACGCATAGTGCCCTACCGTGAGATTCGAAATCACGGGAACTGTAGCACGACGCAAAAGGCGCGCATCTGTCCGGTTCGTGGTAAGAAAGCCCGCTCGCTTTCGGGGGATAATATGACGCGCATGGGACGTTTGGCACTTTCGTCGGCTTGGACACTTGGCTGCATGGTGGTGGCATCCGGCGTATCCGCCGCCCCTGCCGCGCCGCCAAACGGCGAGGCCACCTACGCGAAATATTGCGCCTCCTGCCACGAACAGGTCGGGGCGCGCATTCCCACGCGTTCGGCGCTGGAGCAGATGTCGCCCGGGCGCATTCTCCGCACGCTCGATTTTGGCGCGATGATGAGCATCGCCTATCCGATCCGCCGCGATGAGCGGGACGCGGTCGCGCGCTATCTCGGCCACGGCTCCGACGATCCGCCGCCGCTGGCCAGTGCGTTCTGCAAAGCGGACCGTGCGATCATGGCGGGACCGGCGCGCGACTCCTGGCAAGGCTGGTCCCCCGCCGCCGATAACGTCCGCTACCAAAACGCGCAAAGCGCCGGGCTCATGGCGGCCGATGTCCCGAAGCTGCAACTGAAATGGGCCTATGGCTTTGCCGGTGACGTCACCGCCTTCGGCGCGCCGACCATCATCAACGGCACCATCTTCACCGGCAGCGCCGGGGGCGCGGTGCAAGCCATCGATGCCAAGACGGGCTGTCTGCACTGGCTGTACCAATCAAATGGTCCGGTGCGCAGTGCGATGAGCGTCACGGCCGAAGGCGGCAAAACCACGCTCGTCTTCAGCGATCAGAACGGCTGGGTCCATGCGCTGGATGCGAAGACCGGCAAGATGCTCTGGCGCAAACGGCCCGAAGAGCATGAAGGAACGCGTCTCACGGGTTCGCCGGCGGAATATCAGGGCGTTGTCTACGTGCCCGCCGCCTCCTGGGAAGAGACACGCTCCATCGATCCAAATTATCAATGCTGCACGTTCCGCGGCAGCATCACCGCCATGCGGGCGCGCGATGGCGCTGTCGTGTGGAAAACCTTCCTGGTCGATCCGCCGAAGCAGACCGGAAAGACAGCGGCGGGGACGCCGACCTTTGGTCCCTCCGGTGCGGGCGTCTGGGCGCGTCCGACTGTCGATGCGAAACGGGGGCTGCTCTACATCACCACGGGGGATAATTATTCCCATCCCGCGACGTCCATGAGCGATGCCATTGTCGCGCTCGACATCAAGACCGGCAAAATCGTCTGGGCGACGCAGGTGACGCCGAAAGACGTCTATAACTCCTCGTGCGGCGCCAAGGGCGCGAATTGCCCCGAAGATGCGGGTCCCGATTATGATTTCGGCTCCTCCGCGATTCTGGTGAAGACGGCGGCGGGTAAGGATGTCGTCGCTGCGGGACAAAAATCCGGCATGGTCTACGCAGTCGATCCCGACCAGAACGGCAAGATGCTGTGGCAGGCGCGCGTCGGGAAAGGCGGCACCAATGGCGGCGTGCAGTGGGGCATGGCGAGCGATGGCCGTAATATCTACGCATCCGTGTCCGACGTGGTGCGTCCGCCCGGCGGCATCGGCGGGCCAGGGCCGGTTGGAAACGCCAATCTCGATCCCAACCTTGGCGGTGGAATCACCGCGCTGCGCATCGAAGACGGCAGCAAAGTCTGGACGACTCCCGGCGTGCCCTGTGCCCCTCCGCGCGCCGGTTGCAGCCCCGCGCAGCCCGGCGCCGTAACGGTCATCGACGGTGCGGTATTCTCCGGTTCCATGGACGGGCACATCCGCGCCTATTCCACGGCCGACGGCAAGATCGTGTGGGATTTCGATACGCGCAAGACCTACACCACCGTGAACGGCGCGCAGGCCAAGGGCGGCTCGCTTGACGGCGCAGGACCCGTCATTGCCGGTGGGATGGTGCTCGTGAACTCCGGCTACCCCCGCTTCGGCGGCGAACCGGGCAACGCGCTGCTCGCGTTCGGGCTGCCGGGTGGAAACTAAGCCGGTGCAGTAACGCAGCACGCCGAGCGGAGTTTTCGCTTGTAGCGGACGGTAAGTTCTGCTCGTTTCAATCCGCTGCCCGCGGGTTGAAACGCTTTCATGGAATCCATCCTCTCCGTTTCCAATCTCTCCAAGACCTATGCCTCGGGCTTCAAGGCGCTGAAGGGCATCAACCTCGAAATCCGCAAGGGCGAAATTCTTGCGCTTCTTGGTCCGAACGGCGCCGGCAAGACCACGTTGATCAGCATCATCTGCGGGATCGTCAATGCGGGCGAGGGAACCGTCACCGTTGCCGGACACGACATCCGGAAGGATTTCCGCGTCACGCGCGCCATGATCGGGCTGGTGCCGCAGGAATTGACGACGGATGCCTTTGAGACCGTGTGGGCGACAGTGAATTTCAGCCGCGGGCTTTTCGGCCTGCCGGCCAATCCCGAACATGTCACGCGTGTGCTCAAGGATCTTTCGCTTTGGGAAAAGAAGGACAGCAAGATTCGCACCCTGTCCGGGGGCATGAAGCGCCGCGTGCTGATTGCCAAGGCGCTGGCGCATGAACCCCAGATTCTGTTTCTCGATGAACCCACGGCGGGGGTCGATGTGCAGCTGCGCCAGGATATGTGGAACATCGTTCGGCGGCTGCGCGAAGCAGGTGTGACGATTATTCTGACGACGCACTACATCGAAGAAGCCGAGGAGATGGCCGACCGTATCGGCATCATCAATCACGGCGAGCTGATCCTGGTCGAAGACAAGCACGAGCTGATGCGTAAACTCGGCAAGAAGCAGCTGACGCTGCATCTGCACGACCGGCTGGAAGAGATGCCCGCATCGCTGAGCGCCTATCGCTTAGAGCGCACCAATGGCGGGAACGATCTCGTCTATACCTACGATACGCAAAGTGAGCGCACCGGCATTACGGCGCTGCTACGCGACCTGAACGACGCGGGCATCCGCTTCAAAGACCTTCAAACGAAGCAAAGCTCACTCGAAGATATTTTCGTCAATCTGGTGAAACGGCCCCAATGAACCTCTACGCGGTCAAGGCAATCTACACATTCGAGATGGCGCGCGCCTGGCGCACGGTCGCGCAGAGCATCGTCTCGCCCGTGATCTCCACCTCGCTGTATTTCATCGTGTTCGGCGCGGCGATCGGTTCGCGAATCAGCCAGATCGAGGGCGTAAGCTACGGCGCGTTCATTGTGCCTGGGCTGGTCATGCTGTCTCTGCTGACGCAGAGCGTGATGAACGCCTCGTTCGGAATCTATTTCCCGAAGTTCACAGGGACCATTTTCGAGGTCCTGTCGGCGCCGGTATCCGTTGGAGAAATTTTGCTCGGCTATGTCGGCGCCGCGGCCAGCAAATCGATCATCCTGGGCGCCATCATCCTGCTGACGGCCGGTCTGTTCGTGCCTTTGCGCATTGCCCACCCGTTTTGGATGGTGGCTTTTCTGCTTTTGACGGCGACGAGCTTCAGCTTGTTTGGATTTATCCTGGGAGTCTGGGCCGACGGCTTCGAGAAGCTGCAAATCGTGCCGTTGCTGATCATTACGCCGCTGACATTCCTGGGCGGCAGTTTCTATTCCATCAAAGTGCTGCCGCCGTTTTGGCAGACCGTCAGTCTGTTCAATCCGGTGGTGTATCTCGTCAGCGGCTTCCGCTGGAGCTTTTATGAAATCTCCGATGTCAGTGTGGGCATCAGTCTGGCGATGACGGCGGTGTTCTTGACGGCCTGTCTCGTAATCATCTGGTGGATATTTAAGACCGGATACAAGCTGAAGAGCTGATTTCTATTCCTCGGCGGAACCGGCGGATCGACCGGCCCCTCAGCCAACCCTCTCCCCGAGAGGGGCTTGAGGTAAGCACATTCCCGTATTTTCGCGGTGGCCGGACGTTTCTATTGTCCAGGCGTTATCTGACAGACCATTTCAACCAGCGGAAATTCCATGACCAACCATGCCCACGCGATCGTTTGGATCGACCACCGCGAAGCCCGCATTTTCCACTTCAATCGGATTGAATCGGAGAAGCTGGTCGTGAGACCGCATAACCCCACGACGCATATTCACCACAAGGCGAATTCCGTCGGCAGCGGCCACGCGTCGGAAGATCAGGCCTATTTTCATGCGGTTACGCAGGCGATCAAAGACGCGCAGTTCATCCTGATCGTCGGCCCGGCAGGCGCCAAGACGGAATTGGTGAAGCACGTCCACCGCCACGATCCGGCTGTTGTCGAGAAGATTGTCGGGATTGAGACCGTCGATCACCCTTCGGACGGGGCGCTTGTCGATCACGGCCGGCGCTATTTCAAAGCCGCCGATCTGATGACCCCGCAAATGTCCTAACCGGCCGTCACGGCACAGGTTTTCGCATCGCAATGTTTGTCGCGGGTTACAGCGCATGACACCGCCGTTCAGAAGGCGGTGTCATGCGCGTACAATCGTTCTGTTGAGATGCAGGCAAGTATAAGAACGAACGAGGGCGGATGACGCTGCGTGCGTCAACCGCCCTCAAGAAACGCCGGTTAGACGGACGTCTTCAGTTCTTTGGCAACGCGGAACGCAACTTTCTTGCTGGCTTTGATTTTGATCGCTTCGCCAGTCGCGGGATTGCGGCCCATGCGTGCCGCGCGCTTGCGGACCTGCAGGATGCCGAGCCCGTTCAGGCGGATGCGGATGCCCTTTTTGAGGTGCTTGGTGATCAAGCCAGTGAGATCCTCCATGATCGCATTCGCTTGCTTTTTGGTCAGCTCGTGCTTCTCGGCCAATTGTGTGGCGAGTTGCTTGGTGCTGACGGTTTCGACCTTTGCCTTAGGCGCGGCTTTTTCTGCCATGGGAGTTCCTTCTACGAATCAGTGAGCAACGATACAAAATAGCCGCGTTTCATTCGACTTTTTTCGCCTTAGAGCGGTTTTTTAGGCGATTTCCTGTGTATTTCTGCATTTGGAGCCGTTTCTGGCTTGTTTTTCGGGGTCGCCGGCGGTTCCGCCTCAGATCATTCGAACCGTCTTCTTGTTCGCCGCCGATAATTAGGGCCCAGCTGGGCTTGATGCGCATTTGAAGCACGGCCAAGCGTTGCCCGTGGAAACCCGCGCCTATATCAAGGGCGCCATGCGCGCCGTCACCGAGATCTGCGCAAAAAAGAAGGGCGTCGTGCTTGTTGCCTTATCGAAGCTCTCGCCCATACAGCCGCCCATGGCCGCCGAAGGGTACATCAAGGCCTAGTACGGATTTGCCGTTACGCCGCGCGGCGCGGCCGAGCGTGTAACCCATGGCGCCGCCGCTTCTTCTCCTGAACAACGTCCGCTTACAATTGGGCCGCAACATGCTGCTCGATGGGGCGGAGTTTTCCGTCGGCGAAGGCGAGCGTCTGTGTCTGGTGGGCCGGAACGGCTCGGGCAAGTCGACGCTGCTTAAGATTGCCGCAGGGTTGATGCAGCCCGATTCCGGGACGCGGTTTGCGCAGCCCGGCGCCACCATCCGTTATTTGCCGCAGGAGCCGTTGCTTGCGGGCTTCCCCACGACACGCGCCTATGTGGAAGCAGGGCTTGCGCCGGGCGATGATCCGTACCGCGCGTATTACCTGTTGGGTAAGCTAGGACTATCGGGCGAGGAGTCCACGGACACGCTCTCCGGCGGCGAAGCGCGCCGTGCCGCATTGGCGCGTGTATTGGCGCCGGCGCCGGACATTCTTTTGCTGGACGAACCGACCAACCATCTGGACCTGCCCGCGATCGAGTGGCTGGAAGCCGAGTTGCGCGGCATGCGGTCCGGACTGGTGCTGATCAGCCACGACCGCCGCTTTATGGAAAATCTTGGGCGCGCGGTGGTGTGGCTCGATCGCGGTATTACACGGCGCTTGGAGCGCGGCTTTGCTGAATATGAGACGTGGCGCGACGAAGTGCTGGAGCAGGAAGAGCGCGAACGCCACAAGTTCGATCGCAAGATCGCCATGGAATTGGATTGGGTGCGCTACGGCGTCACCGCGCGGCGCAAACGCAATGTCCGCCGCATGGCCGAATTGGGCGCCATGCGAAAGGAGAGGCGCGAACAGCGCCACGTCGTGGGTAATGTAAAACTCGGCGCGGAAGAGGCAGGCCAATCGGGAGCCGCCGTGATCGAAGCAAAGCAGGTTTCGAAATCCTATGGCGCGCAGGCCATCGTGCGCGACTTTTCCATCCGCATTATGCGCAAGGACCGGCTGGGCCTTGTCGGGCCGAACGGCGCCGGCAAGACGACGTTGCTCAATATGATGACGGGGCGGTTGCCGCCGGACGAAGGCGTGGTGAAACTTGGCGCCAATGTCGCGATCGTGTCGCTCGATCAGAGCCGCGCGCTGCTCGATCCGAAGCTGACCCTCGCCGAAGTGTTGACGGGCGGCGTGGGCGATCTTGTGCATGTCGGAGACAAAGCGCGCCACGTGATCAGCTATATGAAGGACTTCTTGTTTCAGGCCGAGCAGGCGCGTACGCCGGTCGAGGTCTTGTCGGGCGGCGAGCGTGCGCGGTTGCTGCTGGCAAAGTTGCTGGCGACGCCCTCGAACTTGCTGGTGCTGGACGAACCGACCAACGATCTCGATCTCGAAACGCTCGATTTGCTCGAAGAGATGGTTGCCGACTATCCCGGCACGGTGCTGGCCGTCAGCCATGACCGCGATTTTCTGGACCGCATCGCGACCTCCGTTCTTGTTGCCGAAGGCGAAGGACGGTTTGTCGAATATGCCGGCGGCTACTCCGATATGATGGCCCAACGCGGCAGCGGGGTGGCGGCCAAAGCGCAAGCAAAGGCAGCATCGTCTGCCGCTGCGCCTAAGGCGCGTAAAGCCGTTGCGCCGTCGAAGCGAAAACTGAATTTTTCCGAAAAACATGCACTGGACACGCTGCCGCAGAAGATGGCGGCGCTGACGGCGAAAATCGCCACGCTGAAAGCGCAGCTTTCCGACGGCAGTCTTTATGCACGCGACCAGAAACGGTTTCTCGCGCTCACCTCGGAGTTGGAGCAAGCCGAAAGCGAACTCGCCGCGTCCGAAGAACGCTGGCTGGAGCTGGAAATTCTACGCGAGGGGCTTGAGGGCAGTTAGCCCTTACGAGCCCAACGCCGCGCTGATCAGGAACAACACCGCACCGATGATGGCGCCCACCAGGGTGCCGTTGATGCGGATGTATTGCAGGTCGGCGCCGACTTGCAGCTCGATGGTGGCGGCGACTTTCGGTCCGTCCCAACTCGCGATCACGTCCGCGATGTAGTGGCCGATCTGGTCGCGCCACGGCGTGATATAGTCGACGACCACACGTTCGATCGCGGCGTTCAGGTAATTCTGAACAACCGGGCTCTGCTGCATCAACCGCCCGAATGTACGAACGATTTCGCCAACGACGATCGCAGTCTTGGGCGATGGCGACGCCGTATCGGCCAGCCATCCGCGTTTGACCTCATCCCAGATGCTGCCGAGCGCATCGAGCACGGCGGGATTGGACGCGAGCGCCGTCTGTGTCTCGGTAAGAATGTTGGAATAATCCGGCGAAGCACGGAATTCCGCGAGCGATTGGCGCAGCCAAGTGTCGAGCCGCGTGCGTTCCTCGTTGCCGGGCGTGCCGATGGCGTCAAGCCAGCCTTCCGCGCCATCGACGATGCCTTGCGCGATTTTTCGGTCGAAAAAGCGCGGGAAGAACTTGCCTGTACGCTCGCTCACGCGTTGCACAATAGCTCCTTTCAGCACCAGCATTGACGGACGCAGAGCGGCAGTCGTGGCGTCCAGCAATTGCATGTGACGGCCGGCGCGTACGAACTCATCCAGCAACGCATCGGTGATGGGCACAAAATCCAGGCGCATGAGCCCGCTGTGCGCGAGACGTGCCACGAAAGCGCGCACCTCCGAATCGTTCAAACTGTCCAGCAGCGGCGGCACCATGATGACGGCGCGCTCGGCAAAGAAATCGGCCGCGTCCTGTGTGTCCAGCCATTGGGCAATCTGCAGCGCGCGGTTGGAACGGCGCAGACGCTCGGTCAA
Source organism: Alphaproteobacteria bacterium (assembly GCA_947473475.1). GTDB lineage: Bacteria > Pseudomonadota > Alphaproteobacteria > Micropepsales > Micropepsaceae > CAIYRG01. Next base: position 15,554 of record CANJBZ010000036.1, read on the forward strand.
AAGCGCAGGATCGAGAAATTGGTCCCGCACGAAATTACCCAGCGAGCGGCCGATCTCATCCTTCCGCGATGGCACAAGCGCCGTATGCGGAATAGGCAGTCCGAGCGGGCGGCGGAACAGTGCGGTTATGGCAAACCAATCGGCAAGGCCGCCGACAATTGCCGCCTCCGCGGCCGCATTCAGCAGGCCGCCGAAAAACCCGGCATTGGGAAAAAAGCGCATGCCAAAGAAGATCGCGACCGCAACGAGCAGCAGCCCGGTTGCTACCGCCGATTTGGCTGCGCGCTGTCTGCGCTTGTGTTCAATATCCTCTAGGCGGTGGTCCCGGATGCGTTCGAGCATGTCCGGGCCAGCATAACACGAGACGCCTGGTCTAGCGTGCTGCTTCCATCCAGATGCGTTTGAGATAGCGGAGTTCCGGCGCCGAGATGTCGGCCAGCTTGTGCGAAGCCTGGAACTTCAAGCCAAATCCGCCGGCGCGCTCGGACACCACGGTGGCTTGATGCGCCATGCGATTGGCTATGTCCAAAAGAATGATCTTCTCCGGCATGACTTTGCTTTGGCTGAGCGTAATGCGAGCACCTGTCGCGGAGAGATCCAGAATGCTGCAATCCAGGATGTGAGCGCCACCGTCCCAGATGACTTTTCCAGTCAGCAAGACCTTTTTGCGCACTGCCTTGCGTAGTTCTATGCCGCCGCTTGGTGCGGCTGCCTTGGGATTCGGTACGTAACTCATCGTAAGGTCCCCAGCATGCGGGGGATTATGGTCAGGCGGTCCTAATGCACTGTTAAGAGATACAATGCTTGGTTAGCTGTCCCGGTTACGCTTGGATAACCCAAGCGGAGTGTCGATAAGGTTAATCGAAATAGCCGGAATCGATGTAGCGCATCCATGTACTGCCGACGGTTTTGATGGCGTCCTGCGTGAAGAGATAGTGATGCAGTCCTTCGATGCGGCCAACGCGATATTTCTTGGCATAGGGCTCCATCACCTTGCGCGTGGCGTCCACGGTCTTAGGCGGTTGCGCCTCATCGGCCGTGCCGTTGAGGACGAGCACGGGCACCGTTTTCAACTCCGGCGGCGGCAATGATGGCTCGAACATATCGCGCATGAAGGCGGCCAAGCCTTTGCTACGCGCGGCTTCGGGCAGGAAATCCGATTGCCATAGGCGCAGTGCGTGTTCGGTCATCGCCGCGGAGCCGAACTGCATCGCTTCGTCCTCCGCGCTTTTGAAGCGGGGGGCTTTTTGCGCCGCTTTCCACCAGAGGCTTCGCGTCTGCGGGTCGATGTTCCTCGTGTAAAATTCGAAATCATCCAGCCCGCGTTCGCGCACGCGCAACGCCGAATGGTCGTATACGTCACGAAAGTCGCCGCGCGACGCCTTGTCCACCACATAGGCAAGCCCGGTCGAACTCGTACCCCAGCCGAGATAGCCATCGGGACGATAGAACTTCGCGAGCGGATACAGCGTGGCGCCGCCTGTCGACATACCCCAGAAAAGTACGGTGGCGTTCGCGCGGTCCGGGATGGCCTTCTTCAGCGCCAGCGCGTAGCCGTCGATGTAGACCTGCGGCGTCAGCGCCAGCATCAATCTTTCCAGTTGCGTTCCCTTCTTGGGGAATCGAAACGCACCGCTGATCGATGCGGTCGCGCCGGCCGATGCGTCGGCGCGTTTCACCTCGAAATCGGTATCCGTCCAATGGGTTTTTTGCGCACGGTTCAACATCGGCATGCGCTTGTTCATCGGCACGCTGCCCCAATTACCGTCCCGCTCCAGGAAATTCCAACGGCCGACGCGCGTCAGGGCGACAAACGTCACGCCGCGCTTTGCCAGCCAGATCGCCGGACCGTCCTTGCCTTCGACCGTCGTGACAAAGTCCATGGCATATTCGCTGCCCGGCTCGCCACCAACGACGACCAGTTTCTTGCCGTTGCGTACACGCGGCTTGTCCGGTGTCAGCGTGACGGCGACCTGCGTGAAGGTCTGGCCGTTCGCCGCAAAGTCGATGAAGTCGACCGACTGCTTGTAACCGCTGGTTTCGGGGTAGTCGTTCGCCCTGAGGAGTTCCTCCACGGCGGAACGAGGCATGGTTCCATTGTCTGCTGGGATGTCCCAGCCGAAGGCTGGCGTCGCCAACAAACTCGCAAGCAGGAAAACCGCTACGCTTTTCATTGTGCTCTCCAGTGGTGCTCATCGGTAAGCACCAAGTTACCAACCTCGCTCCGAATGGACGAGAGCGCATTTGTTGGCGTCCACCCATGCCGCTGGTAGGATTTTGTCCTCGCCCCTTCCTTGAGGGGGGCGATCCGGGGCGCCCATCGCGACGCGGCGGATTGGGGAGGGGACCATGCAGCTATTGAATCTGTCCGATGCTATCGGCGTAAAGATCCGTGGGCTCGACTTGCGTGAGCCCGTTGATGAAGAGACGTTTTCGCGCATCCGGCGGGCATGGGAAGAAAACTGCATCGCGCTGTTTCGCGATCAGCATCTGGACGAAATGGATCAGGTGCGGTTCGCGGAGCGCTTCGGTGAACTCGGCAAAGCCGTCAACGATCTCGATCCACTGAAGGGCGGGTCGCATCCGGCCATTCTTTATGTGTCGAATGTGCGCGTGAACGGGAAGGAGACGGGCATTCTTCCCGACGGCGAAATGTTCTTCCATTCCGACACCTGCTACATGGAACGCCCTGCCATGGCCTCGATGCTCTATGCCATCGAGGTGCCGAAGTCGGGCGGCAATACGCTGTACGCGAACGGTTTCCGTGCTTACGACACCTTACCGGACAATGTGAAAACCAAGCTCGCGGGCAAGCGGGCGTTGAATGTTTACGACTATGCCGGGGCGCCGCTGACGCGCGCCTCAGTCCTTCCGCCGGACGTGAAATGTTACGCCCATCCGATTTTCCGCACGCATCCGCCGACCGGACGCAAGTCGCTCTATGTGAACCGGCTGATGACGTGGTCGATTATCGATATGGATGCCGGCGAGAGCCGCGAAATCTTGGAGCAGCTGTTCGAACACCAGGAGAAGCCGGAGTTCGTGTACGAGCACGTTTGGCGGCCGGGCGATGCGATTTTGTGGGACAACCGCTCGTGTCTGCACGCGCGGACGGATTTCGATCCCAAGGAGCGGCGGCGTCTGCGCCGCGTCACGATGCTGGGTGACAAGCCGTACGAATAGCCGTCACTCGCCGCCCCCTCCACCGCTTCGCGGTCCCCCTCCCCCGTGAAGGCACAGGGGAGGAATACACCGCGCCTACTTCATCGGCGGCAGGGTTTTCAGGAATTCCACGAAATAGGGTTTCCAGATTTCAGCGTGCATATGCGTGTAGTGCCCGTGAGTTTTTTCGCTTTGCGGGAGCAGCACGTATTTGGCGCCGGGAATTTTCGCGATGGCCGGCTCCATCACATGCAGCGCCGCGGGGTTGGCTTCGTCATCGGCGGAATTGATCGCCAGCAACTTCGCCTTGATCTTATGCAGATCGGGGCCGGGGTTGTAATCCATCACCGACTCGATGCCGTAGAGCGAATTGTTGGCGTCGGCCTTGGATGCTTCTTCCACCAGCTTCTTATAATAGGCTTCTGCCGCTTCAAAGGTCGGCGCTGTCTGCTGAATTTGATAGTCGGCTTCCGTTCCCATCGGTCCGGATGGCGCTGTCCAAATCCAATGCGTCGGCTGCTTGTCGTACATGCCGTTGTTGAAATCTGGGTCGTGCTTGATCGCTTCGATACGGATACGGCGGTTGATCCAATTGCGTCCGGAAATCTGAATCGGCTGGCTCGCCAGCGGGACCAGCCCGTCCATCAGATCGGGATATTTCTCGCCCCACATCCACGTCTGCATGCCGCCCATAGAGCTGCCCATCACAAGCCGCAAATGCTTGATGCCGAGTTCCTCGGTAACGAGCTTATGTTCGGCTTCGACGATGTCGTTGTACCGATAGTGGGGAAATTTCGCTTTCAGGCCGTCGCTGGGCTTGCTGGAACCGCCCACGCCAATGGCGTCTGCCAGGATCACATAATATTCGCCGAGATCGAGCGGCTGGCCTGGCTTGAAGAGTTCGTTTGCCAGCGTCGGCAGCAGCCAGTTGCGGCTGGAACCGCTGGTGCCGTGCAGCAGGATGACGCCATTGATGATCTCACCCGCGGCGTTGCGCTTGGGCGTACCCAGCGTCGTGTAGTGGATGCGCAGTTCGGGGATGGTTTCGCCGCTCGCGAAATGGAAACCCTTGATGATGTAGTCGGTCTGCTTCTCGTTGGGCCAGGGCCCGGTAAGCCCGCTCTGAGCCAGCGCCGGACCTGCGCAAAACGCCATGGCGGCAGCAATCAAACAATGGCTCTTCATGAAACACTCCGGAAAGGCATCGATTTTCTAAATAACAAGGTAATATGTCTCGGGAAGAAGGAAAAGGTGCGGGTGGCCTGCGGATACTGTCACTGAGCCCTGCCGTCTTGGCAACTGACAACGCTGACATTTTTTGCTATCGCTAACAGAATGAATAAGCAGCAGATTCTTGATCGGCTTCGAGAGAACGAGCGCGTCCTGCGCGAGCGGGGAATAATACACGCTGCTTTGTTCGGTTCGCGCGCTCGCGGCGACAATCGTCCGGACAGCGACACGGATATTATGATTGAGGTCGATCCCGACGCTCACATCACGGTTTACGACTATGTGGGCTTGAAGGAATTCATAGCGAGCCTGTTTGATGGGCCTGTCGATGTCGTCAGTCGTGATGGCTTGAAACCTTATGTCCGTCCCGCCGCGACCGCGGATGCCATATATGCCTTCTAAGGCTGCCGAATTGGCGCTGCGGGACATTCTCGATCACCTCAATCTTGCGGAGCATTTTGTCGCCGGGTTCGATTACGTCACGTTTCGTGATGATGCGCGTACGGTGTATGCGGTAACACGCTGCCTTGAAATCATTTCCGAGGCTTCGCGCCGCTTACCCGATGCGTTGAAGGCAAGGCAGCCGTCGATTGAATGGAAGCACATGGCCGCTGCAGGTAACATTTATCGGCACGATTACGAGGATGTGGCAGCTCACTATGTTTGGGACACGGTGCGGATCAGCTTGCCTCCGCTTCGAGCTGTCATCGACCAAGAACTCTCCAAACTGGTTGATTAAAACCGCTTGTTCGTCCAGGCGGCCATGTAGTCGAACAGGTTCTTCACCGTGTTCGCATACTGCCCAGGCGTCTTTTCGCAGGCTTTGCAGGGCGTATATCCGTGCAGGGCGCCTTCGATGACGACGTAGTCCTTATCGGCGCTGGCCGATTTGTCGTAGATGATCTCCTGGTCGCGCACGAAATGATAGCCGCCCATCGCCGCGACAAGAACCGGCACATGGATCGACTGCACCGCGCACACCGTCGAATTGTTGGATGAGCATTCCTCGATCCCATCCATCGCGTTGGTGGAGCGCGTTGCATTGGCGCTGAGGAAGGATCGGAAGGTGAAAACCTTCGTGCCGGTGTCGAAGCGCCGGTTGGTCCTGGCGTTTTCCGGATCGGCGACCGCGACGCTCTTCACGATCTGTGTTACGATGGTGCCGTCATTCTTCAGCAGCTTGCGCGGCTGCACAGTCTGCATCAGTTCGGCGATGTCCGGGTCCATGGCGATCAGCTTGCCATCGCCGCCCGCGCCCGCGCCGGGATTGCCGCCACCGGGAACGACCACGATGTCGTCGTCGCTGTAGCGGTACTCGCCCTTTTTGATTTGTTCCTGCGCCGCCAGAACCTTGGCCAGCCGGTCGTTCATGGCCTTCGATTGCGCGGCGTAATAGCGGGTGATGAATTCCTTGGAATAATGCGAGGTTCCGTTCGGGTTGAAGCCATTGGCGGTGCTGAACGGATCGAGCTGCGGGATAACGGTGATCTTGCCGTCGTCGCCCATCACGACGGATGGGTTCAGATCGCGCAACGCCTGCACCGGATTGCCGGGATGGGCATCTGGAAACACGATGCCATCCACCGGCGTAAGCCCGCCAACATTGTCGGCGCACTTCACGATACGCTCGGGCTTCTGGCAGTAGGCGACACCATTTTCGGCGATGGCTTCATACAGACTCATCAGTGGCGAACCGCCGGAATGGCCGAGCAGAACCACCTTCGTGATGCCCGGCTGCTTGCGGACGAATTCGACCGCCGCCTTCACATCCAACGGCGTCTCTTCCCAACGCACCTGCGCTTCATTGTTGATGAAGCGGGTGTTGAAGCACAGCGCCATGAAGCCGCGTTTGGCCAGCTCGGTGCAGGCGATGTTGTTGAGATTGTTCGCGGTACGGTGCGCCACCAGAAACGCGACATGCGGCGTCTGCCCGGAATCAGGCTTATAGAGCGCGGCCTGCACGCGGCCTAAAGGGACATACTCCGGATGGCTCTGTGCGAAAGACGCCGCCGTGTAGGCGCAAAGAAGCGCAAGCGCACCTGCGCTGGCGGCGAGAATGGTCCTAAAGCGCATCAGTCCCTCGCGTCTTTCCGTTAGAAGCGTTTGTTCGCCCAGGCGGCGATATAGTCGAACAGGTTTTTCACCGTGTTCGAATATTGCCCCGGTGTTTTCTCGCATTTGGTGCAGGGCGTATAGCCGTGAACGGCGCCTTCGATGACGACGAAGTCCTTATCGGCCGCCGGCGACAGCTCGTACATCTGTTCCTGATCGCCGATGAAGCGCCACCCGCCCATCGCCGCGACCATGGTCGGCGCTTTGATGGATTGAATGTTGCAGATCGTCGAAATATTCGTCGAGCAATGTTCAATGCCGCTCAGCGAATTCGTTGAGCGCGTGGCGTTGGCGGACAGATAAGACGTGAACGTCAGCACTTTCACGCCCGCGTTGAATTCGCGATTGGCCTTCGCCTGTCCCAACTCCGGCACCGCCACGCTGTGTACGATCTCAGTCACAACGGAGCCGTCGTTCTTCAGCAGTTTGCGCGGCGCCTTGGTACTCATGAATTCCGGGATGGACGGATCCATCAGCATCAAACCGGCCGAGCCGTCCTGATCGGAAAACGGCACCAGAACGATGTCGTTGTCGGGGAACGTGTAATCGCCCTTGGACATGCGCTCCTTGGCGGCGAGCACCTTGGTCATTTGCTCGTTCATCACCTTGGATTGCGCGGCGTAATAGCGGGTTTGGAAGTCCTTGGAATAGTGCGATGCCCCTTCCGGATTGTAGCCATTCTTCGGATCGAACGGGTCGAGCGAGGGATCGACGGCCACTTTGCCGTTGGCGATGGACAAGGACGGATTAATGCCGCGCAGCGCCTGCGCCGGGTTGCCGGGATGGGCGTCGGGAAAAACGAGACCATCGGCCGGCGTCAGCGTGCCGATATTGTTTGCGCACTTCACCATGCGCTCGGGCTTTTGGCAGAAGCCGGCGCCGTTTTCCGCAATCGCCTGATACAGGCTCATCAGCGGCGAGCCGCCGGAATGGCCCAGCAGCACCACCTTGGTAATGCCCGGCTGCTTGCGAACGAAATCCATCGCCGCCTTCACGTCCAGCGGCGTCTGCTCCCAATCGACGATCGTCTCGTTGTTGATGAAGCGGGTGTTGAAGCACAGCACCATGAAGCCGCGCTTGGACAATTCCGGGCAGGCGTTCGTCGATAAATTGTTGGCGGTGCGATGGGCGACCAGAAACGCGATATGCGGCGCCGGGCCGGAATCGGGCTTGTAGAGCGCAGCCTGTATCCGGCCGAGGGGCACATATTCCGGATGGCTTTGGGCAAGAAGGGGCGATGCCGCCAACAGGCCGGCAAGCGTCAGCGCGCAGGCGCCGAGATAGCGCGAAATTTTCATCGTTTCCTCCTCCGGGCGGCCATGGGCCGTACTATGTCTAATCGGCAGCTAGAGTATTGGTTTTCCAGCGGGGCGAAAAGCGTCCTTCCACGTGGCTCGCCAAGCCGTAAATCGCCACGGCCACGGACAGCCAAGCTTTCAGTCCTGGCCAAGATTTTGGTGTAGGAGCGGGAACCGAGACGGGACAACGCTGTTTTTTACCCAAGGGAACTTAGACCTCGCCATAGCTGAGCACGTGGTACTTATTTTGTGAGGAATCGTCGCCGCCTGTAAATTTGGGGAACTATTTGGGCCGAAGCACGTATAGCCCGGCAGCAGGGGGGCTTTTCGTTGACACGGTTGGAAGCGCTTACGAATCCCGATTTGCTGCTCGGCGAGCTGCAGCGCGAAAACGATTACCTGCGTTCGATTTTGGACGCCCTGCCGGCGGGCATCTATGCCACGGACGCCGAGGGCCGTATCACCTATTTCAATAAGGCCGCCGCCGAACTCGCGGGGGCGCCGCCGGTGCTCGGGACGGCAAAATGGTCCATCCTGAAGCAGCTCTACGATTGCGACGGCAATCCGCTGGCCGCCGATGAGTTCCCCATCGCGAAAGCCCTGAAGAGCCATGAGCCGGTCAGGGGGCAGGACGTTCTGGCCGAGCGCCCCGACGGGGTTCGCGTTCCCTTGTTGCCGTTTCCAACCCCGCTCTTCGATGCTTCGGGCAAGCTTTCGGGTGCGGTGGACATGCTGGTCGACATCACCGACCGAAAGCGCGCGGAAGAAGCGTTGCGGCACAACGAAGAACGCCTCCGTCTCGCGACACAGACGGGCAAGGTTGGCTTATGGGAGTGGGACATCCAGGCCAATCGTATATCCTGGACCGATTCCCTCTATGCCTTACACGGTCTGAAGAGAGACGAGTTCGCGGCCACCGTTGAAAGTTTCAGCTCGCTCGTTCATCCGGACGACCGCGAACGGGTTGCCGCGGCTCTCAAGCGCACGTTGAGCGATGACGCGCCGTATGAGCTGGAATTCCGCGCCGTTCGGCCGGACGGCGAAATTGTGTGGCTGTATTCGAATGCGATTGTGGTGAGGGACGGTGGTACGCCCGCGCGGCTCGTCGGTGCAACGTTCGACATCACGGATCGCGTGCTTGCCGAGCAGGCGCTGAAGGAGAGCGAAGCGCGCGAGCGCGCCCACGCAGCACAAGTCGAAGCGATTATGGAAGCCGTGCCGGCCGCACTGTGGATCGCGCACGATCCGGATTGCCGTACCATCACCGGCAACCGGATGTCCTATGAATTTTTGCGCATGAAGCCCTTCTCCAATGTGTCACTGACGGCAGATGCAGACGAGCGCCCGGAGCACTTTGAGGTAATTTGCGGCGGGCGTCCGTTGCCGGCGGAAGAACTGCCGGTCCAGCGCGCAGCGCGTGGCGATACTATTCGCGACTTCGAGGAGGAAATCCGGTTTTCCGACGGCGCCTCTCGCTACCTCTTCGGCAACGCCACCCCGCTCCGCGATGGGAGCGGCAAACTTTGGGGCGCCGTATCGGCTTTCGTCGACATTACCGAACGCAAGCATGCGGAAGCGCAACGCGATCTGTTGCTCGCGGAATTGAGCCATCGCGTCAAGAACACCTTGGCAACCGTCATCTCGATCGCGCATCAGTCCTTTGCCAAGGGGCCGTCCTTTGACGAATCGCGCCGCTCTTTTGAACTCCGCATCCGAGCGCTCGCGCAAACGCATGTGCGGCTATCGGATTCGAATTGGTCCGGCGTTTCGATCGATCGCATCCTGCAAGAGGAAACAGCGCCCTATCGCCGGGACGACGGCTCAAATGTACACATCTCGGGGCCCGATATCGTGCTCAACGCGAAATCCGCCGTCACGCTGGGCATGGCCTTTCACGAACTGGCGACCAATGCCGCAAAATACGGCGCATTGTCGGTCAAGGAGGGCATGGTGAATGCGCATTGGGAAATCGATGCGGATCGCCAAGTGCTGATTTCCTGGACCGAGACAAACGGCCCGCCGGTGGCGCTCCCGACGCGCAGCGGCTTTGGACGGCTGTTGCTGGAACGCGTACTGACATCCGATCTTAACGGCACGGTTGATCTGGACTTTCTCCCGGAGGGATTCCGATGCGCCATTACCTTCTCGTTAGACCGATACGTGGCGCGCCTTGCTTGAGAGTTGCCGTGCGTCAGACATTGCAGGAAAAGCCGTGAACAGCGCCATGGAAGGGCCAAACGCAGCAGGGTCTTTGACAGGGGTTCGCGCCCTCATTGTGGAAGACGAATTTCTTCTGGCGCTCATGCTGGAAGAGGAGCTGAACGCGGCCGGCTGCATAATTGCGCATACCGCCGGCGACCTTGCGAAGGCACGGGCGGCGGCGCATCGCGCCGATTTCGACGTGGCGCTTCTCGACATCAATCTCGCCGGCGAACTGGTGTACCCTTTCGCGGATGAACTGGCTCAAGCCGGCATACCGTTTGTTTTCATGAGCGGTTATGGGATTTCCAATTTTCCGGAACGCTTCCTCGATTCCCCTCGGGTCGCCAAACCCTACGAAGTCAGCGCGCTGATCCGGGAAATCTTCCGCAGCCTCGGAAAAACGATGGGCGGCTCTTGAACGAGCCTGCGACATATTTCGAGGCCGAGTTCCCAACTCTTGCCGGTGGCGCCAAAAGGACGCACTTTGCCCCTGACAAATGCGGCATCCGGGAGGATGTGTGAGCGCCGGCATAGGGAAAGCCCAGCCGGTCCAGTTCGGGGGATATCGTGCCGGCTCAGGAAAAGCGCGCCAGGAAGGGCGCCGCGTTACGGCGGTTTGCCCGTGCTCTCGCGCTCGCTCTGATCGCGACTACGTCGTTCGGGGCTGCTTCACTAGCCGCGCCGGCGCCCGCGTCTCTGCCGCCACCGCCGCACGACTTTTCCACCTATCAGCCGTCCGGGGTCGCCACGCACATCATGGCCGGCGAAGCGCCAACCATTGACGGCGATCCGGCCGATCCCGTTTGGGCCAAGGCGCGTGTGATCGACGAATTCTACCAAGTCGATCCGAACGCCGGGCAAGCCGCGACACAGCGCACGGTCGCGCGCTTTCTCTATGACGACGACACGCTCTATGTTTCGATTTACGCCTACGACACCGAGCCGGATAAGATCGTTGCCACCGTGCGGGCGCGCGATGGCAATGTCGATGTCGACGACGGGGTGCGGATTTTCATCGATCCCGAACTGACGCGGCGCGATTCCTACTATTTTGAAATGAATGCGCTGGGTTCGCGCGTGGATGCGTTGATCCAGAACAATTCTGTGTACCTCGTGAAGTGGAATGCGATTTGGCAGGGCCGCTCCAAGCGTCAGGCGGACGGGTTCTCCGTCGAAATGGCGATTCCTTTCCGCGATCTGTCGTTCAACCCGGCGCAGAGCAATTGGGGGCTCGACATCCAACGCCGTGTCCGCCGCACGGGCGAACGCATCCGCTGGTCGACCATCCGCGCCGGCGCGTATTACGCGGACATGTCGCGTGCCGGGACGCTGACCGGCATTTCGGGCATCAATCAAGGGCTCGGTCTGGACGTTCAGCTCTATGCCAAAAGCCAGTTTGCCCGCGAATGGGGCCCGCCCAGCGACAAAGACAGCCTGAAATTCGTGACGAGCGGCAACGCCTATTACAAAATCACCCCCGCGCTGACCGGCACGCTGACCGTCAATCCCGACTTTTCCGATTCGCCGCTCGATATAAGGCAGGTGAACACGACCCGCTTCGTGCTGTTTCAGCCCGAAACGCGGGATTTCTTTCTGCAGGATGCGGCGGCGTTCGAGTTCGGGGGGCGGGGGTTCGTCCGCACCGACAATATCGGCCGGGACAACGGCCGGCCGTTCTTTTCGCGCAATATCGGCTTGGCCAATGCCAGGCCGGTAAGCATCACGGCCGGCGGAAAGATTTCGGGGCAGGCGGGCGGCGTCAGCATCGGCGCGCTGAGCGTGTTGACCGACGGCACAGGGACAACGCGCAATCGACAGGCGCTTTCGGTGGCGCGCGTGACCGCGCCCATCGGCGCCGAATCGAAAATGGGAATGATTTTCACCAATGGCGATCCGTCGGGCATCAGCAAGAACACCGTCGCGGGTACGGATTTCCAGCTTCGCGATTCAAATTTCCTGCCCGGAAAAGTCGTGCAAGCCGATCTGTATTATCAGCGAAGCTTTTCGGATACGAAAGGCGACGACGACGCCTTCGGTACGGCGCTCTATTTCCCGAACGAGCCTTTGTATGCCGATTTCTATTTCAAGCAGCTCGGCAGGAATTATTTTCCGGCGCTTGGTTTCGCCAATCGTACCGATGTCCGCGATTATGATGGGCGCGTTCTTTACCGGAAGCGCAACTTCGGCGGATTGCGCTTTGCCGAGGCGTCCACGACATGGAACGTCGTCACCGATCTCAGCAATCGGGTAGAGTCACGTGAAAACATTGTGGAAGCCGGCGTCATCACGCCGTTCACTGACGAATTCCACGCCCGCGCCATCAATGATTTTGAGAATGTTCCGGCAGCCTTCAAGCTCGCGAGCACGGTGCCCGTTCCTGTCGGCCGGTACGAATGGACCAATGTAGGCGCAACCTTCTCTTCATCCGATGGAAGGCCGTATGCGGTCACGCTCGATGTCATTTGCTGCAGCTTCTACAACGGGCACTATCTGAACGTCGATTTTCAGGTGGATTTCCGCCCCTTCCCGCTTGTGCAATTCATTCCGCATTACACCTATACGTCGATCGACCTGCCGGGGGGATCGGTTGCCATCCATCTGTATTCGTCCGATCTCGTCTTCAATTTCACGCCGGACATGCAGTTGTTCACGCAGGTGCAGTTCGACAATATCAGCCAGAAGTTCGCCTTCTCCGCGCGTTACCGCTGGGAATACGAGCCGGGCAACGAACTTTTCGCGTCCATCGGGCAGGCCGCGCTCATTCCGGGGACGACATTCAAACCGCGGGCCTCGCAGGCGGTGATCCGCATCGGCCATACGTTCCGGTATTGAGCCTGCCCCGATTTTGGCGTCACGAGAAAAGTGATAGCCTTACCGGGTTGGCTTTATGGGGGAGGGGTTTTCGTGAAGAATGGTTTGCTCGCGCTTGGCGCGCTTTCGCTTGTGATGTCCGCTGCATTGGTTGGGCCGGTCGCGGCGCAGCAGAGCGTGCCGCAGATCGCGTTTCAGTCCGTGCCGGATTATCCGAAACTTCCCGACGGGATGAATTTCGGCGAAGTTCCGGGCGTTGCGGTGAATTCGAAAGGCCATGTCTTCGTCTTCACGCGCTCGAATAGCGCACAGGGACCAGCCTATGCGCCTGCCGCGGCACAATTGCTCGAATTCGATCAGAACGGAAAGTTCGTTCGCGAGATAGGCAAGGGCCTGTACGCGTGGTCGTTTGCCCATTCGGTGCGCATCGATAAGGACGACAATATCTGGGCCATCGACAAAGGCTCGGACATGATTGTGAAGTTCAATCAGGCGGGGCGCGTTTCGTGGGTGTTCGGACGGCGCAAGGAATCCGCCGAAGACGACACCAAGCCGTGGGAACATGTGAACCCGCCGCTTCCGGCCGAAGACGGCTTGTTCCGCCAGCCAACCGATGTTGCCTGGGATTCCCAGGGGAATACCTACATCACCGACGGCTACGTCAATTCGCGCGTCGCCAAGTTCGACAAGAACGGCGATTGGGTGAAGCAATGGGGCAGCAAGGGCAACGGTCCCGGCCAGTTCGTTATTCCGCATTCCATTGCCATCGACCGCAACGACAATGTCTATGTCGGCGATCGCTCCAATCGCCGCATTCAGGTGTTCGACACCGACGGCAAATTCCTGCGCCAATTCACCATTGATGTTCCGCCCGATCCGGCCACACGCGCGGTGAACGGCGCCACGCCAACCGGCGCACGTTTGGCAGGTATGATAGGCGCGCCCAATTCGCTCTGCATGACGCAAGGCCCAACGCAGGTTCTGTTTGTCGGCGAGACGACCTATCCGGGGCGCATCTTCAAGGTTTCGTTGGACGGAAAGGTGCTGGGCGTGATCGGCAAGTCCGGGCGCAATATAGGTCAGTTTTCCGGCGCCCATGCGCTGGCCTGTCCGTCGGAGACAGAGATTTACGCGGCAGAGACGTCGAATTGGCGCGTGCAGAAATTGCTGCTGAAGAAATAACAACGGGCGGGAGAGAACGATGAAACGGACTTTACTGGGTGCGGCGCTGACCGCGTTGCTGTTGAGCGGTTCGGCAGCGTTTGCGGCACAGAACAATGGCGGCTTGCAGATCTATTGGATCGACGTCGAAGGCGGCGCTTCGACGCTTTTCGTTGCGCCCACCGGCGAATCCTTGCTGTTCGATACCGGCAATCCCGGCAATGGCGACCGTGACGCCAAGCGGATATTCGCGGCCGCAAAGAAGGCGGGGCTCTCACGCATCGATCATGTCGTGATCAGCCATTGGCATGGCGATCATGTCGGCGGGATGGAAGCGTTGTCCAAAATGATTCCACTCGGAAAATTCTACGATCATGGCGATGGCGTGGAAGCGGCGGACAAGGCGCGGCACGACAATTACGTTTCTATCGCCGGCAGCAACCGCAAAATTCTGAAAGCCGGCGACATGATCGCGCTGGGGCCTGTGCAGTTTCGCGTGATGGTTTCGGAAGGGCCGGTGATTGCCAATGCGATCAATGGCGGGGCCGCAAATCCTCTGTGTACCAACGCGCCGCAGATGTCGCCGGGCGGTCCAGAGAACATCCGCATGGTTTCGCTTGCCGCCAATTACGGCACCTTCAAATTTGCCAGCCTCGCCGATCTCGATTGGTCGCGCGAGATGGAGCTCGTCTGCCCCATCAACAAGCTCGGTGCCATCAATCTGTACACGATCAATCGGCACGGGAGCCTGGACGATTCCGGCGCTCCTGCGCTACTCGGCGCAGTTAAGCCGCAAGTCGTGGTGATCAATAACGGCCCGCGCAAAGGGCTCGGCCAGAAGGACGACCGGGCGGCACCCATCAACGCGGCAACCGCCACGCCATATGAACGGAACTCGTACCTTAGGCTGGTGAAGACGCCGGGCAATGAGGGCATCTGGCAAATTCATCGCTCGATGCTCGATACCGATCCTGCGCACAACACCGCGCCGGATATGATCGCCAATATGGAGCAGGAAGGCGACCAGGGCTTCGGTCTTAGCGCCGTCGTGACCGCGGACGGCAAGTTCACCATCAGCAACGACCGCAACGGCTTCAGCAAAAACTACGTCTCGCACTAGGCCGTATCGTTTAGCGAGACTAGAGCCTATCTCACCGTGGCCGGGCTTGACTAGGCCATCCAGCAGGCGAGCGTCTGCGAGCCGATACTTCTATAGCGCCCGCAGACGCGGGCGCACTTGGTGGCCGGGTCAAGCCCGGCCATGGTGATGTTGAGATGGTGAGTAAACCCCACGAAGGGGATGCAGATAGCTGGCACAAGACTATTTGGCGATGGGATTTTCCATCAAAGCCAGAAGCCCTTTCAGCAACGCGATCGGCTTGGGTGGGCAGCCTTTGATGTGTAAATCGACGGGCACCACCGCTGAAACGCCGCCAACAACGGCGTAGCTGCCGGCGAACATGCCTCCATCCAGCGCGCAGTCGCCGACGGCCACCACCCATTTCGGTGACGGGGTTGCGGTGTAGGTGCGCTCCAAGGCTTCGCGCATGTTCTTGGTCACGGGTCCCGTCACGAACAGAACATCGGCGTGGCGCGGTGAGGCGACGAAGCGCAATCCGAAGCGCTCCAGATCGTAAAATGCATTCTGCAGCGCGTGGATTTCAAGTTCGCAGCCATTGCAGGAACCTGCATCCACCTCGCGGATGGAAAGGCTGCGTCCCAGCCGTTTCTTCGCAGCTGCATCGAGCCGTGCGCTTAGGGCGAGCAGCTCTGGATCGTCGGCCGCCGGGCGGGCTTCCGTCAGCGGCTTACGCGTGAGTCCTTGCAGAATCAGCCTGCGCATCAGAGGTCGTGCCCCGAATAGGAGCAGTTGAACGATTTGTTGCACAGCGGAAAATCGGCGACGATGTTGCCCTCGATAACCCCTTCCAGCAGTGGCCATTGAAACCACGATGCGTCGCGCAAATGACAGCGAGCGATGCGGCCGCTTTCGTCCAACCGCAGCCAGACAAGCACATCGCCGCGGAATGCTTCGACCAGGGCTACGCCTTCGCCAGCGCGCAACGGTATATCCGTTTGCGTCGACCCGCTTGGAAGCGTGGCCAGGATTTGTTCGATCAGCGATAGCGATTGCTCGATCTCCCGGATGCGAATCCAGACGCGCGCGTTGACGTCGCCCTCTTGCAAGACCGGCACGTCGAACGTGAGCACATCATAAGGCGGATAGGCAAACGCGCGGCGCGCATCGAAATCGCGCCCCGAAGCGCGGCCCACATAGCCGCCGGCGCCGAACTGCCGGGCAAGTTCGGGTTTGAGGGTTCCCGTCGTCACCGTGCGGTCCTGCAGCGACGCTGTCTGGTCGTAAAGGGAAACCAGCTGGGGGAATTGGTGGCGCACGTCCTTGATGAGCTCGCGCAAAGCATTGGCGCCCGTTGCGTCGAGGTCCACCGTAACGCCGCCCGGCACGACGCAGTCCCGCATGAGCCGATGACCAAAACACAGATCGGCCGCGCGCAGCACGCGTTCGCGCAAGACGCTGCAATGCGCGTGCATGATCGCAAAGGAGGCGTCGTTGCAGATGGCGCCGACGTCGCCGAGGTGATTGGCAAGGCGCTCGATTTCAGCCATCAGCGCCCGCAGATAATGCGCGCGCGCGGGCGCTTCACTTTGCGTTGCGGCTTCGACAGCGCGGGCGAA
The DNA here is from genome assembly GCA_947473475.1 of Alphaproteobacteria bacterium. GTDB lineage: Bacteria > Pseudomonadota > Alphaproteobacteria > Micropepsales > Micropepsaceae > CAIYRG01. The sequence continues at coordinate 32,227 of CANJBZ010000036.1, forward strand.
AGCGATTGTATAGGCGACCGTGCTGTCGCCGGAGGTGCGTCCGGCCAATTTTGCGCCGCGGGCAATATCCGCGCCGCACATCAGGCCTTCGATCCCCTTATGCACATAGCCGAGCCGCTCCTCCAGCCGCACCACAATCTCGCCATTCGCGGTGAAGCGGAAATGACCAGGTTCGATAATGCCCGCATGCACGGGGCCCACGGGAATCTGATGCAGCGCCTCGCCCTCATTCGCGAGAAAGGCATAGGGTGCGTGCGTCGTTTCGGGACTCGTGGCGCCAAGCGGATGACGCACGTCCCAGCGGCCATGATCGAGCCAGGGGCGCGAGTCCGGCGCATCCAGTGGCACAAAGCCGAAGAGGTCGGCAATTGTACGCTCAAGACGAATGGCCGGCGGGTGAGACAGCGCGACGGACGGAAATGCGCCATTGGGACAGGGTAGCGTAAGAACGGCGGCGCCGCGGGTTTGCGTGTCGTACACGGCCATGTGGACCGCATCGTGTTCGCCCCACAAGCCCAGAAGCGAAAGGACGCCTTCGCGCAACGCGGCGGTGGCGCTGCGCCATGCGTCTTCATCCACGATCGCGCGTGGCCAAGGCCGGTGCTCGGCCACCGCGAGTCCGTTAGCAAGCAGGGTGTCGAAGGCGTTCATCCGAGCATGCTTGCGACGTGCTGGAACCAAACGACCACCGCCGGTGGTAAATAGATTCCGGCAGCAAACACAATCGCCAGATGCGCGAACATCGGCACATAGGATATGCGCACGGGCGCCTGGGTGCCGACTGGTTCACCAAAGGCAAGCCCCGTCAGGCGCAGCATCAGCGCACCGAATGCGACCAGCAGACCAACGACCAGAGGAATGGCGAGGAGAGGCGCTCGCGAAAAGGTCGAACTGACCACCAGGAATTCGCTCATGAAAATGCCGAGCGGCGGCAGTCCGGCAATCGCGACCACGCCGAGCACAAGGCCCCACCCCAGACCAGGATGCGTCGCGGTAAGCCCGCCTATGTCCCCAATGCGCTGTGTGCCTTTGATTTGCGTGATGTGGCCGACCGCAAAAAAGATCGCGGACTTGGTGAGGCTGTGCATGGTCATTTGCAGAAGCCCGGCGAAATTGGCGAGCGGCCCGCCCATGCCGAAGGCAAAGACAATGATCCCCATGTGCTCAATGGACGAATACGCAAACAGCCGTTTGATGTCACGTCGGCGGTACAGCATGAAGGCCGCGAAAGCGAGAGAAACAAGCCCCATTGTCACCATCAGGGGGCCCGGCGCCATGGCGCGCGGATTTGCCGCCAGAAGAACCTTGAACCGCAGCACCGCATAAAGCGCCACGTTCAGAAGCAGTCCCGACAGTACCGCGGAAATCGGCGTGGGACCTTCCGCGTGGGCATCAGGCAGCCACGCATGCAGCGGCACGAGCCCCACTTTCGTGCCATATCCGAGCAGCAGGAAAATAAACGCGACGTTCAGCAGCGTGGGATCGAATTCTGCAACGCGGCTGTTCAGGACCGTCCAGATCATGCCGGGCAGGCCTTCGCCCACCACGGGCTCGGCCGCGATGTACACGAGGATCGTACCGAACAGCGCGAACGCGATGCCGACGCTGCCCAGGATGAAATATTTCCACGCCGCTTCAAGCGACTGATGCGTGCGGTAGATGCCGACGATCAGAACGGTCGCAAGCGTTGTCATTTCGATGGCGACCCACATCAGGCCGATATTGTTGGCGGTCAGCGCAACGTTCATGCCGAACATCATCAGCTGATACATCGCGTGATAGAATTGCACATAACCGGGCGTGAGATGCCCGGTTTCAATTTCGTGACCGATATAGGTGGCGCTGAACAGGCTCGTGGTGAAACCGACAAAGGTGTTGAGCACGATGAAGATGACGCTCAGCTCATCCACCAGAAAGTAGTCGTTCGGCTGCGGCGGCCGTACAACCAGCAACCCCGCCGAAAGCAGCGTCACCGCACTGGCAAGGACGTTGAACGCAGACGAGACGCGGTAGTTTGGCATCAGCGCGAGAAATCCGGCTGACAGCAACGGCATCAGCAGAACCAGCGTCAGCGGTTGGATGATCGTCATGGTTGTTGCTCGCCCCGGAAGCGGTCGAGCGCCTGCATGTCCACGCTGTCAAAGCGCTCGCGTATACGGAACAGAAAGATGCCGATGACGATGAAGGCGATCAGCACGGAAAACGCGACGCTGATTTCGACGACCAGCGGCATCCCCTTCGCGCCCGCTGCGGCGAGTATCAGGCCGTTTTCCAGCGACATGAAACCGATGACCTGACCGACGGCATTGCGCCGCGTCACCATCATCAACAGGCCAAGCAACAGCACCGACAGCGCGAAAGCCAAATCTTCGCGCGCCAGCGGATCGGCCATAGCGGTGATCCGCAGCATCACCACCATGGACAGGGCCACCAGAGCCATACCGGCAAGCATGGTCAGTCCGGTGCCGACAACCGTATCGATCTCCCGGTGAATGCCGAGCTGCACGATCATGCGCCGCAACGAAACCGGAATGACGAACGCCTTGAACAGCAGCGCGATCATCGCCGTCACATAGAGCTCGGGCATGTTCTGGATCGTCGCCTGCCAGGCAACGGATGCGGCCAGCAGGATCGCGTGCAGCGCAAAGACATTGATGAGCGAGGGCAGGCGGTCCTGGTAAATCATCAGGAAGCTCACCAGCACCAGGCTGCCCGCCAGTAAATGTGCGATGTCGAAGGCCAGCCCCTGCATCAGAAGCTCCCCGATACAAAGCGCAACAGCGTGCCCAGCAGCCCGAGCATCAATGCAGCGCCGAGAAAGGCAGGAACGCGGAACACGCGCATTTTCGCAATACTCGTCTCGAAGGCGGCGAGCGCGATACCGCAGACAGCCAATTTGCCGACATAGGAGAGCAGACCAATGGCGTAGCCGCGCAAATCGCTATTTGGCGGCGCCAGTCCCCACGGCACGAACACGCAGCCGATCAGCGAGGCGTACAGCAGCAGCTTCAGAGACGCGGCCAGCTCGATCAGCGCGAGGGGCCGTCCCGAATATTCCAGCACCATGGCTTCATGCACCATGGTCAGTTCCAGATGCGTGGCTGGATTGTCGACGGGAATGCGCCCGTTCTCCGCAATCGCCACCATGATCAACGCGAACAACGCCATCGCCAGCGTCACCCGCAAACCCTCTTGCAGCGACAGCAGATAGACGGCCATTGCCGAAAGCTGCGTCGAGCCCGCGACGAGCGCCAGCGAAAACACGATCATGATCATCGCCGGTTCGGCCAAGGATGCGATCATCGCCTCGCGGCTGGAGCCGATCCCGCCAAAGCTGGTGCCGATATCCATGCCGGCAAGCGCCAGGAAAAATCGCCCGCTGCCGAGAAGCGCAACGATCGCGATCAAATCGCCGGACCAACTGAACAGCAGTCCCGTCGCGAAGGTCGGCACCAGTGCCGCCGCCACCCAGGTTAAGGCGAAAACCAAATACGGCACGGCGCAAAAAAGCCAGGACCCGTTCGTCGCGACAATGGATTCCTTGCCGAGCAGCCGCCGGAAATCGCGGTAGGGCTGAATCAGCGGCGGTCCCACGCGCCGCAGCAGGCGCGCTTTCACTTTGCGCACCAGCCCGGTGAGCAGCGGCGCCAGCAGCAGAACCAGCGCCATTTGGACGCTTTGCACCGCAAGGTCGCGCAGCAGCGTCATAGCGCCACCACCAGCAGCAGGATGACGAGAGTCAGGAAAACGAGCGTGAGATAGCTACGGATAGTCAGGAATTGCAGTGTGTTCAGGCGTTCGGCAACGAAGGAGATGCCGCCTGCCAACGGCGCATAAAAATAATCCCAGACCGGATCGCGGATTTCGACGGTAATACGGGCAGGCGCCGTGCTGCCCGGTGGAGGCATGACGACGCGATCATGCGCCTGAAACACTGTCGTGCCGAACACGCGGCGCAGCGGTTGTGCGAAGCTGCTCGCGCTGTATTGCGTGGCCGGATTTGAGTCGGGAAAGCCGCAGTCCCAGGCGGGCGCGCGACGCGTCGCTCTGGAGCCCAGGAGCCAGACAACAAGGGCGGCAAGGGACGCCGACGTCGCGATGAAGACGAGAATAAGAAATCCGTCATACGAACTTCGTTCAGCCGAAATTGGCACCAGGGCCAGCCACGGAACATCGGCTTGGGGCGGCAGACGGACATCGAGAAACTCCAAAGTCACCGCCGAAAGCGCGTCCGTGGCGAAACCGGGAAAAGCCCCAAATGCGACGCAGAGAAACGCGAAGGCCGCAAGCGCGGCCTGAGGCCATGCGTCTACCTCGCGCGCTCCTTCCGCGTTCGCGGTGCGCGGGCGTCCCAAAAAGCTCACGCCGAAAACGCGGATAAAACAGGCAGCAGCGAGCGCCGCCGCCAGCGCCAGCATTGCGCCGCAGGCGGGGACCAGGATTTTCAATCCCCATTGCGGCAATTGCGGACTGAGCAGAATGGCTTGCAGCGTCAGCCATTCCGACGCGAACCCGTTCAACGGCGGCAGCGCGGAAAGCGCCGCGCATCCCGTCAAGACGGCAGCGGCGGTCACGGGCATACGGTGAATCAGCCCACCCATATGTTCCATGTTGCGCTCGCCCGTTGCCGTCAGCACAGCGCCTGCGCCGAAGAACAACAGACTTTTCATGATCGCGTGGTTGAACGCATGCAGCAGCGCCGCGACGAGCGCCAGCGCCGCGGCCGTGGCCAGTCCGTTTGCGTGAAAGGCGAGCGCCAGTCCAAGGCCGACAAAAATGAAGCCGATATTCTCGATCGTGCTGTAAGCGAGCACCCGCTTGAGATCGCTTTCCATCAAAGCGGAGAGCACGCCCCAAACGGCGCTTGCCGCGCCGGCGGTCAGCACGACCAAGCCCCACCATGGTTCGGGGAGCCCGTCCAAATCGAAAATAATGCGGATGAACGCGTAGACGGCGACCTTCGTCATCACGCCACTCATCAGGGCCGATACATGGCTGGGCGCCGCAGGATGCGCGAGCGGAAGCCACACATGCAGCGGCACCAGACCGGCCTTGGATCCCGCGCCGATCAGCACGAGCAACAGCACCGCGCTCGCGGTAACGGGCCCAGGCGTGGCGATGCGAATGAAGTTAAACGCATAGTTGCCCTGCTCGCCCGCCAGCAGGCTGAAGGCAAGAAGCAGCGCCAGCGTGCCGGCGCTTGCCATCACGATATAGATAAACGCCGCACGCCGGTTTTCCGGATCGCGATGGTGCGCCAGCACAAGCGCCCAGGATGCGAGCGACATGAACTCCCAAGAGACAAGAAATGTGAATGCGTCATCCGCCACGAGAACAAGATTCATTCCCGCGAGAAACAGCGGAAAGAACGGAAGCACCCGCCATGGCTCCTTTTCGTGCCGGCCGTAACCGAGCGCATAGAGGCTTGCTCCAGCAGCGCCCAAATTGACGATCACTTGAAACGCCGCCGCCAACGGGTCGATCAAGAAATGGGCGCCAGCCCAGGGGAGGCCCAGCGGGAGCACCAGCGAGGTCTCCGCGCCCGACAAAAGTGCCTGTGCGCCCTGCACCAGAAGCGCGGCGCTCAAGATGAGACTGACGCCGTAGACGATCCAAGTCCCCGCGCGGGAGCGGGCAAGCGCGATGGCGGCAACGGAAAGTGCAAGCAAGCCGGCAATGCAGGGAAGCGTAGTGGCGATCCCCATGCGTGATCAGCCCGTTGCTCGGCCAGTTGACGATGGCGCGTTCTTCAGCCGGACTCCGCGGCCTTCGCCGCTGCTGGCGGCGCCTTCGCCAATAAGCTCCACGCCCGCGGCGTCCAGCGCCTGAACCAGCTTCATCAGGGAATCCACATTGCCGCGGATCACCCCTTCGCTCGCTTCCATGCGCTGAATCGTGGGAACGGAGAGGCTGGCGAGCTCTGCGAGCTTCCTCTGATCCAGGCCGGCTAACGCCCGGGCGGCACGGAGCTGTGCGGCACTTATCATGTTTCAAACATCATAAGTAATATTTAGAACACTATAAGTGCCGTATGAGACAAGAGCCGTCAAGCGCTGCCGAAGGTCAGGCGGATGAAGAAGGCGCGACCGGAAGCCGGAAGTGGAACGCGGCGCCGCCGCCATCGCGCTTGGTGGGCCAGATGCGGCCCCCATGATTCTCGATGATGGACTGGCAAATGGTCAGCCCGCGACGTTGTTATTCCGTGTGCGGACTCACACGTTGAGATAGAGCGCAATCCGACGAAGTGGACGCCGGTTCGTCGTTAGATCGCGCGCAAAACTAAGGAATCTAGAGCATGATCCGATTCCTTTTGATCGGATCATGCTCTAGTTGGCGTTAGCCCAAAGCGGCTGTCTCAATGTGTGCCCAGAACGGACGCCATCTGGATCATCGCGTCGAGGCGGGAGGTGTGCAGCAATCCGGACTGCAGCTCTTGCAGGCGCTGTCCGGTACTCTGGCGAACACCTCCGGCAAGCGGCGCGCAAACAGCATTGCTATCCGAGCACATATCGCTGATCGCCTGTGGTGATCGAGAAGCGGCGCCAGAAGAGGATTGGGTGTGCCGGACAGCCGTTGGTTCCCTGTGGGCTTCATGCTTCAATGGCCGCACTTGGAACTTTCACGAGATAGAAATGACCCTCATTCTTTCCAATGCAGACGTCGAAGCCGTGCTTTCCATGCCGGAATGCATCGCGGTCCTTGAGGACGCCTATCGCGAACTGGCTTTCGGACGAGGCGTATCCCGGACGCGTTCCGATTCCTTTTCCGAAACGGCCCGTCCCGATGCGCTGTACAGCCTCAAATCGATGGACGGCATTGTGCCGAAGCTTGGCGTCGGCGCGGTGCGCATCAATTCCGATATCGTCACATGGCCCAAGGAGGGCGGCAACGAGCGCCGGGTGAAAGTGCCCGCTGCGCCCAACCAGCGCTATACGGGATTGGTGTTGTTGTTCTCCAGCGAGAATGGCGAGCCGCTCGCGATCTTTCCCGATGGCGTCATGCAGCGCATTCGGGTCGGGGCCGCCAACGCCCTTGGCGTCAAATATCTGGCGCGTGAGGACGCTGAGACGGTCGGCATTCTGGGTTCTGGCTGGCAGGCGGGCGCTCAACTGATGGGCGTTTGCGCGGTGCGCAACATTAGGACCATCCGCTGTTACAGCCCCAACGCGCAGAACCGCTATGCCTTTGCGCGAGAATGGAGCGAAAAGCTGGGCGTGACGGTGACGCCGGTTTCGTCCGCCGAGGAGGCGCTGAAGGACGCAGACATTGCGATGTGCGCCACCAACACCATCGATGCGGTTTTCTTCGCCGATTGGGTGAAGCCGGGTCTGCACATCAGCTCCATCAAGCGCCCGGAAGTGGAGGGCGCCGCCGTTAAGCGCGCCGATGTTGTGGTTCTGCACAGCAATGACGGAACGCCGCTGCATCTTTCGACCAAGGGCGTCACCATTCCGGAAAAAGCGGAAAACAAGGGCTGGACGCTGGCCGGCGAACTCGATTTCGCAACGCTGCCGACGCTGCCACAACTGATCGCGGGGCTCGTACCGGGCCGCACGAGCCCAGATCAGGTGACGTGCTTTCTGAACAATATCGGCCTTGGCTATCAATTCGCCGCGGCGGGATCGCTCGTTTACAAGAAGGCGTGCGAGCAAAAGCTCGGCCGCGATCTGCCGACGGACTGGTTCACGGAGGATGTTCACCCGTGAGTTGGCGCCATGTCTGACCTATTTCATGCGTTTACGGACGATTTGGTCTCGACCCTAAAGCAAAAAGGCGTCGCGGGGCTGCATGAGATTGCCTTGAAGCTTCAGCCCCTGCTGCGCGATCCACAGTTCGCCCGTCTGGCCTTTCCCGATGAAACCCAGCGCAAGCGGGTGCTGTTTCATGATGAAAACACCGGCGTCTATGTGCTCGCGCATCTGCAGCAGGCGGGCAAGAACGGCAAGCCGCACAGCCACGGCGCCTCGTGGGCGGTGTATGGGAATATCGCCGGTGCGACGGACATGACGGCGTGGCGGCGGATCAACGCCGATGGGGAAGACCACGCGATACTGGAGCCCGTCGAACGCTATCGCATCGGACCGGGAGATGCCCGCGCCTACCGGCCCCATGTGATCCATTCCACGGCGCATCCGGAAAACGCGCGCGTCATCCGTATCACCGGCACCGACCTTGATGCCATTGACCGCTATCATTTCGACGCAACGAAAGATCGGCTTTTGGATTAAGCCCGCATATCCCAGATGAACCGCAAATTCGTAGGGGCGTGAGCGCGTTTCAGCTATCGTAATCAGGCGGTTATTCAAACATCGAGGCTTCGATTATGACACACCCAGCGGGTGAATCGGATTGCGGTGTTTTGAGGCTCGATTTCGA
>CANJBZ010000037.1 GCA_947473475.1 Alphaproteobacteria bacterium
GAACCAAATACCTCCCAAGCCCCTTCCTGAAGTTGTCCTTTCCACTGCGTGATCTGATTGGGGTGAACATCGAACAGTTGCGCCAGCTCCGACAGCGTCTTCTCGCCCTTGATGGCGGCAAGAGCCACCTTCGCCTTAAATGCCGGTGTATGGTTCCAGCGTGGTCGTTTCCACATCGTCTCTCCTGTTCGCAAGCCATCATGGCTGCCGTCAGGCGGAAACTCCACTTATCGCCTTGTTCAATTTTGCAGAGCCAGCTCTCACATCGCCGCATTGCTTCCATGAAATCGACCGTGTAGACTTTGGTCGTGAGCGAGTTTGGTGTGATGCAGTTAACGCATTTAATTGCTAACGGGCTACGGCGGCTAGGCGCTTTCAGCGTGGCCGTGATGGGCGCGCTTGCTCTGCTGTTGTTTACGCACATTGTCATGTGCCCGCCTACGCTGGACGATGACGTTTGTGCCGCTGCACGCATCGATCATGCCGTCCATTGCACGCTTGAAAAGGCCGCGCATGTGGCGAAGCCCGATGGGGACTTGCCCACATTGCTGGCACCCGAACCGGTGCAACACGTGGCGGTTCTGTTTGCTGCCATCCTGGCGCTGCCTCAGCCTGCCTCAGCACATTTGCTTCGTGAGGCACGAGCGCCGGATCGAAGCTCTGCCCTTGCCCACAAGCGAACCGTTGTTCTGCTGACCTAGCTCAGTCCTTGAGCTTGCGAGTTGGTAGCGTGCGCGATTTCGCGAGCGCACGCCATCGCATTTCAAGTCAGTCCAAAGCCGCAGTCGCGGCAGACAAACGACGGTATTCCTATGAGCACATCCGAATCGCGCGGAGCCATCGCGCGCATATTCAGGCGTTCTTGGCGCACATGGCTTTTTGCGCTCGGAGCGATTTTCGTTGTCGCCGATGTCGCCTATCACATCTATGGCGAACAGGCCGGAACCGCCGGACGAACGATCACCGCCCCTCCGGCGGCTGAAGCCACAGCTATCGCGTCCACTCAGACCGGTATCGTCAGACTTTCACCCGAGCAGCGCGCCGCTGCAGGGATCACGGTGGAATCCGTTGCGTTCAAGCCGCACGCCGAAACGTTCCGTGCGCCGGGCGAGGTGCGGGTCAACGACTACGCGACTAGCAACGTAACTTCGCGGCTGAGGGCAACGGTCATTTCTCGCCAGGGAAAGCTTGGGGACCGTGTGCCCGCTGGTCAGGTTTTGGTCAGGCTCTACAGCGCCGACATGGCGGATGCGGAGAGCGCCTTTGTGCTGGCAAGTAAGACCTTTACCCGCGTGAACAGCCTTAAAGCTTATGTCTCTGGCCAGCAGTTCGACGAGGCGGAGGTAAAGCGAGACGAAGCGCGGGGACGGCTTGAAACATACGGCCTTGCGGCTTCCCGGATCGCAGATTTAGCAAGCAACGGCCTAGCGAACCGCTCCGCTGGTGAATTCGAAATCTCGGCACCTCAAGCGGGGATCATAACGAGTGACGCGTTCCGTGCCGGGGAAGTAGTCGAACCGGGCAAGACGCTATTCGAAATCTCCAATCTAAGCTCTGTCTGGGTTGAGGCACAGGTAAGTCCAGAAATTGCGTCCCGCATCTCCGGAACCCGCGCGAGGCTGACGGCAGGTGGACGCGCTTACGACGCGCGCATCGTGCAAGTCCTTCAACAACTCAACGAAACGACTCGCACTGTCGGCGTCCGGCTGGAAGTTGCGAACGCCGGGGGGGGCCTCAAGCCGGGCCAATACGCCGATGTGGAGCTGTACAGCGCATCGGCACCGGAACTGTTCGTCCCTACCGTGGCGCTGCTGCGTAATGGGGACGGCGGATGGATTGTGTATGTCGAGGACGCTCTCGCTGCATTCCACCCTGTGCCGGTAACACCGCTGCACGCTGCCGGCGACGAAACTGCCATCACCGGAATTCAACCCGGTGCCAAGATCGTCACCATGGGGGCCTTCTTTGTGAAATCCGAAGCCGAAAAATCGGCATTCGGCGACGAGGATTAAGGCCATGCTCGATTGGATTGTCCGTGCAGCGATTACGGGACGATTACTTGTCGTCCTGGGCCTTGTTAGCCTCGCACTCGCAGCAGTCCTTCTGATCCCACGTCTCAACCTCGACGCCTTCCCGGATGTGACGAATGTTCAGGTCGTGGTGAACACAGAGGCGCGGGGTCTTGCCGCTGCGGAGGTCGAGCAGCTCATAACCTATCCCGTCGAAGCCGTGATGTACGCTCTCCCAGATGTGCAGGAAGTGCGTTCGATTTCGAGCACCGGGTTGTCCGTCGTTACCGTCGTCTTTCGTGACGGAACCGATATCTATTTCGCGCGGCAGCTCGTGTTCGAGCAATTACAAAAAGCCAAGGAAGACATCCCCGCCTTCGCGGGAACGCCGGAACTCGGGCCGAACACCTCCGGCCTGGGCCAAGTCTTTCAGTACATCCTCTATTCCGAACGGCCCGGCGCGTACGACAAGATGGCCCTCCGTAGCCTCAATGACTGGGTCGTAAAGCGGCTGTTGATGTCGGCCGACGGCGTGACGGACATCGTCTCGTTCGGTGGTGACGTTCGCCAATATCAGGTGAACCTCGACCCGTCGAAGCTGCTCGCCTACGGGCTTTCGGTCGCCAATGTTCGAGAAGCGCTGGAAAAGAATAACCGCAATGTCGGCGGCTGGTATCAGGACCGCGGCGCGGAACAGCTCGCCATTCGCGGTGTCGGTTGGATCAGGCCGGGCGACGAGGGGCTCGCGGATGTCGCCAACGTGCCGGTTAAGGAAAAAGACGGGACGGTAATTCGCGTGCGCGATGTGGGTGAAGTCGCCTTCGGCGGTGAAATCCGACAAGGTGCGACGACCATCACGCTGCGTGACCAGGACGCTAAGCCCGTTTCTATGGGAGAAGTCGTCACCGCCATCGCTCTCAAGCGCATCGGCGCTAACACGAACTCTACCGTACGCGCCCTGCAGGAGCGTGTGCCCCTGGTTCAGCGCACATTACCCCCCGGCGTCCGCATGCAGATCATCTACGATCAATCGGATTTGGTTCAGAGAGCGGTCGGGACCGTCACAAAGGCGCTCATGGAGTCATTTGTTCTAATCGTTCTCGTATTGATGGCCTTCCTCGTAAACCTACGCGCCTCTTTGATTGTGCTCTTGTCCGTTCCGATCTCGATTGCCGCGGCGCTCGTCCTGATGGCGTGGCTCGGCATTTCCGCAAACCTTATGTCAATGGGCGGGCTTGCGATTGCAATCGGGATGATCGTGGACGGTTCCGTCGTGATGATGGAAAATGTATTCGCACATCTCAGCCATGCAAACCAAGGCGGTCAGGACAAGCCGGATTTGCGCCTGGTTATTCAGGAAGCGGCGCGCGAGGTTGCTCAGCCCGTCTTTTTCGGGGTTCTCATCATCGTTGTGGTGTTCGCGCCGCTTTTCAGTTTGGAGGGCATTGAAGGAAAGCTCTTCATTCCCATGGCGCTCAGCATTGTTTTCGCGCTTCTTGCGTCGCTCGCGGTAGCGCTGCTCGCAATTCCGGCTCTCGCGACGCTTCTATTTTCCAAGCCCGCGCGACATGTCGAAAGTCCCTTGCTCGCGCCCATCGCGAAGGCATACCAAAAACTTCTTCCGGCGGCGATCAGGCACCCTGCATTGATTGCCCTCTGTGCAGCAGGTGTGTTTGGGCTGACCTTGCTGCTTGTCCCACACCTTGGCAGTGAGTTCATTCCCGAACTCGAAGAAGGCACGCTCGATATTCGCGTGACGACGGCTCCCTCCGTAAGTCTGGACACAGCGCTCTCGCTTGCCCCGAAGATTGAACGCACGCTGATGCAGTTTCCGGAAGTGACCTATGCCTTCAGTCATATCGGCCGCCCGGAACTCGGCGGCGATCCAGAGCCCGTGTCGAACAATGAGGTTTGGGTCGGACTGAAACCGATTGAAGAATGGACGACCGCCCGAACGCGTCCCGCGTTGCAGGAGAAAATTGAACAGGCGCTGTCTGTGTATCCCGGCGTTTTGATCTCCTTTACACAGCCTATTAAGATGCGAGTGGACGAACTTCTTTCCGGCGTTCGCGCCGATTTGGCTATCAAGCTGTTCGGACCCGATCTTGCGATACTTGCTGAAAAAGGGGGGCAGATCGAAGCCTTGGTCCGTGGAACGAGCGGCGCGAGCGACGTGGCCTTAGAGCCCATCGAGGGCGAGGCGCAGCTCACCGTTACTCCGGATCGCGCTGCTCTCGACCGGCACGGAATAGCGGTCAACGACGTAATGGACCTGGTGCAGGATGCCATTGGCGGATCAGCAGCCGGGCAAATCATCAATGGTAACGAGCGTTATGACATCTATGTCCGGCTTGCTAAGAGCTATCGCGATACACCCGGCGCCATTCAGGATTTGATCCTGAAATCGCCGAACGGAGCACTCGTCAGGCTTGGCGATGTTGCTAAAGTCGACATTGTGAGCGGCCCACCGCAAATCCGGCGCGATGATGTTCAACGCCGCGTGGTGATCCAAACCAACGTTGAAGGCCGCGACATGGGCGGGCTCGTTAGCGAGCTGCAAGAACGTATCGCATCGCAGATACAGCTTCCGCCCGGCTACACCGTGACCTTCGGTGGGCAATTCGAGAACCAGCAGCGGGCGCAAGCGCGATTGATGATCGTTGTGCCTGTCTCGTTGGGCCTAATCTTTCTTCTGCTCTATTTCGCGTTTGGTTCAGTAGGGCAGGCGCTGCTCATCATGACGAATGTTCCCCTCGCTTTGATCGGCGGCATCACGGCCCTTTATGTTTCTGGAACATATTTATCTGTTCCGGGATCAATCGGTTTCATCGCGCTATCCGGTGTGGCGGTTCTGAACGGCGTCGTGATGGTCAACGCCATTAATCAACGCTTGGACCGGGAACGTCCGGTCCAACAGGCGGTCTTCGAAGGCGCGGTTTCGCGGCTTCGGCCCGTGCTGATGACGGCCACGATAACGGGGCTCGGCCTCATTCCTTTGCTGCTCGCGCGCGGTGTGGGATCGGAAGTGCAGCGGCCGTTGGCCATCGTCGTGGTGGGCGGCCTCGTAAGCTCCACCCTGCTCACTCTTGTAGTCTTACCCGCGCTTTATCGCTGGTTCTCGCGGGGCGTGCTTGCCGATAACAAACGTGCCGTAGGCCAAGAATTATCGCCCGCTGGAGGCGCTCTATGATCCGGCCGCCGCATCGCCTTAGGACGTTTACCGGCTTTGCTGCTTTGGTCCTGGCCGGGTGCGCCGCGCCATCCGTTCCTTCGCCGAACCCCGTTATGGTGGAGTTGCCCTCAATGTGGGCCGAGGGCATCTCCCCGAACAGCGAAGTGTGGCCCGACACATCTTGGTGGCAGCAATTCCAAAGCCCGGAACTCAACGCACTCGTAACGGAAAGCCGTGCCCGAAATTTTGATCTTGTGGCGGCGACAGCTCGCATCACACAAGCCGAAGCGCAGACCAATATCGCGCGCGCAGCACGTTTCCCAAGCGTTTCCGTTGGGGCGGCGGGCCAAAACCAAGGCGCGCTGGCGAGCGGTGCCGCTGCAAGCAACCTCCTGTTCGGAGTCTCCGGGCAGGTCGCGTACGAAGCGGATTTTTGGGGTGTCGCCAGAAACAACATTCGGGCGGCCCAGTCCCTGTTGCAATCGACGCAGTTCGCACGGGAAACGGTGGCTCTTACGATCACAGCGGAGACGGCCAACAGCTTCTTTGAAGTGCTGGCTTTCCGTGAGCGGCTGGCAATTGCTTCGCGCAACCTCGAAACCGCAACGCGTATCGTGGAAGCCATAAGGCGGCTTACAGAGAATGGCCTCTCATCGCCGCTCGATTTGGCACAACAGGAGGTCCTCATTGCCGGGCAGGCAGCGGCGATTCCTGCGCTTCAGCAGCAAGAGCGCGAAGCTTTCTATCGATTGGCCGTTCTGTTGGGCCGTGCGCCCGCCGGCTTCTCAGTCAATGCCGAAAGCCTGAGCGGTCTTCCTTATCCAGCCGTCTCTCCGGGATTACCGTCAGAGCTTCTTCTGCGCCGACCGGATATCGCCCAGGCAGAAGCAAATCTCGCAGCTGCCGACGCCAACATTGAGGCCGCGCGCGGTGCGTTCTTGCCCAAGATTGCGCTAACCGGTTCTGGCGGGCTCGTGACCGGGGCTATTTCGGTTGTAACGGATGGATTCATAGGAGGTGACGTAGCGGCTGCTTCGGGCGGCACAGGGCTGGTATATGCCCTTGGCGCATCGCTGCTGCAGACGATTTTCGACGGCGGCCGTCGCCAAGGTCAACTGCAATTGGCCCAAGCACAGCAACAGGAGCTAGTCGCCGATTACCGAAAGGCGGTTTTCAAATCCTTCGGCGAAGTCGAAACCGCGATTAATCAGGTTAGCCGCCTTGCCGAGCGAGAACGGCTCAAAACCGAGCAGGTAACGAAGGCAACGACGGTCTTCGACATTTCCAATGTGCAATATCGCGAGGGTCTGATCGGCCTTCTGGCGTTGCTGCAGGCGCAACAAACGCTTTTTACTGCACAGGACGAATTGGTCGAACTCCGGCTCGCACGACTGCAGGCAATCACAAGCCTATACAGGGCACTCGGGGGCGGATGGGTTCGAAACCCGGAGACCACCGCGCCATGAGCGGCACGCATCCAAACGGGGAATTATTCAGATGAGTAACGCCGGGGATGGCCTTCAAGATAATTGCGCGTCGGAGGGCTGTGCACTTTCCGGGGTACCGTCGGCTTCTTCTGCTTCGGGGAAGCGCTCCTACAAAATTGGCGGAATGGATTGTGCAGAAGAAGTGCAAGCGTTGAAACGTGCGGTCGGGCCGGTGGTCGGCACCGAGAACAACCTTGCCTTCGATGTATTGAATGCTCGCATGACCGTCAGCGACGCCGCGCAAAGCGTTCCAGACGAACGGATTCTGGAAGCAGTGGCATCGACAGGCCTGACTGCTGAGCGATGGCAGGAGGCGCAAGGAAAACCACAGGCTGGCGGTCAGCAGCGGCAGCAACTCCGATTCACGGTTGCAAGTGGTGCGTTCATTCTGCTCGGTCTCGGTATCCATACGGCGCTCGCCGGCGGCCTGGAGAACGCATGGCGCCTTTTTGCGACTCATTCCGGCCAGACGATGCCGGTGGCGGAGGTCGCCGCCTATGTCCTGGCGATTCTCACGGGCGGGCGCTTTGTCGCCGTCAAGTCTTGGTATGCGGTACGCGCATTGCGGCCGGACATGAATCTCTTGATGACGGTAGCCGTCATCGGCGCCGCAATCATAGGGGAATGGTTTGAAGCCGCTACGGTAAGCTTCCTGTTTGCCGTGTCGCTGACGCTTGAGAGCTGGAGCGTCGGTCGAGCGCGTCGCGCTATCGCCCAGCTTCTCGATTTGGCGCCCAAGATTGTTCGTTTGCTCCTGCCGGACGGGAAGGAAAAGGACGTGCCACTTGCCGAAGTTCGGCCCGGCGACCGCTTTGTCGTACCCGGCGGGGCGGCAATCGCTCTCGACGGGCGCGTCATCTCAGGCACCAGCGCGGTGAATCAGGCGCCCATCACCGGGGAGAGCGTACCTGTTGAGAAAGCCCCCGGCGCGGAAGTCTTTGCTGGCACCATCAATGGAGACGGCACGCTTACGGTCGAGGCAAGCAAAGCAGCGCAGGACACGACCCTCGCCCGCATCGTCAAAATGGTCGAAGAAGCCCATGGGCGGCGCGCACCATCCGAGCAATGGGTTGAACAATTTGCCCGCGTTTACACTCCGGCAGTCATGGCCTTGGCGGTAGCGGTTTTCCTCGGGCCGCCACTCATCTTCAGCGGCGCATCGTGGGACGACTGGTTCTATCGGGCATTGGTCCTGCTCGTGATCGCCTGTCCTTGCGCGCTGGTGATCTCGACGCCGGTTTCGATCGTGGCCTCGCTCGCGGCGGCGGCGCGTGCTGGCGTGTTGGTGAAAGGCGGCGCTTTCATCGAATTGCCTGCTCGCCTGAACGCGATTGCCATGGACAAGACCGGAACGATTACCCGGGGCGAGCCCGAAGTTTTCCGCGTTATCGCATTCAACGGTCACACCGAGCCGGAGCTGCTGGCCCGCGCGGCGGCACTCGAAGCGCGGTCCAGCCATCCGCTCGCGAGCGCCATTCGCCGCTACTCAGACGCCAGAGATATCGCGACAACGCCAGCCGCCGACGTTCAGGTCCTGAAGGGCAAAGGCCTTGTCGGCACGTTCAACGGAGAAATCTTTTGGCTCGGCTCGCACCGTTACGTCGTTGAGCGAGCTCAGGATACGCCCGAGTTCGCCCGCAATGCGGAAGCTTTCGAGGCGGAGGGCAAGACAGTGATCTTCGTGGGCAATACGCGGCATGTTTGCGGTTTGATTGCCGTCGCGGACGCGATCCGCCCGGAAGCACGCGATGTCGTGAAGCGTCTGCATGATATGGGCATCCAACATCTGGTGATGCTGACCGGGGACAATCGCGCCACGGCTGACGCCATTGCGCGAGAGGTAGGTATCGACGAGGCCCATGCCGAGCTTCTGCCCGAGGATAAACTCAAGAAGATCGAGGAACTCGTCGCCCGCTATGGCACAGTCGCGATGGTGGGCGACGGCATAAACGATGCTCCAGCACTTGCGCGCGCAAATCTTGGTATCGCCATGGGCGCCATTGGCTCGGATGCCGCCATAGAGACAGCCGATATTGCGCTCATGACAGACGATATTTCGAAGCTTCCTTGGCTTATCGCCCACAGCAAACACACTCTCGCTGTCATCCGTCAGAACATCGTGTTCTCGCTCGCGGTCAAGGCCGTGTTCCTCGTGCTCACATTTATCGGTATGGCGAGCTTATGGGCAGCCATCGCTGCAGACATGGGCGCGTCTCTCCTCGTGATCTTCAATGCTCTTCGTCTGTTGCGGGCGAAATAGTGAGTGCTAACAGTGCGCAAAGGAAAGGGTGATGTAACGTCTTTAGATCGGCGGCTACCGCGCGCGGTTCGTTCTTGCCCAAGATCCGCTAACCGGTTCGGGTGGCGCATGGCTTGTATATGCCCTTGGTGCATCGCTGTTGTAGCGATTTTCGGCGGTGGCCGTCGGCAAGGTCAACTGCAATTGGCCCAAGCACAGCAACAGGAGCTGGTCGCCAATTACCGAAACGCTGTTTTCAAATCCGTTGGCGAAGTCGAAACGGCTGCTAATCAGGTTAGGCGCCTTGCCGAGCGAGAACGGCTCAAAGTCGAGCAGCAACGAGGGCCTTCGACATTGATCTGATCGGCCATTTGGCGCCACTGCAGGCGCAGCAACGTTTGTTCGGGGCAACTGACCTATTGGTCGAAATCCGGCTTGCACGATTCCAGGCCATCACAGCCTTGTGCAAGGCACTTGGTCGTGGATGGTTCGGAAACAAGGAACACACCCAGTCACCCGGTCAAAATCAGCGCTCACTAATGACTGGGTTTCTTGCGTAAAGGTTCCTTCGCTGCCTCTAGTGTAACGTCTCGCCCCAAGAGCTTTGCATCCTGGACAGGCAGCGTTACATCAAGAATTGGCAGCTCACCTTTCTTTAACCGCATGAGCACCACGTCTTCCCCATTTGTCAGGCGCATTCTGCCCACGTGGTAACCTGTCGGACGAAAGGCGCTTAACCCCGTCGCCGACAATGCGGCTTCATGTCCGGCGAAGCGCGCCAGTTGGTCACGATGCGCTAGGCCACCAGCGGTCATTAGAGACAACATGAGCTTCGGAAATGCAAAAAACGGAAACAATAAAAGCGATAACGTACCGTCTTCGGTTTCGATTTCCATGCCGAGATGCTCGCCGTTTTCCGTAGACCCCACCATCAATATACGCCGGATGACGATAGCATCTTCCTTGCCAAAGGTTTTGATACCAATCTGCTCTTCGTTCATGTTCATCACTTCCCGTTTTGTGGCGGTTTTGCACAGCCATCTTATTTAGGCTCATCCTCACGCAGTCGCGGCGGGAGTGCCCTCGCGAGATACGCCGCCACAGCGGGTATTTGCTCACGGGGGATCGTAGCGCCAGCCCTAATCATTCGTTGAATTCGGTCCGTCCAGCCCTGCACGGTGCCCCCCGAACGGACGATCCAATCGATGTCGTGACATACCGCGCAATGTTCGAGCACGATGGCTTTCTCAGGTCCGGCAGGCAATGCAGCCAGCGCCGTCGCGCTTCCGACGGGACCACGCGCCGGGCTTGCCTCTCCATTTGCCTCCGCGTCCCCTAAGATGAGCATCGCGGAAATGCTTCCGACCCTAAGCAGACCGAGGACGTTCATGCGGTTCATTCTAGGTTGCCGATATTGCCCCTACTTCGCGAACAGGGGCGCCCCTTCCCCGCCATCGCCGAATGTCTTCGCCGATGGCGAAAAGGCACGGGATTAGAAACAGCACATAAACCGTCGAACTAATCATTCCGCCGACCGTAGGAGTGGCAATCGGCTTCATGATCTCCATGCCCGGACCGGTCGAAAGCATAACTGGCAAAAGTGAGAGAACCGTCGCCGCAACGGTCATCAGTTTGGGCCGCAACCGCAAAACGGAACCATCGACCACAGCATCCATGTAGGTTTCGGCCGGGCCTTTGCGCGCAAGCGCTTGCCGAATGAAAATGATCATAATGATGCCGGTCTGAATCGCCACTGCGAAGAGTGCGATGTACCCGATCACGACAGCGGTCGTCATGGAATAGCCAAGCAGCCATTGCAGGAAGACGCCGCCGACCAGCGCAAAGGGCACCGATGCCATGATCAAAAGACTATCGGCAACGGACCGAAATGCGAGCGAGAGCAGAACAAAGATGATCAGCAGTGTAACGGGAACAATAAGCTGCAATTGAGACCGAGCGCTGGCGGCATATTGATAATCACCTGTCCATTCGAGTGAATAGCCGGCAGGAAGCGCGAGCGCCTTGGCGAGATAGGGCTTTGCTTGTTCTACGTAGTCCGTCGCTGTGACATTCGGGTTGAGATAGACAAAAACGTATCCCGCCAAAGCGCCATTGTCGTTGCGGATCATCTCCGGCATTTTTTTGACGGCTACGTCCGCGATCTCCCGCAGACTAATAGTGCCGCCGCCCGGCACCACCATGGGTGTGTTGCGTACCTTATCGAGCGTATCGAGATATTCCGGCGAATATTGGACGCTCAGCGGTACGGGCAGGCTTCCGCGCTCTTTGATGGAAACGACATTGTCGCCGCCTATCGCGTAGCGCACGATCGGCATGGCTTCGTCGGCCGTAATGCCCGCTTGCGCTAAGCGAGCCGGATCGAACTCCACATCGATAAAATAACCTTCCGAAATGCGTTCGGCGATCACCGATTGGGTGCCGGCAAATGTTCTTAGGGCTGCTTCGGCCTTTTGCCCTAGT
Organism: Alphaproteobacteria bacterium; assembly: GCA_947473475.1. GTDB lineage: Bacteria > Pseudomonadota > Alphaproteobacteria > Micropepsales > Micropepsaceae > CAIYRG01. The sequence goes on from CANJBZ010000037.1 coordinate 11,389, forward strand.
TCTTCTATGGTGGCGATATCAATACCTTTGATCTTAATGCCCACGGGCGTCTGAATGCCCGTATCCTGCATGACCACGCGCGCATTGATCGGCTGGACCCACATATTGACGTAACCCACGATCTTCATCGCCTTGTCCATTTCGGCGGTCAGCTTCGCTTTCGTCATTCCAGGCCGCCATTCCGATTCCGGTTTAAGCAGCACGGTGGCTTCGATCATCGTTACCGGCGCGGAGTCGGTCGCTGTGTCGGCGCGGCCAAGTTTTCCGAAGACGCTCGTTACTTCGGGAAAGCTTTTCAGCTTCTTGTCGATCTGCTGCAGAACCCAGCCGGCCTCGCGCGCAGGAACACCGGGCAGCGTCGTTGGCATGTACAGGATCGAGCCCTCCTCCAGCTGGGGCATGAAATCCTTTTTGAATCCCCCAATGAGAACAACCGCGACTGCCAAGGCGACGAGATTGGCGGCAAGAAATGCGTAACGAAAACGGACGACTGCGTTTACGGCCCGCCGATACAGATTCACAAACGCGAGTTCGCGGTGGCCTTGCGGCTTTAACTTGCGGCCCTGGAAAACCCAAACGACGATGATGGGCAGAAGGAAAAGGGTGAGCAGAGTAGAAAATGCCATGGCGAACGTCTTGCTGAACGCCAGGGGATCGAACATGCGGCCTTCCTTTTCGCCGAGGAAGAAGACGGGAAGAAACGACGCAAGGATGATGAGGAGGGAGAAGAGCAGCGGCCGCGCCACATTCGTGATGGAATGCACGATAATATCACGCCGTTGCGCCACGGATGCGTTCGGATGCGCGGACAACTCTGCGGTACAGTTCTCTACGATCACAATGGTCGCGTCTACCATTTCTCCAATGGCGATGAAGAGACCTGCGAGCGAGAACAAATTGATCGTCTGGTGGAACAGAGACAGCGGCATCGCCGTGAACAGCACGCCCAAAAGCAAGACCGCAACGGGGGCGATGGCGGTTCGGGGATTGTGCAAGAACAGCGCCGTGATCAGGATGACAACGATCAATTCATAAATTAGCGTCGTTATAAAATGTTCGAGCGTCCCCCAGATCAGCGTCGAGCGGTTGTACGCTGGCACAATGTCGATGCCCATCGGCAGAGACGCTTTGACCTCACGAAGCTTTGCGTCGAGCGCCCCGGTGACTTCGAGGACGTTTTGCTTCTGCTCCATGACGACGATGCCTGCAACGACCTCGCCGGCGCCGTTCAAATCCGCAATGCCGCGGCGTTGGTCATAACCAATCTGGATATAGCCAATATCCTTAAGAAGGACGGGTTTCCCATTGGGGCTCCGGCCCAGCACCATCTGTTCCAGGCTATTAATGTCGTTGTTGCTTACGACGCCACGAATTTGATAATCGCGGTTGGTGACTTCGATGGTCCTTCCACCGGCTTCTTGGAAGGAACTTTGTAGTGTTGTTACGAGCTGCCTGAGCGAAATGCCCGCTTCCGCCAGCAATGGTGGGAAAATTTTCAACTGATACTGCTTCTCCAAACCGCCAACAGAAGCCACTTCGGCGACTCCGGGCACTGTCTGTAGGGCAGGCTTGATCTGATTTTCATTCAGCAGGCGCAAATCGCGAGGATCGCGAGTCCCCTCCTTGTCGATAAGGGCGTACTCATAAATCCATCCCATGCTGCTTGCGTTGGGTCCGAGTGTAACAATCGCATCTGGTGGCAATTGCGGACGAATGGCGCTGATGCGGTCGGCAACAAGCTGACGAACAGCCGGGCGTTGCCCCTCGCTCTTTAGGATGACGTAAATGAAGGAATAGCCCATATGGGATGTGGCTCGAACCGCTTGAATCTCGGAAGCGCCGGCCAAAGACTTAATGATGGGTTCTGTAACTTCGGTCTCTAGCAGTTCGGGCGTGCGCGGCCATTTAGCGTAAACAATGATTTGCGGATCGGAAATGTCGGGAATGGCGTCAAGCGGCGCGGTGCGGATTGCGTAAGCACTTAAAAGGACGCCCGCTAAGACGAGCAGCCCTATAATCAGCCGGTATTGCAAGACCCGTGCAACAATGGTGGCGATCATCGATTCCGGCTCATTGCACCGAGAACGAGAACTCGCCCTCAAGAGTCTTAGATAACGCAACGGTCCGCCATTTCACTTTGTACGTCCCGGCGGGCAGAGGTGTTTTCGGCATCGCCATCAGCATAGTTGCGCCCATGGGCATGGCTTCACCCACTTCAATCCGGCTGCCGTCAGCTTTTGTAACTTCGAAGCTCGATGTTTTAGGATCGACCGGCCGGTTGAACATAACATGGATCATGGGCAACGGCCCTTTGACCTTCGAATTAGCCCCGGGGTCTGTCATGATCAATGCGGGAGCAGTTCCCGAGTTTGCAGGCGGCGCATTTGCTGCCATGGCGCCGTGCTCCATGCCGGGCATGGAGCCGTGATCCATTCCCGGCATCGCCGCCATCATAGTTGCCGGCGATTTTAATTTGGTCTCTGCATCGACGAAGAAGCTGCCTATTGAGACGATCTGATCGCCTTCTTTGAGCCCATCGGTGACTTGCGTGTAGAGCTCGCCTTGCAAGCCCGTCTTGATCACTTGGGGCGTGTACTGCCCGGGTTGCTTCTGAATATAGACAACGTGATCGTCGCCTTCTTCGATGATCGACACATTAGGTACGGACAGAAACGGCCCGCGCTCGACGACAATTTCCATCAGATAACGCGAGACGTCGTTCGATGTCTCAACGGGAAGCGTGCCTTCTATAGAAGCGCCGCCGGCTTGCGGTGCTATCTTGGTAATTCGCCCAAGATGTTTTCGCGTCCTGGTGTTAACTGTGTAGGCCTCAAAACGTTGGCCTAATTGCACTAATTCTGATTCCGGCGGACGCAGGAATGCCGTCAGCGTTTTGCGGCTCGCGTCCAAGCGGCCCGCAGTGCGAATCCAATTCTGGATAGGGCGTGTTGCGGCTTGTGTCAGCGTGAGTGTCAGTTCCGACGCTTGCGCATCGCTGACCGCCGTGCCCGCTGGCGGTGCTTTACGCGTAAAATCGCGCACACCTGCCGCCTGCGCGGAAGAAAGAAGGGTGAGGGGCACGAGCCAGATCAGATTACGCAAAACCGACCGCATGCTGCTCATAACTCAAAACATACCCCTCACGAGGTGCTAAACGTGATCTGCCTAGTGGCAGTAATTGTCTTTGCTATCCATGATGTGCGTTCCCCAGGGATAGAGGCCGACATTGGGCACGCGCTCCACAGCTTCCGTCCGGCCATCCACGATATAGACCGAATTGTCGGTTGCACTGGCGACGTAGAGCTTCTCGTCCGCAACATCGGTGGTTGACGTCTGAAGAAACAGGTTCTGACCAATTTTTAGACGACCGGCGGGCGTGAGCGTGTTCAAATTGTAGCTATAGAGAAAGCCTGTCGTCGAGCCGATGACCCAGGCCTTTCCGCCGGCAAAATTGATGCCGGTCATGTCCTTCGGGCCTTCCAGCGTCGATACAACCTCATTTTTCTGGGTATCAATGATGGAGATGGTCTGGTCACCGTTGTTGGCGGTGATGAGATATTTGCCGTCATGGCTCATATAGCCGCGCCAAGGATCTCGTCCCACCCTAATGACCTTGATAACCTTGTCCTCGCGCGTGTCGATGACGCCCACGACGCCAAGATCGCCATCCGCGGCATAAAGGTAACGTCCATCGGCGCTGGGCGTCGCGTTAAATATTCCGTGTATTTCGCTCAGGTACTTTGTCGGCTCAAGGGCCGAAATGCCTGGTGTCGGAGCGATCTGGATTCGCTTGATTACCTCATGGCGCGTCACGTCGATGACGCTGACAAAATGAGCACCGTAATTGCCGACATAAGCTTTGGAGCCGTCCGGGGTGAAGGTGATATTCAGCGGTTCTTTCAGGCCTTCAATCGTTTTGATCACGCTCAGCGACTGCATATCGATGACGCTGATGGAATCACCCTCTGGATTACCCTGATAATAATACCGGCCGTCGGGCGAGAACGATAAATGCTCGGGGAAAAGCCCTACCGGAATGACCTTCACCAATTTCAGCGTATGCGCATCGATGATGTAGGCCTTGCTGGAGCGTTGACCGCCGGTAACAACGTAGCGACCGTCAGGCGACATCATTACCATGTGCGGATTGACGTTGTTGCCGAGGAACGTCTTTCCGACAATCTTCTTGGTCGAGATGTCCATGAACGCGATTTCGTTGGAGTCGCGATTGACTATCATCACCACCTTGGTCGGGTCGGGGACCAGTATGCCTGGCCCGCTTTGCGGGGCCGGCATCGCCATGTTCGGCATGTTGGGCATATTCGGCATGTTTGGCATCGCCGACTGCGCAGCGAGGGAGCCAGACGAGCTGATCAGACCGGCTGTTCCAACCAGAATAGAGGCAATCGCTGCAAGGTTAAAAGTGCGCATCTTCAACTCCTTCGAGTTTGTCAGAACGTCACGCCCATCCGAAGACCGGGAATGAAAAAGTTAGAACGGATGCCCGACTCCATCACGTATTGCAGCATCATTGACACTGCGAGGTGGTCCGTCAGGTGTAGATTATAGAAGCCTTCGACCAGTTTTTCATTGGGGGCGGTCAAGTCGCTCGGCCCTTGTACAACTTCGGTCTGGGCATAGCCGACTCCCCATCTGTCCAACGGATTTAATGCAAACGGAGCTTGGAAGCCGAACCCGCCGTCAAAGAAGTGCACCCGCGTTCCGCCAACATCGCCATTGCCATAGCGGCCAAAGATTGTGACTTCCGGCGTCAGATGCTGGTCGATGCTGATGCCCCAGCCAGTTCTGTCCTGCCCGGTGCTGTTATCCACGCGACCCCATAGGCGATAATGACCTTCACCCAGGCCGAAGGGGACGGCGATAACTTCGACTTCCGCCAGAGAGAAGATCGAGTCATTCAGATTGGTCGCGATAGGATTGGTGGGATCGGCTTCGCTTTGCTGCACGCCGATTTTAACATTGTAGAATGACTTCGGGTCCCAAACAGCCACGGCGCCAAGGCCGTTATTGGCCAAACCAAGAACCTGATTGTTCACCAAGGCATCGCTAATAAATTGTGAGGTCTCGTCATTGGCAACCGCATTGCGGTCGAAGTAATTTGTCAGGTCGACTTGGCCGAGCGTAAGCCCCAATCTTTGCCCGAAAATTTCCGTGCGAATCCAGGCTTCCCGCATCTGCAGCCGATTGTTCGATAGGCGGGCGCCCTGACTGTTGAGGAGCGTAAGCGCCGGAATTTCACCATTCGGCGTCGGTCCACCAATCGCGACAACGTCTGCAAAAAAGCTTGTATTCAAGGCAGCGGATTGCGCCAAAAAGGTAATGTCTGACTGTGTCACTCCGTAAATGTGGCCATCCGGGTCCTTAGGGAATAGTTTTGGACCGCGCGTTTGAAACGCGCCTTGAATTGTCGTGATGCTGCTGACGCCAAGCTGGATGCCATTCTCGGCCTCTTTGGCGAGGGCCTCTTCAATCTCATCCTCGACAACTTGGCGGCGGAAGACGCGCTCCCGCTGATATGTCTTCTGGGCGGTTAAACCCGGTCCCGGTTGATCGAACTCGTTACCGTTCTGATCGACATAAACGTCGACCTCTTTGACATTGATTTTTGGCGCGGACAGGACCGTGTTGGTTTCAAGGTCCGTTAGCCGCTGGTCGATCTGTTCCAAGCGATCGAGAATCGCTTGGGTGTCTAGATTCGCCGGCGGAGGAGACAACGGCACCCCCGGCATTCCAGAGCGACCTTCGATCTGGTTCAACCTTTGTTCGAACTGTTGCAGCCTTTGAAGAAGGAGCTGTCGGTCATCCATCGGCTGCCCGCCAGCCGCCTGGGCAACAATAACCTGCCGGTTTGCTTCTTGCGCAAGAGCGGCGCCGCAGCTAGCGGCGGTTAATACGGCCGTTATGGCCGTACCCGCCAAAAAGCGCCATCTCCGATTAAGCACTTCTTTCATAACTGACACTTGCTCCCCTCGACCGTTGTATCCGCCCATCCCCACGAAGGCGGTCTCCTGCCGGTCTGTCCCACAGATTACGCGGCGGAAACACCGTTCCCTCACGGGCGAAGTAGTCGCCGTCCACTAGTATGGCGACGGAAGGGTGCCGAACAGGGGCGTTGGTCCGGGCGCCGTGCATCCGGCAGACGGCGATTTTTAGAAATCGGCCGAACACTGACGCGTCTGAGGGCCTTGGGAGTGTCCGTCTAAGATTTGCCGGTACAGATGCACCTTGTTGCTCGCGCGGGGGGCGACGCAATCAGGCTGTTCTCGCACGAAGCCTGCCTCCCCGGGGCATAGGCAGCGGTGGGCGGTCTAGATCAGTCCGGAGCAGGGTAGGACCTCCGTCACCCGCCCAAGAACGGCGAAATGTGATCAATCGCATTGCCATCGCACCCGACGACCTCGTTTGCGTCGTCGACTTGGCAGATGACCGCCACTGATGCACACGCCTGTTGGCAATTGCGTTATCGCCTAAGCCTTGTCGTGACAGCGGAATGGCGCGGCAGTTTGAATTCAAAACTGCCGCGCGCCGGTTTGGGAATCGGAGAAGAATGCATTGGGAATCAATGAACGCATGCGACAGGGTTGGGACAGGTAACCATTTGAAGATTAAGGGTTGTTCTGTTCCTGCCCGGTGGGCCGTTTGTGGCGACGCATACATTCCATTTCGTCAGTCCGACCTAGACGGACGCGCTGCAAATTCCCAACGCCTGCAATAATTGTCATAAGGATAAGGACACCAAATGGGCAATTTTAGCGCTGAAAACTTGGGATGACCGATCGCCATGTCGCGTCGCGCCGTAAGCCACCATGCGCCTCGCCACATGCGCCAGCCCCACTTTTACGAATCAAGCCTAGCAATTCATACGTCTTCGCGAAACGCGACTTATCGCCCGATAGTTTGAAGACACTGGAAACATACTCTGTGTAGGAGGTATCGCCTAACTAAAGCGTGAGAAGGTGACTTGTATTTCGGAAAGATGGCGCGTTCCGAGGCCCGCGCGTCACCAGCGAAAATTCAATCCCTTCCCGCTGCCTCCAACAACCTCTCCCGCATCCACTGCTGCGCCGCTTCCAACTGCCCCGCGACGCCGCGAGCCCATTCGCTCAAATTGACATAGCCGCGGAATAGTTGATTGCAGGTCAGGAATTCTCCGTCTCCCGCTCCCGCGGCAGAAGCGGAGGCCGTGGCGGCAGCCGCAGCAATTCGGCCGGCGGGATCGGCTTCGGCAGCTCGATCGCCGGGAACGAAATCGGCGCCCGGATCGGCTCCGGAGGCCTGGTCGAGCACGCGGCGAGAATCGCCGCTCCAGCCGCAAGCGCGAGGCTCGGCAACCGCAACACGCATCTGGTCCATTTCATCGTGCAGTTCCTTTCTTTCCTTGCTGAGTTGGGCGAGGGCCGCATCGCGATCGCGATGCGCCGACGCCTCGCGGGCACGCAACGTCGCGGAAGCGAGATCGGCGGCCCTGGCGCTCTTCTCGGTCTCGATTTGAATCCTGGCGTTGGCGGCTTTGACGTTCGCCGCAATCTCGGCGGTCGCGCTGGCAAATTCCCGGTCGGCGTGCGTCTGAACCGTTTCGACCACGGATTTGACCGCGTCCGACGTCGCAGCGTATTGGCCGAAGGCAAAGCCGACGAAAAACACAAACGCAGCAGCGGCAGCGATCTCGGCCCATCGTGCGATACCGCCGCCTCGCCATGACGCGAGCAGCAGAGCGAGCAGACTCATCGCGTTCCTCCCCGACGGTTGCTGAGCGCGTCGAAGACGCGCACCACAGCGAGCGGCCCCGCGAAGGCGAGGACCCCGGCCAATCCCTCGCCCACAAAATCCCCCGCATACGGAAACCAATGGAGCGCCGCCGGCACGAGGGCGTGCGCCACGACGCCGGTCGCAAAGGCGACGGGAAGCTGCAGGAGCAGCATTCCCCAGCGGAACTTGCCGTCCTTGTCGCGAACGATATCGGGCCAGCGGACTGCCGAGGCGCAAAGCGCGATCAGCATCAGCCAAGCATAGGATTTCCAATTGTGCAGCATGGTCACACCTCTGCGGTTCAATGGGTTCGCCGAGCGTCAGCCGGGCGCGGTTCAGACGAAAATCTCTTTGGCGCGCTCGGCGAGAGCGCGACGGGCCGCGAGGCCTTCGAGCGCAGCACCATTGATGGCGCGTGTGATCGCTTTGATGTCGTCGCGATCAGCCGCTTCGTTGCAGTGATGCGATTGCCAGAATGAGAGGGCAACGCGCACGGCCGTATCGGGTTCGGCGGCGCGCTCAGGGTCCGCCACGAGATCGATTCTCAGCACCACGCCACGGGCGCGGTAATTGTCGCGGCCGGTGATCTGGATGAGACCACGTCCACGATAGCGCCAGCCATCGCCGGAAGCCTCGTCACTGTTGCCGAGATGATTGGCATAGGCAGCGTTCGCGAGCGCCTCGGGCTGATGCGCAAGTTCAACCGCCCGTGCAGCAAGACGTGGCCATATGACGGGAATACGCTCAGCGGAATAATTGAGGTTCTCGGCGAGGCGCGTGAATCCCGCACTCTCATGAGCGATCTGCGCCATCAGATGAGCGCGCCGCAGCGATGTCGTCGTCTCGAAGGCGGGCGCAAACTTTTCCAGCGCCGGTACCACCGCATCGACGATATCGGCATGCGCATACGGACAGAGCTGCTGCAGCCGCTCGGCTGTGAACATGATGGGCTCCGAATGAAATTGAATCAGGTGAGCTGCGTGCGCAGGCTCTTGCGGTTCGTGATCAGATCGGCCGCTTCCTTGGGGAGATCGCGCGCTGTGAGCACGCCCTTGGCGATGAGCGCATCCCACAGATCCTCGGTCGCTCGTGCCATGCGGGCATCGCTCGAGGCGAGTTCGACCTTCGTTTCTTCGCGCCGCATGGCGTCGGCATCGTCGGCGGGTTCCGGAATTTCGTGGTAGCCCGGCTTTTCGATTCCGAGCGCGACCACAGCGGGATCGCCGAGATGCATGATTTCCGAGGCGCCCGCCTTACCAGCCTCGTCGAGCATTTCCTTGCCCGGCGGAAACGGTTCCTCCGCAATCCAGAGCTTTCTCATAGCGACACCTGCGTGGTTGTTGCGGGAGTTGCCGCGCCACCCGTCGCGCCGCTGTGCGCACCCCCGGGGACAGGCGGTTTGCTTAGGGATGCGGTCACGGTGCCGTCCGCGACACTACCGAAGATCACGAGACCACTTGGGCCGCCCCCACCGGCATCACCACCGACACCCGTGCCGACACCATTTGCCCCGGCACCGCCGGCGCCGCCGGTCACGTCGAAGCAGCCCGATGCCGGTGCACCGATGAGAAAGCGGTAGATCACCAGAATGAGCCCGCCGGCACCGCCGCCACCTCCGCCACCGCCACCGCGATTGGTGCCACCGGTTCCCGACGCACCGTTGCCGCCAATCCCACCTTTCGACTGAATGGCGCCTGCCGCTGTGGCGGGACCGCGATTGATGGTCCGCGCAAATATGCCAATACCACCGCCACCTGACGCGCCTCCCCCGCCGCCACCGCCCGAACCCGTCCCGTCGCCGCCACCCGAGCTTCCACCGGGGGCCGCCTGGGATTGGCCGATAATCTGAAACGTTGTGCCGGTGGACTGGCCTCGCATCAGATCGGGAGAAAGCCTGCCGATTGGTTCGACTGCCGCGGTATTGCCTGCGCGCGAGGCGCCGCCTGCATTGACGCCGGATGTGCCTCCTGCGCCGCCCGCCGCTCCGGGAGAAACCAGAGGCGAGACGGGTGCTGCAACAGCAGCAGCGACGGTGCCGACGCCGGTGCCCCCGGCCGCTCCCGCCCCCGGAGTGACGGACGTGACCATGCTGCGCGAGATGAGCAGCGCGCCCGGTGTGCCACCTGTCGCATTGGTGGCGTTCGCGGCGTTCCCGGCATTGTTGAAGATGCTGCCCGTGGGCGCCGCGGTAAGATCGAGCGTGCCTTTGACGAAGATGCGCCAACTGGCGGGATTGATGGCCGCGCCCGCGGCGACAGTGAGATTGTTGAAGTACATGTCACGGGTGAGCGTGACGGCGCCGTTCACCGTTACATCGCCGTCCGCGCCATTGCCGAACATCCATGCGTCAAGGAACGGGTCGAAGGAGGCGTTGCCCGCGCCCTTGGGATTGGAGAGGAAATCCATCGGCCTATCCCAGGATCGAACAAGCGAACTGGCCGGCCGCCGGGGCCGTGGCGAAGTTGAACCGGATCGTGTTCGTATCCGGGCGGCTCACATCGCAGAGGATCGTGTCCCAGGGTGTGGAGTTGCGGTAGACGGTGACGCTCAAATCGCGCGTCCCAAAATTGTGGTTGATGTCGTATTGCGTCGCCGAACCATCGCCGATGAATCCGGATTTCTTCAGCTTCCTCGCCGCATAGTTCGCAAGCTTCAGCGGCGTGACGATTCGCAGATCGTCAGTACCCGCATCGGTTTCTGCTTGCGTCGCCAGCTCGGCCTTACCAGCAACAGTTTCGGAGGCCGCGGCTGTGGCAACACCGAAGGCGCCCCAGCTCACCGCGCCAACATCAAGGGTGAAGTTGACCGCGGATTGGCGCCACGTCGTGGCGGCGTTCGTAGTTCCCTCGTCAACCGAAACGATCGCGCTTTCGAGTTCGTTCGCTGTGCTGGTGTCGGTGGAGCGGACCATAGCGACGGCCGCGCCGTTCCAGATATAGATGCCGTTCTGCGAGGCAGTGCCCTGGTCCTTGGCCAGGATACGATCGCCTGCCGTCAATGAAATCCCGTCGATCGAGGCACCGGGCGATGCCAAATTGATGTTCGCCGTCGAGGCGGCGCGTGCGTTGTCCTTCCAGTTCAGGCCTTCGACCAGGGCATCGACATAGGCTTTGGTCGCCGCATCTTGCGCGGAAGTGGGATCAAGGAGCCCCTTTGCCTTCGCAACGCCCGCAAAATCGAGATCGGAAAGCTGTTGCACCGGAAAACTCCTATATCAGCCGGGCCGAGCCGGCGGTTGCCTGCGCAAAATTCACCTGCACCTGGTTGACGCTGACGTGCAGAATGTCCGCGTTCATCTCCATGCCACCCACGGTGAGCAGCGAGACGAGCGGCTTGCGGCCGAGATTGTGATTGATGGTCCAGGTCGCGGCAGGCGTTCCCTGGGTGAAGACGTAATCGTCGACCGCGCCCGGCGGGCCCGTGGGCCCCGGCGCACCGCGCGGAGCGGCAAATTCGACCGTGATCGTCCGCCTCCTGATCTCGAGGGTGCGTTCGCTCATTTCGTGACGCCCTCATCGACGACGAGCGCGCCTTTGAGATAGACGTTCTCATCGCCGCCGGGCTCGGTGAGAACGACGTCATAGGCAAAGATGCTCTGGGGCTGAGGCGGGGTTGCAGCTTCCGGCAGCGCCGCGATGTCGGCTTTGGCGATGAAGATTTCGAGGATGCCGCCGGCGGCATCGGTGATGGCGATATGGCTTCCGTTCGAGGACGTAACCGATGTCCCCAGATCGATGAGGGGCGTTCCCGCTTCGCCGGGGTACCGGCGCACCTGCATGCGTGCGGCCCAGCCGGTGATATCGAACGTCTGACCGCTCTGCCGGAAATAGAGCAAGTCCCTGTACACGCCGTTGCGCGCGACGCGAATGTCCGCTTCGGCTGGAATCATCATGGGTGTTCCCGATGGTCAGAATTTTGGTGAAGCCTCGTCAGCGCGCTGTTCAGCGATGCTCAACGCGGAAGATCACTTGCGCTAAGTCGGAGGTGATCAAAGCACCGCGACGCTGTCGTCCGGCGCCGCATCGCATTGCTCTTTCACGGTCGTGGCGAAGGCGATGAGATTGATGACATCCGGGACTGCCTCGACCGCGGCCAATGTGCCGAGCATGGTGGTGCACAATTCGCTCACTTCAGAACCGGTGTGCCCGTCCCAGGAGAGCGGCGATGGACCCCAGGCATTCTCGTCATAGGCTTGCGGGCTGTAGTAGCGGGCGGCGAGCCTGCTATCGCCCTCAGCGTTCGTCATCTTCACCGAGAAGTTCATTTGTGCCTCTCAATTATCGCTTGAACGGAATAGCGCCGATGGACCGGTACTTCGCCCGCTCGGCGGTGCTGTTGGGTTTCCATTGCAGCGTGTAGGTGCGGCTCCCGGCGGCCGGGGAGACGAGATAGGCGAAGGTGAACGGCAGATGGCTGGTGTGTTGCACCGTCGTGTTGGCGGCAGACCAGATGTCCGCGCCGCCTTCCTGCAGCCTGATCCCGGTGGCGTGGTCGCCGTTGTCGTCGTTGCGGAACATGGTGCTGACAATGATGAGGGCCGGTGACCCGTCGCTGGTGAAATTGATCGAGATGACATCCGCCCAGACATTGGCAGTCGGCGCGCTTTCGGTGCCGGCGTCGTAGGCGCCCGTCGAGTCCGTCACCGCATGCGCAGTCAGGTGACTGGTGACGATCAGGTCATCGACGATGATCGAACTCGCGTTGACCGCACCGGCCGACACCTTGCCCGCCACTACGGCGCCGGCGGTGAGTTCGTTTGCGGTTACCGCGCCGGCGGCGATCTTCGAGGTCGTGATGGCTTCCGCCGCGATGTTGCCTGCTACAATGGTTCCCCCCGCGATTTCGGCCGAGGTGATGGAGCCGGAGGCGATCTGCGCCGCCGTAATAGTGTTCGCGGCAATCTGCGCAGCGGTGATTGTATTGGCTGCGATCTCGGACGCGGTCACGGCGCCAGCAGCGATCTTCGGAGCCGTTACCGCGTCGTCGCTTATCTGAGTGGTGCCAATTGCCCCGGTGATCTTTGCGGCCGCGATTGCGGAAAGCTGGGCGTCGGTAAGCGTGCCCGTAATCTTTGCTGCCGAAATGGCAGCAAGCTGAGCATCGGTGAGTGTTCCCGTGATCTTCGCCGCTGCGATGGCCGCAATCTGCGCGTCCGTCAGCTGGCCGGTGATCCTGGTCGCTGCGATTCCGGAGACGACGACATTGATATCGACATAGACGTCGGTGCCGTACCGCTTGAACTGGTCGAAGGCACGGACGTGGTAGCGATGAGCGCCCGCGGCAGGGGCCGCGAGCGAGAACGACGTGCCGTTGTAGAGCGCATCGATGTAGGCCGACGCCGTCCAATCAGGCGTGCCCGCGCCACCCTTGATCCCATAGCCGAGAATGAGCGAGGGCTCGCTGAACCCGTTCCAGGACAGAGTGATCGTGTCGGCGCTCTGCACGGCCGTGAGACCCGTCACCGCCCCGAGCAGCGGCGGCAGATCGGGCTCGACCAGCGGCGTCTGATTTACCGGGAGGTAATCGGCATTGGGATCGAAGTCGTAATCGGCGGGATCGATCTCCGAGAGCGAGACCGGAATGTCGAGGTTCTCATTGATCGTCGCCTCGTTGACGAGCATCGCCTTGGCGGCATAGCCGTTGCGGGCGCTCGTCCATGAGGTCGTGTCGAGCGGTTCCAGCACAAAGGCCGGAGGCGGCATGGTGTGGGCGTGGCGCCGCAACCTGCCGGCTTCGCCAAGGGCCGCGTCCTGCAAGCGCTGCACCTGGCTCGCGTCATAGACGGTGGCGTAATTGACGTTCGAGAATATCTCGCCATCTTCATCGACCGCTGCTTGGTACTTCCGCAGCGGCGAATCCTTGTTCGCCCAGGCTTCGGCCGGCTCGGGATACGTGGCGGTGATCCCGTTGACCGCCTTATCCATCGGCGGGAAGGGATCGAAGGTCTGGGGCTGACTGACGATGATGTCGGAATCGGTGAAGCTGTAGACGGAGGCCGAGGCGGCACCGACGAGCACCTTGTAGACGCCGCCGATCTCCGCAATCCGGCCGTTGCAGCCCTTCAGCAGCGCATCGATCATGTCGGCAGGCTGTACGTCGACGGAAATCTCCGCGCCGCAGCGATACTGGGCGTGCGAGCCGCCACCGATGTCATTGATCGTGGCATCGCATTCGTTCATCGCCGCAAACCAGGATGCCGACGGCACGCGCGAGGCAGGAAGCCCTTGCAGGCCGTAGAGCGGCTGCCCGCCGTAGGAAATGGCGCGCAGGATGTTGTTGACGATGAGAACCGGATTCTCGCTGTAGGCCCAGGTCGTCTGATCGCTGAAGCGCTGCGGGCCCGAGCCACCGGCCGTGGAATCCAGGCGCTGGTCGTAGAGTTTCGCACCGCGGAGAGCGAACTTGTATTGCGGAAAGCCGCTCGGAAAGACCTGCGGGTTCAGCCGTGCGGTGACGATGACGTAGGCGACCCCATGTCCCACCATGTTGGTGGTCCAGGGATAGTTCGGATCGGAACCAAAGGTCGAAGTCAGAAACGAGTCCGCGAGGCTTTGCGTGCCGTCGTAGAAGCGGACCCAGAGATTATCGACGCCGCTCTTGCGGAAGGCGAGGATCGGATAGCCCTGGCTGACTGGCGTCTGGCCGGTATCGAAATTGCCTTTCGTCGATCCCACCCAGATGTCGTTCAGCGATGTGATGGGAAAATCGGAGAGCTTGACCACATAGGTCAAAAAAGCATTCGGCGTATTGCCGTCGGTGCCCCAGCTGTTGGCGTAGAGGAGCAGGCCCGCGGTCGCATAATTGCCAACCATGATGGAACGGGGGACCGTGCCACCCGTCTGGATCGTCCCGTTGACGCCGTTGATGGCGGGATGGGGTTTTCCGGCCAGTGACGAGATGACGTAATTGAGCCCGACAACGGCCGCTGTCTTCAGCGCAAAGGCCGCAACGTCGGCCCAGGTGACCGCGGTGATCGATCCGACGATCCAGTCGACCGCCGCCGCGACCGCTGTCGTGATGGGATCGGCATGCGCGGGATCGCTCGCCGCGCAGAAGATTGCAGCGGCGATGAGGACATTGCGGAGGCGCATCATCCAACCCTGAAGGCGCGCGACGCGCGCTCGCGTTCGACCGTGCCGTAACCTTTGAGCGTGAGTACGCCGATGCGCTCGCCCGCGAAGACGCCGACGGTCCAGCCGGTGGGCTCCGAGGGGATGAGAGCCAGATCGCCGATGCGTGCCTGCGAGGGATGGATTTCCTCGAAATGGGCGAGAGCAAAGGCGACGAGATCGGCAAACCCCGCATCGTTCAACGCCGCAATGGCGCCCTCTGCCGTGTCGTAGGTTCCGCGAAACGGTGCGGCCATGTCCTCACCGGTGATGGCTTGCACACAGCGCGCCGCCAATCCGATCGCGCAGTCGTTCTCGCCCCAAACAAAGGGCGCGCGCATGGCGCCTTCAATCGCGGCATGAAGACGCGACCGCCAATCCGGGAGCCTTGCCATCACAGGAACGGAATTCTGCCGCGGCCGGTTTGGGACGCGGTGACAGCTTGTGCCGTCGTGGTGGCGGTGCCCTTGCTCTCACCCCAATAGAGGGTCATCGCCCCGGCGATGCCGGTATATTGAAAGAGCCGATCGCCCGAGACGCGCTTCTGCTGGCTGGCGTCGGAGCACTTCTCGGTGCTGACACGAGTGAGTTCCCGGCTGTGGCTGACCAGTTGCAGCTTGACGCTGCCGCCCGCACCAACGGCTGGCGTTGTAATCGGCGCTCCGTTCACGAAGCCGACGAAGACGGGATAGAGCTGCGAGACGACAAGGCGCGATGAGGGATCGAAGAGCCCGATATGCCGCTCGGCCGGCGCCTTCCTCAAATTGTAGCCGCGCACCAGATTGTTGATGGCGGCATCGATCATGTTGAGTTCGACGCTGGTCGTCCGGACGCCGATGCCGGTCGCAAGAACTATGGGCTCAAACTTGATCGCCTTGCCCGAGCCGGAGTAGCTGCGCGACACCGTCGAGCCCGAGACGCCATCCACGACATTGAGCGTGACCGCGCCAACATCGTTCCAGAATCCCACCGCCGCAACCTGCGCCCCGGTTACAGAATCACGGGGCGTGATCCAGAAGAAATGCCGAATGATGAGACGCCGCGCGCCGAGGGCGGCGAGCGTTGGGGAATCGAGGCTCCGCATCAGAGGACCTGGACCGCCTCGAAGGAAACGACGGATTTCATGCGGCTGGTATTCCCGATTTTGAAGCTCTTGGGCCGCATGCGCATCAGTGCTGCCGGCTTCTTGAGCGTCACGATCTGGTCGGCCGCCGCGCCCGTGCGCAATGGCGGCGCAATCTGAAACAGCGGCGTCACGCCGGTGCCATCGGCGACGGCCGTCTCCGCGATCTGGTGGAAGGCACGCGATGGCCCGGCACCGTAGTCGAAGCAGAGAAAGTCGCCGAGCGTGACGACATATCCCACCGGCAATCCCTTCAGCCGCAGCAACACCATTCCGGAATCGACGGTGTGAATCTTGACCGTGCTGGCACCAAGGATGGTCCCTGAGGGATCGGCTTGCGGATAGGGCGCAAGCGGATTCCACGCGAGAAAGGTCTGCAGCGAGCCTCCCATCGCATTATAGAGCGCCTGACATTGCAGGGCTTTGGCGTGCACGAGTTCGTTCGAGGTGAGCTTTGCCTGCCAGAGCGGCGGGGCGAGGTCTTTGACCCAGAGCCCGCCATCGCCCGCGAGTGAAATGTCCTGGTTGAAGTCGAGATCGAACTCGCAGGTCTTCACCAGCATCCGATCAATCAGATCGGTGAGCGGGAACGTCAGGCTCATCCGTGATATCTCGGATCGTCGATGCCGTTCTGCACGATGGGAATGACGCGGCGCTCGAGCCCGGCATCGTATTGCTGCAGAGCCTGCATGCTCGCCGCGATGGCCGTCGAGGTGCCGCGGTTCACGGCGTCCTCGATCTCCGCGCTGCCGCGTGCGCCATCGATCCTGACCGTGACCTCGATCTTCGGTGGCGTCCAGCTCGAGGCGACAGGCATGGGCCGATACCCGCCAGAGGCGCTGTAGCGCCGGTTTTCACCGATGTTGAGCACGCGCTCGCCGCGCTTGAGGATGGCGGGAATTTCGTCGGACGCGAGATTGATGCCGGAATGAAAGCGCGGTGCGCTGGCAAGCAACTCGATCGGCATTGGCCGCGTCGGCAGCAGATCGATGCCCGGACGCCCACCGCTGTGCGCGACAGCGAAATCAAAATTTCCAACCGCTCCAGCAGCGGACGAACCGGAGCTGAAGAGCGCGTCAAGAAAGCTTGTTCCGCCGAGATTGCCAAGCGTCGGATAGGCGCCGCCGAAGAGGGCGTTCTTCAAAGGGTTGGCGATGGCAAGCGTCTCGAATTCGTTGAGGATGTCGCGAATGGCGGAGAGCCCAGCGTCCCGCCACGATTTGAAATCCAGATTTCCTTCTCGGATCAGATCGCCGAAACGATCGAACGCCTGCTCGCCCGCGCCGCGGATGGAATCCACCGCCGCTTTGGAGAGGTGGAGTTGATCCGTCAATTCCTGAATGCGCCCCGCATTGGCGATGATTTCTTTTGCTTCACTGCTACCAAGATCGATATTGCGGCGGCGCAGATCCTGTTCCGCCGTCAGCTGGGCGAGGATGAGATTACGCTGAGATTCGGTCGCGCCGACAAGATCGAGCTCCTTGTTGAGATATTCGACATGCTCCTTCTGCGAGGCCAGGATTTGCAGCGACTGCTCGCGGTCGCCTTCCTTGTTGGAGCGCCGCAACGCGTCGGAATATTCGTCGATGATCTGCGTCAGCTTTTCTTTGGCCTCGCCCTCCGCAAGTGCCCGGGCGATCAGCAATGGCCGCAGCGCGAGTTCGATCTGCAGCTGACGCCCGGCTTGCGCGTACGTCAGAGCGCCGCTTGCCACCTCGTCGTTCAGCCGGGTACGCGCGCTTAGCTCGGCGGTGAGCTGGCTCAATGCCTTCGCGCCCGCGACCGTCTGGTCCGACACCATCTGCCTGAGAAAATCATCGCCAAGATTGATGCCGCTCTTGATGGCCGCGTTCAGACCCTGGCGCCTGGCTTCCGCCGCGAAGGCCGCATCGCCACTTTGGAGATACGCACCGGCCAGATCGAGATTGGATTGCGTGTTGGTTTTGACGGTTTGGATTTCCGTGTTCATCTGAACGGTGGCGCGACGTGACGTCTCAAGCCGCGCCTGCTCGATCATGGCGTTCTTCTGGGCGACCGGGATCACCTGGCCCGCCAGTTCAAGACGTTCGCGTTCCGCGGCGACCTCGCCCTTTTGCGCCGGCGTGAGCGCGGTCAGCGCCTTGACGTCCACCTCGGCGATCTTCTGCGCCTTTACCGCGGGATCGAGGTAGCTGGAAACCGCGGCGCTCACTGCATCATAGGCATCGCGCAATTCCTTCAGATCGGACACTTGCGCGGTGACCGCCGGGTTGGCTATCGCCGATCCCAGCTGCGCCTTCTGGTCCTTTAGGGTCTTGAGATATTCCGGGCCAGGGACGAGCTGGCGCGCAAGCGCGGCAGCCGAGGTCGCCAGCTGATTGTTCCGTTCGTCGGCCTGCGCCTGTGCTGCCGTAGCGGCAGCATCGGCATTCTGGGCGGAGAGCCGGTCGATATCGGCCCTGATCTCGGCGGGCTTTCGCGTCGTCCCGACGACCTGACCTTCGGGCGTGATGATCGGACCACGGATCGCGTTGTCCAATTCGGTCCGCAGGGATTTGAGCTTTTCGTCGATGGAAGGGCCATCGATCAGCCGACCGAAGAACTTGCCGACACTTTCCCACGCATTGGACCACGCGTTGGAAATCGCCCGGGCAATCTTCTCATGGGCTGTGAGATGGACATTGGCGGCATCGATGCTTTTGACGAACGCATCCTGGAGCGCGGTCGCGGCCTTGGTCTGCTCGCCCTGGGCAACAAGGTGCTGGATGTATTGCCGCGTCCTGTCATCGAGAAATCCAAGGCGCTGGTTCAGGATATCGGCGCCATGGGCGGGATCCGCCAGCGCCCGTGCAATCTCCTCGGCTGCTGAAGGAAGCGCTTGCCGGGTGATGAGCGCGTATTTGTCGGTGGCGGCCGCGAGAGTCTGAAACTGCTCGGCGCCGATCTTTCCCGTTCGGATGAAGGCAAGTTCGACCTGACGCGCTTCGGCTACCGAGATATCGGCGGTTTGGGCACTGGCTTGCGCAATGCTTTCGATCTCATCCGCCGTCGCGCCTGCGCCCCGCCCGACGCCCACCAGCGCGCGCGACACCTCCGTCTCCTTGGAGATCCAGTCGTCATAGGATTTGAGCGCAACAGCGACACCAGCGGCGACCGCAGCGCCTGCCGCCCCTGCTGGAGAAATGATCGATGTGAGAGCACGACCGGCGCCGGTAATCATGCCGGTGAGGCCCTGACCTTCGCCAAGATCGACAGAAAGGCGTTCCGCCTCGGTAGCCAGTTCCCGGATGGGTACCGTGCCGGTGGTCAGCCCGCCGATGATGAGCCTGAATGCGCCCGCGGTCCCTCTTAGCTGGCGCTCGGCATTAGCCGCCGCGTCGGCGACCGGCTTCAATACCCGCGCCGCCGCTTCCGCTTCGCCATTGGCCGCAGCCCGCACGCCCAGAAGCGCGTTGAAGCGCCGCTGGGCCTCGTCCTGGCTGATAGACTCTTTGGCCGCGGCGGCGAGCCGCTTCCAGCTTGCCATCTGGCGGTCGATGGAGTTGCTCGTCTGATCGGTCGCGCCCCGGATGCGTGCCATCGCGGCCTGGCCGTCGTCGCCCACCTCCTTCAGCCCGCGACGGACCTCGTCCTTGCCGTCAAGCCCGATCCGGATCGCGATCTGGCGCTCAGCCATCGTTGTCTCTCTGCCAGGCCCAGACAATCACGCGTTCGATCTCCGGAAGGAGTTCAAGGAGCAAGGGAACGGCAGCGCCCATGGCGCCAGCAAATGCGAGGACAGCCGTGAAATCGATTCCGTAAACGCTGCCAAATCCCACACGCAGCTGGCGCTCGCAGGATTTGAGGATTTCCCAGGCGATCTCACCATCCGGAGTTTTGGGGCGTTGCACAGTGTACGGACATTCAGCGCAGCTTGTTACGCATTCCGCGCAATAGGCGCGTCCGCCGCCGCCCCTGGCTCCCCCTTCAACGCCCCCGGCGAAGTGCCATTCAGCGAGGGCGATGATGCGTTTTTTTCTTCGGACCGCAGGAAGATCGGGAGCACGAGCTTCGTCTCAACGAGATCGAACACCCGCGGGATCGCCAGGAGGCTCTCGACGGCATCGGGCGAAGGCTCGATTGCGTTGCCATCGGCGTCACCGATGCCCTCCCAGGATGTGAGGCAGCGGGACAGAAGTTTTCGAGCGAAAGTCGCCCGGAACGCCGCGCCGCGGTCGTCATCCTCCAGATCCAGCAACGTGTCCGCCGCGGCGGTGCGCGCGATGACGATATCGGCCACATCGGGCTGACGCAGGTGAAGCGCCGCGCCATCGCCAAGATCGATCGTCTCGGGAGTTCTGGTTCGTTCAATTCGAAGCATGGGTTCCTCTCTCAGTAACCGTTCACGTCGTTGACGAGCGTCATGGTGCAGGTCTTGGCCAGCACCGGGTCTTTGGCGGCCTGGAAGTTGAAGGTCGCCTGCACGCCGTTCGGGCCGGTGATGGGCAGCTTGGGTTTGGGCAGCAGAACCCGGTGGACGACCATGAGCAGCGACTTCTGCGCTGCGATCTGCCAGTTGAACCGCAGTTCGAGAGGCGTGTTGTTGATCGCGAGATTCAGCAGCATCGTGTCAGCGAAGCGCAGCACGATGTCGCCGGTGACGGCGATTTCCGCTGCGTCCGAGCCGCCGATGCGACCGTCGGAACGGATGACCTCGATCTTGTCCAAGCCGTTCGAATATTGCAGCGAGCCCGAGACGATATTGGCGAGCGGCACACCATCGCGCGCGATCTGTCCGGTGAACTGGGTAAAGCGCTCGAACACCCGCGTTGTCGGCGCTCCGGCGCCCGTCGTTGCCGCGCGCGCCTCGCCTTGGCAGATGAGACCGAGCTGGGCACCAAGGAGGCCCGAGCGCTGCAGCTGCACCCGGAAGCTGTTCAGCATGCAGCCATAGTTCATGCCGTAGCTCGGAACCTCGACCAGCCCTACCTCGATTGATACCGACGGGAGCGAGGTCGCACCGGAGACGAAGACATTGTTGTATGGCCCGGTCGCCGCGCCCCCGGTGAGCGTAGCGCCCGAGGCGGTCGCGTTGGTAGCCGGCGCGCTGCCCGCCACGATGGTGAAGGCGTTGCCCGCCACGCCGATGGTGTCGTGGACGATCAGGATCGTGGTGCCGGCAAGATCGGCGCTGTAGGTCGCGGCGGCAACGCCGGCGACCACGCTGGCATTAAGCGCAATCACGGCGTTCGCAATCGTATCGCTGAGTGTGGTGCCAATCTTGACCTGGTTGGCAATCGGCGTACCGGTCACGAAGGTGATGGCCTGGCCGTTCACCGTGAGGATGGAATTGTTCACCGGCTGTGCGCTGAAGAGATAGCTGCCGGTTGCAGCCAACCCTTGCGTGGTCGTTGGCGCGCCCATCATGAGCTTCAGCCAGTCGCCGGTGCTTCTCAAATCGAGAGGAACCGCGACGTTGCCCTCGTTATTGATGACGTCGAGAACCGGGTCCTGCGGATCGCGCCCGTAGCCCAGGACATCGCTGGTGATGAGGTTCTGCTGCTCGCCGAGATCGGAGGAGACGAAGGGCATCTTGATGTAGCCCGAGCCCGGCGGCGTGCCGTAATTCGTCTCGTAGGCAAGGCATAGTTGTGCATTCGCACCGCGGGCGCGTGCCATGGATTCAATCCTTCGGTTTTAGGGAGTCAGAGGAGCGGGTTGCTCGTCCCGTAGGTGGCGACAATGGCGACGTCCGCCCATCTGGCGGTGCGCGCTCCTTCCGCCTCGATGTCGTCGGTCGCAGGCGCTTCGCATTCCAGGAAATCGCAGAGGCCGCCAAGCGTGCGGTCCGCCAGGATCGCGTTTCCGATTGCCATCAGCATCCTGTCGAGAGCTTCTTCGCGCGTGGCCCCGCCCGAGGTTTGGTAGGTCGCAACCTCAAGCGGAATCCGGTGGTCGTAGATGTAGAGAAGCGGAGACAGGATCACGTCCGGCTGTCCGCAATCGCCGTCCCTGACGATCACCATGCCGCCGGCCGGAATGCTTTGCGGCTTGTCCCGATTGCGCTTCACGTCGGCGCCGGGCATCGCGTCCTCGATCAACCTCTTCACCGCATCGAGAACCTGTTCGCGCTTGCTCGTCACGATCACCTCATGTTCTGCGTAAGAACGCCCGGGACGCGCTGCGCCCAGCGATCCGCCGGCCCGTCAATGTCGAGCCGCTTCGGCAGCTTGACCGAGGGGACGAGCACGAACATCACGACATCGACGGCGCTGCGTCCCTGCTTCAATCGCCCCGCTGTCGCCGGACGGAAGCCGCGCGCGCTTTTTGAAGGGGTAGCCTCGATGAAGGCGATCAGGCGGCCGTTCCCGGCCTTCGCGAACTTCAAATCGGCGTTGAACGTCGTCTCCACTTCGAAGGGAGACATCTTCGATCCCCTGCTGCCGAAACCACCACCGCGCCGACGTGCAGGAACATTGTCTGTCGGAATCGCCAGATAGCGCCTGCCATTGATGGGAACGATGGTAGCGCCCCGGTCAAACCCATCGACGATGGCGGGCGCCCGAGACCAGACATAGGCGACCGCGTTGATGCTGAGATGCGTTTGCGGATAGCGCCTCCCGCGCCAGGTATTCGCTAGGCGCTGACCAAGGCCGCCCGCGACGACCTGATCGCGAAGCTCGGATTTGAGCCCAGCCGTGACCTCGTCCATGGTCGCTACAGCCGCGTGCGCGATGTCCTCCTCGCAGCCTTTCGTTAGAGAGGAAAAATGGGGCGCATCAAATCTGAGGCGCATTGCTCAGAATACCTATCAGGTTACATCCACGGTCACTTGCGCTAGCGGGCGCCCAGGCTGGTGGACGTCCACCGCCGCGCAAAGCGCGACGGTGTGGATGCTTGCCGCGAGCGACCGGAGCCTCGGTCCCTCAGCGTTATAACTGACGCCTCACGGTAGCAGAGACGCGGATATTTGCACCGGACTTAAGCACCAAATAAGCCTTTGATTCTGTTGCGACTAAATCGCGGTGCGAAATTCTTGCATTTTGCACAGAATTTCGGCCATTGGCCGCTATGGCGACGACCAGTCGGAATTCGTCAACGAGACATAAGCGTAAGGGATTCCACCTAGGCCACTTCCGGCTTCGCCCCCGTCCCCTAGGCGTTCACGCCGTTGATCCTAATCAACATCCCGACCTTGAAAATGACGAATATTGGGACAGCGATGACCGCGTCGCAGTGAGGCATTTTGTTCAGCGGCGCGTATATAGGGCGTTCATCAGAAATCCAAATACACTTCGATGGAGGAGCCAAAATGAAAAATTCGTCTTTTTTGATACGTACCGCTGTCGCGATGTTATCGGTGGCGACAGTCAGCGCGTTGAGCGCAATTGGATGGAGTGCCAATGCCGCGCAACAAGGCGCGGCTCAGACGCCGTTCCTACCCCTCTCCATCAGCATCAATGCGCTCATGGTCGCCATGGTTGACGATGTTGCTCACGACATTTGGGAGGGCGGCAACAAAGGCGCTGCTCTGTCTGGTCGAGAGTGGCAGGTTATCGATGAGCACGCGCTTCAGTTACAAGCCGCGGCAACGCTGGTTTCGCTCGGTGGGACAGGACAGGCCGACCGAGGCTGGGTGACTTCGCCCGGGTGGCAGGATTGGGCGCGCAAATTACGAGAGTCGGGAGTGGCGGTAAAGCGCGCGGTCGACACCAAGAACCAGATGGCTCTGCGCAGCGCTGGCGATGCGCTCGTAGACGTTTGTGAGGGTTGTCATAAACAGTTCAAGCCCGATGTTCCGACGGAAGGCATCTTGCACGTACCGCATTGATCCGGAACCCACCGAAGTCGGATACCCTGAGCGGTGAGGACTACGCTCATCGCTCAGGGTACGAAGTGAGTTCGTTGGCGAGAACCATGATGTCCGAATTGGGGTCAATCTCGGTCCGTGGCGTTGTGGGAACTAACGAGAATGTACAAGGCTTTTCCGGCCGTTCTAGATGGTGCGAAATTCTTGAATTTCGCACCATAGCGAATGCTCCCTTTTGGCGATCTATCGCTCTCGGGTGGCCGGATTGCTCCCCTGAGGGGTTACCGGCCCTACGGACGACTGGCCTGTGCGTGTTTGACTAAGCATCGCTCAGAGCTTTGCCGCTTCACAGGTCCAGACGAGGCCGGCGCTATCGAGCGTTGGCTCTGCCAGGATCTGAAACGCCACCCCACCGATAGTGGCGAGATCGCCCTCGGAGGGGTTGGCAATTTCCGCCGCCCGAACGTCGATCAGGGTCGTCGGCAGAAGCGCCCGGCTTCCACCGAAGTTCACGATTCTGTCGGGACATCTGCGGATCACGCGAACCGGAATGGGCGCGCCCACCCCGCCAGCCGCCCATGTGGCATCCAGGGCGAGTTCGGGATCGGCGAAGAGATCGGCGAGCGCGTCGGCGAAGAGGGTCATCAGTTGCTGGAGAAGATGCGCACGGCGAGACGCGGGCGCTTGTTGACGGGCAGGATCGACGCTTCCGTCTTCACGTCAATGGCGCTTCCATCGAGACGCGCGATCTGGCGCGCATAGATGGGAAGGCCGACGGTGTTGACGGTCTCGATGAGGTTGGCGGGCGCGCCGTAGGTGACGAACGTGTCGAGCGTGCCCATGGGGAACGCGATACCTTCGCCGACGGGGATGAGGGTTTCGGTGGCGCCCGTCGAGAGGGTAACGGTCGCGTTGTATTCCTCGAACACGATGCCGGCGAACGGAAAGCGCCGGCGGGTGTCCTCGCGCAGCGGCTGTGCGCCCGTCGAGGAGAAATATTTGTAGGCGTCCTCTACCCTGGCGTGACTGATGAGCTTGTCGAAGAAATCCGGGCTAACCATGGCGACGACGCCATTCATGGTTTCGCCTTTGAGTTCGACTTCGATCTTGCGCAGCACATCGCGGACCTTGGTCTGGATGCTCGTGGTGGACGTGCCGAGCACGAAATCAGTCGACTGCTGGGCAAGGCCGAACTCAGTGAAGTAATTGTACAGCGTCGATCCCGCGCCATCCTTGACGATGCCGCGCAGCGCGTTGACCTCCATGTATTCCCGCGTCTGGGCATGCTTCGCCCGCATGCGGGTGAGCTTCCTCTCCATGACGGTCGCCAGCGGGTCGGCCGCATCCCCCATCCCGAAGCCGCGCACGCCCTGGACGTCCTGGGGTGTGATCACATCGTCATGCGGAATCCAGGGGACAGTGAAGGAACGCATCGAGCGGGTGTCACGGTTGGCAACGGTCGCCGGGCCGCCGAGCGGCACGGTGGGCAAGAGATTCAGTACACCATCCGCCTGTTCGATGATGACACTTCGCTGGGTCACGCCTTCGAAGCGGAAAAAGCCCATCTGGCCCAGCCGCGTGTAGATGTTGGGCAGGATGTTAATGGCTTCGGTCATCTCGGCGAGCGAGTAACCGCCGGTGTCGAAGGGATTGATGATGGCAACCATGAGGAGGGCTCCTTGAAAAAAGATCGGGCCCCGATGGCAAACCATCGGAGCCCGAGGGATGACTGGATTAGAGAGTCTTCGAATTAGGCGGCGTCGCGCGGCACCAATCCGACAGCGGCAAGCTGGGTGTATTTGGTACCCTTCTTTGTCGCGTCGCTCACTGAAGCGTCAAAGACGAGCGGGTCCTTCGAGACGATCACGGGCCCACGCACAACGACAAGGCCGGGCTTGTCCCCGCCTGTTGCATCCACCGCGCCAATCAGAACCGCGGTCGCGGTTTCCGCGCCGTCATCGCCCGCGACCAGGGCGTTGGGCGAGAGACGGTATTTGCCCGACGCCGTGATCTTGCCGAGCACCGAACCGAGCGCATAGTTCGTGCCGGATTTGAGCGTCACGGTTTCGCGGTTGTAGTTTCCGTTGAGTTCGAATTTGAGCAGATCGCCCAAGGTGGGCGACATGGTGAGTGTGGTCACGGGGTTTTCTCCTGACTACGTTTCTGTGTTCAGTTCTTGCCGGCGGCAGCGCGCTCGCGCGCCCGCTGCACAATCGGGCTTGCACCAGCGGCCGGCTGCGGCGGCGCCGCCGCGACGATCGTCGAGGCTTCGGTTCGCGCAGCGAGTGTATCGAGCACCGAGCGCCGCAACGCTTCCGGCTTGATGCCCTTTTTCATCGCGTCGGCCGGATCGATGGCGACGCCGAGGCGACCGGCCTGTGCGGCAATGCCGGCGATTTCGGAATATTCGGCACGCAGCGTGTCCGCCTCGGAACGCGCCTCGGCGGGCGCGACAGGCGCCGGTGGCGCAGGGCTGGCCGATACGGGCGTTGGCGCCACTGCGGGCGCCGTGGGGGCTGCTTCCGGCGCGTCGGCCGGCAATTCAGTCGTGGTCATGACAGGGCTCCTTGGGTGAGAGGCAAGAACGCGGGTGCTTCGCGCCGCCGCGGTGCGACTTTTTTCGATCTCCGTTCCGAGATCGGCGAGGGCGCTCGCAACGGTTCCAATGCGATCAGCCAAACCGGCAGCAACCGCACGCTGTCCGCGATAGATGGCAGCTTCCGTCAACCGCACGGTCTCGGGTGTGATGCCGCGATTGTTCGCAACGAGAGCGACGAACTCCGTGTACAGAGCATCGACATCGGCCTGGATTTCGGCGAGCGCCTGAGACGACAACGGCTGGTGTGGGTTGCCGTCGGTCTTCTTGGAGCCCGCCTGGATCAGCGTCCATTTCTGGCCAGCCATCGCATCGGCCGCGCTCTCGTCCACATGCGCGGCGACGACACCGATGGAACCGGCTTCACCCGTCTGCGTCACATAGAGCCGGTCGGCCGTGCTCGCGATTGCGTAGCCGGCCGACAATGCGGACTCGCAGGCGACCGCCCACAGGGGTTTAACCGAGGCATCGCGCGCGGCACGAATTTGATCGACGAGATCGAACAGCCCGCCGACTTCGCCCCCGGGCGAGTCCATTTCGAGCAAGACGGCGTTGACGGCCGGATCGGCGAACGCATTGTCGACGGCGAACGCCACGTCGGCGTAACTCATGATGCCGAACATCTCGGTCAGCCAATCGCCGCGCGACAGCAGCGGACCAATGATCGGAACGACGGCGATCCCGCCGTCGGCGAGCGCGTATTCCAGTGAAGCCGTGGCAGCGATACCGGTGGTCGCGAATGCACCCGGCTTTGCATCGGGCAGCGGAGCAGCCAGAAGCGTTTCGAGCGCGCGCGGCGCGATCGCAAGCGGCCGGCCGGCGAACCGCGCCGCGATCGTGTTGATCGTCATTGATGCCTCAATTGGTGGCGTCGGCCGCCGGCGGGTCGCTTTGAATTGGCGCTGGCGCCATCGATGCCGTGGCAAAGTTTAGGCCCAGTGCCTTTTCGCGCGCCCTGTCGGCCGCGATCTCCGCATCGACCTGTTCGGCGTCATAGCCGCGTTCGGCGAGCGCCTGCGTGCGGCTCTTGAGGCCGGCATCAATCTGCTCGATCTCGGCGCGTGCGTCCTTCATGGGATCGACCCAATCCCATTTCGGCGGCAGCCAGGCACATGCGATGTATTCGCGCCGGCGGTTTTCGTAGTCCGGAATATCGAGCGCGCCAGATAACACCGCCACATCCATCCAGCGCGACCACACCCGCCGGCAGAACTGCCAGACCATGACGGCGTGCTGATAGGCTTCGATGCGGCGGCGGAATTCGAGCAATGCGAGCCGCGAATTGGAGTAATTCGCCTTCAGCATGTCGTTGCTAAGATACGCGTAAGGAACACCCAGCGCCCCCGACACCTGCAGCAGCGTCCGGTACTGGAACGGTTCGTAGGTTTGGCCGACATCGGCAGGGGCCGAGGTCTGCACTTCCTCGCCCGGCTCCAGCATGGTGATCTGGCCGGGCTGCAGATCGAGCGTGCGCTCGCCGTCCTCGTCGCTCTCCGCCACGTCGAAGGCTTCGGCCGGGGCCGGTGTCGTGATGAAGAGCGCGTGCATCGCCGCGACCTTCTTCCGGTCGAGTTCGGCGTCATCGTACTGGTCCAGAAGAAACAGCTTCACGATGCCGGGAGCAAATCGTGACACGCCACGAATCTGTCCGGCATCGACCGGATCGACGACGTGCACCACCTCCGTTGCCGGGACGCGAACGATCTCTCCTGCCAAGCCGGGATCGGTGATGTCGCCGGGATGGCGGCGCAGGAAATGATAGGCCACGCGCCGGCCAATGGCATCGAACTCTATTCCCTGCCTTATGACATTGCCTCCCGGCACGGTTTCGTTCCGGTTCAGCGGCAGCATCTCGGAGGGGATCATCTGCAGCTGCAGGGGGACAACGAGTCCGTCCACGGGCCTGCGCGGCCGGAAGCGAAAGAACACCTCCCCCGCGATGAACACCTCGCGCGCCGCGCGACGCTCAAGGCCGTAGAAATCCGTGAATCCTTCCGCGTCGCTCTCGTCGGTCCAGTCGAGCCAGAGGCGCTGGACCTTGGCCTTCAGTTCCGCATCGGCAATCGACGAGGACGGCTTGATACCGCTCCCTGCAACATTGCCCGCCCAGCTCTCG
>CANJBZ010000038.1 GCA_947473475.1 Alphaproteobacteria bacterium
GGAATCGTGAAGCTGCCGGAAGGCACCGAAATGGTGATGCCCGGCGACAACATCGCGGTTGAAATCGAATTGATCCAGCCGATCGCCATGGAAGAGAAGCTTCGTTTCGCCATTCGCGAAGGCGGCCGTACCGTCGGCGCCGGCGTCGTAGTCAGCATTATTAAATAAGGACGAGGGCGGCTTTAGCCGTTAGGAGAACATCATGCAGGGCCAGAATATCCGTATACGGCTCAAAGCCTTCGACCACCGTATTCTCGATAACTCCACCAAGGAGATCGTGAATACGGCAAAGCGTACCGGCGCACAGGTGCGGGGACCAATTCCCCTGCCGACGCGTATCGAACGCTTTACGGTCAATCGTTCGCCGCACGTAGACAAAAAAAGCCGTGAGCAATTTGAGATCAGAACACACAAACGGCTTCTCGACATCATCGACCCGACCCCGCAAACCGTGGACGCGCTTATGAAGCTCGACCTTGCGGCCGGCGTCGACGTCGAGATCAAACTCTGAAGGCTTGCGAACAATGCGCACCGGAGTCATCACACAGAAGTTGGGCATGACCCGCCTCTTTTTAGAGGATGGTCGTCACGTGCCCGTGACCGTTTTGAAGCTCGACAAATGCCAGGTCGTGGCGACGCGGACACCCGAAAAGGACGGCTATACGGCCGTGCAATTGGGTTCTGGGTTCGTCAAAGCCAAAAGCGTTACGAAGCCGGAACGGGGTCATTTCGCCAAGGCCGAAGTCGAGCCGAAGCGGAAGGTCGCGGAATTCCGCGTCGATATGGCCAACATGCTGGAAGTGGGCGATGAGATTCTCGCCTCTCACTTCCTCCCAGGCCAGAAGGTCGACGTGACTGGCATTACCATCGGCCGCGGTTTCACGGGCGCCATGAAGCGCTGGAACTTCCGCGGTTTGGAGGCCAGTCATGGTGTGTCGATTTCGCACCGCTCACTTGGCGGTACGGGCGGACGCCAGGATCCCGGCAGGACGTTCAAGAACAAGAAGATGCACGGCCATTACGGCGTCGAGCGCGTGACCACGCAAAACGTGGAAATCGCCAAAGTCGATGTCGAACGCGGTCTCATCATGGTGCGTGGCGCGGTGCCCGGTTCCAAGGGCGGCTGGGTCATGATCCGCGATTCGGTGAAACGTCCGCCTAAGGATGTTCCGCTGCCCGGGTCCATAAAGAAGCCGGAAAAAGCGGCGCAAGCCGAAGGAGCTGGGCAATGAAGACCAAGGTGCTCACGCTCGATGCCGGCGATGCCGGTGAGATCGAATTGAAGGACGAGATTTTCGGTCTCGAACCTCGCGCCGATCTGATTCAGCGGGTGGTGGTGTGGCAGCTCGCAAAGCGCCGCGCCGGCACGCACAAAACCAAGACGCGCGGCGAAGTGAACCGCACGACGAAGAAGGTCTATAAGCAGAAGGGCACCGGTTCAGCCCGTCACGGCGCGCGGTCTGCTCCGAACTATGTCGGCGGTGGTAAGGCCATGGCGCCTGTCGTTCGCAGCCACGAGTTCGATCTGCCGAAGAAAGTACGCGCCGCCGGTTTGCGTCATGTGCTTTCGTCAAAGGCCCGCGATTCCAAGATTATCGTCCTGGATGCCGCCTCCGTCGGCGACATAAAGACGAAGACCTTGGCGCAGCGTCTCGGCAAGCTCGGCAATGGCCATATGTTGATTGTGGATGGCGATTTCGAAGTGAACTTCGCGCTCTCCGCGCGGAACATCGCGAAAGTGTCGCTGCTGCCGGCAAGCGGTCTGAACGTCTACGACGTCATGCGCCGCGACACGCTGGTGCTGACAAAATCCGCTATTGCGGCGATCGAACAAAGACTTGGCTCGGAGCAGTCGTCATGACGACCCATTACGATGTCATCCTCTCCCCGGTTATCACGGAAAAATCGACACGGCTTTCGGAAACGAACCAGGTGGTTTTCCGGGTGACCAAGGACGCAACAAAGCCTCAAATCGCCAAAGCAGTGGAGACGCTGTTCAAGGTGAAGGTGAAAGCGGTCAACACGATCGTCACCAAGGGCAAGCAAAAGGCCTTCCGCGGAAAACGCTTTTATAAAAGCGACGTGAAGAAGGCGATCGTGACGCTGGCCGAGGGCCATCAGATCGACGTAACGACGGGCCTGTAAGGAATAAAACTATGGCACTTAAAACCTACAAGCCGGTTACGAATTCACAGCGCCAATTGGTGTTGGTGGATCGCTCGGGACTGCACAAGGGCCCCCCGGTCAAGAAATTGACCGAAGGGCAGAAGCGCCCTGGTGGCCGTAACAATCTCGGCCGCATCACGGTGCGCTGGCAGGGCGGCGGGCATAAGCAGGCCTATCGCATCATCGACTTCAAGCGGAACAGGCATGACGCTCCGGCGACCGTGCAGCACATCGAATACGATCCGAACCGCACATCGTTCATCGCGCTGATAAAATATCGCGACGGGGAGTTGGCCTACATCATTGCGCCGCAACGGCTTGCAGCGGGCGACACCGTAGTTTCCGGCGACCGGGTTGACGTGAAGCCGGGCAATGCCATGCCGCTCTCGGCCATGCCGGTTGGCACGATTGTGCACAACATCGAAATGAAGCCGGGCAAGGGAGCGCAGGTTGCGCGCGCTGCCGGCGCCTACGCGCAATATCTCGGCCGCGACGCGGGCTTCGCCCTGTTGCGGTTGAATTCGGGTGAAGTTCGCCGCGTGCGTCTGGAATGCAAGGCCACGGTCGGTGCGGTCTCTAATCCCGATCACATGAACGAAGTCCTGTCCAAAGCGGGCCGTAACGTGTGGCGCAACCGCCGTCCGTCCGTTCGCGGTACTGCGATGAACCCGATCGATCATCCGCACGGCGGCGGCGAAGGCCGCACCAAGGGTGGCCGTCACCCCGTAACGCCGTGGGGTAAGCCGACCAAGGGTGGCAAGACCCGTAAGAACAAGCGCACCACACGCGACATCGTTCGTTCGCGTCACGCCAAGAGCAAGGGCTAAGTCATGACCCGTTCAGTTTGGAAAGGTCCCTTTGTAGACGGGTATCTGCTGAAGAAGGCCGATGCCCATCGCGGCTCCGGACGCAAAGACGTGATCAAGATCTGGTCGCGCCGCTCGACCGTCCTGCCGCAATTCGTCGGACTTACCTTCGGCGTCTACAACGGTCACAAACACATTCCGGTGCTCGTCACCGAAGACATGGTTGGGCACAAGTTCGGCGAGTTTTCGCCGACGCGTACCTTCCACGGTCATTCGGGCGACCGCAAAGCCACGAAGAAGGAGGGCTAAGCATGGGTAAACCGGCACGGAAGCGCACGCTTTCCGAATCCCAGGCAAAGGCCGTGGGGCGGAACATCCGCACGTCTCCGCGGAAGCTGAATCTGGTGGCGCAGTCGATCCGCGGTCAAAGCGCGGAAGCGGCGCTTGCGACGCTTACCTTTTCACCCAAGCGCGTAGCGCGCATCGTGAAAAAGGTTCTGGAATCGGCGATTGCGAACGCTGAAAACAATCACGATCTGGACGTCGACGATCTGGTCGTCTCGGAAGCCTCGGTCGGCAAGAACCTGATCATGAAACGCTTCCATGCGCGCGCACGCGGACGCGGCGCCCGGATCGAGAAGCCGTTTTCGCAAGTGACCATCGTGGTCGAAGAGAAACAGGAAGAGGCTAGGACCGAAGCGGTAAGACCCCCAAAGGGCAAGCGCGCCGGCAAGCCGGAAGTTAGGGAGCAGGCCTGATGGGTCAGAAGGTCAATCCGATCGGGCTCAGGCTCGGAGTCAACCGCACTTGGGATTCGCGCTGGTACGCGAACAAAAGGGAGTACGGAAAGCTCCTGCAGGAAGACATCAAGATTCGTGAATACCTGCACGACAAGCTGAAGCAGGCGGGCATCTCGCGCATCTTCATCGAACGCCCGCACAAGAAGTGCCGCGTGACGATTCACTCGGCGCGTCCGGGTGTGGTCATCGGCAAAAAAGGCGCCGACATCGAGAAGCTGAAATCCGATCTGTCCAAATACACGGACTCGGAAATTCATCTGAATATTGTCGAGATTCGTAAGCCGGAAATCGACGCCAAGCTGGTTGCGGACAATATTGCCCAGCAGCTCGAACGCCGCGTCGCCTTCCGTCGCGCCATGAAGCGTGCCGTGCAATCGGCCATGCGTCTTGGCGCGCAGGGCATCCGTATCAACTGCACCGGCCGTCTCGGCGGGGCTGAAATCGCCCGTATCGAATGGTACCGCGAAGGGCGGGTGCCACTGCACACGCTTCGCGCCGACATCGATTATGGCGTCTCGACCGCGAAAACCACTTATGGCACCTGCGGCGTCAAAGTGTGGGTCTTCAAGGGCGAGATCATGGAACACGATCCGATGGCACAGGATAAGCGCCTGAACGAAGCAGCCGACAGCTCCAGCCGCGGCAGCGCGCGTCCGGCAGCGTAACAAAGGTCAATTGTCATGCTTCAACCATCACGAACCAAATTCCGCAAACAGCATAAGGGCCGCATCCACGGCGCTGCGAAAGCGGGCTTCTCGCTGGCCTTTGGCTCCTTCGGTCTCAAAGCGATCGAGCCAGAGCGCGTGACCGCCCGTCAGATTGAAGCAGCGCGCCGCGCCTTGACGCGTCACATGAAGCGCGCCGGCCGCGTTTGGATCCGTGTTTTCCCGGACGTTCCGGTGTCGAAGAAGCCCGCAGAAGTGCGTATGGGCTCCGGTAAAGGCGCCCCGGAATTCTGGGTCTGCAAAGTCAAACCGGGACGCATCCTGTTCGAAGTGGATGGCGTCTCGCGTGAAACCGCCGAGGAGGCCATGCGCCTTGCGGCCGGAAAGCTTCCCATCGCGACGAAGTTCGTCGCGCGGCTCTCCGCATAAGGAACGTGTGATGACGAAGGTAGCCAATTTTCGCGACCGCTCCGACGATCAGCTCAATGACGAGCTGACCAAGCTGAAGAAGGAGCAGTTCAATCTGCGTTTTCAGCGCGCGAGCGGGCAATTGGAAAACACGTCCCGTTTTCGGGTCGTGCGGCACGATATTGCGCGCATTATGACGGTTCTGGGCGCGCGTGCGTCCGGCGCCGAGGCGAAAAGCACCAAGCCGGCCAAGAGCGCCGGCGGTAAGAAATAGGAGAAGCCGCGATGCCAAAACGCGTGCTGCAAGGTGTGGTGGTGAGCGATGCGAACGCCAAGACCGTCGTGGTCAAGGTGGAGCGGCGCTTCATCCATCCGGTACTCGGCAAGACCGTGCGCCGTTCGAAGAAATATCACGCCCATGATGAAGCCAAGAGCTTCAAAGTCGGTGACATCGTTCGCATCCGGGAGTGCAAGCCGGTTTCCAAGCTGAAACGCTGGGAAGTCGTCGACCGTCCGGGCGAAGCCGAAGGAAAGGCGTAAGTCCTATGATCCAGACAACGACAGAACTCGATGTGGCCGACAATTCCGGTGCGCGCCGAGTCATGTGCATCAAAGTGCTGGGCGGTTCGAGACGCCGGTATGCCGAGGTGGGCGACACCATTGTCGTGTCGGTCAAGGAAGCGATTCCGCGCGGCCGCGTGAAAAAGGGCGAAGTGCTCAAGGCCGTCGTCGTGCGTACCGCCCATGGCGTGCGCCGTCCGGACGGTTCGCTGATTCGTTTCGACGGCAACGCCGCGGTGCTGGTGAATGCGCAGAACGAGCCGATCGGCACCCGTATCTTTGGCCCCGTGACGCGTGAGCTTCGGGCAAAGAATCATATGAAGATCATTTCGCTGGCGCCGGAGGTGCTCTAACGATGCCCGCCAAAGTTAAAAAAGGCGATCGTGTGGTCGTCACGTCTGGCCGGGACAAAGGTAAGTCCGGTGAAGTCTTGCGCGTATTCCCGACCGATGGGCGTGTGCTCGTCGCCGGTGTGAACGTGGTCAAGCGTCATCAGCGTCAGACCCCGCGCGCGCAAGGCGGCATCATTTCGAAAGAATTGCCGATTCATCTGTCCAAGATCGCTCATGTCGATCCGCAGACGGGTGGCCCCACACGTGTCGGTTTTAAAGTTTTAGCAGACGGACGCCTCGTGCGGTTCGCCAAGAAGTCCGGAGAGGTCCTCGATGTCTGAGGCAGGTAGCCCAAAAGCGGGAAAGGCCCCGAAGAAGAAAGCCGAAGGCGGCGGCGGTGGGGGCGGTAAGCCTCCTGATAAGAAGGCCGAAGCCAAAGCTGCGAAGGCGTCGAGAAATTCCGGCCCGCCGGCTGGCGAGACCGCACATGATCCCAATTACGTTCCGCGGTTGAAGAAGCATTATCTGGATGTCGTGCGTCCGGAGCTTGTGAAGCAGTTCGGTTACAAGAACCTGCTCCAGGCGCCGCGCATCGAGAAGATCGTGCTGAACATTGGTGCGGGCGAGGGCGCTTCGGACACGAAGAAGATACAAAGCGCGCTGAACGATTTGACCGCGATTGCCGGCCAGAAGGGCGTTATCACGCGGTCCAAGAAAGCCATCGCGGCATTCAAGATCACGGCGGGCCGCCCCGTCGGTGTGAAGGTGACGCTGCGCAAAGACCGCATGTACGAGTTCCTTGACCGTCTGGTGACGACTGCGCTGCCGCGGGTGCGAGATTTCCGAGGCGTTTCGGGAAAGAGCTTCGACGGCAAAGGCAATTATGCGATGGGGCTCAAGGAGCACATCGTGTTTGTCGAAATCGACTACGACAAGACCGAGACGGTATGGGGCATGGATATAATTTTTCAGACCTCGGCGCGCACCGATGACGAAGCCAAGGCGCTTCTCGCCGGTTTCCGCATGCCGTTTGTGATTTAAGCCCGGAAGGAGCGAACAGGCCAATGGCCAAACTCAGCCAGATCAACCGTAACAACAAGCGGGTTAAGATGGCCGCGCAATACGCGGGCAAGCGCGCGGAGCTCAAGGCGAAGGCCGACGATATGTCGGTGGCGCCGGAGGATCGGTTTGCGGCTCGTCTTAAGCTCGCCAAGCTTCCGCGCAATTCCGCGCCGACCCGCATACACAATCGTTGCGAATTGTCGGGCCGCGCAAAGGGCTATTATCGTAAGCTTAAATTGTCGCGCATCGCGCTTCGTGATCTTGGAAATTTCGGCCAGGTGCCGGGCATGACCAAGGCAAGCTGGTAGGAGGGCCGAGAAGTGGCAATCAGCGACCCGATTGGCGATTTGTTGACCCGTATTCGTAACGGTCAGCTCCGCGGTCTTTCCAAGGTGTCCTCGCCGGCATCCAACCTTCGTGCGCGTCTGTTGGACGTGCTCAAGTCCGAAGGATACATTCGCGGCTATTCCGAGGTGGAATTGAAGGGGCAGCCGCGTGAGTTCGAGATCGAGCTTAAATATCACGAAGGCAAACCCGTGATCCGCGAGCTTAAGCGTATCTCGACCCCGGGACATCGCGTGTACAACTCCGTTGCGGACTTGAAGCCGCATCGTGGCGGCTTGGGCATTTCGATTCTGTCGACCCCGCAAGGCGTGATGTCGGATGCCGACGCGCGCGCCAAGCATGTCGGCGGCGAAGTACTCTGCCGCGTGTTCTGATTTAGGAGACGAATATGTCCCGTATCGGCAAATATCCCGTTCCGCTGCCAAGTGGCGTCACCGCGCAGGTGACCGATGGCACGGTTTCGGTCAAAGGACCGAAGGGCGAGCTGAAGCTGAAACTGGTGCCGGAAGTGAACGCGGATATTAAGGACGGCGCAATTGCCGTCACACCGCGTGAACAGTCGCAACGCGCTCGCGCGATGTGGGGCATGCAGCGAACGCTGGTGAACAATCTCGTCAAAGGCGTCACGGAAGGTTATACCGAACGCCTTGAGATTTCGGGCGTCGGCTATCGCGCCGCGGTTCAGGGCAAGAACCTGAATTTGCAGCTTGGCTTTTCGCACGACGTCAATCATCCGATCCCCGCTGGGATTCAGATCGTCTGCGAAAAGCCGACGCTGATTACCATCACCGGGATCGATAAACAGCTTGTGGGCCAGGTTGCGTCCGAAATTCGCAGTTACCGTCCGCCGGAGCCGTACAAAGGCAAAGGCGTGAAGTATGCAAGCGAGCGCATCCGCCGCAAAGAAGGCAAGAAGAAGTAACGAGAACCGACATGGCGAACCAAAAATCTCTCTTCGACCGCCGCAAACGCCGGGTGCGCTATCATATAGCGCAGGTCAGTGGCGGCCGTCCCCGTCTGTCCGTGTTCCGCTCGGGCAAACACATCTATGCGCAGCTTATCGACGATAAGCAGCAAGCGACCATTGCCACGGCAAGCTCCAGCGAGCAAACCAAGGACGGTCAGAAGGCCAAGACGTACAACGTCGCGGCCGCTTCCGAAGTCGGCAAGCTGATCGCGGCGCGTGCGCTGGAAAAAGGCGTCAAACAGGTCGTGTTCGACCGTGGCGGCTACATCTACCATGGGCGCGTGAAGGCGCTCGCCGAGGCGGCCCGCGAGGGCGGCCTGGAATTCTAAAGAACCAGGATTCTAATGAAAGGACATATCCGTGGCACGTGAACCCCGCGAGCGTGAGGACCGCGAAAGCGAGTTCGTAGACAAGCTCGTGCACATCAATCGCGTCGCGAAAGTGGTGAAGGGCGGCCGGCGTTTTGGCTTTGCCGCGCTTGTCGTGGTTGGCGATCAACGCGGGCGCGTCGGCTTCGGCCACGGCAAGGCACGTGAAGTTCCGGAAGCCATCCGTAAAGCCACCGAAGCTGCGAAGCGTTCGATGATCCGCGTTCCGTTGAAAGACGGCCGCACGCTGCATCACGAGACCGCCGGTCATCATGGCGCAGGCAAGGTAATCGTGCGTCCGGCCGATCAGGGCACCGGCATCATCGCGGGCGGTCCCATGCGTGCGGTGTTCGAGAGCTTGGGCGTTGGCGATGTTGTGGCCAAGAGCCTCGGCACCTCCAATCCCTACAACATGGTGCGCGCCACGTTCGACGCTCTGAAGCAGCAGCAATCGCCACGGCTGATTGCGCAGCGGCGCGGCAAGAGCGTGTCGGAAATCATTCAGCGCCGCGAAGGCCAGGGCAAAGACAAGGCCGAAGCCGCGGCCCAAGGGGCGTGAATATGGCGAACGAAAAAAAGACGCTGACGGTCCGGCAGGTTAAAAGCCAGGCGCGTCGTCCGGCCTCCCAGGAACAAACCCTGAAAGGTCTTGGACTTGGCAAAATCGGCAGGGAAAGAATTCTTGAGGATACGCCTTCCATTCGCGGCATGATCCGCGTGGTGGCGCACCTCGTGAAGGTTGTTGGAGAGTAATACGATTTGTCATGGCCCGCGAAGCGGGGCATCCGGGCGAAGCGGTTGTGACGCAACGCCGGCGGCCTGAGCAGACCGGGCCGGAAATGACAGAAAGCGATGGATGCCATGAAGCTGAATGAAATTCGGAACAATGAAGGCGCGACGAAGTCGCATACCCGCGTCGGCCGGGGTTCGTCTTCGGGTCTTGGTAAGACCTGCGGCCGCGGCGTGAAGGGTGCGAAAGCACGCGCCGGCAGTTCGATCGAGGGCTTCGAAGGCGGCCAGATGCCCCTTCACATGCGTTTGCCCAAGCGTGGCTTCTTCAATCATTTCGGCAATGATTTCGCTGTCATCAATCTGGGACGCATCCAGGCCGCTCTCGACTCCGGTAAGCTCAAGGCTGGCGACACCGTCACCAGCGCCACGCTGAAGGAAGCGGGTATGGTTGGAGGGTCTGCGAACGGCGTTCGTTTGCTCGGTAAGGGCGAACTGAAGGCTGGTCTGAACTTTGAAATCGCCGGCGCGTCCGCTTCGGCCATTGCTGCCGTCGAAAAGGCTGGCGGTTCGGTCAAGACGACCTTCGTGAAGGTCGTCCACATGGACCGCAAGGGAAACCCTGGTAAGAAGGTTCAGCGCCGCCAGAAAGCCGCGGAGAAGAAGTCCGCCGGCTAAGTTTTGCCGGGCGCGCCCCTGAAACGGAGCAGCAGGCACCCCATATGGCGGGGTAACGCGTTTTCGCCAAAGACCTGTATAGTCCTGATCTGCGTCCTGTCCGGTTTCGGAGCCGCCCATGCCTTCAGCAGCCGAACAATTAGCTTCCAATTTCAATCTGTCCGCCTTCGGTAAGGCGACAGAGCTCAAGCAGCGCATCCTGTTTACGGCGGTGGCGCTGATCGTGGCGCGGCTTGGGACTTACATCCCGATGCCCGGTATCGATGCTTCGGAACTTGCCCGTCAGATTCAGCAGCAGCAGGGCAGTCTGCTCGACGTGTTCAATCTGCTCGCGGGCGGCGCGATCGGGCGTATGGCGATCTTCGCGCTTGGCATCATGCCTTACATCTCCTCCTCGATCATCATTCAGCTGATGACGACGGTGTCGCCCACCCTCGAAACCCTGAAGAAGGAAGGCGAGGCGGGCCGCAAGCAGATCAACCAATACACCCGCTATGGCACGGTGATGTTGGCGGCGGTACAGGCCTACGCCATTGCCATCGGATTAGAGCAATGGGGCACGGTCGTTATCGCGCCGGGGATGGCCTTCCGTCTGTCGACGGTGATTACGCTTACCGGCGGAACGATCTTCCTGATGTGGCTGGGCGAACAGATTACCGCCCGCGGCGTCGGCAACGGTATTTCACTCATCATCATGGCCGGGATTGTCGCGCGCATTCCGACCTTCCTAGTTCAACTGTTCGAGCAGGCACGCACGGGCGCGGTCAATCCTGCGCTTATCATCGGCATGTTTGCGCTGTTCACATCGCTGATCGCCTTTGTGGTCTTCATGGAGCGTGCACAGCGGCGGCTGCTTGTGCAGTATCCCAAGCGACAGCAGGGGAACCGTGTCTTTGGCGGCGAGTCCTCGCACCTGCCGCTGAAGATCAACGTCGCCGGCGTCATTCCGCCGATTTTTGCCTCCTCGCTCCTGCTGTTGCCGACAACGGTAGCCAATTTCAACGCGACCAATATTCCGGGATGGCTTCAGAACATCGTCGTGCTGTTGGGGCACGGCAAGCCGATGTTCATTCTCCTGTACGCGTCCGGCATCATCTTCTTCTGCTTCTTCTACACGGCGATCGTCTTTAATCCGGAAGAGACCGCCGACAATCTAAAGAAGTATGGCGGCTTCATTCCTGGTATCCGCCCCGGCAAGCGCACCGCCGAATACATCGACTATGTGCTGACGCGGATTACTGTCATCGGCTCGCTGTATCTGACCATCGTGTGCTTGGTGCCGGAGGTCATCGGTGGGGTTTACAACATCCAGCAGTTTGCCTTTGGCGGCACCTCGCTGCTCATCGTTGTCAGTGTCACCATGGATACGGTCGCGCAAATTCAAAGCCATTTGATTGCCCAGCAATATGAAGGCCTCATCAAAAAGGCCCGCCTCAAGGGAGCGCGGCCGAAATAGCGGCTGCCGGTCAGAGCACGACGATGAATCTGATTTTGTTCGGACCTCCGGGCGCCGGTAAAGGCACACAAGCCAAAATTCTGGAAACAGAATGGGCGCTGCCGCAGCTTTCCACGGGCGACATGCTGCGCGCCGCGATTGCCGCGGGCACTGAGCTGGGGCTTCGTTGCAAGTCCATCATGGACCGGGGCGATCTTGTGCCCGATGAGATCGTGGTCGGCATCATCTCGGAGCGGCTGGATAGACCTGACTGCGCCAAGGGGGCGGTGTTCGACGGCTTCCCGCGCACCGTGCCTCAGGCAGAGGCGCTGGATAAAATGCTCTTGGGGCGCGGTAGCCGAATCGATGCCGTGATCGAACTGAAGGTCGACGATGAGGCGATGGTCGGCCGTATGGAAAACCGGGTGAAGGAAAATCCGGGGTCTGCCCGCGCCGATGACAATCCGGAAACGCTTAAGAAGCGGCTGGTGGTCTATCACGCCAATACCGCGCCTCTCCTCGCGTTCTATGAGGGGCACGGCAAGCTGAAGTCGGTCGACGGTATGGCGCCGATTCTCCAGGTATCGGCTGAAATCCGGGCCATGCTGTCGGCCCTGGTCTCTGCGGTTTCGAGCTAAGACCTTGGAAAAGAAAGCCTTTGCTGAAAATATCGAGGTATTGACTAAAGGTTCCCCGTACCTATAATCCGCGCCCTCGCGGCGGGATTTATCTTAATTCTGGACGCAACTGTCCGCGTGTCCGCGGGCCCATAGAAAGCAAGGAGATCACCGTGGCGCGTATCGCCGGCGTCAATATTCCGACCAACAAGCATGTGGATATCGCACTGCGCTATATCTACGGGATAGGTCCTGCCAATGCGAAGGTGATCTGCGAGCAGGTCGGCATCGCGCTGGATCGTCGCGTGAGCGACCTGACCGAAAACGAGGTCATCCAGATTCGCGAAATTATCGACCGCGACTATGTCGTGGAAGGCGATCTGCGCCGCGAAATCTCGATGAATATCAAGCGGCTGATGGATCTCGGCTGCTATAGGGGCCTGCGTCATCGCAAAGGCCTTCCGGTTCGCGGTCAGCGCACTCACACCAATGCACGCACGCGCAAGGGTCCTGCGCGCGCCATTGCAGGCAAGAAGAAGGTCACTAAATAATGGCGAAAGCAGCTCAGCGTGCACGCAAGAAGGAAAAGAAAAACGTCGTGACGGGCGTGGCGCATGTGAATGCGTCATTCAACAACACGATCGTGACCATCACGGACGGGCAGGGCAATGCCATCTCGTGGTCGTCCGCCGGTTCGCTCGGCTTCAAAGGTTCGCGCAAGTCCACGCCGTACGCGGCGCAGGTGGCAGCCGAAGACGCCGCCAAGAAAGCGGTCGAACACGGCATGCGCACGCTTGAAGTCGAAGTCAGCGGTCCGGGTGCGGGCCGTGAATCGGCGCTTCGCGCGCTGCAGGCGGTGGGCTTGAACGTCACCTCCATCCGCGACGTGACGCCGATTCCGCACAACGGGTGCCGTGCGCCCAAGCGCCGCCGCGTCTAAAATAAGCATCCGCGTAAACACGCGTTTTGCCATCGAACGAATGGGGCGGCGCCGTTGGCGTTTCGTCCGGGAAACGATGAGGAAAGACAGTGTTCCAGAAAAATTGGCAAGAATTAATCAAACCGCAGAAACTTAAAGTCGATGCGGGTCATGAACAGGCGAAAACCGCCACCATCGTCGCCGAACCGCTGGAACGCGGTTTCGGTCTGACGCTGGGCAATGCGCTGCGGCGTGTGCTGCTGTCCTCTCTGCAGGGCGCGGCAGTCACGGCGATTCAAATCGAAGGCGTTCTGCACGAATTCTCTTCGATTCCGGGCGTCCGGGAAGACGTTACCGATATTGTGCTCAACGTGAAGCAGGTCGCGCTGCGCCTTCACGCCGAAGGTCCGAAGCGTCTGACGCTTCGCGCCGATGGTCCGGGCGAAGTCACGGCCGGACAGATCACGCAGATCTCGGACGTCGAAATTCTTAATCCCGACCTCGTGCTCTGCACGCTGGATGAAGGCGTTTCGCTGCGCATGGAACTGACCGTTGCGTCGGGCAAGGGCTATGTGGCGGCCGAGCGCAACCGTCCGGAAGATGCGCCCATCGGTTTGATACCCGTGGATTCGCTCTTCAGTCCGGTGAAGAAGGTCTCCTACAAAGTCGAGAACACCCGCGAGGGGCAAATCCTCGACTACGACAAGCTCACCATGACGTTGGAAACCAACGGGGCGGTTACGCCGGATAACGCGGTGGCCTATGCCGCGCGCATCCTGCAGGACCAGCTTCAGGTCTTCATCAATTTCGAGGAGCCTAAGGAGCGCGTCACCGACGAATCCAAGCCGGATCTTGCGTTCAACCCGGTGCTGCTCAAGAAAGTGGACGAGCTCGAACTTTCGGTTCGTTCGGCAAACTGTCTCAAGAACGACAACATCGTCTACATCGGCGATTTGATCCAGAAGACTGAAGCCGAAATGCTCCGTACACCGAATTTCGGCCGCAAGTCGCTGAACGAGATCAAGGCGGTGTTGGCGGAAATGGGGCTGCATCTGGGCATGGAAGTGCCGGGCTGGCCGCCAGAGAACATCGAAGAACTGGCCAAGCGTTACGAGGATCAGTACTAAGAACTGAGGTGTCATCCCGGAAAGCCGCATAAGCGGCTATCCGGGCCCCACCGTCCAATTTGTCTCTGTGGGTCCACTTGGCGCGGAAGCGTTTGGTGGAGGACACAAAAGAGTTTCGGGGAGCTTACAATGCGTCATTTGAAACAGGGCCGCCGGCTCAACCGCACGTCATCGCACCGCACCGCGATGTTCGCTAACATGGCCTGCGCGCTGATCAAGCACGAGCAGATCACCACCACGCTGCCGAAAGCCAAAGAGCTTCGGCCCATCGTGGAAAAGCTGGTGACCTCCGCGAAGAACGGCAAGGGCAGCCTGGCCGCACGCCGTCAGGCGCTGTCGCGGATCAAGGACGCCGATATGGTGACGAAGCTGTTCGACGTCCTGGCGTCGCGCTATTCCGGCCGTTCCGGCGGTTACATCCGCGTGTTGAAGGCCGGCTTCCGCTACGGCGATCATGCACCGCTGGCGGTGATCGAATTCGTCGACCGCGACCCCGACGCCAAGGGCAAAGATTCCGGCCCGGTCCAGAGCGAAGAAGAAGCCGCGTAATTTCCTCCCCTGCGAAGCGGGGGAGGTGGATCGCCTTTCTTCCCCCGTTTTTACGGGGGAAGTGGCGCGCGAAGCGCGACGAAGGGGGCGGTTTCAAATTTCAACTTCAAAAAGAGCGGCCCCGTGCCGCTCTTTTTGTTTGTCGTGTCAGACGTATCCGGTGAGCCGCAGCAAACTGCGCGACAGGAAATCCGCCGGGCGCTCCACCAGCCAGCCGAAAATATCGAAGTGCAGACCGGAACGTGCCGACACCATCGGCAGAATGAACAGCAGCATCAGGAGCAGAAGCATGCCGTAGCGTTCCAGACGCAGGAATGCGTTCATGGCGCGTCCCGGCAGCAGCGCAGCCAACACCTTGCTGCCATCAAGCGGCGGCAGCGGCAGCATGTTGAACACCGCCAGCAGCATGTTCAGCTCCAGCGACCGCAGCAGCAGGTTGCCGGAAAGTTCCGCGGTATCGCCTTCGAGCGAGCCCAAAGTCTTAATCAGCAGCACCGAGACAAGCGCCAGTACCACGTTCATAGCGGGACCGGCGGCGGCCACCCGAATCATGTCCGTTCGCGGATGATTCAGCCGTGAGAAATTCACCGGCACGGGTTTGGCGTATCCGAACACAAAACCGGCGTGAAGGAAGATGAGTAGGAACGGCAGGATCACCGTACCGAAGGGGTCGATGTGCTTTATCGGATTGAGCGTCAGCCGGCCGGCGCGCTTGGCGGTGTCGTCGCCGCACCACAGCGCCATGTAACCGTGCGCGGCTTCGTGGAAGGTGATGGCGATGATCACCGGCACGGCGAAAAGGATAATTTCCTCAAAGTTCATGAAAGTTCTGTCCCGGACGTGCGTCCGCCAAAGGATTGGAATATCGGATGGAAAGGCAAATCGGCCTCTTCCACTCGCAATGCGCCGTCACTATATGCGGTTCGCGATTTCATCCGGCTGAATTCTGCCGTTTTGTTGCGTTCAGATTGTGTCGTCAGGGAGGCCGATATGCGAATTCTGATGGCGGCGCTTGCGTTTGTGGCCGCGGCTTTTGGTACAGCCAGCGCGCAGGAGCGCGTGCTGCCGCAATCCCCGGCTCAGGTTCAACTTTCGTTCGCCCCCGTGGTGTCGAAGGTCGCCCCTGCGGTGGTCAATGTCTATTCGCGGCGTGTGGTTCGCCAGGCGGTCAATCCGTTCTTTCAGCAATTCTTCGGCGGCAGCCCCATGCGTTCGCGCGTCGAGCAATCGCTTGGTTCCGGCGTCATTGTTCGCCCCGAAGGTATCATCGTGACCAACAATCACGTGATCGACGGCGGCCAGGATATCCGCATCTCGCTGACGGATCGGCGGGAGTTC
Source organism: Alphaproteobacteria bacterium (assembly GCA_947473475.1). GTDB lineage: Bacteria > Pseudomonadota > Alphaproteobacteria > Micropepsales > Micropepsaceae > CAIYRG01. Next base: position 15,873 of record CANJBZ010000038.1, read on the forward strand.
GATGCGAAAGTCATCTTCGCCGACCCGCGCACGGACCTTGCGGTGCTGCGCATCGACACCAAAGGCGAGAAGCTGGCCGCGCTGCAATTCGGTGACTCGGACAAACTTCAGGTCGGCGATCTGGTGCTGGCGATCGGCGATCCGTTCGGCGTGGGGCAGACCGTCACCAGCGGCATCGTATCGGCGCTGGCCCGGTCCAATGTCGGCGCGTCCGATTATCAGTTCTTCATTCAGACCGATGCGCCGATCAACCCCGGCAATTCCGGCGGCGCGCTGGTGAGTCTGGACGGCAGACTGATCGGCATCAACACGTCCATCTATTCGCAGTCCGGCGGCAGTATCGGCATCGGCTTTGCCATTCCCTCCAACATGACCCGCGTCATTGTCGACGGCGCGCTGAGCGGTGGCGTGAAGCGTCCCTGGCTCGGCGCTGACGGGCAGGCCATGACCTCCGACATTGCGAAGAGTCTCGGATTGGCGCGCCCCGACGGCGTGCTGATCTCGCAGGTTTATTCCGGCGGACCGGCGGCGCAGGCGGGGCTTGCGAAAGGCGACGTGCTGCTGACGCTGGATGGCTTCCCGGTCTCCGATCCCAGCGCGATGCGCTACCGCATCGTCACGCACCGCCCTGGTGAGACAGCATCGATGCGTTATTGGCACAACGGCGCCATGAAGGATGCAACCATCCGCATCGCACTGCCGCCGGATCAAGGGCGCGAGGAAGGCGTCGTAGCCGGCGAAAACCCGATGCAAGGCGCCAAGATCGCCAACATCACACCGGCCCTGGCCGACGAAATGCAGCTCGACATGATGGCCAAGGGCGTCATCGTGACTGCCGTCGCCAATCCTTCGCAGGCAGCGCGCTTCGGCTTCCGCCAAGGCGACATCATCCGCGCGGTCAACGGTGAACGCATCGCCAGCGCCGCCCAGCTCCGCCGCGCCATAAACCAATCCGACGGCTGGCAAATGTCCATCCAACGCGGCGACCAGGTCCTGCAATTCGCTGTCCAATAAAGAATCCCTCTCCCCGTCGGGGGAGAGGGAAGGGTGAGGGGGCGGTCCCTCAACCAGACTCATTCAACGAGATTGGGCCCAAAGCGCCGATTGCAGCACGTGCTGTACGATCGCGGCTCACACTCACCCAGGTCCGCGTTTATGCCGCCTGGATGGCCCGCTGTGGCGGGCCATGACACTATGGTTTCTGGAAGGACGCTTCGCATGACCGATCTCTTCGGCGCTGCCGGAATGGACAAGGACGTGCCCCGTCCGTTGGCGGATCGTCTACGTCCGAAGACGCTGGGCGAGGTCGTCGGCCAGAACCATCTGCTTTCGCCGGAAGGCCCTCTGGGCCGCATGATTGCGGCGGGACGTCCGGCTTCGATCATCCTGTGGGGACCGCCGGGCACCGGCAAGACCACAATCGCCCGGCTGCTTTCGACGGTTTTCAAACTTCACTTCGAGCAACTTTCCGCTGTGTTCACCGGCGTCGCCGAATTGAAGAAGACCTTTGAAGCCGCGCGCCTGCGCCGCCGGATCGGGCAGGGGACGCTGCTGTTCATCGACGAAATCCACCGCTTCAATCGCAGCCAGCAGGATTCGTTTCTGCCGGTAATGGAAGACGGGACGATCACGCTGGTGGGCGCGACTACCGAAAATCCCTCCTTTGAGCTGAACGGCGCCGTGCTGTCGCGGGCGCAGGTGCTGGTGCTGCGGCGGCTGGACGATGGCGATCTGGAAACGCTGCTGCAGCGGGCGGAAGACCATTTCGGCCGCAAGCTGCCGCTGACCGATGACGCGCGCGCGTCCTTGCGTGCCATGGCCGATGGCGATGGACGCTATCTGCTGAACCTCACCGAGGAAGTGGCGGCGATGAAACCGCCTGCGCCGCTCGATACCGCCGCGCTTGTCGCCGCCGTCCAAAAGCGCGCGCCGCTGTACGACAAGAGCCGGGAGGAGCACTACAACCTCATCTCCGCGCTGCACAAATCCATCCGTGGCTCCGATCCAGACGCGGCGCTGTATTGGCTAGCTCGCATGCTCGCGGGCGGCGAGAGCCCGCTTTACATCGTCCGGCGGGTTGTGCGGGCGGCGGTGGAAGACATCGGTCTTGCCGATCCGCAGGCGCTCGTTCAGGCGCTTGCCGCTAAGGACGTGTTCGATTTCCTCGGCTCTCCGGAAGGCGAACTCGCCATCGCGCAGGCGGTGGTCTATCTCGCCACCGCGCCCAAATCGAACGCGGTTTACGCCGCGTATAACGAGTCGCGGGCATCCGCAGCCAAGTACGGCTCGCTCACGCCGCCGGCGCATATCTTGAACGCGCCAACGCGGCTGATGCAGGATTTGGGCTATGGCGCGGGCTACCAATACGACCACGCGACCGAAGGCGCTTTCTCCGGCCAGAATTATTTCCCTGACGATATGGAGCGCGAAAACTTCTACCGTCCGAGCCCCCGCGGCTTCGAAAAGGAAATCGAAAAGCGTCTCGCCTATTGGTCCAAGCTGCGGGGGAAGACGTGACCGGATTTCCTCCCCCGTGATGGCCAAGCCATTACGGGGGAGGAAATCGCATATGAGATTTGGGCGGCCTTCTGGGGGAAGAAAGGGGATTCTAGAGGGCTCTAAAGGAGTCTCCTGATTCGGCAGGAGACAACGATGGATCGTTTTTACGAATGCTTTTGGGGATTTGGCCGGCCCACGGGCAGAGAATTGCCGTCACGAATTGCTGGAGATTCTGTTCATTGTCTTTGTGGCCTCGTTGTGCGGGGCGCGGGACTGTACGGCGATGGCGGAGTTTGGCCGCGCCAAGCAATGTCTGCTTCGTTCGATTCTGATGCTGAAGCACGGGATACCAAGCCACGACACGTTCAGCGCCGTTTTCCGTATGCTCGATCCGAAAGCCTTCGAAGCGTCGTTCCAGACGTTTGTGGTCAGCTTCGGGGCGGCTGCAGGTATCGGCAAGACCAAAGGTGTCGTAGCGGTGGATGGCAAGGCCCTGCGGCGCGCCAGCACGCTTGCCGCTGTCGACCTCCGCCTTCTTCACCCACTCATGCAGCGTCCGCGGCACGCAACCGATCTTCGGCGCGATCGACACCACCGCGGCTCCACCGTGACGGGTAATCGACCTGGTGATCCTGAACCATCCGGACAGCCCGCTCACGAACCTCCGGTGAAAACTTGTTCGTCGTCTTATTCACAATAGCCCCTTACTCTCAGGAGTTGGGGCCTCCGGCAATCCCTGGGCGGTTCACTCGGGCGGTTGATCGCTTTACCCCTCGTTCAACCCGACACCGCGTTTGCCAAGAAACTCGATTGCCTTGGCGGTCAGCTTGAAGCCTGCGCCGGAAGTACTCACCTCGGGCTCCGCGTAACCGGCGGAGATAAGCCATTCCAGATCGTGTTTCCTGTCATGTGTGAGGTGCTCGCGGTCGTCTTCGCCGACAGCACACAGGACTGCGATCTGGTCGTTTGTCAGGTCTTCGGACATGTGTTCGCTTCCGGTTGTGCTCGAGGATGGGTGGTTGAATGAAAAAGGGGAAGTGGGCCCGCGGTGACAGGGAAACGCGTTCGCCGGGGAAAGGGACTGGTGCATCTTTGTCCGGACCGCATTTGCTTACGCCGTTTTCGGAGGTAGCGAAGGATAACCCGCTGGTCGTGGTCCCGCCCTAAGGCCAAGGCGGAGCAGGGCGCTCCATGCGCTTTCGGCGTCGTCAGCGTAAGCGAAGAGATCGAGATCGCCGGGGGAGATCATCTGTTCCTCGGCAAGGCGCTCGAAGTTGATGATGCCGTTCCAGTATTGCTTATCGACAAGAACCACGGGTATGCGAGGCATCTTGACGGTTTGCATCAGCGTCAGCAGCTCGAACAATTCGTCCAGGGTGCCGAAGCCGCCGGGGAATATGACCAGCGCGTTTGCCCGCATCGCGAAATGGAATTTTCGGACGGCAAAATAGTGAAACAGGAATGTCAGTTCGGGCGTGGTGAAGGCGTTGGGTTCTTGTTCGCGCGGCAGGCCGACATTGTACCCGATCGACGGTGCGCCGGCTTCCATAGCGCCACGGTTCGCCGCTTCCATGATGCCCGGGCCGCCGCCCGTCGCGATGACATGATCGCGCGCGCCACCGCCATCTGGGGTAAGCGCCCCGCCGCGCTCTGACGCGATGCGGCCAAAGAGGCGGGCCTGTTCGTACCAAAACGCAGAACCGGTTCCTGGACGCGGGCGTGCGCCAGGTGGAAGCGATGCCGTGGAGGTCTCCGCGTCAGGCGTGCCTCCCGGAAGCACGCGAGCACTTCCAAAAACGACGATGGTTGAACGAACGCCCCAACTTTGAAGGCTCGCTTCTGCCTTCTCATACTCGAGCTGAAGCCTGACGCCCCGCATGCGATCGCTCAGTAGGAAGTCTGAGTCGAACGTCGCCAGCCGGTACGCCGGCGAATTCTTTTGGGCCGTATTGTCCATCATAGTTCAGACGTTAGGTTAGATGCCTGCCATTTGGTACCATGAAGCCCAACTCGGCAATGTTGCCGCATCAGTCCGCTGATGCTGCCAGTTATTTTTCCGATCCGGAGGAAGTGACGTCATGAAAATTCTTGGTGTTTCGCTCGCTGCATGCGGAATTCTTTTTGGCTCGGTACAGATGGCGAGCGCGGCTGCGGCGCCGAACTACAGGATTGCCGAACGCATCAAGGTCCCGGACGGTGGCTTCGATTACGCAACGGTCGATCCGGCGACGGGGCATTTGCTTGTGGCGCGGACGGATTTTACGACCGTTATCGATCTGAAGACGCACGCTGTCTCTCAGCTGAAGAGCGCGTCGGGCGGCCACATTGCGCTTGCCGTGCCAGGGACCACGACAATTGCGCTTGCACAGCGGTCGGGGGCGGTCCGGCTTGTGGATGCGGTATCTGACACAGTGCTCGCCGATATTCCCGCAAGTGAAAATCCCGACGGCGCGATTTACGATCCGGTGAGCAAGCTCGTCTTTGCCATGAGCCACAACGCAGGCATCGCCACTGCCATCGATCCGGTGACGCGAAAGAGCGTGGGTGCAATAAATGTCGGTGGCGAACTGGAATTTCCGCAAACCGACGGCGCGGGCAGGGTGTACGTCAATATTGAATCGAGCGCCGAGATCGGCGTGATCGACGTGAAATCGCTTCGGCTTGTCGGCAAATACAAACTGGCGGGCTGCGAGGAACCGACCGGGCTGGCCTATGACATGTTCAGCAAATTTCTGATTTCGTCGTGCGGCAATGGCGTTGCCAAGGTCGTGCAGGCGGAAACGGGAAAGGATGTGGCGACCATTCCAATTGGGCGCGGCCCCGACGCCGTGTTTCTCGATGCCGGGAAAAGGCTTGCCTTCATTCCGTGCGGCCGCGACGGTGTCTTGGAGGTCATTTCACTCGCCGACCTATCGCACATCGCAGTAGTGCAGCACGTGCAAACGGAAGCGGGGTCGCGCACCGGGACGATTGATCCGGCGACGGGGCTTATTTACATGATGGCATCGAAGCCAGATCCCAATGCTCCTCCCGGTCCACGGCCCGCACGGCTTGCGGGGTCTTACGAGGTTCTCGTCATCAGCCCCTAACGGGCTACTGACGTCGTGAGGCGCGCAGAGGGCGGGAGCCTGCTGAGAGACGCGGCGCTATGATCGTCGCCGAATCATCTGCAGCCGGGTTCGACTTTCCGCGTGACGACTGAGAGCGCACTGTATTTGCCGGTTAAGAAATTTCTCGAAAAGCTTGGCTTCGAGGTCAAGGGCGAGATTTGCGGCTGCGATCTTGTGGCACTGCGTGGCGATGGATCGCCTATCGTTGTGATTGGCGAGTTAAAGCTCAGCTTCAATCTCGACTTGCTGCTTCAGGGTGTCGATCGCCAAGCTGCGTGCGATGAGGTGTGGCTGGCTGTCGGCGCCTCGAAACGTGCCCGCGGACGGGAACGCGACCGGCGCGTGCGCAAGCTGTGCCGGCTGCTTGGGTTCGGCCTCCTGAGCGTTTCGCGGGCCGGTTACGTCGAGGTGCTTGTGGAGCCCGAACCCTGGAAGCCCAGGCGCGATGCCAAAAGACGCTCGGTGCTGGTGACGGAGCACCGTAAGCGAACGGGCGATCCAGTGACTGGAGGCGTGACCCGGTCCCCCATCATGACGGCGTATCGGCAGCAGGCGCTCGTTTGTGCCGCGTTGCTCGCAAAAGGTCCGTGCCGTCCCCGTGACATCAAGGCGTCCGTCCCGGACGCGGCAAAAATTCTGCTGGGAAACGTCTACGGCTGGTTCGTCCGCATCGAGCGTGGTGTGTATGCATTGACCGACGCTGGCCGTGCCGCCCTGGTCCGCTGGCCCCAAACACTTCCGGGCGCCGCAAACGCCGCATAGGCAGCGCGCGTTTCTATTTCTTGCCGATGGCGAAGCGGGTCTCCACATAGGTGATCGAACCGTCGATCTTCCTGAACCAATGCGGTGTGCCGGGCGGCAGAACGACAAAATCGCCTGCCGCGACGTGCCGCTCCACGCCGCCGGTGATTCCCGCGGTCCGCTCTTTCGGATTTGTAATCGCGCCGCCGGTGACGAACGTGCCGGAACCCGCGACGATGTTGTAAGTCTCGGTCACGTCGTCATGGACGCTGGCGTTGTTCGGACCGTCCTGCCTGCGTCTCACAACGATTTGACCCGCGCCGGTTTCGACAACCGTTGTCGCTTGTCCCGCGACGATGCCAAGCGCGGGTGTGGAATGGTCCAGATCCGCTTGGATTTGTGATTGGGTCTTGACGGTACCCGGTGCGTGCCCTTCCGCCGCGAAGGCGGGGACACAGGGCGCAAGCCCGAACAGCAATCCGACAACGATCGTCCGCATTGTCATTTCCTTTTTTGGGCGCTTGGCGTCTACGGTTTCGGCCTGGCGAATTGCGCCTTGCCCAATTCCAGCAACGGAGCGACGCCCTTCGGATCGGCGCGCACCACCACGTAATACGTGAATTGGTCGGACGATTCCCATTTGTGCGGCGTGCCGGCGGGAATGATCAGCATGTCGCCTTTCGAGATCGTAACGTCCTTGGCGCCAACGGCCGTCGTGCCGCGGCTTCCTTCGCCGTTTTCGATGCTGACAGGCCGCCTCTCCCAATCGGTGATGGTGCCGCCCACCTTCATGGTCCCTTTGCCTTCGATCACGTAGTAGACCTCGGCCACGTCGTCATGAATGGCAAAGTATTTGTTTTCGCCATCCTTTGGCCGCAGCACCACGCTGACCCCGATCTGGTTGGCGTCGGAGCCGCCGCCCATTTTCACCATGGTCATCGCGACATCGGTTTCTTTGACCGCAAGCATGCTCTGCTTGTGTGCTTCGATTTGTGCGGCGCTGATCTTGGTCGCCGGCAGATCGTAGCGGTGACCGGGCAATCTTAGGGGTGAAGGACTATTTGCGGGCTGTGCCTGTGTCCCGATGACGACACCCAAACCCAGCGCAAGGGCCACCAGCCCGCCAATCGCAATTTTTCCGCCCCAGAGCGTTCTGTTCATGACGTTCCTCCATCCATGAATGCGCACGATACAATCTGGTCCCATCGGGTCAATGACCGCAATGCGCGGGAAAGCGCCGATCGGGCCTTTGAAAGGCGCGGCACTGTCGTCATATTACGACAGAATGTCGCTCGAATTTCGAAGCCGCCCCACAGATTGGACAAACCCGATGACCGCACAATTTCGCACCCTGAGTATTATCGCGTCTTGCGCCGTGTTGTGTGCCTTTACGGGTGCGGCCGATGCGGCGGAAATCAAGCTGATCGCTTCCAATGCGGTGAAGGAAGCCTATAGCCAGCTGCTTCCGGTCTACGAGAAGGCAAGCGGGAACAAGGTCGCCGTCGCCTGGGGCGGCACGGCGGATATCATCAAGCGGGTGAATGGCGGCGAGGCGGCCGATGCCGTCATCATTACCGATGTAGGCATCGATGGCCTGATAAAAACCGGAAAGCTGGTCAGCGCGGGACGCATCAATGTCGCCAAATCCCCTGCCGGCATGGCGGTGCGCGCGGGCGCACCGAAGCCCGATATTTCCTCGACGGAAGCGCTGAAGAGGACCGTGCTCGCGGCGAAGGGAATCGTCCTGACGCCGGGCCCCAGCAATCCCTTCCTGCACCAACTCTTCAATAAAATGGGCATTGGAGCGGAGGCGGAGGCGAAAGTAGTTCAACCCGCGCAGGGACAGCTGCTCACTGATCCCATCGTTGCGGGCAAGGCGGATTTTGTCTTTTCACAGGTCAGCGAATTGATCGCGGTGAAGGGTGTGGCTTTCGCCGGTCCGCTGCCGAAGGGTTCGGAAATCGTGCTCACCTATTCGGTCGCGTACCATGCCGCAGCGCAGAACGCGGAAGCGACCAAGGCGCTGATGAAATTCCTCACCTCGTCCGACGCAACGAAGGTGCTGAAAGCGAACGGCCTCGAACCGGGCTGACGGTGCTAACCGGAAAACCTGAAGCGATTTTCGCGTGCTTCGAACCATGGCGTCAGCAGCACCTGTGCGGCGCCGAGGAAGGATAGCAGGGCGAGGAATAGCAGCCCGCCGGTGAAGCCTCCGGAGCTTTCCCGAATCCATCCCACAATCGCCGGCAGCACAAAGCCCGACAGGCCGCCCAAAGCGGAGATCATCGCAATCGCGCCCGGCGCTGTTCGTCCCGTGAAGTTCTCGGTGATCAGGGCCATGTTGGGGCCCTTGAGCGCATAGATTCCGGTGGTCGCGGCGCATATCGCGAAAAGCTGCATCAACGGCGTGTGTACGATGACGGAGAGGGTGAGGCCAAGTCCGGCGAGGGCGCTTGCCATGGCGACCGGCCACACCCGGTCGCCCGTCCAATCGGAGAAGCGCGCCCACCCAATCATGCCGATGATGCCGAAGATATAAGGGATTGCGGTGACGTAATTGCTTTCAATCGGCGACAGGCCGCTCGCATGGACAATCTGCGGCAGCCAGAAGACCAATCCAAAAGAGGCAGCTGTGACGTTGAAAAAAACCAGGCTGTAAAAAAGCACGCGGCGATCGAACAGCGTGCCCAGGAACGTCGCCGCATGACTTTGCGCCGCGACCGGCTCGGCGGCCAATTCCTTCGTCAGCCAATCCTTCTGTGCCGCCGTCAGCCAATGCGCTTCGGCAGGCCGGTCGGTCAGAAGAAAGCGCACGCTGATGCCAAGCAGCACCGCCGGCATAGCCTCTACGATGTACAGCCATTGCCAGCCGTGCAGGCCCAGAACACCTTCGCGGCCCAAGAGCAATGCCGACATCGGTGCGCCGATAAGGGCCGACAAGGGCATGCCGATCAGAAGCAGCGCAAGATAGCGCGCGCGATACCGGCGAGGGAGCCAAAGCGCCATGAACAGAAGAATGCCGGGGAAATATCCCGCTTCCGCCACGCCCAGCAGAAACCGCACGATAAAAAAGCTGATCGGTCCCACGACGAAGGCCGTGCATGCGGAGATCAGACCCCACGTAATCATGATGCAGGAGAGCCAGAACCGCGCGCCCACTCGTGCCAGAATCTGATTGCTCGGAAATCCGAACAGGATATAGCCGACGAAGGCGATGCCGGCGCCCAAGCCATAGACGCTGGGAGAGAGGTGAAGGTCGCGGTTCGCCGTGATGGCGGCAAAGCCGACATTCACGCGATCGATCATCGAGAAAATATAGCCCAGGGCCAGAAGCGGAATGAAACGCCATGTGATGCGCCGTATCGTGGAGCGTTCCAGGCTGTCCGCCGCATCGAGCGGCGGCGCTGTTATGGCCAGTCCATTCATATCGCGCTTCCCCGTGTTCCCGTATCGGCTCTTTCCGGGGGTGCAGAAAACCTCGCAAATCCCGGTGGCCGGTCCCGTCTTTATATCCTCAAACAGCTGGGGATCGGACTAGAAATCCGGCTTGGACGCCTGCGGGACGTTGGTGTCCTTAGCGGCATAATATTCGTGGACGTTCTCGGCGCAGACGTTCTCCACCCATTCGCCGGACGCATGCAGATAGGTCGCCAAGCCCGACCACGGCTGGACAAACATGGTCTTGTCTTCGACGGTGAACCGCACTTGCAGGCCGGCCCCTTTGTAATCACGGTCCACGATGGCGCCTTGCTCCGTGGCGGGCGGGCCGTATTCCCGCAAGGCGCGGTCCTGCGCCGCGCGCGCCTCGGCGTAATCGATCATCCGGTAGCGTTCGATGACGTGTAGCGCGCTGCTGAAGGGTGTGCCGAACTGGTCCAGAACGGCAGCCGGGCCCGCGACGACGCCCACCGTGTCGATCACCAGCGTGTCCCCTTCGTAATGGCCGATGGAATCACCGTGCCATGTCGGCGGGACCCGCCCCGGATGCGTTCCGTTCAAACGCACATGGCGGACCTGATGATCCTGCATGTAGAGCATGAGCACTTCATTCTTGGTCTGCAGAATCTCCATGCCTTGGACACGAAAAATATAGGGGGCCACCATCGGCAGGCACTGGTTGGAGGGATTTAAATAATCCTCTCCGCGCGCCGTCACGTCGCTGCGCTCTTTGATCAATTGCGCCGCGGCCGGTGTGAGGTTCGGATTGTTGTAGTCGCCGACGGCCTTGCTTTGATTGGAGGTGCCGTCGGGCTTGCGGCTGAGATTGCGCGTGGGGCCAAGGCCGCTTTCGGGAAATTCAAGCCCGAACACCGCTCGCGACCAGAAGCCGGAGAAATTGGGAACGGAGTCTGCTGCGCGGGGTGAGCCGCAAAAGACCAATAGGCTGAGTGCAAAAACACAGGAATAGCTGCGCATAAGCGGCCCATATTTTCACAAGCAAGCACAATTATAACATCAAGCTTGCCGTTCCGGGCCAGAATTGCAGCCTTGCTGGGGCAGTCCTATGATGGATACGGGTACGGGAGGGTGGAACAATGACCAAGACAATTGGCTTTATGCGCATGATGCCGGTGGCGGCCGTTTCGACGCTCATGTTCTGCGGAGCAACCGCGCAAGCCAGCGTGATGGAGCAGACCAAGAAAATCGCCGGCTTCACCGTTCATTACAAGGTTGTGCTCCCGAACGGTTACGATCCGGCCAAAGCGTATCCCGCCATTCTGGCATTTGGCGGCGGGCCGCAGACCATGAACACGGTAGACGGAATCCTGGATCGCAATTTCCGGGTTGAGGCTGAGAAACGCGGCTACATCGTCGTGTCGCCGGCCGCGCCCGATGGCGAGCTGTTTTTTGAAGAAGGCGCCCGGATATTTCCGGAGTTCCTGAAGATGATCCTGGCGGACTACAAAATCGAAGGCGGCAAATTTCACATCGCCGGGGTATCGAATGGCGGCATCGCCTCGCTCCACATTGCGGCTGCCCACCCGCAATACTTCCTCTCGGCGACGGCGTTTCCCGGCTATTTGTGGGAGCCGAACCAGGCCAAGCTTCAGGCCATCTCGACGATGTGCGTCTTCATGTATGTCGGCGAGAACGACGAATACCGCTGGCACAACGAGATGAAAAGCGAGGTGGAGTATCTGCGGTCCAAAGGGACGGTCGCGCGCTACACCGTTGAAAAAGGACAGCCGCACCGCTTGGACACGCTTGCCGGCCCCAATGCAAAGCGTCTCTTCGAAGGCTTCGAAGAGACGAAGAAGGGCTGCTCCAAGTAACGCGCTCTTCTGCGGGCTTAGGGTGTGGCCGAAGCTGTCTGCACCGGAAGCCGATAGTATTTGCGCGCGACGCCGGCATAGAGCGCTGCCTTCTCATCGGTCGAAGCGCCGGCCGTGATACGTTTGAAGGTGTTCCAGATCGTGCCGTAGCTGCACGCCGTCTTGTCGACGGGGAAGTTGCTTTCGAACATGCAGCGCTGAACGCCGAACAGCTCGATGGTAGTTTCGAACCAGGGTTTCCATTTCTTGGCCAAAGCAACCGACGTGCTCGCCGGGTCGACATGGCCTATTGGGTAATCCCAATTCTGGCCTAGACCGCCCACCTTCACCGCGACGTTCGGCCGCTTGGCGAGTTCGGTCATACCCTTCTTCCACTCCGCGAACGTCTCGGCCGGATTGTTGCGATAGCGGCCGATGGTCAACGGTCCGCCGACATGGTTCAGGATGATCGTCACATTGGGAAGGGCCGAAACAAACGCGACCATATCCATGAGCTGCGGGTGGTAGCAGCCGGTGTCGAGCGTCAGGCTATAGCCGGCGAGCGCCGCGGCGCCTTCGCGAAATTTCGCATCGGCCAGAAGACCCTTGGGCGTAATGAGCGGCGCGCGCTCCATGCCCATCACGGGAATGTCGGTATTAAAGGCGTTGTAGCGCGTGCCGCGCAAACGGCCATCGCCGGCGCGCAGCAGTGCTTCCAGCACCGGCTTCACAGCATCGCCCGTGGTGAAATCGACCCGCCCGACAATGCCTGATGCCACACGCATCGGGCCGTATAGGCCGCTGGCGCTTTGGGCGGCGACGCCATTCACAAACTCCACTTCGCCGACGAAGCGCATATCGCGCGGGCCTTCGGCGCGATACATTGAGCCGCACTCGATGAATACGGTCTGTTGAATGTTGTGCCCGCAGCCGCCGATGTCGGCGAGGACCTCAGGAAAGAGGAATCGCGGTACGCCGGGGCGCAAATCCCACAAATGATGATGGGGATCGACGATCGGCAGCGCCGGCTCCAGCGCAGGCTCTTCGTCGCCGCGCGGATTGGGCCACGTTGGCGCATCCGCGGCGGCGGCTTTGGCCGCGATGGGCGCGCTAACGGTTGCGGAGGCTGCCAAACCGGCCACCGCGCCGGCGGCGAGAAAACTGCGACGATCCATTTGAGGCATCCCCTTATTGCGGCTCGGAGTTTCCTGCTTACGGCCGGTTTTGTCACGTGCAGCATGAGCGCACCAGGGCGATTTCAGCAAAGTTACGGCTCACTTGATGTGGAAAACGAAGAGAGCGTTTTTTCGTCAAAGCGGGGTGTTGCGCCAGCGTTACATTCGGCAGGCGCGGATTTCATAACGGTTTGCAGCAAGGACTATGCCCTGCTCGGAGATTGTGAAACCACCGCTCTCGCGGGAAGCGGCGGCGCTATCGATTGACTGAGCTGCCCCCGCTTCGATTCCTATGCTTGGTTTGCGCAGAGTTTAACGTGTCCGGAAACCGGTGTAGCATTGCCTTGGTTACGCGCAGGAGGCGGCGATGAGGCTCAAGACGGGATTGAAGCTGGCTGCATTGGCGGCGGTTGCAACGGTGTCTGCGTCCGTTCAGGCGGCGCCGGGCGGCGGTCCCCGGCCCGATTTTTCGGGCATCTGGGCGCATCCCTGGCTGCCGGGGTTTGAGGCGCTTCCTTCCGGTCCGACCGCACTGGTCAATCTTTCGCGCACCCCGCAAGGGCAGAGCATCCAGACCCAACTGGTCGGCGATTATAAGAATCCGATTCTGAACCCCGCGGCGTCTGAAACCGTTCGTAAAATGGGCGAGCAGTCCAAATCGTTTTTCGGCTTCCACAATCCGCGCAACCAGTGCTGGCCGAACGGTATACCCTTCGTCCTGTCGGCCAACGGTATGCAGATATTCGACCGCGGCGATCATCTGACCATGATCTATCGCGTGGATCATCAGATGCGTACGGTGCGGATGAACGGGTCGCATCCCGCCAATGTCAGGCCATCCTATTACGGGGACTCGGTCGGCCATTTTGAAGGGGACACGCTGGTGATTGACACGGTCGGCATCAAGCCCGGCCGTTTTGCGATGATCGATTGGTTCGGTACGCCGCAAACGCCCGCGTTGCACGTGGTCGAACGCTATCAGCTCCTTACCTATGAACAGGCGCAGGAAGGCGTGAAGCGTGCGTACAAGGACAATGTGCTCCCGCAATTCAACAATCCGCCGGTGGTCGATTTCAATTCGCGAGGCAAATGGTTGCAGCTTCGCTTCACGGTCGACGATCCGACGGTTTTTACGGGTCCGTGGTCCGCGACGGTGACCTATGGGCCGGCAGCGCGGGCCGTGGGACCGGAAACCTGGCCTGAGGATGTCTGCGCCGAAAATCCGCACAAATACGGCACGGAAGAAGATGTTCAACTGCCGACGGCGGCAGTCGCCGATTTCTGAGGCGTTTCCGCCCGAAAATCTGGCGTGGGGCGGCATCCGGATGATGTCCTGCGGCATCTGCATCCCATGCCGCATTGCGGGAATGGAACCATTCGCCCACTCGTTCATTGACCCCGCTGCGGGGGCAAATCGCTGAATAGTCTGAAGGGTAAATTCACGCGTGCGGCTTGTCGTTCTTTGCGCGTTCCTATTGGGTTTGTGCTTCGCTTTTTCGGCGGCTGAAGCTGCCGATCCCCAGTCCTATACCGTGACGTTGGATTCGAGCGGGTCGTCGGCCGTCGACGACGTGGTTCGCAACAGCTCGCTTCTTGTGAGCTTGCGCGACTCCGCGCCCGTGCCGCCTTTCGGGCTTGTGACGCGCGCCACGGGCGATATCGAGCGTCTGAAAACCGCCATCAATAGCTTCGGCTACTACCAGCCTATGATTGCGATCACCATCGCCGGGCGCGATGTGAACGATCCGGGTCTGTCGCAAGTGTTGGACGAGACACCGGCGGGCGTGGCGGTTCCGGTGCATGTCGCGATCGCGGCTGGGCCGCTCTATCGCCTCGGCCGCATTTCGGTCGAGGGCGCGATCCCGGCGGGGGCCGAAGAACAGATTAAGCTCAGTGCGGGAGATGCGGCGGTCGCCTCGGACGTGATCGCGGCACAGGCGCGGCTGCTGACCGCGTTGCAGGAGCAAGGGTACGCCTTTGCCGACGTCCACCAGCCCATCGCCTATGCCGACGATGAGGCCCATACGCTCGATATCGTCTTTGAGACCGAAGTGGGACCGAAAGCCGACATTGGTGCGATCCGGTTTGAGGGTCTTAAGCAGGTGGATGCCTCATTCGCGCAGCACGCCTTCACGGTGAAGTCCGGCGATTTGTACCAGCCTACCGTGATTGAGAGAGCGCGACTGGCTCTGCTGCAAACCGGGGTGTTCAGCGGCGTCAGCATCACGCCGGGCGAGAAGCCCAACAACGGCCGCGTCGATCTCGTCATTCAGGTCGAGGAACGGCCGCCCCACGCGGTCAGCGTCGCAGGGACGTATTCGACCGATCTCGGTGTCAGCCTCTCGGGCACTTGGAGCCACCGCAATCTCTTCGGCAATGCAGAGCAGTTGAATCTGACCGCTGCCGGAACCGGATTGTGGGGAAACGCCACAGACGACATCGGCTACCAATTTGCCGCTCAGTTCATAAAGCCAATGTTCTTGCGCGACGACCAGACGCTGGAAACAAACCTATCGGCGGTGAAGCAGGATTTGCGCGCCTTCACGCAGCGCGCGGAAACGCTGGCGGGCCTTTTGCGGCGCAAATTCTCGCCGCAATGGACCGGCACGGCGGGCGCATCGCTGGCACATGACGTGGTGTCGCAGAAAAGCGTGGATCGCAAATACCAGCTCTTCAGCACGCCGGTCGCAGCCAGCTATGACAGCACGGGCCTCACCAATCCGATCTCCGATGCGGTGCGTGGGTCACGCGCGCTGCTGCAGATTACTCCTGCGCTGGCTTTCGGAAATGTGGTGTCGAATTTCTTCATCTTTCAGGCAAGCGGGTCCACCTATTTCGATCTTGCCGGTAACGGCAATACGGTTCTCGCCTTGCGCGGGACCGTCGCAAACGTGATCGGCGCTTCGAATTTCGACCTGCCGCCGGATCAAAGATTGTATGCCGGCGGAAGCGGAACGGTGCGCGGTTACAAATATCAGACGATTGGCCCGCTGTTTGCCGACGGCGATCCCATCGGAGGAACCGCGCTGGATGCGGTTACCGTCGAGCTGCGGCAGCGTGTTTACGGTAATTACGGTGTGGTTGCGTTTGTCGATGCCGGGCAGGCGAGCGCCGAGAAGGTGCCGTTCACCGGCACGCTGCGTACCGGCGTTGGAGCCGGGGTTCGCTACTACAGTCCGATCGGTGTCGTGCGCGCCGATTTCGCGGTCCCGTTGAAACGGCCAGCGAGCGGTGATGCATTCGAAATCTACATCGGACTGGGACAGGCGTTCTGATGCGCAAACTGGTGCGAACCGTTGTCAGGGTCTTAGCCGTCTCATTGGCGCTGGTTGCAGCTGTCGTTGTGCTTGGTGCGCTGTTCGTCAACACGCAATTTGGAGCCGGCAACGTCGCCTCTCTCGTAGGCAGGCTCACGGATGGGCGTGTTTCCATTGAGGGGTTGAGCGGCCGCGTTCCCGATCATCTGCGGGCGCGCCATTTCGAATTGCGCGATGCCCAAGGCGTATGGCTGACGCTCGACGACGTGGTGCTGGATTGGAATCCGCTTCCGCTGTTGCGGAATCGCTTTGAAATTTACCGTGTCGAGGCTGCACGCGCGCACGTTCTGCGATTGCCGGTCCGGGACGATTCCGGTCCAAGCTATGTCTTCGACATTGGAATGCTTCGCATACCAATGATCGAAACGGATGCCCCGGTTAGCGGCAGGCCCGCGGTCCTCAGCGTGCAGGGCTCGCTCCGTTACGCGGGCCTGATGGACTGGTCGGCGGACTTGAAAGCGACACGCCTCGATGAGCCTGGCTCCTATCGCATTGCCGGACAGTTCGTGGATGGAATCGCCGATGGTTTGGCGAGCCTGCAAGAGAGACCTCTTGGGCTTGTCGGCGGGCTTCTTGGCCTGAGCGATATCGGCCCAATTTCTGCCGAAGCACACGCATCCCGCGGCGCCGCGACCAATGCGATGTCGTTCCAAGTGCATGCCGGACCTCTTGCGGCGACGGGCAGCGGGACCATCGACGTCGCGCGGCGGATTGCGGACATGGATTTTAGGGCCGATGCGCCGGCCATGGAACTGCGTCCCGATCTGAGATGGCAAAGTCTTGCCGCAGAGGGTCACTTCCATGGGCCTTTCGTCCGGCCCGATGTTACGGCCAATGTCGATGTGCGCGCGCTCACGGCCTACGGCACGAGCGTCGGTCAAATCGTGGCGAAGGTGCAGGGCAATACCGGCGATGTAAGATTTTCGGGCAGCGCGTCCGGACTCATGCTCCCGGGCGATCAGGGGCAGCTTTTCGCCCGCCAACCGGTCGGGCTGGAGGGAAGCATCGATCTTGCGGCCGCCCGTCACCCGTTCAACGTCACGGTCACCCATCCGCTGGTGACCATCGGCGCGGCCGGCGAAGCGGCTACGCCGGTCAGCGCGCGACTGTCCATCGAAGCGCGCGATCTGGCGCCGTTTGCGCGTCTTGAGGACATCGATCTGGGCGGCCGTGCAAAAATCGATGTCGATCTGAATTCCTCCGCGAATGCGTACAGCATTGCCGCACGCGGGACGATCGATCTGCTGGGCGAGTCGGTACTCGCGCGTCTGACGGGACGCAATGCAACGTTTCGCTCGACGGTCGCCATCTCCGGAACGACAGCTACAATTACCGATGCGCGGTTCGACGCGGCCAAACTGACGGCGCGGTTGTCTGGAAGTTTCCGCAACGGAATGGTGGATCTGCATTCCTCCGCACGGCTGCCCGATGTTTCGGTGCTGGCGCCGCGATTGAGGGGCGATTTGGAATTCAACCTCGATGCGCTGGGGCCGCTGGAAGATGCGCGCCTATCGGCAAGGGGGAGAGGCAATCTTGGAACGGACGGATTCCCACAGCAGGAGCTAACTCTCACGGCAGAGGCAAAAGGTCTGCCGATGCCGCAATCGGGCAATTTCGCCGTGGCGGGACGTTTTGCCGATGCCCCGGTAAGGGTCATTGGCGACATCACGCATTCGGACAAGCAGGTGTTTCTCGTCAGCTTGAAACAGGCCGAATGGAAAACGCTGCGGGCGTCCGCGTCCATTTCGGTGCCCAACGCGGCGCCGGTTACCGGCGAAGGGACGGTCTCCGTCGCCAATCTCAGGGACCTGTCCGCCCTTCTTGCGATACCGTTGGAGGGCAGCTTGCAGGCGCGTGTTGCATTCACCGACCGTAATAATACGACGAATGCGGCCATTTCCGCACAGGCTGCCAATATTTCTTATGATGGCATCACTGCCCAGACGTTGACCGTCGATGGAGCCGTCGTCGATCCATTCGGGAATCTTTCTCTCGATCTGTATGCCGCGGCGCGCGGTATGAAGGCGGCGGGCTTTTTCGGGAACGTAAACGCGGGCCTGAAAGGTATGCTGGATGCGCTGGCGGTTCGCCTCGATGCCGATGTGATGGATGGCGACGGAAATCCCGCTGAGATCGCGGGAGCAGCTACCGCTAACATTCGCGACAAATACGTGCGCTTGCTTTCGCTGCACGCCAAATACCGCGACGAGAGTGTGTCGCTGACCGAGCCCGCGCGGATAGACTTTAGGGATGGTTTGGCCGTCGATCGTCTTGTGCTGGCTACGGCCGGGGGCAGGGTTTCCGTCGCCGGACGCTTTACGCCTACGCTCGCCACGACCATCACGGCACAGAATATTTCCGCGGCTGCTTTCACACCGTTTGTCCCGGAATGGAAGCCGCAAGGCGTCCTGTCAGGCTCTGCGGAGTTGAGCGGAACGCTGGCCACGCCACGCGGCACGATCATCCTGGAAGGAAAAGGTCTGCGAAGCCCTGTCGTTCCCGGTGCGATCAGTAGCGGCGATTTGACGGCACGTGCCGACCTTGGCGGAGACACCGCGCGCATCGAGGCCCAACTCGCTGCCGGAACCGCGATCCGTATCAATGTGACGGGGTCCGTCCCCATGGATATGCAGCGCGAAATGGCGCTTCGCGTAACGGGCACGACAGACCTGTCGGTTTTCAACGCGGTCCTTTCCGCCGAGGGCCGCAAAGTGTTGGGGCGGGTCAGTCTCGATACATCCGTGAACGGAACGTTTGGTGCGCCGCGCATCGCCGGGCATGCTTCATTGGCCGGAGGAGAGGTGCAGGACATTCCGCACGGATTTCGCGTTCACGACATCGCCGCCGAGGTTGACAGCGATGGCGTCACGGCGCGGCTGACCAAACTCTCGGGGATTGCCGGCGATGGCGCCATCGGCGGAACGGGGACGATGACGTTTGGCGAATGCCTGCCTATCGATCTCGTCATAACCGCGCGCAAAGCCCGCCCCTTAGTGAGCGACCGGTTTGCCGGAATAGTCGACTCCGATCTACGTCTGACAGGAGACGTGCAGGATCAGCTCACCGTTTCGGGCAATCTGAACATCACGCGCGGCGAGATCAATTTGCCGGACACGTATCCGCAGAGCGTCGTGGTCTTGGACGTGAGGCGCCGGGGCCAAGCGCCATTACCGCCACAACCCGCGCGCAAGCCGCTGCGGTTGAATTTAAGGGTTACGAGTCCGGGGCAAGTATTCGTGCGCGGCCGCGGCATCGAGGCCGAGGTTCAAGGTGAAATGCGCATCACAGGAACGACCGAATACCCGCAGGTGGGCGGCGGATTGGATCTCCGGCGCGGGACCTTCAGCGTTGCCGGTCAGACGCTGAATTTCACGCGCGGACGCGTATCGTTCACGGGCGCCAGCCTTCGCAACGAAATCAATCCCTCGCTCGACCTTGTGGCCGAGAAGCAGTCGGGCAATATCGATGTCCAACTCGCCGTGACGGGCGCCGCGTCCGAACCGCGGGTTCAGCTTTCAAGTGCGCCATCTCTCCCCCAGGACGAAATCCTGGCGGCGCTTTTGTTTCAGCAGACGACGGCGCAGTTGAGCCCAATTCAGCTGGCGGAAATTGCACGGGCTGCGCTTTCGTTGACGGATTCAGGGCGCGGGCTGGATCCCATCGGCACTGTTCGCAAGGGGCTTGGACTCGATCGCCTCGCCGTCGGCAGTGCCGGCACGACCGGCACCGACACCCAGACGACCGTGACCGCGGGAAAGTACGTGGCGCGCAATATCTATCTGGGCGCCACCCAAGGTGTCGGCGGGGGTACGCAAGCCGAAGTTCAGGTCGACCTCTCGCGCAATCTCAAAGCCATCGGGACGGTGAACGCCGGACTTCCGGAGAGTACTACGCAGCAAGCCCGGCAGCATGGGACGAGTACGAGTTTCGGCCTGCGCTACCAGTTCGAATATTGAGCTGCCCCGCGCTTCAGAGGCTCAAAACGCAACCCAGGTGAACAGCCGGAAAGTGTTGTTGTCAGAAGCATTATGGCCTTGGCCGTCGTAATCTTTCGTTGCGCCATTCAGCTCTGTGTACAGCGTATATTGAGCCCCGACCCGCAGATTAAAGCGCCGTCCCAAGGGTGATACGTCGGCGCCCCAAGGTGTGTAATCGAGTTGAAATATGACGCCCGTGCTGTTCGGGGTCATTGTTCTATTGTCCGCGTAAAACAAGGAATCGGTTGAACCCCAAATATGAAAGGGGCTGACCGTCACGCCGATCATGTTGCGCCAGTAATAAGACGCGTCGATTTGCGTCTCCTGCAGTGTGTTGTGACGATTGGCTGCCTCATTCAGCGCCAGCGATGCGGCGAGGTTCTGCGCTTCATGGGTGTAGCGCGCGTCCACGGAAACCGTAACGTCGCTCAGCCCCGTATATTGCCAGCTCGCATCGATGCCCAAATCGCGGAACGTGTCGCCGCCTGCAAGCCTGTTTCCGCCGGGATAGGATTTTGGAAAGAACGCAAAGGCGCCGATTTCAAAATTTTGGACGCCTAAGTCCTTCGTATAAGCAACACGCGCATAGGGGGCGGCGCCTTTCATCATGGTGTCCCCATCGTTGATATCGACGCCCATAGCACTCAGAAATTTCTTACCTGGGGTCCAATAAAGCCCCGCCTCCGCGTAGATGGCGTGATTCCACATCATGTAGACGCTGGAGCCCAGAACGCGTTGTGCGAATGCTTCCGCGATCATGGGGGCGGCGGCTGGTGATGGCGCGAGGCTTGAGGCCGTAAAGGGGAAACCCCATGACGGCAGTGTATTCCAGGCATCCTGCACGCCCGGCGAATTGTTGAGGTCCACGCCGATGAGGACGTCCGTGCCGCTTATGGTCGTTTGCTTGGCCGCGCGAAGATCCAGTTGGTCCCATGCGAAGGCACGTCCAATGCCATCGTAGGTAAACTGCCCAAATGCCCCGAAATATTGGCCAACACCGCCGGCGACAAAGACGCTGATCTGGTCCAAGGCGAGATTGTTATTCGTGTCGTAATGCGGAGGAGCCGCGTCCTGGTCCTTGCGCGTGCTCACGTTGGACGCGATGGCCATTGCCGCCAATGGATTGGTGAAGCCCGTGCGTGCGCGCAACGTATAACCCCCGAGCTTAAATTCGCGCCCGAATTGCGTGAGATGCGGACCCAAGCCGCCGACATGACACGCGCTGCACCGCTGCCCGGTCTGTTCGGCGAAGCTGGGAACGGCCTCGGCGCCAAGCGGAGCAAAACCTGCAATGAGCGCCAAAAGGACAAGCGCAGCCTTGAGTGTCTTATGAACGGAGATATGGCGAGTCATACGGAGTGCGGACTCCTCATTAATTGGTTTTGAGATGAAAAATCAAAATTGAACACAGCAGGAATTCACGGCATGGAGAGCTGCGGACCATCCGCCGTCATTGGAAAAATTTCTTTACATGGGTTTTAGGGCGTGTCGTCATTTAAGGGATTCGTAAATCAGTAAAAGTGTGATTCATAGGGAGCTTCCAGAAGGAGGCTTGCGATGGAACGCCATGCGTTGCGCGACGATCAATTCGCCCGGATTGAAAAATTCCTTCCGGGTCGCCCCGGCAC
>CANJBZ010000039.1 GCA_947473475.1 Alphaproteobacteria bacterium
CATAAAGTTCCACTGTGAACATCCTTCCAGCCCCTCCATGCCCTTCAAGACATAAAGACGGCCTAGCAGGACCGGTACACTTTGCCGCCGCCTTCCAGCAGCCAAATCAAAGCCGGTTCAGTGGTACACTTTGCTCCCGCGATTTATAATCGTCTTTTCAGGCCTGTTCGACAAACTGCCCAATTTGCGCATCATCACGCATCATTGCGGCGGCATGATCCCCTATTTTTCGGGACGGGCGGAAACGCTGTGGGCGCAGCTTGGATCGCGCACCGCCGATGAAGATTACAGCGAAATCCTCAAACGCATGACCAAGCCGCTGATGGATTATTTCCGCATGTTTTACGGCGATACGGTGCTGGGCGGCTCGTCCTCGGCGCTGCGGTGCGGGCTGGATTTTTTCGGTGCCGACCACGTGGTGTTCGCCAGCGACTGCCCGTTCGATCCGGAGGGCGGCGCCATGTTCATCCGCGAAGGCATCCGCTCCGTCGGAGACTTGCAACTTCCGCCCGAGGTAGAGCGGAAGATTTATTACGACAACGCCATCGGTCTGTTGAAGCTGAACGGAATGAAGTGAATCCCACCCTCCCCTTGAGGGAGGGTGGGAATAAGCTTACGCGTTCGCGGGCACCCGGAAAATTCGGAGCAAAATCGCTAGACTGGAGTAATAGCCGAGCACGCTGGCGAGTTCGACGACGCCCTTGCGGCCGAACTGCGCAACCGCGCGCTCGAACAGGGAGTCGGGCACATCATGCGTTTCATAAACCGCGGTCGCGAAATCGAACAAAAGCTCGGATTGCGGGTCGCCAAGCTCGGGACGCTCATGCGCCCATAGAGCGTCAATTACGCCCTGCGAAATGCCGGCCTTCACCGCTTCGCGCGAATGGACCGCAAACTCATACTCCGCTTGCCAATGCGCCGCCGTTATCAGCACCAGCAGCTCGGACAAATGCGGCGGAAACAGTGTGCGATAGCGGCAGAAGGCGCCCAATGCCTGGGTCAATGACCCAAGCTCCGGGCTTTCCAGCAACACATGAAACGGCGCGGGCACAACGCCGCCGCGCGGCGCGCCCACGGCGTCGTACATGGTCTGCTGTTCCGATGTCAGCGCCTCGCGCTGCAACGTGCGGTAACGATCTTCGGTCATGGGATCACTCCGCGAGGGCTGGCGCCATTTGCGGCTTGGGTTCGGCCTTCATCAACAGCGCAATCGCCGCAGCGACGAAGAAAAACGCCGCCAGCGTGATCAGCGCGAGCGTAAAGCTGCCAGTGCTGTCCTTGACGACGCCGATCAGCCACGGACCGAGACCGCCGAACTGCGCGACAATGTTCACGAAGGCAATCGCCGCGGCAGCAGCCGCGCCCCTGAAGAACGACCCGGCCAGCGTCCAGAATAAGGGCGATGCCGCAAGCACCGCGCCATTGCCGAAGCACAGCAGCACATAGGCCAGCACCGGATCGGACACCAGCGCACTCGCCAGCAGCCCAATCCCCGCCACGATGTAACACCCGGCCATGTGACCCTTGCGGTCGCCGACGCGATCGGACCGCCGGCTGACGAACAGCGCCCCCGCAACGCCAATGGCCGGTGGCACCGCCGACAGAAACCCGACCTGCAGATCGCTGAGTTGTCCCATTTCCTTGATGATCTGGGGCAACCAAAGAAGCAGGCCGTAGAGCCCAATAAGACCGCAGCCGAAGAGAATCCCGAGGCTCCACACCCGCACGTCCTTCACCACGGCGAACGGGCTGACCTCCGGGGGCATCGCGGCCCTTTCACGCGCCAGCGTCGCAATCAGCCAATTGCGCCCGTTCGCATCCAGCCACTGGGCCTGTTCAGGGCGGTCGGTCAGCCAGATCAGCACAAAGAAGGCCAGAAAGATCGGCGGCGAACCTTCGAGCAGGAACATCCACTGCCAGCCGTGCAGGCCGGAAGCCTGATCCAAATAGGTGATGATGGCCGCAGCGATCGGCCCGCCGATGATGCTGGAGCAGGATGTCGCGATGATGTAGCCCGCAATCGCGCGGGCGCGATACTTCTCCGGAAACCAATACGTTACATAAAGGGCCGCCGCCGGAAGAAATCCCGCTTCCGCAAGACCTAGAATGAAGCGCAACGTGTAGAAGCTCGTCGCGTCCCACACGAAGGCAGTTGCGGTGGAAATCGTGCCCCACGCCGCCAGGATGACCGCCAGCCAAACACGCGCGCCCAGCCGGTGCACCATCATGTTGCTGGGGATCTGGAGCAGCACATAACCCGCAAAAAAGATGGTCGCGCCGAAACCGTAAACGGACGCCGAGAAGCCCAAATCCTGGTTCATCCGCAGCGCGGCGAACCCGACATTCACCCGGTCCACATAGTTGAAGAACATCAACAGGAAAAGCATCGGCACCAGCCGCCAATACACCTGACTGACCGTCCGCTTTTCGATGGCGCTTTCCAAATTCCGTCCCCGAATATCTTTGTTGTCCAGACAGTCTGCCGCAGGCGGTTTAACCACACAAGGAAGGCTGGGCTTTTGCCTGTCCGGCCAAAGTCGAATATATCCAATTCATCGCTATAAGGAGTGCAACCCATGGCCAAGCTTCGCCACATTGCGTTGATCGTTACCGATCCCGAAGCCTCCGCAAAATTCTATGAACAGGCCTTCGATCTGAAGGTTGTCGGGCGCGCCCGGCGCGGGATTTACATGTCTGACGGCACCATCAACATGGCTCTTCTGAAGGTTGAGGGCGACGAGAAGCCGGGCGTCTATCATTTTGGCGCCTGGGTGGACGACCTTGAGGCGGGCGAAAAAAAGGTGGCTGACGCGGGCGGGCGCTATCTCGCCGGGCGTCCGTCTTCGCCCAATTCCTTCTATGAGTGCAAATATCGCGATCCCGACGGCATCGTCTTCGACATTACGCACAACGGCTGGGTCGGTGCGGTGAAAGAGGTCGTGCCGGCCAAAGAAGAAGCCGGCGCTTAACGCTATTGCGGGATTGCAAACCATGGATCGATCTTCCGATCGCGTGCTGATTATTGGCGCCGGCCCCGTGGGGCTTTGCCTCGCGCTGAAGCTGGCCAAAGAGGGCGTGCCCAGCACCGTCCTCGAGCAGCTTCGCGATGACAATTTTCTGGATCAAGTGCCGCGCGCGGGAACAAACCACCCCGCGACGCTGGAAATGTACGACGACATCGGCCTGTACAACCGGCTGGAGCCGCGCGGCATCATCGCGCCGCTGTTTCACTATTGGGACCGCGCGAAAGCCGAACGCATCGCCGAGTTCGACCATGCCGTCCTGAAAGACGACACGCGCTTTCCCTTCGCGCTGCAATGCGAGCGCATCAAGATCGTGGAAGAGGCCCTCGCCATGGCGAAGGACAATCCGCTGATCGTGGTGCGGATGGGCATGACATTCACTGGATTTACCCAGGATGCGGAGTCCGTAACCGCCTTTGCCGATAACGAAACGGGCGAAACGGAAGCGTTCAAGGGCCGGTACATCGTCAGCGGCGAAGGCGCCCGCAGCATCGTGCGCAAGGAATGCGGCATCGAGTTCGAAGGGTTTACCTACCCCGACCGCACCCTGAACATTGAAGTGGCCTACGACTTCAAGAAGCACGGCTATGCCGACCGCAATTACATTTCCGATCCCGATGAATGGTCGAACCTGTTCCATTGGAAAGGGCCGCCGGAACGCTGGCGCGTGCATTTCCCAACGCAGGAAGATGAAGACCCCGATGCGCTGATGGCGCCGGAAGCGATGCAGAAGCGGTTGCAGGGATTTCTGCCGACAGGCGCGCCGTTCAACATCGTCGGATGTAATCTGTACACGGTGCATCAGCGTGTGGCGGAAAAATTCCGTTCCGGACGCGCGATCCTGGCCGGCGACTCCGCCCATGTGAACAGCCCTATCGGCGGCATGGGATTGAACAGCGGCGTCCACGATGCCTTCAATCTGGCGGTGCGTCTTGGCCGCATCTGGCGCAAAGAAGGCGATGGCTCGCTCCTGGACCAATACGACCGTCAGCGCCGCCACATCGCCGTGCAGCACACCCAGTTGCAGACCATCCGCAACAAGAAGCTGCTGGCCGAGAAAGACCCGGCCGTCCGCCAGAAAGATCACGACGAGCTGCGGCGGCAATCGGAAGACCCGAATCTCGCACGCGAATTCCTGCTGCGTACCTCGCTCATCAACAGCGTGCGCGAAGCCGCGCAAATTCCGTAAAGGATCACCATGGCCGACATCGAACGCATCTTGACGCCGGACGCGCCAAAGCCCGCCGGTCACTATTCCCAAGCCGTCTGTCACGGCGATCTGGTGTTCGTATCGGGCCAGCTTCCGGTAACGCTCGAAGGCAAGATCATCGCGGACGCGAGTTTCGAGGAGCAGGCGCGGTTGGCGCTTGCCAACCTCCTGGCCATCGTAAAGGCGGCGGGGAGCAGCCCCGAACGCGTCCTGAAAGTGACGGTCTTTCTCGCGGGCGTGGAATATTGGCCCAAGTTCAACGCGATCTACGCCGAAGCGTTCGGCGACGCGCGCCCGGCGCGTTCCGTCGTCCCCGTCCCCGCCCTGCATTATGGGTCCCTGGTCGAGGTGGAGGCCATCGCCGCGCGATAGAGATTTCCTCCCCCGTGGTTACGGGGGAGTGGGACCGCGAAGCGGTGGAGGGGGCGGCCACCGCTCAGGACTTCACAGCTTCGCGCTCCCTTGTTTGAACCAAATCGAGCGCGTGGCAGCCCCCTCCACCGGCTACGCCGGTCCCCCTCCCCCGAACCGCTTCGCTATTCGGGGGAGGATCAACGGCACTTGAGCATCCGCCGCTGCCGACGCAATCTCGGTTTGTCTTTTTTGGGGCGGGTGCAATGACCGAACGTGCGGAAGGCCTATCGCTGGAGGCGGTCACCGATTGGTGGGAAACGGCGATAACGGACATCGCGCCCGGATCGATCCGCATGCGCGGCTATGCGATCGAGGACTTAATCGGCACTATCAGCTTCCCGGCCATGATCTGGCTGATGCTGCGGGGTGAATTGCCCACCAAGCGCCAAGCGGATTTGCTAGGGGCCGTTCTTGTCGCCGGCGTCGATCACGGCCCGCAAGCCCCCTCCATCGCCATCGCGCGCATGGCCATGAGCTGCGGCCTGGGCCTGAACGGCGCCATGGCGAGCGCTGTGAATTCCCTGGGCGATGTCCATGGCGGCGCGGGGCAGCAGTGCATGGAGCTACTGGCCGATATCGGCAAACGTGAAACAGAGACGGGAAATCTGGCGCAGGCCGTAACGGAAGGGCTGGAAGCCTTCCGCGCTGAAAACGGCCGCTTCATTCCGGGCTTCGGGCACCGCTTCCACGCCGTCGATCCGCGCGCGGCGCGTCTTTCCGAGCTTATCCGTTCGGCCGCCCGCGATGGCGTTCTGGATGGGCGCTATCTCGCCATCGGCGAAGCGGTGCAGATGCAACTCGCGAAAGGAAAGACCGCCGGGCCGCCAATGAATGTCGATGGCATTACCGCCGTGCTGTTGCTGGGCCTCGGCTTTCCGGCGCCTTTGGGACGCGGAATTTTCATCCTGTCGCGCAGCGTCGGCATTTGCGCCCACGCATTCGAGCAATCGCAAACGGGCGAACGCATCAAAGGCCCCACACCGCCGCAATTCGGCTTCCATTACACCGGCGTCGGCCCGCGCACGCTGCCGGACGACGCGAAAGACCCCGCGCAATGACGGGCGCCGCAACAAAGCCGCTGCCGCTTGCGGGCATCCGCGTTCTCGAATTCGGTCATACGATCCTTGGCCCCTGCTGCGGCATGGTGCTGGCCGATTTCGGCGCAGAAGTGATCAAGATCGAGCCGCCGGGCGGCGAGCGCACGCGCCGTCTGAAAGGCTTTGGCGCGGGCTATTTCGCGTTTTTCAACCGCAACAAGAAAAGCGTCACGCTGGATTACAAAACGCCCGAGGGACTGGCGACGGCACGGGCGCTGATTCAAACCGCCGACGTGGTGATCGAGAACATGGCCCCCGACGCGCTGACTCGCGCAGGGCTGGGGCCGGACGACGCGCGCGCTCTGAACCCGCAACTGATCTATTGCTCGCTCAAAGGGTTCCTCGGCGGGCCTTACGCCAATCGCGCCGCACTGGACGAAGTCGTGCAGATGATGAGCGGTCTTGCCTATATGACGGGACCGCCGGGCATGCCGCTTCGCGCCGGCACATCGATTTCCGACATGCTGGGCGGCATTTTCGGCGCGATGGGAATTTTGGTTGCCTTGCGCGAACGCGACCGCACGCATGAGGGAGCGATCGTGGAAGCTGCGCTGTTCGAAACGGCGGCGTTTCTGATGGGCCAGTTTATGGCCGCCAGCGCGTTGACCGGTAAGCCTGTTCCTCCCATGCCGGCGCGTGTTTCCGCCTGGGCGGTTTATGAATTGTTTGAAACAGCCGATGCCAAACGCGTGTTTATCGGCATCACCAGCGACCATCATTGGGCCAGCTTCTGCCGCGAATTCGGCCGCGCCGATCTGTTCGCCGAACCAGCCTTCACGACAAACGAAATGCGCGTCGAAGGCCGCAACCGGCTAATCCCCGAATTGATTGCGTTGTTCAAATTCCTGCCGGCCGCCGACATTGAGCGCCGCTGCGTTGCCGCCGGCTTGCCATTCGCCAATGTCGGACGTCCCGAAGATTTGTTCGACGATCCGCACCTCAACAGCAATGGCAGCCTCGCGGCGACGGTGATTCCCGGCGACATTCACACCAAGCTTCCCACCCTGCCGATCCGCATCGACGGCGATGCTTTCGCGTTGCGCAGCGATCCACCGAAGGCTGGCGAACACACTGACGAGATTCTCAGCGCCTTGAAGCGAGACCAAGCATGACCCCCATCAAAGTCGGCATCCTCGACGATTTCCAGAACGTCACACGCACCTTTGCCGATTGGAGCCGCCTGCCGCCGCATGTTTCCGTGACGGTCTTCAACCAGCATTTCGAAGACGAGGAATTGGTCACCCGCATCGCGCCCTTCGACGTGCTGGTGATCACGCGCGAACGCACGCCTTTCCCGCGCGCACTGATCGAACGCTTGCCCAACCTGAAGCTTCTCGTCACCACCGGCTGGCGCAATCTCGGCATCGACGCGGCGGCATGCCGCGAGCGCGGCATTCTCGTGTGTGGGACGGAAGCGGGAAGCTCGCCAACAGCCGAATTGGCGTGGGGACTCATCATCGCCGCAGCGCGCCACATCGCCGCCGAAGATCACGCCCTGCGCTCCGGACGCTGGCAATCGACTGTCGGCGTGTCGCTGCAAGGCAAGACGCTGGGCATTTTGGGCTTGGGCCGCCTGGGTTCACAAATGGCGCGCGTCGGCGATGCGTTCGGCATGAAGGTGATCGCCTGGAGCCAAAATCTCACCGCCGAACGCGCCCGCGATGGCGGGGCCCAGCGCGTGGACAAAGACGAGTTATTCGCGCAATCGGACGTGCTGAGCATCCACCTGATCCTCAGCGACCGCACCCACGGCCTTGTCGGTGCGCCGGAAATCGCCCTGATGAAGCGCTCAGCTATCCTGGTGAATACCTCGCGTGCGCCCATTGTGGACGAGGCGGCACTCATCGCAGCCCTGCATGAGGGGCGCATCGCCGGGGCGGGTATCGACGTTTACTCCAAAGAGCCACTGCCAGCGGACGCGCCGATCCTGAAAGCACCCAATACCGTGCTGACGCCCCACCTCGGCTACGTCACCCGGGAGACATACGAGATTTACTTCCCGCAGGCGCTTGAGGACGTCGAAGCCTGGCTAAATGGGTCACCAATCCGGATAATTGGAGATTGACCGCCGGAACCGTGAACATTCGGGGCACAATCGCGTTTCTGTTAACTTGGGAGGTCTTGCAAAACCTCATGCGCCCGTCGACGATTTCGTCCTGACAGGCTTTTTTCGCGAGATTGGAGACTTCTATGTCCCCTAAGCTCACTGCGTTTGCCTTGCTGATTTCTGTTATTGCCGCGCCGCCCCTTGCCACCGCACCTGCATACGCAGCGCCGGCGCAGCAGAAACTGGTCTATTCGGTCCAGCATTCGCGTTACGGCACGATCGGCACCTACAGCAATTCGGTCGAAAAATCCGGCGATATGACGACCGTGACAACGGACGCCCATATCGAGGTCTCGCTCCTGGGGATCGTGCTCTACAAGCAAGACGCCCAGCGCCAGGAACGCTGGAATGGGGATCGTTTGGTAGCCTTCCACGGCGTGACGACCGTGAACGGAAAGCCGATGGAGATCAGCGGCGCCGCCCAAGGCAACCAGTTCGTCATGATGGGGCCGGAAGGCGACACCATTGCCCCGGCCAGCGTGAAGCTCGCCAATCCGTGGTCGCCGGATGTTTTGCGGGGCAAGACTCTGCTCACCCCTGACCGCGGTCGCATGGAAGACGTACAGGTCAAAGGCGGCGAAGAAGCGATGGTCAGCGTCAACGGCAAACAAACCCGCGCCAAGCGGTATGAGATCGACCGTGTAAACGGCCAAAAGCGTTACGAAGTCTGGCTGGACGACCGCGGCACCCCCGTAAAATTCACCACCTACAACCCCAACGGCAGCATCACGTTTACCCTGAACGGCTAACTTTCTTCCCCCGCGGTTGCGGGGGAAGTGGCGCGCGAAGCGCGACGAAGGGGGCGCGGCGAGCGTCCCTGTTCCCTTCCGCTCCGCCCTTCCCTAGATTGCGCGCCATACGAATCCCAACACGAGAGCGTCATGGCGAAGCCCCTTATCATTGCCTTGGAAGAACATTACGGCGACCCCGAAGTCGAAGCGACCTTCACCGGTCCGGACGCGATGAAGCCGCCGCGCATCACCGAACGCATGCCGCTCGGCGCACTTCGCTTGAAGGAGATGGACGACGCCGGCATCGACATGCAGGTGCTGTCGCACACCAATCCTGGGGTACAGAAGCTCGATCCCGAAACGTCCGTCCGCATGGCAACGGCTGCCAATGACCGCTTGTATGAGACGGTGCGCGCGAACCCCACACGCTTTGCCGCATTCGCAACCCTGCCGACGCCGGACCCGAAAGCCGCCGCCGACGAACTGGAACGCACGGTCACAAAGTATGGCTTCAAGGGCGCCATGGTGCATGGCCTGACGGGCGGCAAATTCTTCGACGACAAGATGTTCTGGCCGGTGTTCGAACGGGCGCAGGCGCTCGACGTGCCGCTATACATGCATCCGGCAATTCCGCATCCCGCCGTGATCGAGGCGTATTACAAGGATTACGCCAAGGACTTCCCGATGTTCATTCGCGCCGGCTGGGGCTTCACGGCCGAGACGGCGACGCAAGGGATTCGCTTGGTCCTAAGCGGCGTGCTCGACGCCTATCCCAAGACCAAGATCATCATGGGGCATTTGGGCGAAGGCCTGCCGTTCCTGCTGTGGCGCATCAGCCATTCGATGAAGCGCGAAGGCAAGGACACAAAAGTCTTCCGCGATTATTTCTGCGAGCACTTCTACGTCACGACGAGCGGCTTCTTCTCCAATCCGGCGCTGCTCTGCACCGTGATGGAAATGGGCATCGATCGCGTGATGTTCTCGGTCGATTACCCGTTCGTCGACAATTCCCTCGGCACAAAATGGGTCGATAACATCCCGCTGTGCGACGAAGACAAAGTGAAACTGCTCAGCGGTAATGCCAAACGGCTTCTGAAAATGTAACCCACGCCCTTTTCCATCGCATGGCAAAGCAGGCGTGAATAATTTGCAGTATTCTGCTCAACGGGTGACAATCAATTGCCACTCGGAGATCGGAACCAATGGCTGAAGAACCCGAGCACTATCGCTGCCCACTGTTCGCCGTGGATCAACGGCTTGAGGACTTGCATCGCCAATGGCACGCCGCTGAGGGGGCATATTTTGATCCTGATGCGTTCCGTGTAGCCATCCAGACAGCAATCCAGACATCAAGAACGGTCACTTTTATCCTTCAAAGCAACAAAGGCACTATTCCAAAATTCGACGAGTGGTACACGGGATGGCGAGAAAAATTAGCC
Organism: Alphaproteobacteria bacterium; assembly: GCA_947473475.1. Lineage (GTDB taxonomy): Bacteria > Pseudomonadota > Alphaproteobacteria > Micropepsales > Micropepsaceae > CAIYRG01. The sequence continues at coordinate 10,022 of CANJBZ010000039.1, forward strand.
TCTGTTCCGCTCATGCGTTGGATGGTTGATGCCAGAAACAAGATAGAGAAGCAGGGCGATCTTGAGACTTACAGCGTAATCCGCGCGGAAATTGTCGGCTCATATTTGGAAGAGGGACCGCGCGTTGAGGTGCCTGCCGTGCTTTCAGATGTGCCTCTTAAGTTGTTAAGGAGCGTGCCACAAAATTCGCTCGGCGATCACTTGCGCAAGAGTAGAATCCTCCGAATTCAGCGCCGCTGGGTCGAAAACACTCTTCCCGAACACGAACTCCTCGATGCTGTGGCAATTGCGTATGGCTACTTGGCAGAGCTAATTCGTGACGCGCACCTTACACTTGGACTAGATGGGCCAAGTACGACTGACAATGCCACCGGCGAGGTGTATGCCAACGATCTTTGTGCTGGACGGTTGCCTTGCATGATCGGTCACGCCGATATGCGTTCCCTAGACATTCCCCTCGCAACTGGACGGCCGGTTGAGATTAAAACGCATTCCTACGAGATCGATAAAAAGAAAGGAGAGGCCGCAGCCGAGCGTTATGGATTACAGCCCGAAGAGGTCTTCCCAGATTCTAAGAATCCTGAGGATACTCTCCGAAGCCTTTTTTCAACTGCCCGAAGGATGTTCTTAGCGGACGGCTATCACATCACGATCATATTTCTATTGAGGGATGGCGCTCTCATACACATGATGCAAATCGCTCCGGAAGACCAAGGTGAAAAATATCTCTTGATGCGCTCGATAGGGCATGAAGTAGTCAAGCGGGGAGCAGACGCAGTTGTAATGCTTGGCGAAGTCTGGACGGCCGCTTACGATGCAACGGCTCCCTATCGGCGGGCTGGCGACGCACCAGAAAAGAGCGAAGCCGTTATGGCTACTCTTGTGTCAAAGACTGGAGAGCCCATTCAGCTCAGTGCGATCATTCATCGGAAAGATGGCGGCCAAGCCCTCGATGACACGGTCGAAATACAGGGCGGCGCACAATATATGTTTGCTCCCATTTACGAAGCGTGGGGACGCGCGATACCGAACGAGTGGCTGAAAAACGGGCCGTAGCCGTAGCCGCTACTGTGCGTGCGCTCTTCGCTCGCTAGAATTGTTGGATTGGAATGAGCCTTCGGTGGGTCCGCTAGATAACTCAGTCTGAATCATCTTCCAGACACGTGCGGGTGATAGCGGTAGTGCGTTGGGCTGCACGTTGAAATCGCATAATGCCGCGGCGACGGCGTTGGCGATAACGCCGCCGACGGGGATGATGCCACCTTCGCCCGCGCCCTTGGCGCCGAGCGGGTTGTGCGGCGCCGGGTAGGTTTCTGTGGCGTGGACGTGGATGTGAGGGAACTCGCAGGCAGTTGGAAGCAGATAGTCCGCCAGCGATGTGGTCAGCAGTTGGCCGCTGGCGTCATAGACCAGATGCTCCATCAGCGTGCCGCCCAAGCCCTGCATGATCGCGCCGAGCGTTTGCCCGTGCAGCGTCTTGGGGTTGACGATGCGGCCCACATCTTCGACGCCGACATAATCGAGCACCTCGATAGCGCCAGTTTCGACATCGACCGCGACATGGGCGGCGTGCGCGCCGTAGCTGTAGGTGCGCTTGGTGCTGCTGAAGCTGCCGTCGGCTGACAATCCCGCAAATGCCGAAAACGGAAGGGATTGTTTGCCCGGTCCCACAACACTGTCTTCGGTGATCGAGACGGCGGAAACATCGCAACCGAGCCGCTCCGCCCCGGCAGCGCGCAATGCCTGCCGCAATTTCTGCGCCACGACGACAATGGCCGAACCGCCCATAACCGTCGAACGCGAGCTGTAGGAGCCGAAGCCTTCGCTCACATAATTGGTCGAGCCGTGGAAAACCCCAGCTATGCGCGAAAGCGGAATCTCCAGTGCGTCGGCGGCAATTTGCGCGAAGGCGGTTTCTATTCCCTGCCCCACGCCTGACGATCCGACGAAAACGCCGATACGGCCATCGGCTTGGATTTCCAAACGCGCGTGCTCACGCGGGCCCGATGCGCCGCCTTCGAAATAACAGCCCACGGCGAGACCGTGATAACGGCCATCGACTTTCTTTCCGTTCAGCGCCTGTTTTTCGTTCCAGCCAATTTCAGCCAAGCACTGGTCGAGTGTCGCCGCGTAATCGCCGGAATCCGTTTCGCTCTCGATTTTCAGGGGCATCACGGTTGCCAGCGGATAGGGCATTTCGTCCGGTGCAATCAGGTTCAACCGGCGAAACGCCACGCGGTCCATTCCCAATTCTTCCGCGACGATGTCGAACAGCCGCTCGCGAAAGAAATCCGCCTCATAGCGCCCCGGTCCGCGATAGGTGCCGGCGGGCGTCTTGTTGCTGAGCAGCAGCGATACGCCCAGATCGATATGCGGTACGCGATAGGGCCCCGACAGAACCGATATGATGTTGCGCGCCGGCGTCACGCCCACGGTGCGGATATAGGCGCCAATGTCCGCCCACACCTCACCGCGCAGCGCCACGATGCGCCCGTCAGCAGCGACGGCAATCTCGATTTCGCATTCGGCTTCGCGCGCATGATTGGTCGTAAGCAGATTCTCGCGACGGTCCTCGATCCATTTGACGGGGCGGCCCAAATGCCGTGCCGCGAAGGGAACCAAAAAATCTTCCGGATAAAATTCGCCGCGTGCACCAAAGGCGCCGCCGACATCGTTCTCGATCAGCGTTACGCTCTGCTCCGGCAGGCCCATAAATTTCGCGAGAATGCGCCGGTTGGTAAACGGCACCTTGGCGGCTCCGGACAACGTCATGTGCCCGCGTGCGTCGTCCCATTGCGCGAGCAGACCGCGGCCTTCCATAGCAACCGCCGTATGACGGTGAACGCGGAACGATTCGCGCCGCGTGTAGCCCTTATGCGCCGCAAACGCCGCCGCGGCGTCGCCCTTCACCGCCGAGAGTTGCGCCGCGATGTTGCTGCCGGGTTCCTCGAACAGCAGCGCGCCGCCCGCCACGGCGGCAGCGCGATCCACCACGGCCGGCAATTCGTCGATGTCGAGATCGACGGCCGCCGCCGCGTCTTCCGCACGATCACGCGTATCGGCCACAATGAGCGCAACCGGTTCGCCCACATAGCGGACCTTTCCGTCTGCAATCACCGGCTGCTCGAACGGCGTCAGTTCCGGCATGGGTTCCTGCCGCATCGGAATGCGCGGCAGCGGACGCATATCGTCCGCCGTGTAAACGCCATGCACGCCAGGCATCGCGCGTGCTTCCGTCGCATCGATCCGCACAATCCGCCCATGCGCGACCGGGCTGCGCAGAATTACGGCATGCAGCAACCCTTCCGGATGCAGATCGCCGACATAGATTCCGCGCCCGGTGAGAAAGCGGGCATCTTCGAGACGCGGAATGCCCGCCCCGATATAGGCGTTGCGCGCCATCTACGATGTCAAATGCGCGTCGCGCCGCTGAAACAGCGATTCATCCGCATAGCCCATGGTTTCAGGCTGCGCCCGCCCCAACATCACCTGGAAATAGACGGGCTCCAGACTTTCATTTTGGTAGCCATGAATCACGCCGGGCGGACAGGAAACGCATTCCCACGGTCCCAGCGTGCGGCTTAGGCGGCGGCCGTCTTCGTCCTCGACAAAGACGGTCAGATAGCCGCGCAGGACGAAGAACACTTCCTCAACTTCATGCGTATGCGCGGCGTTACCCTGCCCCGGCGGCACGAACATGATCGACAGCGTAAACCCGCGCGCCGGGATCACATTGGGATCGCCGTGCTTGCCGGAGCCGCCCGCGCCGATGAAACGATGTTGCGCGCGGCGAAAGCCGTCGATCTTGGCGTCCTCGAACGCTTCCCAATCGCCGCGCTTCTCGCTGAAGCGCCCCGTGTGGGTACGCAAAATTTCTTCCAGCGAAACGCCTTCCAATTCCTTGGGCTTGGGATGACGCGCAACAGACATGAGAAGACCTTTCTGTACCGAGCTATTTCATTCCGCCGCGTGCGCGTGCGCCGCGGCGTGGATCAACTGCCAAACATTCGACGGCGACAGCGGCAAATCATGCACGCTGACGCCAAGCGGTTTCAGCGCGGACGATACGGCGTTGGAAATGACGCCGCCCACCGGAATAATGCCGCCTTCACCCGCGCCCTTCGCGCCCAGTGGATTGATCGGCGAAGGCTCCTCTTCCATCAGGAAGACGCGGATGTTGGGAAAGTCCGGCGCAGTCGGCATGAGGTAATCCGCGAATGTCGTGCTCAGCGGTTGACCGTTTGCGTCATATGCAAAGCGCTCCAGGAACGTGCCGCCCAATCCTTGCACGAGCGCACCCAGCACCTGTCCGCGCAATGTCGCGGGATTCATGATGCGGCCCACATCTTCCGTCGCGACGTAATCGAGAATCTCGATATGGCCGGTGTTGGGATCGACCGCGACATGCGCGGCGTGCGCCCCATAGGAATAGGTGTGATGGTGATTGGCAAAGCTGCCTTCCGCCGACAGCCCCGCGAAATCGCCGAGCTTCACAGACTTGCCACCGGGGCCTGTCACCTTGTCGTCGTCCAATGTGATCTCAGCCACCGAACAGCCGAAGCGCGCGGCCGCAGCATCGCGGATTTGCTCTCGCAATTTTTCCGCCGCCAGCAGCATGGCCGAGCCACCCATTACGACGGCGCGCGAATGATACGAACCATACCCCTCGTTCAGCAGCGTCGTGGAGCCATGCAAAATCCGCACGCGATCGAACGTGACTTCCAGCGCATCGGCGGCGATCTGCGCGAACACGGTTTCTAGCCCCTGCCCGATGGCCGATGACCCCACATGAATCGTAATCGAGCCGTCCGGCTCGATTGTCATGCGCGCGTTTTCTTTGGGGCCTGCCGCGCCGCCTTCAATGAAGCAACCAACGGCAATCCCGTGGTGACGCCCACCAATGAAGCGGCCGTCGATTTCGCTTTTCTTCTTCCAATCGAATTCCGTCAGACAGCGTTGCAGCGCGCTGGCATAATTGCCGCTGTCATATTCGGTATCCGCCTCAAAGGGCGTGATATGCGCGATGTGATAGGGCATCTCGCTTTTGGTCACGAGATTGCGGCGGCGAAACTCGACGCGGTCGAGTTTCAGATCGGCGCAGACCAGATCGAACATCCGCTCACGGAAGAAATCCGTCTCGTAACGCCCCGGCCCGCGATACGTGCCCGACGGCGTCTTGTTCGTGAACTGAACGTGCGATTCGAGATGAATGTTCGGAATACGATACGGCCCGGACATGAACTGCACGACATTGCGCGGAGCGACCAGGCCGTTGGTCCGGATGTAAGCGCCGACATCGCACCAGGCATTGCCGCGTAAGGCCAAAATCGTACCGTCTCGGGCGCAGGCGATCTCGATCTCGCAATCGGCATCGCGCGCGTGCTGCGTCGCCATCAGGTTTTCGCGGCGGTCTTCCGTCCATTTCACGGGACGCCCGGTGTGGCGCGCCGCGAAGGGAATGAGAAAGTCTTCAGGGTAAAATTCGCCACGCGCACCAAAGCCGCCACCGACATCGTTCTCGATCAGATCGACGGCTGATTCCGGCAAGCCCATTTTCTCCGCGAGCATACGACGGTTGAAAAATGCGACCTTCGCCGCACCATTGACGGTTAGCCTGCCCGCTTTGGCGTCCCATTCCGCCAGCAAGCCGCGTGGCTCCATGGGTACGGCGGCGTGGCGGTGAACGCGGAATTTTTCGCGCCGCGTATACGGGGCTGTGCGGAAGACAGCATCGGCATCGCCGAAAAACGCGGTGTATTTCACCGCCAGATTGCTGCCATGTCCTTCGTGGACGAGCGCCTGATCGGCACAAGATTCCGCACGCGTGGTGACCGGCGTCAACGCTTCGATGTCCAAGCCGATGGCGGCGGCGGCATCCTCCGCACGGCCCGGACTGCTGGCCAGCACCACCGCAATCGGCTCGCCGACATAGCGAACCTTCTCATAAGCAAGCACCGGCTGATGAAACGGCACCAGCGAAGGCATCGGCTGCAGCCGGATGTTCACGGTCGGAAAGGGGCGCGGCAGATCGGCGGCGGTGATGATGCTGTGAACACCGGGGAGGCTCAGCGCCCGCGCGGTGTCGATGGCGAGAATACGCCCGTGCGCGACGGGACTGCGCAAAATGCAGGCGTAAAGCTGGCCCTCGCGCCTCACATCGTCGATGTACTGCCCGCGCCCGCGCACAAAGCGCAGGTCTTCCGTCCGTTTGATGGCGCTGCCAATAAGCCGATTGGTGGTTCTCAAGTCACCCCTCCCCGAACCCGACTTCGCCCTTCGGGCTACGTCGCGGTTCGACCCTCCCGCAAGGGGAGGGTGGTTTAAGCTAGACCTTATTCATTTCGATGACCGATGCGGGAAACAGGTCTTCGGCCGTGAGTTTACGGCTGACGAGGCCCTGCTCGTAGGCGTAGCGCGTCAGCGTATCGATTTCCTTGATGTTTTCCTGGACGCCGTAGCGCCAGAAATCCTCGCCCATCAGATCCACCGTTTCCTGCGCCTCGGCGACAAGCCAAGGCAGCGTCACGGGAAGGGCGTTGATCTCCTTCACCTCATGCAGCGCGATCTGCTTGGCCGCCAGGAAGGCCTTGTACAGGCTTGCCGGCAGCCAGGGATGCTGCTCCACAATGTGCCGCTTGATGCCGATCAGATGCATCACCGGAAACAGGCTCGTCTTGCGGTAATAGGCCTTTTCCACGTCGCGGAAATTCGGAAACAACCGCGCGACATTGGGCGCGCCGCGCAGGAAGCACGACGGCGCCCGCGCGCTGTACAGCGCGTCCAACTCGCCCGATTCCAGCATGCCCGAAAGCGTCTTATCGGACGGGATGGATTGCAGCTCGATTCCGGGAATGGGCTTCAGCGGCGTGCGCTCCATGCGGCCCGGCTCTTCGATGCCGCCTTGCCGCCAGCGGATGTCCGTGGGCTTCACGCCGTATTCGTCCTGCATGATCCCGCGCAGCCAGACCACCGCCGTGATTTGATATTCGGGAAGACCGATCAGCTTGCCCTTCAGGTCGGCGGGTTCGCGAATGCCGCGGTCGGTGCGAATGTACACGGCGGAGTGACGAAACAGCCGCGAGACGAATGCCGGAATGCCGACAAAGGGCGCGTTGCCCGCGTCGATGGTCCGCAGGTAGGAGCTGAACGACAGCTCGCTGGCGTCGAATTCCCGGTGCTTGAAGGCGCGGTGAAACGCTTCCTCCGGCTCCATGGGCAGGTAGTTGATGGCGCAGCCTTCGACCTTGACCCGCCCGTCCCGAATGGCTCGCGTGCGGTCATAATCGCCGCAGGCCAGCGTCAGATGTACTTCTGCCCCCATCGCCGCACCCTATTATCCGTTGACACTCTATAGCGCGGCGGACAGGTTCTGGTCAGGGAAATTCGGGGGCAGACAATGGCAGACCTGCGGCTAACAATCGCGTGCGGACCGTATGACCGCACGCAAGCCTTGCGCGACGGCACGATCAAGCCGGAGGGCATCGAGCTGACCTACATCAACCTGCAGCCAGCGGAAATTTTCTGGCGCATGCTGCAGTACAAAGAATTCGACGTCTCCGAGATGTCGCTGTCGAACTACACCAGCCTGGTCAGCGCGGGGAATTGCCCCTTTATCGCCATTCCGGTTTTCCCCTCGCGGGTGTTCCGCCATTCCTATTTCTTCATCAACACCAAAGCCGGCATCACGCGCCCCGAAGATTTGAAGGGCAAACGCGGCGGCGTGCCGGAATATTCCATGACGGCGGCGGTCTATATGCGCGGGCTGCTGCAGCACGAATATGGCGTCAAGCCCAGCGACGTTGCCTGGACGCAAGGCCGCGCCGACCGTCTGGGACGCAAGCTCCCAGACGACATTCGGCTGACACAGGCTGCGCCGGGCACGGAGCTTGGCGACATGCTGGAACGCGGTGAGCTGGATTTCCTGATGACCGCCAACAATCCACTCTCGTTCCGGCGCGGCTCGCCCAATGTGGCGCGTCTGTTTCCGAACTACATGGACATCGAAAAGGACTATTACCGCCGCACGAAAATTTACCCGATCATGCACACGGTGGTGATCCGGCGCGACATTTACGAGCGCGATCCCTGGGTCGCGCTAAGCCTTTACAAATCGTTCCTGCGCGCCAAGGAGCTTTCGTTCCGGCTGCTTCTGGAAACCGGTTCGCCCAAAGCATCGTTCGCCTGGCTGCAACCGATGATCGAGGAAGAACAGCGCATCATCGGCAAGGATTGGTATCCGTATGGGATCGAGGCAAACCGCCCGACCATCGACGCGCTGCTGCAATACACGGTGGAGCACGGCCTCTCCGACCGGCGTTTAACCGTCGAAGATCTGTTCGCCCCAAGCACCTTGCGCGACATTCCCCTAAGCGAAGGCCAACAAGTTTAACCTACCCTCCCCTTGAGGGAGGGTGGTGCTTAATGCGCCAGCGGGTCGGGGCGGAGTTGGAAGCGCACCGCCTTGGGCTTGTTCGCTTTGCCGCCTTCCAGGTGGAACATGGTGCGCTGGCCGTAGGTGGACCATAGCGACTTGCCTTTCCAGCCGGCGTTTGGATCGTCCACGCGGCCGTCGACGTTCTTGGCGAAGAAGCCCATCGGATAGGGCACGGTGATGTTCACGAACTTGCCGTTCACCAGCGCCAGGATGCTGCTGTTCTGGTTGCCCATGGCGATCGGCACATCCTTGCCGAGTCCGAAGGTGTCGTAGCGGTCAACCCAGGCGTAATAGCTGGACTCCGCGCTGCCGGGGTCTGTCACGCCCTGCATTTGCGGGCCGGGTAACGGATAGAACGTCCACCCCTCAGGGCAGTGCGTACCGGACGCGACGGCGGGGCCTTTCAGCACCTTGCATTTGCGCCGGTCGAAGCTGCCGAGATGACCGCTGGACAACGCCGCCCAATAGACGCCTTGCGAATCCACATCGCCGCCACGCGGACCAAAGCCCGGCGCTGCGACTTCGTACACTTCCGACAGCGCCGTCTCGTTGGGGTTCGGCCCCGGCACGGTGCGCATGATGCGGCCGGGATAGGCGACTTCCGTTCCCCACACTGCGCCATCGGGCGAAACCGCGACGGCATATGGCGTTACTTGAATGCGCTTGTCTTTCTTCGGATCGACCGGCTGGTTCGGCTCGACATAATCGTCGCGCTTGCCGTTGCCGTTGGTGTCGACGATGAAGGGCGTCCAGCCCTGGCTCTTCGCCTCATCGCCAGTTTCTTCAAACATCTTGCGATTGAACCAGCCGATATAACCCGGCCCGCCGATGCCGCTCGACAGCCACAGCGTGTTGTTGACGTCGGCGGCGAAATTCAGATGGTGCGTCGAGAAGCACGTATCGATCAGCGTGAACTTGCCCGTCTCCGGCGCGTACATCGAAAGCTGCCGCCCGGATGTCGTCAGCGGCATCACCTTGGCGGACGGATGGTTCGAACCGGCCTTGCAGAAATCGGGATTGCGCGCGGGCCGGATGCGGGCGGTGAACCAGACGTGGCCCTTTTCGTCCATCATCGGATTGTGCATCAGCGTCTTGCTGTCCCAGATGGGCTTGTCGCCCCAGATCGCCGACGGCGCGAACAGATCGTTCTTGGTCGAGGGCGTTTTGGGATCGCGCACCGGGTGCAGCACTTCGGTCGCTGTCGCCGATTTCGGATCGAGGATCGGCACGTAGTCGGTGGAGTTTTCCGGCGAACCGAAAATCTTTCCGTTGGCGTTGACGCGCGGATTGCGCCGGTCGGTTGCCACCGCATCGTGCAGATAGGCGGTGGTGCGGCCCCAATCCCATTCCGTGATGACGACGTTGCGCGCGATGCCCGTCGGACGATCCGGCTTCGCGGACGGAAGCTCGCCCTTGCCCATGCGCGTCGTCCAATCGGCGAACAGCGTTAGCGCGCGTCCGGGCTCGAGATTCCCGATGTCGCGCGCCATCTGCGATTGCGCCCCGCCCGATTGGATACGCCGCGTCCAGGCATCGGTGGGTTCGTGAAACTCATCTGTGAATTGCTTGGGCACTTGCCGCGTCCAGGGCGTGCCCAGACCGTGACAACCGACGCAGCCACCGGTCTTCAGCGTGTTCAGCCAATCGCCCTGGCTCTTCACGCGGCCCAACGGAAACTCGTTCTTCGCCGGCACTTTCAGCATGGCGAACCAGTAGATCGCCGGATAGTACGCAGCCGCTGCGGCTTCGCTCGGGGCGACGACGGAATTGAGGTTGAGCGTCTTTCCCGGCGCGCTCTGCACCTTCGGCGAATCCACAAGGCCGTAGCCGCGCACGAAAACGCTGTAATTGCCCTTGGGCAGATCGGGGATGAGGTAGCGGCCGCGGTCATCGGTCACGACGATCTTGGTATATTTCGTCGGCAAGTCGGTGGTTTCGGCAATCACCCAGACGCCCGCTTCGGGACCGGCCTTGCCGGTTACCACGCCGCCAATGTCGGCCACACCGACCGTCTGCGCCTGCGCGGGCGCCAAGCCCAGCGCGATCATTAGCGCGGCAGCTCCGGCCCCGGACTGGAAGCAACTGACGATCTTGCGCTGCAACATAGATGGCCCCTTCTCACGCGTTCGCATTCGCTGATTATGCGGGCCGATGGTTGACCTGCGCAACTGTCTGCTATGCTGATGCAATGACCGCCCCACAGACGCGACGCGGCATCATCACCGGCCTTGCCGGGACGGCCGTCGGTTTGGCTTCGCGCGCGCAAGCCGCGCCGGCGGATTTTTATCGCGGCAAAACGCTGAACGTGATTGTGGGCTTTGCGCCGGGCGGCGGTGTCGATACCGCAGCGCGCGTCGTAGCACGCCATCTCGCGCGCTTCATTCCGGGAGCCCCTCGCGTGATCGTGCAGAACATGGAAGGGGCGGCAGGCATCGTCGCCTCCAATTACCTGTATCAGCGCATCGCCGCCGACGGATTGACCATCGGCGTGCCGGGCCGCTCCTGGTTCGTGGAAGGCGCCATTCGCGTGAACGGCGTGCGCTTCGATGCCACTCGCTTTTCCTATATCGGCAGTCCCGGCGCGGTGAATTCCGTTGTCTATGTCCGCTCCAGCACCGGCGTGAAGACCTTTCAGGACCTGAAAGCCGCCAAGAAGACATTGACCTTTGGCGCGCTTGGTAACCTCGCCCCCACGGCCATGGTGCCGTTTCTGCTGGCGGCACAAGGGCTGCCCGTGAAAGTGGTCGTCGGCTACGTCTCCAGCGCCCGCATTATGCTGGCCCTGGAGCAAGGCGAGGTAGACGGCTTCTTCACGGTCGAATCGGTCTTTGGGCTGCGTAAAGAGCTGGCCGATAAGAAGATCATCCTGCCGATCCTGCAGAACAAGCCGGTCCACCCCGGCGTGCCGCTGATTGGCGATGTGCTGCCCAAAAGCGACCAGCCCGTCCTAACGGTGGTCATGGCCCTGGAGACGTTCGGCCTGCCCGTTATCGGCCCGCCCGGCATCCCGGCGGACCGGCTGGAGATTTTGCGCAATGCTTTCATGACGATGTGCCGGGACAGGGACTATCAGGCCGATGCGGTCAAAGTGGATTTGCCGGTCGGTACCCCCCTGCCGGGCTCGCAGCTCGAAACCATGATGAAAGAGCTGGTGGCCACGGCCACCCCGGCGGTCATTGAGCGCTACAAACGTCTCGGAACTCCGGCGTAAATGGGTTAAATTGGCCGCCTCGATATTGGAGGAAACCTCGTGCTCAACAGATATTCCGTTACCGCGGCGCTTTTGCTCGCCACTGCTGTCCCGGCCTTCGCGCACCATTCGGACGCGATGTTCTCCAACGACAAAGAGGTCGTCCTGAACGGCACGGTGCGGGAATTCCAATACACCAACCCGCATTCCTGGATTCAGCTGATGGTCGCGGGCAATGCCGGCGCGCAGCCGGTCGAATGGAGCATCGAAACCGCAGCCCCGATTGTGCTGCTTCGCGCCGGCATCAAGCCCGCCGCGCTGAAGCCCGGCGACAAGATCACCGTGCGCGCACGTCCTCTGAAAAACGGCGGTCCTGGCGGCAGCCTGATCGACATCAAGAAGGACGACGGCACCACGCTCAGCCTGCGCGGCCCCGGCGGCAATTAGATTCCCTCTCCCCCCTGGGGGAGAGGGTTAGGGTGAGGGGGTGATCTATCCTCCGCCACCGCCCCCCTCACCCCGGCCCTCTCCCCGAAAAGGGGAGAGGGAGATTGCGGACATTCCCATGACGAACAGCGATTTTCCCAACCGCCGTAACATCGGAGCGGGCCTTATTGCCGCCAGCGCCTTTGCGGCGACGCGGCCCGCGCAAGCGGCAGCGCCAACGCATGACGACGTGGTGAAGAAATTCGCCGCGCTGCCGGATTGGACGGGCGTGTGGACCGGCACCGGCACGTTGTTCGATCAGAAAGACGGCGCGCGTTCGCCCAACGGCAATCCCAACGCGCGCGATTTTCCGCCCTACAAACCGGAATGGGAAGCGGCTTACGTCAAATTCCTCGACGAGGTGGTGAAGACGGACAAGTTTTCCGATCCGCTTTCCGTCGGCTATCCCGGCGGCATGGTCCGCATGATGTCGCCCGCGCGCGGGCTGCAATTCGTGCTGCGCCCGGAGCAAATCTGGATCGTCTATGAGCGGCCCGATGTGCGCTACATCTACACGGACGGACGCTCGTTCCCGCCGGCCGATGAGCTGTGGCCAACCTTCGAAGGCTATTCCATCGGCCATTGGGAAGGCGACACACTGGTTGTCGAAACGCGCAGCATCCGCGGCGGCATCCCCATCGACCGCACCGGCGCCTGCCTGTCGGACGAAGCCCGCGTCATGGAGCGCATCCGCAAGACGGACGCGCGCACGCTGCAAGCCGATATCACCATCGACGACCCGGTTGCGTTCACCGCACCATGGAAAGTGACGCGGCGCTACTTCAAGCGGGCCGAAGAATTTCCCCGCATGGAAAACGTCTCCAGCCTGGAGAACAACCGCAACCCCGTCGTCAACGGCGAAACGACAATCCGGCTGGCCAACGATTCCGACGCCTCCTCTCCGTACCCGGACGATCTCCGCGCCGTCGCCGTGCCGAAATTTCCATTTCCGAAGAAGTAATTCAGTTATGTCCGCTTTTCGCCAAATTGACACGTAAGCCGCGACGAGAAAATTCGATCAGACACGTCTCAGTCACTGATACAAGCTTGGTCGTCACCCAAACGAAAACGGCGGCCTTTGGGCCGCCGTTTCTAGAACCACCTAACGCGCATTGTCTGCATGCCGTCCATCCTCAGGTCCCTCTCATGAGAATGGCAGCCGCATAGTTGAGTGCCTGCAAGTACCTTCGCTCAAAAGAAGAGCCGCCCGAAGGCGGCTCTTTAATTCAAACACGGGGACCGTGGATCAAGCGGTCATCAATGCAGGCTTGTTCTTCCGGCGACGTGCCATGAAGCCGGTGCCAGCGAAGCCGATCAAGCCAACGATCATCATCGCCCAAGTGGAGGGTTCGGGGACTGCGGCCACCGCGGCCACCGTTACGGGCGCGTAGCCATCAAAGTGGTTCGTAATATAATAGTCTGGATACCAATGTTGTTGACCGTTGTAATTGATGCCACCAACCAGCCAGATGGTATCACCTGCACCTACTGCCATAGAACTGATGGGTATCTTGACCTCCCAGACGCGGTGACCCGTAGCAAACGAATCTGCTGCTAAAAGGTCACCAGGAATTAAGACTGCAGGAGGAGACTGAGCGTTGATCCGGAAAGCCGACACAAGCCCATTCATTGTCCCTGAACTGCCGTCGTTTCCCCAAGCGGCTTGAGTTGTCGACTGCTGGAACTCGACGCCCGGAGCGGTGGGGTAACTATTATTTGCTCCCCAAACACCAAACCCCAGGAGGTTGCCCTGCGAGCCTGAGCCCATCGCTGCTGTCCAGCCGGTTATGTCGAAGGCCCCATAGACATAACTCTGGTTGGCCAAGAAAGAAGCCGTGCCGCCGCCGTTGCCGATGGTGAAGGTTGCTGCCCCTGCCCACTCGCCAGCGTTGATTGTACCGTCAATGATAACGGCGTGGGACGGAGCGGCTGTAAAGCCAAGAACCGCTGCGGCAAATGCTGTTGATGCCAAAAACGTTCTTAAAGAGGTCATTAGTCATTTCCTTTGTTGCCTTTAAAGAAGGCTACATCGAGAGCGCCATGCCTGAATGAAACGTAATCTGCTGCGCTATGAGAATGCCTGGGGAGTCCTAAAAGGGCTTTCTTCAGTCGTCTGAACAGCGTTTCTCAAATTAAGACACCACCGGCGAAATGAAAGGGCGGGACTTGGCCCGTTTTGGTCCCGCCCTTAGCTATCGAAGTTCAGACTGTTTTTCTTGTCTTGCGGAGTCCGGTGGCGCCCAGGCCCAGCAAAGCTGCCATGAAGAGCGCGAGAGAGCTTGGCTCGGGCACATTCGCCGGCAAGGCGGTGTCTGCATCGAACACAACGTTGTTCGTCCCGAGGCCGTTCAGCGAGATCATCACGGTGTTTCCGATCGGCCCGATGCCCGTGAAGTTTGCGTTTTTGCTGAACGGATTGCTCACGCCGTACAACGACTGCATGGCGTCCAGGTCGAAAAACATCTGGTAAGACGCCGATTGGGCAAATGCGCGGAAAGCCCAATCGTAGCTGACCCCGCTACCGATACCGCCGACCAGTTGCTGCTGGTTATTCGGTCCACCATTGGAGGTGCCGTTGCCCACCTGTTCGGTCAGCACGCCGCCCCTCCAGCTGTTGGCGCCTTCGAACTGGACCGTGAAATCCTTGCCTTCGGACCATGACGTGAAGCTCGTCCGACCGTTTCCGCTCCCAACTGTGGGAGAATCAGCAAGGTAGCTGTCTGCATCCAGATCGAAGCGAACCGTCGGCGTAAAGTTAGTGATGGACCCGCCGCTGCCCACACGAACACCGATGCCTAGGATACGGTCGCCATTGGCAAACGCCCCACTAGTGAAGGCACCGGTTCCGAACCCAGTAGCCCCGCCGGTCGGACCACCGCCCGTCGGACCGCCGCTAACGGAATGGTTGTTGAAGGAAAAAATCGTTCGATAGACTTCATATACCGCCGTCGTCGATCCGGAACCATAAACGCCAAGGGAGTTCGACATACCCTCGCTTGTCCAGCCGCCCCACGACGAGCCGCCATTGATGTCAACCGGTACAGCATTAGCGCTGCCAACCGTGGCCAAAGTGAGAATTCCGGCCGCGACAACCGCCGAGAATAGACGCCGATTTTTCATGTCCTACCTTCGATATGCCCGTAATCTGTTAATTGGTGAACGAACGGGCTTGGCGTCCAGTGCATACGCCAAGCAATTTATATGCCAAAAAAACGACTTATTTATCAAGGACATAAAAAGTCCTGCACTCTAAGTGTAAAGTAATCTGAAGCCCCCTCCCCAGCATGATGCTACCGATGGGTCCCACGCTCTCCCGCCGGGGCCAAACGCGCGATGCGGTATCGTGATACCCGGCGACTTTCTCGGTTGCTCGGCATCGTGAACCCCAAAAAACCGGGGGTGGTGAACAGCTGGCGCAATAGGGTCATCAGCGGACCATCGCCATTGGCGCGACTAAGGCGCGCTGGATGAAGTGCTTAAACCCTCCAATGTGATGGTCAGAAATCCGGTGGCTGTGCGACCGGAAGCTGAGACTGCGTTCCCGGAAACCATTCTGGGTTTTCTGCGCAAACCGATTCGAACGGTTCGGCTAGGGGCCGGCGGAAGGTGAGGGTCGCGGTCCACGGCATTGTGAATGCGCCCGGATCTTCGAAAGTCAGTTGGATTTGCAAACCCTTGCCTTTGTAGTTGGGGTCGGCGGGCGATCCGTTGTCGGGATTGGGTTGGTGGAAATGTTCTTTCGCGTCCCGTTCGAGCGCCACCATCGTCTCGGGATAATCGAGAAGTCGGTAACGTTCGACGACATGCAGGCTTTCGGTGAAGGGCGTACCGAACCAATCGATCATCGAAAAAGGGCCAACCTTCTGACCAACCGTATCAATGACCAGGGCGTCGCCTTCGTAATACCCGACGGAATCGCCATACCAGGATGGCGTCACATGCTCCGGATGAGCTGCATTCATCCGTATTTGGCGATATTGATGATCGTAGTTGTAGAGGATCGTGACTTTGTCCTTCTGCTGCAGCAGCTGCATTCCGTAGTTGGCTAGAATAAAGGGCACTTGCTCGGGCCAGCACTGATTGCGGGGCGAGGGGTAGCCTTTGCCTGCAAGCGACTCCTCGCCAAACTTCTTCACCACATCTGCCGCCCATGGCTGCAGAATTGGGTTATTGAAATCGCCTACAAGAAGTTGACGGTTGCCTACGCCACTCGGCTCGCGCGATTTGTTCCGCACGGGTCCGGGGCCGGACAGGGGTAGTTCTAGACCATTCAAGGCCGGGTGGCTCCACTTGCCAGACAAATCCGGCACCGTTGCAGCGGCCTCGGCACGTGCGGCGAGGCAGGCTGTGATACACGCTGCAACAAGCAAGCCGATCTGGACGGTTGCTGAAATCCCGCGCAGCAATGGCATCTCCTACGGTTTACGATATCGAGGTTGATTCCTGGATATCACAACACTGCTGCTTCAGCAGCCCAAACCGCGCTGACCGGTTCATAGCAGCAGACGCAGAACCTCGCCGAGTCTGCTATTCGCCAATTGCAGACATCGGTGCCCGCTATCTTTCAAGCGAACCTATTCACACCGGGGGCGCCGGGCTTCGCATGGGAGATTCTTGGCCAGAGAAAGAGTTTCCGTGCGAAAGCCGGCGCTCACACGCGCCAGCTTGCGATGCGCATTAGAGCGCAATCCGACGAAGTGGACGCCGGTTCGTCGTTAGATTGCGCGCCAAACTAAGGAATCTAGAGCATGATTCGATTCACTTTGATCGGATCATGCTCTAGGCGCGGAGGGGCGTTTTCCTAAGCGGTCCTAAACATCAGCTTCTTGGCCTTCACCTTGACCCGCAGCACTCGGGTCGACGAGGCGAGGTAGAGGTAGCCGTCTGCCCCAAACTCGCAGTTGGAAACACCCTCGTCGGTCGAGATGAAGCCCAAGTGCGCGCCCTCGGGGCTGAAGACGGTGACACCTTCGCGGGTGGCGGCCCACATGTTGCCGGCCGTGTCGATCTTCAGGCTGTCGCCGCCCTGCACGCCGGAATCGCGCCCGACGAAGAGCCGCTTGTTCGAGGCGTTTCCATTGCGGTCCAGATCCCACATCACCCAGCCCGTGGCCTGGTCCGAGGAATAGAGCTTGGTCCCGTCCGGCGAGACGCCGATGCCGTTGGGCGCGAGCGTGGTGTCGATCAGGTGCAGGCTGTTGTCGGGCGCCAAGCGGAATATCCCCGAGTAGGGCTGGTCGCGGTCGGCATTGCGGTCAAGCAGGCCGTAGGGCGGATCGGTGAAGTAGATCGAGCCGTCGGGGCCGGTCGCACAGTCGTTGGGGGTGTTGAGCCGCTTGTCCATGTAGTGGTCGACCAACACCGTCCGCTTCTTGGTGGCGAGGTCGAAGCGGTAGATGGCGCGTCCGCCGCTGCCCGCCGCGATCACTCCGCCGCGCGCCAGGAATAGACCGTTGGTGCCGGGCTCGCGTATGGCGGGGTTCCAGTTCATTCCGTTCACGTCGTAGCCGGACGGCGACACCCAGATCGAGCGCCCCTCCGTGGGCGACCACTTGACGATTTGGTTGGTAATGGTGTCGGAGACCAGCAGATAGCCGTCCGGGCCGCCGACCCAACAGGGCCCTTCGGCGTGCAGGAAGCCGTCGCAGACCTTCTCCACCTTGGCGTCGGCGTCGATCAGGATGTCGAGGCGCGGGTCGAGCCGGTTGACCTTGCCCGCGGCAGGATAGGGCGCCTTCAGGTCGGTGGGCGGCGCCCCGACCTGCGGGCCGGTGATGGGCTTGGGCGGCGGGGCAGCGGCCGGCGCGGCGGCCTGGGCCAGGGCTGCGGCCGGCGCCATGGCGGCGAGGCCTCCGATGAGTGTGCGGCGCGTAAGACGGCTCTGCATGGCCTGACTCCCCTACAGTTGTTGCTCTGACCAGCAGCCTAGGCCGAGCGTGCGGCTCTGTCGATGGACTACGACCTCCAGGACCGCAACCTATCAGACCGGATCGGGCGTCCGTAACGTCCGGTTTGGGTCATAAACAGACGTTGGCAGCAGGGCGGTTCTTGCGAATTGCTGGCGGACGATTTTGTTCGTACGGGTGATCCGTCGGCCTCAAGTCAAACACCTGCCCCGACATCTTCCAACAGACGCATCACCGCGCGGGTAAGGATGCCGTTCGGCGATCGTAATTGCTCCATGATCGTGTAGTGATTGGCATTGGGCACGGGAATGAGCGGCCCGGGCAGATGCGCCTGCGCGCGATGCGCGTGAAAATTGCGGCTGTCGGCGACAAGAGGAAAAAGCTCTGCGGTGCCATACGCAATGGCAAGAGGTTTGGCGGGGCCCTTTAGCCGAAGCGGAGAAAGACCGGCAATCTCCTCATCGGTCAGTTTCAAGCGTTCGTTCAAATAGGTATCGCGTATCGGCCCGAGTTCGTAGAGGCCGGAGATCGCCAATCCAGCCCGCACGCTCGGATGAGCCAGCGTCATGGCGGTCAGATGTCCGCCCGCCGACCAGCCGGAGAGAATAATCGGCCCGCGAATTCCATGCGCGCTGCGGTGCGTGGCGAACCAATCGAGCGCGCTTCGTATCTGCCGGACAATCTCGGTCAGTGTCGCCTCTGGCGCCAACGTATAGCCCGGCAGAGCAGCGGACCAACCGTGCGCAAGAATGCCCTCCGCAAAGCAGGCAAAGCCTTCCCGGCTGCGCGCCTGCCAATAGCCGCCATGAATCCACACAAGACAGGGCGCGTCGGGATTAGCCCCGGGAAACAAATCCCATTTGTTGCGCTCGCCTGTCCCATAGGCGAGATCAAGATGTTCCCGCCGTTCGTCGCGGAAGCGCTTGGATGCAGCGATCCAGCCGTCGATGATGTGCGCGCTATCGCTCACCGCCGCACCGTTGTTGTAGGCGGCATCGCGCGCGGCAGAAGACATCGTTTCCCAGGTCATGCGGTCAATCATACATGCAGCTGCTCGCGGGACACATAGGATATGGGGCGTGCTGGCGGGCGCGAACTCTCCCCTCCCCGAAATTTCTTTCGCTTCGCTCAAGAAATTTCGACCCTCCCTCAAGGGGAGGGTTTAACGATTTCAAAAATCCGGCTTCTCTGCCGTCGGGAGCCGCGCGTCTTCCTCGGTGCGCCGCCAACCTTTGCGGGTGCCACGTTGGCTCAGAGTAGAGAGCAGCTTCAGGCGTAAGCGGCACATCGCCGCCCGTAAGCTGACAGGCCAAAAACCAGCTCTCAAGATGAAGGAGGTCTGGGCTATTCGCACCGGATTACAGTTGACCAGAAAGACCGTGAGCTGGCGCTGTTTAATATGGCCATCGACAGCAAGCTACGCGGCTGTGACCTCATACGTTTAAGGGTTGAACCCGGCGCTCAGCATATTGCTGATGCGGGAAGCCGCCGTTGTACCGCCGGGATTGGAGCTGTGGGCCCATTCCCGTCCGCCACACCCACACGTTTCAGGAACCGGAAATGCGAGCGGATCATGCGCGGCAACGTGGTGACGTGGTATGGCACCCCGAATTCGGCTGCGGTCTCTTCTACGATGGGCGTGATCTTGGGATAGTGCGCATGGCTAATATTCGGGAAGAGATGATGCGCGGCGTGTGAATTGGCACCGCCACCGATGAAATGGGCAATGCGACTCTTGGTATTCCAGTCGAGCGCGGTCAGCATGGCGTGGGTTGCCCAGTCGCCTGCGATTACACCGTTCGCGTCGATCTCGGGAAATTGCGTTTCCTCCGCGAAATGCGTTCCGATCAGGAGATAGACGAAGAGGCTCGAGGCAACGAAGCTCATAGCGAGTACGCCGATCAGCACCTGCCACCATGGCACAGGCAGCAGCAGCATCGGGATGACGAAGACGATCAATAAATATGCCGCCTTGCACAGCACGAAGGAGACATAGGCGCTCGCGGGGTGGCGGATATCGACCATGTTCGCGAGGTTGCGCTTGAACAAGTAAAACAGATCCTGGATGAACACGGTGTGGATATCGACCAGCCAGAACACGAACGGCGCATAAAGATGCTGATAGCGGTGGTACCAGCGTTTGGGATGGTTAGGCGATAGGCGCAGTAGCCAGTTGCTGTCGATGTCGATGTCGCAGCCGTTCACATTGGGGAAGACGTGGTGCGAGCGGAGATGCCGGAACTGCCAGAGATAGGGATCAGCGCCAATCAGTGAAAAGCTGAAATAGAGCACCGCCTGGTTGATCCAGCGGTGCCGCGACAAGGCCGCATGCGCCCCGTCATGGCCAGCATTGATCGCCAGGAGCAGCGTTGAGACGCCAAAAATATTGGCAAGCGCAAGCATCGTCCAGGGCCCGAACCGCCCAGACAAGATAAGCCCGTACGACGTGACAACCGCCGTGAAATAAAGCGCCACCTTAACCCAAAGAGCCGTTGTTGCGTAGCGGCTTTTCCCCGCTTTGGCGAAGTACTCGTCCACGCGTGTCCTGACAGCCCTGTAAAACGGCCCGCCCCGTCCGTCGCTGAATCGTATCGTCGCGCTCATCCTTTTCAACCTTCTTCGATTACCCCTTGGATTTGTGGTCTGTCTCTTTGTTCTCAAATAAGGGCACTTGCCGGTCCTAGGCATTCAGAGATGAGAAACAACGCTTCGCTGAAAATCGAAACGTCTGCGGAATGCAAGTGTTGCTAAACATAGCGCCTGGCGCATCCGGGGTTTTGACATGCGTCAAAGTTGGCTGTCCGGGATCTTGGCTTTATTCGGAGGCGGATAGTCTCAGGGCAAATGCGGTAATGGGTACACGACCGACCGCAGCATGAGGCGAAGAGTGTGCCTTCCTATTTCCCCGCCGCCCTCTTCGGCGAAGCCGGATACTCACAGTCCAGCTCTTCGCCATAGCCTTTCAAATAAGACCGCCGCACAGTGCCCGCGATCAGCGCCTCGTTTATCTCGCGCGCCCGTTTCTCCGCGCCCGTGACGTAGCGAACCACGCCACGAAATGGAATTAGCCCCGACACCGCGCTGCGAGCAAGATCGAGGTCCGGTCCCAATGCTTTATCCAGGTCGCCGATTTCGGAACTCAACGCCCGGCAATCGCGGCCCATAGGCGCCTCATATGGCGCATCCTTGGCGCGTAATAGTATTGCCGGGATTTCAGGCTGGGCCACATTGAAATCGTTCAGAGGCTGCGTAATGACGGCCTTGGCCTTCTCTTTCGAGGTCTCGGACAGAGTAGGCTTAGGCGCCGTTGCCGCAAACGCGACTTGCCCTACCCATGTTGCCAAAATGGCAGCGCCTGCGACGATCATCAGCTTCGAAGAATGCGCATTTGCATGTTGGCCAATCATCAGCGCCTCCATGTTCCCCGGGCTTACGTTAGCCCGGTGATTGTAATGTGTAACGCGTGCTTAGCCAACTTACGTTGACTTGCATCAAGCGTAGGTTTGGCACGCTCTGAAGGTTTCCTGATCGCCGACGAGGCATGAGGCCAGGCGTCCCTATTCTCGGGAAGCATTGCGGTTCAATGTTGGAACCTCGCCCGTGCTCCAAAGAGACAGGTGGGACGTGGAAGAAGCGAACAAGGCGCAGTGCTTGAGGGGGGGGGGGGTAAATGGATTCAAAAATCCGGCTTCTCTGCTGTCGGGAGCCGCGCGTCTTCCTCGGTGCCGTATTTGTGGGGATTTTCGCCGCAGATGTTTTCCACCCATTCGCCGCTGGGGCGGCCATAGGTGACGGTTGCCGTCCAGGGCGTGGTGAAAACGTTCGGGTCTTCGACGGTGAACTGCACCTGGAGATGCTTGCCGCGGTAATCCAAATCGATCATCAGGGGATTTGGCGGCAGCGTGTTTTCTTTTGAGGCGCGATCCAACCCGTCCCTGGCAGCGGCGTAATCCAGCAGCCGGTAGCGTTCGACCACGTGCAGCGCGGGGGTCTGCGGCGTGCCGTACCAA
Organism: Alphaproteobacteria bacterium; assembly: GCA_947473475.1. GTDB lineage: Bacteria > Pseudomonadota > Alphaproteobacteria > Micropepsales > Micropepsaceae > CAIYRG01. The sequence continues at coordinate 32,048 of CANJBZ010000039.1, forward strand.
TCGACCATAGCGAACGGTCCCGGCTTGATCCCGATGGTGTCGATGACCAGCGTGTCGCCTTCCCAATGCGCGACGGAATCGCCGTACCAGGTTGGTGTCACTTTCGCCGGATGCACTCCGTTCATACGGGCGTGACGCACCTGATGATCGATTTGATAGATGAACGTGATCGTATCGCCGCGCTGAAAAACCTCCATACCATCGGTGGCCAGAACGAAAGGCACGCCATTGGGCCAGCATTGATTGCGCGGCGTCGGATAGCCGTAATGGTCGCGAGACATTTCACCGAGGCGTTTGACGGTAGCGGCCGCATCCGGTTTCAGAATCGGATTGTTGTAATCCCCCACCAGCTGGAGCGAATTTGCCACGCCCCGCCGCCGCGAAAGGTTCGTTAGCGAGGTAGGACCGGACGCCATGGGCTCGTAACCCGGTATCCACGGATGCGACCACATACCGGCAAAGTCCGCCACGGACGGCGTGGGCGAAGCGGCTCCTGCGAAACCGGGTGATAGAAGGGCAATGGCCGAGATCATCGAGAGGAGGAAGTTCCGCTGCCCCTTGCGCATGTCATTGCTCCAGCATTTTTGTCTTTCTATGCCGCACGCGCTTGCGGAGCAGCCGCAACCGCAGCCGCTGGCACATCGTCATCGGTGAAGGGTTTGTCGGGGCGCATGAAATAAGCGAGCACCGCACCCAAGACCAACAATGCGATCGACACCGTGAACGGTACCGTCCACGTGCCGGTCAGGTCGATCATGCGGCCGAAGAACCAGGGCATCAGAATGCTGGACATGCCGAAGCCGAAATTCATCATGCCGCTGGCGGTACCGGCGTAACGTGGCGCGATGTCCATCGGCACCGCCCAAATCGGACCGACGATCAATTCGGCAAACAAGAACGCCAGTGACAAACATAAAGCCGCAATCGTCAAATCGTGCACGAAGATCACCGGCACCGTGAAGATAGCCGCGCCAACAAAGCCCAGGATAATCACGCTGCGCCGCGCCAACGACAGATTGCCGGTACGATGGAATATCCAATCGCTGAGCACGCCGCCAAGCGTGTCGCCGATTATGCCGGCAAACAGCACGCCCGCGGTGAAAAGGGCGGTGCGGTTGAGATTCAGCCCATAATTCTGGACGAAGAAATTCGGAATCCAGGTCTGGAACAGCGTCAGAAACCAGCCGTAGCAGAAGTCGACGCACGTCACGGGCGCGATGCACCGCGCCAGCCGCATCCACGGAATTGGCCCCTTCCCGCCACGGGCGCGCTGCGGCAGCGCGGTCAGATCGTCGGGCCTGATGCTGGGGTGCGAGGCCGGGTCGTCGCGGAAATACCAGAACCAGACCGCGCCCCAGATGAGATTTATCGGGGCCAGCCAGTAAAAAGCGCCGCGCCACGTCAGCAGAAGAATCATCTGCCCGACGATCAATGCGGTCGCTGCGTTGCCGACACGCGAGAACGTGTGCGTGATGCCTTGCGCAAATCCCCAGCGGGCGCGCGGCGTCCATGCCGACATGGCGCGCGTCGCTGTGGGGAAGGCCGCGCCTTCGCCGATGCCCAGCAAGATGCGCGCGAAGAACAGAGACATGAATCCGCCGACGGCGCCCGTCCAGGCGGTTGCGACAAACACCAGAAACACCGACACGGTCAGCGTCCAGCGTGGCCCAAAACGATCGCCGATGAAGCCGCCGAACAATTGAAACAACGCGTATGGAATGCCGAACGCGGAAAACGCCAGGCCCAAATCGGTGTTGGATAGCTTCAGGTCCGACTGCAGCAGTGGTGCGGCAATCGCCAGATTGGTGCGGTTGACGAACAGCAGGAAATACATCCCGCAGAGCAGCGCGAGCACAACCGTCGGTGGACGGATGAATCCGGAGCGCGTCATGCCGCCGGACGCGCTTCGCCTTTGATTTGCGTGCGATGCATAACGCGCCGCGCCGATGAATCGAAGGGGTCACGCCGGTGCATGGTGCAGCGATTGTCCCACATCACCAGATCACCCACCCGCCATTCGTTGTACCAGGTGAATTCGTCGCGCGTGGCGTAGCTCCAAACCTCGTCCAGCAGCTTTTCGGAGTCGGCCAGCGGCATGCCCATGATGTAGCCGTTGCGGCGCCGCCCCAGATACAGCACGCGCCGCCCAGACTCGGGATGGGTGCAGACCAGCGGATGCACGGCGCCGGGCGAGGTCACAGGATCGTCCACGGCGGTGATCCCCTGCCGCACATAGCCGCCGCTGTTATAGGTGCCGTCGTGCTTCAGCATCAGCCCCTCGATCCGCTGCTTCAGCGCGGGGGGCAGGACGTCATAGGCGGCGTACATATTGACGAAGCCGGTATTGCCGCCGGAGGGCGGAATCTCCAGTGCGTACAGCATGCTCGCCTTCGGCGGGTCCTGAATATAGGACATGTCGGTGTGCCAGACGGCCTCGCCCGCTCCTAAACTGCCGATGGGCTCGCCCTTCTCGATGACGTTGGAGACGACGTAAATCTCGGGCTTGCCGTCAACGAAGCGGCGGCCTGTTTCCTGAACGGGCGCCCAATCCAGATCGCCGAAACGCCGGGAAAAGGCGATCAGATCGTCGTCCGAGAGCGTTTGCCCGCGAAACAGCAGCACGAGATGATCGACCCAGGCGCGATGGATGGCCTTGAAGGTCGTCTCGTCTACGGCGCGCAGATCGACGCCTCTAACTTCTGCGCCAAGGGCGGCCATATTCGACCGGACGTCCAATCGGACGGCTTCGCTGGTAGGCATGAGATGCTCCTCTCTTGGAACCCAATTTGCCTGGAGACGAAAGCGGTTACAATCGCCCAATGAAGCAATGTGACGTTCTTGTCCTGGGTTTGGGAGCCGCCGGCAGCGCGGCCACCTATCAGCTCGCCAAACGCGGGGTAAAAGTGGTCGGCCTGGACAGCTTTGCCCCGCCGCATGACCAGGGCTCCTCGCACGGGGATTCGCGGATTACGCGGCTAGCCATCGGCGAAGGCGTCGCCTATTCGCCGCTGGCCATGCGCTCGCACCAGATCTGGCGCGACATGGAACGGGAAACGGGCGCCGATTTGATGCGGCAAACCGGCGGGCTGATCATGACCAGCCCGGGCAAGACCTCCGTGCTGCCTGTCGATAATTTCTTTTCCACCACAGTGGCAGCCGCGAAGGTGCATGGCATCGCCCACGAAATCCTGGACGCGCGGGAGATTGCGCGCCGGTTTCCGGCATTCAACGTGCGCGAGGATGAGGTCGCCTATTACGAGCAGGAAGCCGGATACCTCAAACCTGAAAACTGCCTGCGAACACAGCTGGCGCTGGCGGAAAAATATGGCGCGGAGTTACGGACCGGAGAAAAGGTGCTGGGCTTCGAACCCTCGGCGCATGGCGTTCGGGTGACGACGGAACACCAGGTTTACGAAGCCGGTAAACTTATCGCCGCGGCGGGCGCCTGGATGCCGCAACTGATCGGCGCGCGCTATGCGAAGCTGTTCACCGTGCGGCGGCAAGTGCTGTTCTGGTTTGCGGTGAACGGCCCGATCGAGCCGTTCCTGCCCGATAACTTCCCTATCTACATCTGGGAGCTGCAGGGGCCGGAACGCGGCATCTACGGCTTTCCCAGCAGCGGCAATGCCGGCGATGGCGTGAAAGTCGCGACGCACGGCTTCGGGCCGGTGACAACGCCGGACACGATAGACCGCACTGTGAACGCTGACGAAGCGGCCGAAATGCACGCTGAATACGTTGCGCCTTATCTGCCCACGCTTGACCGGCGCTGCATCAAGGCCGTCGTCTGCATGTACACAGTCCTGCCGGGCGACCGCTTCTTGATCGATGTTCTGCCCGAGTCGGACCGGATCATCGTCGCCTCGCCCTGTTCCGGGCACGGCTTCAAACATTCCGCCGCCATCGGCGAGGCACTCGCGGAGATGGTAACCGCAGGCAAAACGCGCCTGGACCTGTCGCCTTTCAGATTTTCTGAGTTCGGAATTTAGCCAGCCGTTTCGACCCTCCCCTTGAGGGAGGGTCGAAATTCGTCAAGCGAAGCGAAGGCGGGTTCGGGGAGGGGAGAGGGCGCGGTCCCCTCCCCGAACCCGCCTTCGCCCCGCAGGCGAAGTCGCGTTCGACCCTCCCTCAACGGGAGGCTGGGAATCGCCGCAATGCGTGAAACGGCCGCGCAAGCCTGCGCCTGCCCACCATCGTCGTAACCGCAATCACGATTCCAACCGCGATGACGTGGATGGCGAGGTCGATCACCGTCACATCAAAGGGATGATAGAATTGCAGGGTCGCCGCCGAGAGCGCGGCGACACCAAGCCCGCCAATCATCAGAACGCGCGTGACATCCAGCGGCACCGCCCGGCGCAGCACCCAATAAAGCGCGAGCGCCACGGGAATGCTCATAGTGAGAATGAAAATGAAGCAATCACCCGAACGTCCCAGCCGCCAGCCTTGCGGGCCGAATTCGATCCAATTGCGGTAGCATTGATACCCGCTGCTCCCTAGCCACAGCGCCAGCGGCGGCAGCGGCAGGAAAGTCCAGAAGCGGCTGCGGTCCGGTACGCTCAAATAAAAAGCGGCAACCACGGCAGCGAGCCTGTAAATGGCGGAGACAAAATGTGCCGGATGGCGGCGTGATTGTGTACCAGTCTGGTTAAGAGAAAAGGGCTTTGAAGCCCCGGTTTGGTGTTGTGCCATCGCGGGCTGTGAGGCGCGCGTAGCGGAGCGAAGCGCGGGTCACAGCCCGCGGAACC
>CANJBZ010000040.1 GCA_947473475.1 Alphaproteobacteria bacterium
TAACCACAGAAGACGACATTCCAGCCTTGAACGGCAGACGCCGGATCACGCCTACTTCAACACGCTGTCTCTTCCCGTGGCGGCATAAACTGGGCAGGGGCTCCACTTATCGAAACGGGAAAACTGTTCAAACAAACCGAGCCAGCTCTCTATACCCAATGCTGCGAGAAACTCGAGTCGGAAGACAACCCGACTACCGATAATCCCCATGCAATATCGCAGGCACAGAAGACATGTTGTGACAATGTTGTGATAGCATTCTGTGTACGGATTAATTGATGGCCCCAGGATCGAGGGAACCCATTGTTACGGCTGTGCATTCCTGCATAAGAATGTTCCTGACGAGCGCAGCGATTGACTGCTCGATTTCATCGAAGCGTTCGCGAAGCTCGGAGGCCCTGTCCCGGCGAGGTCTGAATATCCGGGCCGGATGGCGCCAGCGGCGCGGCTCCTGGCCCGCTCTGCCCATTGCACTGGTCTGGGCCGGCCCGAAGCCTCGGCTGCTAGAGCGCAATCCGACGAAGTGGACGCCGGTTCGTCGTTAGATTGCGCGCCAAATTAAGGAATCTAGAGCATGATCCGATTCCTTTTGATCGGATGCTGCGGCTTTGGTCTGGCGCGGCACTGACCGAAGCGGCGGATATTATGCCCTGCTCCACCGCCCCTTGTTGATGTCGAACTTCACTTTACCCTCAGCTCGCATCTGAATGAGCAACGCCTGCAAGGCCTCACTGCTGCCGCTCGGATCGACCCGTTGCTGGAGCGGATAGAGAGCACGGGGCTTGTCCAGAGCGGCCAAAATTTCTTCTTCCTTCGTCATCGTTTCCGCCTCTTGGATTCTTACGTCTGACAAATGCCCCAATTCCAGCAAGCGACGGATCGCTTTGGGCCTCGACGGCAGATCAGATTGCTTCGGACTTCAATCGCGGCGTTTTCGCAAGCTGGCAGCCGAGCAGTCACAGGCAATTTCTTTAAGTGATTGCTTAAATGCTAAAAATGGTGGGCGCGGCATGGATTGAACATGCGACCCCTCCCGTGTGAAGGGAGTGCTCTCCCGCTGAGCTACGCGCCCCCTAGAGGGGACCCCGGCTATAAAGTTGACCCAGGGTCCAGTCAAGCGGGGTTCATGCGGAACCCGGACGTCCCATAAGTCCATGCTTTATAAGCCGTTGATGCCGTGGGCTTAGGAGGGCAGAGCCTCGCCTCGGACCTGAGCCGGCGACGGATGACGAACCCTCGTTGTCCGGCCGCTTGCGCGCATGTGCCCCTCAGCTTCTTGCCAGGAAGCCAATGTGTCCGCAGTGGTCTCCCAATGCGCCACCGAGGCCTCACTGCACCACGTTACGAGCTTCGGCATAGCGTCCCTGTGCGCCCCGCTCAGCATGAAGGCCCGCATAGCTTCCAGGTCACGCCACACGCTGCATGTCCAAAAGACCAGACCTGGCTGGTTGCGCGCGGTTGCGGCCAAACAGCCATCGGCGCCTCGCGCTTGCGACATCGAACGAAACGATCGCCAAGCGAAGGCCGGCAGCAACCAACCCGACCTTAGACGCAAACGTGTGACGGAAACCAAGGCCATTGTTCTAGCCTGCCCTAAGCACGATGCATTTTTCCGGGTCGAGGCGCATCGCGACCGATCCACCCACCGGCGTTCGCAGCGAAGGATGGGTCCGCGCCATCACGTTCACGCCGCCAGCCCTTATCTGAAAATCGACGAAATCACCCTGAAACACCTTCGCCTCGACGGTGCCGGTAAAGATATTCAGGCCTGCCTCGGGCGTCGCTTCAAGGACCTCAACATTTTCGGGCCGCACCGACACGGTGACCGGATCGCGGGATGAAAGTGCCCGGTCGCTACGGACTGCCATCTCACCCAGCGGCGTCCGCACGCGAAACAGCGCCGGCGCATGCCCGGCACCGACGACAGTCCCTTCCAGAAAATTGCTGGCGCCGATGAATTCCGCCACAAAGCGATTGGCCGGTTGTTCATAGATCGTCCGAGGACTGCCGATCTGGACAATGCAGCCGTCGTTCATCACCGCCACCTCGTGGGACAGCGCCAAAGCTTCGGCCTGATCGTGCGTGACGTAGATGGTCGTTAATCCTAGCTCGCGCTGAAGGCGCTTCAGTTCGAACCGCATGCGGTCGCGCAGTTTCGCGTCGAGATTCGACAAGGGTTCGTCCAGAAGCAAAAGCTCCGGCTCCATCACCACGGCGCGGGCCAGCGCCAGCCGCTGCTGCTGGCCGCCGGACAATTGTGTCGCCTCGCGTTCCGCGAACTTCTCCAGACCCATGGTTTCCAGTACGCGCATGACGCGCTCCCGGATCAGCTTCTTGGCAACGCCGCCGCGCACCTCAAGAGGAAAAGCCGCGTTCTGAAAAACGGTCATGTGCGGCCAGATGGCATAGGACTGGAACACCATGCCGAAATTGCGTTTGTTCAGCGCAACGGAGATGTTGCGCGAGGATGAGAAAATAACGCGCCCGTTGACGGAAATCTCACCGCTCGCAGGCCTTTCCAGCCCAGCGATGGAGCGCAGCGTGGTCGTCTTACCGCACCCGGACGGGCCGAGCAGCGTAAAAAATTTTCCCTTCTCAACTTCAAACGAAACGTCTCGCACCGCGCGGACGTTTTCCCCGCGCGATGAGCGGTAATTGGTGTTCAGGCCGCTGACGCTCAGCATTTGCGGGTTAAACCTCCTGTACGCCGAAGCGGCGTCCAATCATCTGGGCCACCAGGACGAACACGAACAACACCAGCATCAGCATCACGCCAAGCGCGGAAAGCTGCACATATTGGCCGTTCTGCCACAGCTCCCACAGCACCACCGAGACGACGATTGAATCGGGGCTGTATAACAACACAGAGCTGGACAGCTCGCGTATGGAAACAATCACAATGTAAATCCATCCCGCAATCAGCCCCGGCTTGAGAAGCGGCAACACCACGCGCCGGAAACTTGTCAGCCAATCCGCGCCCGACAAGGCGGCTGATTCTTCCAGTTCTTTATGGAGTTGTAAGAGCGAGGCTGAGTTAAAGCGCATGCCGTAGGGCATGAAGCGCGTCATATAGGCAATCAGCAAAATCCAGATTGTGCCGTAGATGCCGCCACCAAGTTCAAGATAGGCGATCATAATGGCAAGTCCGATGACGAGGCCGGGCATCACCATGGGCATCGTGGCCATATTGTCGAGCAGCCAGCGTCCGGGAATACGTGTCTTCAGCACCAGCCATCCGACGATCGCCGTCAGGAGCATCACGCCGGTTGCGGTGGCAAGGGCGAGCACAATGCTGTTCCACACGGCCATTCCGATATTGGGATAATGGAAGATGGCCAGATAATTGGTGAGGGACAGGTGGCGAAGCGCCTCGGCGGACGGCACCGTATAAAACCGCTGCAGCGAAGACCAAACGAGCACAAGGAAGGGAAGCCCGATCACAAGCATTGCGTATAGCAGAAAGAATGCGCCTGCCGCGTAACGCCAGCGGCCTAAATCCATCGGGCGCGGACGGAAACCTTTGCCGCTCACGGTCGCGTAGCGGCTGCCGTTTCGCGTCATGCGCGACTGCCAGTAAATCCCGCCGGAGGTGATGACGAGCAGCGTGATGGCATAGGACGACGCGAGACCAACGTCGCTGGGATAGGCGTGCAACGCCTCATAGATCGACGAGGTGAACACCTGGATTCCCACAGGCAAGCCCAGAAGTGCGGGATTCTCGAATGACTCGATCGAGCGTACAAACAAAATGAGGAACGATGCCGCCACCGCCGGAAACGCGAGGCGTAGGGTTACGCGCCATACAACCTGGCCAATGGAAGCACCGCTCATGCGCGCCGATTCCTCCAGGCTGGGGTCCATAGATTTCAAGGCGGCGCTCATCAGCAGAAAGGCGATTGGCGCATGCTGAATGCCGTCCACCCAGATCATTCCTGGAAGGGTGTAGACGTCGAAGAAGACGGCATCCGTTCCAAGCGCGTGCTGAAGCAGCAGATTCAAAATCCCGATTTTCGGGCTGGCCAGCATGATCCAAGCCGCAACGAACAGGATGCCCGGAATAACCAATGGCACGACCGATAGCGCGTAGATCAGCGGCTTGAACGGTACATTTGTGCGCTCGTTCATCCAGGCCAGCGCCGTTCCCAGAAGGAGCGACAACGTCGCGGCTCCTCCGGCGAAGATGACCGAGTTGCTCAGCAGGCGAAAGGTTTCCGCCGATGTGTAGACATTGACGTAATTGGCCAGTGTGAAGCGCGCGGGCATGTCCGGTGCTAGCGGCGTCATAAAGCTCTGCCAGACGAGGAATATCAGCGGCAGCAAGGTGAGCCAGGCGACAATCAGGACCGCGCCACCGATGATCAGCCATTTCGCATCGAACCGCGCGCGCGGTGTAGACCGCGCCATCGCACCGCCGGTGTTGCCGGTGGCCGGCATCACCCCCTCACCCCCACCCTCTCCCCCTCCGGGGGCGAGGGAGATGAATAAACAGCTTGCGTGACGGTCAGCCTATTCATCGTGATCGTGGGTGTGATGGTGACCATGCCCGTGATGATGATGGTGTCCGTCGCCGTGGTGATGGTGATGGTGATGGTGATGGTGATGGTGATGGTGATCGTGATCGTGGTGATGAATCCGCTCACCCGTCCGGTGGCTGTCACTGAACACCAGCGACTTGATCGTCACGGGCACCGTGTAAGACGGCACGCGCACACGGCCTAAGTCGATGTAATCGAAATCCATCAGCAAGACGCCGTCGATGCAGAGGATTTCGCTCATAACACCACAGTCTTCGCGCAGGATGCTGCCTAGCGTCTGAGCAATATCGCCGTCGAGCATGACGTAGATCGGCTTTCTGGCCGCAACCTTGTCGGCCAAGCTACTCGCTATTCCCTCTGCCAGGGCGCGGATGCGCGGATAGGCTGGCGCCCCTTGCCAATGGAACGCCAGGGCGATTTCCGCATCCACGCTTTCGGCCTCGAAGGATTTGCGATGTACACGGATCGCTTTTGCCAACGCGTCCGCATCGACGTCTTCGGCGAAGGCGAACACCGGCTGCAGCACTTGCAAATTGCGCCGCGGCAGCAGTACCCCGGGATTAGAGATGTAGCTGGTATTGCCTGAAAGCTGCACGCTGTATTCGGACGCGCCGAGCGCGGTTGCGCGGATGCATTCGCCGGCCGGCAGCAGCGGCCAAGGCAGCGCGCCCATATCCAATTTGCGGCGCACAGCGCGGCCCAAACGCCGGCCCATATCGCCGAAATCGCGCGCCTCGCGGCCATAGATGTATTCGGCAACGCCGCCCGAGGCCATTACACCTTCGATCCCGTCCAGGCTGGGAAGCGCATCGGTCAGGTACAGCGCCGCCACATCGTCCGGCATCGTGCCGGACAGCGCCTGCATCAGCGTATCGGCCATGACATCGGCCACGCGATCGAGATCGGCTTCCTCCACCACATCGCCCAGCTTCCACTCGAAACCGGCCCGCCGCGCGTGCGCGCGTCCTGCCGGATCGAGGCGTACGATTCGTCCGTCCCCGTCCACAACCTGCAAACGTCCGCCGACGTGAACCGCCGCGGTTGCCACAACACGTCCGCCTTTGACCAGAGCGAGCTTTGTCGTCCCGCCGCCTATATCCATATTCAGGATGCGCTTGCCTTCGGCGCTCGACACGCGCGAAGCGCCCGACCCATATGCGGCCAGCATGGATTCCATATGATGGCCCGCTGTCGCGCAGACGAAATCGCCGCCTCCGGCTGCCAGCATGCCGGAAATGCTTTCCGCGTTTTCGCGGCGCAACGCCTCGCCCGTCAGAATAACCGCGCCCGTATCGACGTCTTTCGCGGCAAGGCCTGCGCCGGTATAGGCGTCGGCGATAATCTTTTGCAGTGCAGCATCGTCAATGCGGGTTTCGCTTTGATAGGGCGTCAGCGACACCGGCGACAGAAACAGCGTCTCGCGGGAGACCACGAAATAGCGGCTGGTCAGATCTTCGGACAAGCGGCGCAAGTTGATCTTCGAAAAAATCACCTGCGTGCCCGACGAGCCGATGTCGATGCCGACGCTGGTCAGCGTTACGTGGTCGGCGATCCACAGCGGGTTTTCTTCAAGCGGCCCGTCGGATTCGAATTCATCATGGTCGTGGTCGGAATCCGCATCGTGCTGATGCGTCAGGGACTCACCATATTGATGATCGGCCAGAGCGTGCGCCTTGGCGCCGCCGGTTTCGTCCTTGTCCGCCATTTCCGTTCCACAAAGAGCACGATCTAACGCCGTGCTTCGGTTGCCCGATCCCCTTGGATCAATTGCATTTTGCACATGCTGCGGCAAGGCAGGTCCCTCGCCGGACGCTTTGGCGTTTCACGCTTTCGCGCGTAGTATGCGTCCGCCAAATTGGGAGGCCAATCGGGAGGACCGCATGGAAAAATTCATTGCCGATCTCGTCAAAGACTTCGAAGGCGGGAAAGTAGACCGTCGTCAATTTTGTGAAACCGTGGCGCTTGCCGCCACCGTCTTTGCGGCCGGCAGCGCCGCACAAGCCGCACCGGCGCAAGGGCTCAAACTGCTCGGCGTCAACCACATCTCTTACGCCTGCTCGGATTATAAGGTCGCGCGCGACTGGTACATGAAGGTCCTGAACCTCAAATCCTACAATGACAAAGGGATGGGACGCGCCAATCTCGCCTTCGGGCCGGAGCAAGGCAAAGGCGGCCAGTTCCTCATCACGCGCAACTTCGGAAATAATGAGCGCAAACCTCAGGCTGTCGTCGACCACATTTGCTACACGGTCGCCAATTGGGATGACGCACGCGTGAACAACGGGCTGAAAGCCGCCGGCGCAAATCCCGCCGGGCGCCACGGAAGCGTCAACGTCTTCGATCCCTTCGGCTACCAGGTGCAAATCGCCTCGATTGAAGGCGAGAACCCCTGGATCTGAGCCCAACACGAATCGCTATCGGAGAACGAACATGTACGGTTTAGCAGCAACAAAACTCGAAGAATTCGAGCAGGGCAAGATCAGCCGGCGCCAGCTCATTCAATCCTTGACCGTCGGCGCCACTTCGGTTGGCGCAGCGGGCGCCGCTTCGGCGCAGCAGGCCGGCGTGACACCGGCCCTGGTCAACCACGTCTCGTATACCTGTCCGGATTTCCACAAAGCGGCGGACTGGTATGCGAAGCTCTTCAATCTGGAGCAGGTCGGCCTGAAGGACGACGACAAGACGCATGAGGTTACCCTGCCCTTCAGCAAGATGGGTGAGCAACCCTTAGGCGTAACGGCGAAGGACGTTCCGCCAAGCTTCATGCTGATCCGCTCGCGCGCCTTAAACCAGCCCACTGCCACGGGCACCCCGCGGCCGACGCCCACCAATGTCGTCAACCACATGGCCTATACGGTTGCCGATTTCGACAGCGCCCGGATTCAGGCTCAGTTGAAGGAAATGGGCATTCAGAACATCCGCGCCGCCGGTCCGAATGCCATCCATATGGACGATGCGTTCGGTTACGACGTGGAAATCTGCGGTCTGGCCAACAACGCCCTGACCGACGGGGCTTAACGCCTCCGAGGCAGATAGACCGCCCCTCATCCGCCTTCGCTCAAGGCTTCGGCGGGACAAGCCCCCGCCCTCTCCCCCGACGGGGAGAGGGCGGCCTTGCTTTTTGCCGCAATCACAGCCGCTTGAGCGGGTAGCGCCACGTGGGCGATTTATGGCAATGTCCGCGCTGACGAACATCAGGAGACTGTCGATGCGGCTTACCCGTTTGATCCCGGCGGCGCTTGCGCTTTGCCTTTCCGCTCCCGCCTATGCCCAGGGCTGGGAGGAGTACACGAATCGTGAGGACCACTTCACGGTCAACTTCCCCGGTGAGCCGGCCGTACAGGCCATCACGTATAAGACGGGGAAGGGCACGTCCCTCCCCGGCCATGTCTACACGGCCAAGGATGCCCGCGGCGGCGAGTACAAGATCACGGTGATCAACTATGCCACCGCGAAGGGCGAGCAGGCCTCTGCGGTAGACGAAGCGGCCAAGGCGCTTCGCACCAAGGGCACGATCAAATATGACGGCGCCGAGCACCAGAACAACATGCGCAGCCAGCGCATCAGCCTGTCTCTGCCAAACGGCCGCTTCCTGCTGGCCGAAGCCCTGATGGACCGCGCCGATCACATGTTCATCATGGAAGCCGACACGCCGCCGAACATGCCCCCGCCGTCGCAATTCCAGGCCTCGCTGCAGGTACTTGACGATAGCGGGGTGGCGCTTCGCTACAAGAACCCGGAAAGCACCGAGCGCGTCCGCTAAATACGTGCCACGATATCAATCCCGGGACCGGCCACCGGTCCCGGGATTTTTTGTTGTCCGGCAGCAATCAGGCACGATCAACCACTCTTTTCTTATCGGGAAGCGACAGCCGCACCGTTTTGTGGCAATCTCGAAATCAGCGAAAGCACGGGAGGATATAAGATGCGTTTCGCCACGTTGTTTCCGGCAGCCTTGATTTTGTCGTTGGCGGGCGCCGCTGCCGCCCAGGAATGGGCCGAGTTCGCCGATCGCGCCGATCATTTCACGGTCAACTTCCCGGGCGACCCTGCGAAGCAGGACCTGATGTACAAGACGGTCAAGGGCTCCACCTTGCAGGCGCATGTTTATTCGGCGAAGGATCGCCGCGGCGAGTATTATATGACCGTCGTGGACTACCGGAATGCCTCGCCGGAGGAACAGGCGAGCGCCATCAAGGAAGCGTCCGACGTGTTCCGCACGAAGGGCAAAGCGACCTATGACGAGCCCGGGAATCTCGACGGCCATCACAGCCAGCGCATTACGATCGAAACGCCGGCCGGGCGCCGCCGTCTCGCCGAGATCCTGATGTCCAACGACAAGCGCCTTTACATCTCGGAAGCTGAGACGCCCATCAACACGCCGCCGCCGGCGCAATATCAGGCCTCAATCCAGGTTCTGGACGACGACGGGGTTCGCATACGCTATCAGGGCGGACAGGAAAACGGCCGCCGCGTGCGATGAAATGGGGTGAATGGTGAATAGTGAGTAGTGTTCGCCTTGGCGCTGCCCACGCACATCCTTCCACCATTCACCATTCACCACTCACTACTCCCTACTCACTTTCTTACGGAGACATATCTATGAATTTGAAGCATTTCCTTCCCGTCGCAGCCCTTACCCTGGTTTTGTCGGGCGCCGCGATTGCCCAGGAATGGGCCGAATTCGTCGACCGCACCGATCATTTCACGGTCAACTTCCCCGGCGATCCGCAGAAGACGGACACCACGTTCAAGACGGACAAAGGCGCCAGCCTCCCCGGCCACATTTACAAGGCAAGCGACCGGCGCGGGACCTATGTCATGACGGTCGTCGATTATAAGACGGCTCCGGATCAAATCGGCGCAGCCATCGAGGAAGCGTCAAAACTGGTTCGCGCCAAGGGCAAGGTGACCTATGACGGCACCGGCATGCTCGACAATCACAAGAGCCAGCGCATCACGATTGAAACGCCGAACGGCCGCCGTCTGCTGGCGGAAATTCTCATCTCGGCCGAAAATCGTCTCTACATCTCCGAAGCAGATACGGCTCTGAATGCGCCGCCACCGGCGCAATATCAGGCATCGCTTCAAGTGCTTGACGATGACGGCGTGCGCATCCGCTACAAAGCGGTTGGCAGCGCCGAACGCGTGCGGTAACGCCAACTCATTTGCATAAAAAAGGCGCGCCATCCGGCGCGCCTTTTTTGTTTTCCATGCGGTAAGCTTTCAGCGCGCCATTACTTTTTCACGAAACGCCGGAAGTTCAGCGTGTTCGTGAATCCGCCATAGACGTTCCCCGCATCGTCGGCAGCCACGCCTTCGAGCGTGTTCGTCTCGTTCCAGGGAATAAACGCCGTCACCTTGCCATCCTTGACGCTGCCGATGCGGATGCCCTGCTTGTAACCCGCATTCAACTTGTCGTTTGACGTCGAATCCGCGACGTAGATGACGTCGTCCTTGTTGATGAACACACCGGACGGACGGCCGAACTGCCGCCACTCCGTCAAGAACTTGCCGTCCTGATCGAAAATCTGGATGCGGCTATTGGAGCGGTCGGCCACGTAAAGCCGTCCGGCTTTGTCCATGGCGAAGCCATGCGGCGCATCGAATTCACCAGGACCGGCGCCCTTCTTTCCCCAAGTCTTGATGAACTTGCCGTTCTTGTCGAACTTCACGATGCGTGCGTTTGTGTCACCGCCATGGCCGTCGGCAACGAAGATGTCGCCGTTCGGCGCGATCAGAATGTCGGACGGTGCGTTGAAATGCTTGTCGTCGTTGCCTGGGACGCCGGGCGTTCCCAAGGTCATGAGCAATTTGCCCTGCGGCGAGAACTTCATGACGGTGTGGCCTTTACCGTTGTTCTTGACCACGCGCCCGTCGGACACCCAAAGATTGTCTTCCGCATCGACATAGATGCCGTGCGGATAGTTGAACAAGCCTTTGCCGAAACTGAAGACCATTTTGCCCGACGCATCGAACTTCTGGACGGGATCGAGATTAGATGCGGAGCAATCGTCGGCTGTTTCGCAGCGGTCGAAAATCCACACGCTCTTGCCGTCGCGGTCGATGTCGACGGCCGACACAGCACCCCACTTGCGTCCGTTCATCAACTTTGCCCAGCCCAGATCCTCGCGATAGGTCTGCGGCGCACTGTTCGGATCGGGGCTCTGCGCATAGACGCTGCCGACGGAAGCCATCGCGCCCAACGCCGCTACGCCGAGCATCCATCTCGAAAAGTGAAGCATCTCTCCCTCCATCAATTTCTATTTTTGGCTCTCGTCATGCCGAGGTGCTTCGCGCAGCAAAGCCTCGAAGCACGCATTAAGCCGGCCAACCCTTTTGGGGCGGGAACGATGTCGCGGTAAACGCAATCGCAGTGATCGCCTTGACGCTGCGCGCCCCATAGCGAAACGGCACGACCAGCCGCATCGGCGCGCCGTTTTCAGGCGGCAGCGGCTTATCGTTGGCCATCCACGCAAGTATCACCTGCGGATGCATCATCGTCTTCATATCTTCGTCGAGATAATAATCGTCCGATGCGGTCAGCCGCACATAATTGGCAAAGCTCTGCGCCCCCATCGCCTTGGCAAAATCCGAAAAGCGCACGCCCGTCCATTTGACGATGCCGCGCGGCTTCGGCGCGCCGCATTGCAGCAGCGTGATCTGCGTGTGGCGAGGCAGCTTTTCCAGATCGGAAAACGCCAGCGTGCCGGACAAAATCGATGTCCCGCGCCCGTCAACCTTTACCTTCATCTTGCGATAGTCGAACTCGATATCCGGCGGGCCTTTGGTCTTCCACAGCGCGCCGTCGATAGGGCCAGCTTCACCTTCCGAAAATTCCTTGGCCGAACCGTCCGGATTCAGCGGCAAATCCGCGATGGTGCGCAGCCGCCCTTCCACGAGTTTGTCCGGCTGTGGCGCGCCTTGCGCGAACGCAGCACTCGGCTGCAACGCGCCTGCGGAAAGCGCCGCGAGAGCACCGGCCGAAAGCTGAATCGATTGACGCCGTGATACATCCATGACGCACCTCCTGTTTCAGCCATAAAAACGCAGAAATCACGCCAGGCTGAGATGCCCCGTGGAATCGCCCAGCTTGTCCTGATGCACGCCGACCAGATCGAGCATCGTCAGCAGCAGATTCGACATCGGCGTATCCTTGGGATGCCGGATGTGACGGCCACCTTTGAGCTTGCCCGACGCGCCGCCCGCCAGCAGCACCGGCAGATTGTCGTGCAAATGCGTGTTTCCATCCGACAAACCGCCGCCATACAGCAGCACCATGTGGTCGAGCAGCGAACCGTCGCCATCGGGCGTGTTCTTCAGCTTGTCGAGATAATAGGCCAGATGCTTGGCGTGGTAGGTCTGGATTTGAATGACCTTCGCGATCTTTTCCGCATTGTACTGATGGTGTGTGAGCGCGTGGTAGCCTTCGGGAATGCCGATTTCGCGATAGGTGCGGCCACCGAATTCACGTCCCATCATGAACGTGATCACGCGGGTCAGATCGGTCTGATAGGCGAGCACCTGCAAATCGAACATCATGCGCGCATGATCGGTGAAGGTGTCGGGAATACCGGCGGGCCGTTCGATGGTCGGCAGTTTGCGATCCGTCTGCTTCTCCGCGGTTTGAATGCGATGTTCGACATCGCGGATCGCATCCAGATATTCCGTAAGCTTGATCTGATCGGCCGCGCCCAACTCGCGCCGCAAACGCGCCGCTTTGTTGGTGACCGAATCCAAAATGCTGCGGTCTTGTTTGATCCTTTGCAGGCGGACTTTCGCGTCGGTGCTCTCGTTGTCGCCGAACAGCCGTTCGAACACGATGCGCGGCCGGTCTTCCATCGGCATCGGCGTTTTCGGCGAGCGCCAGCAGATCGAATTCATATAGGCGCAGGAATATCCCGCCTCACACTGCCCCAGCAGCTCCGGTGAATCCACACCCACTTCAAGCGAGGCAAGCTGCGTCTGCTTGCCCAGTTCGCGCGCGGCGATCTGATCCATGGAAATGCCCGCTTCGGTATCGGCGCCTTCCGTCTTCTTTGGATGTACGCCGGATAGGTAACTCGCGCCGGCACGGGCATGATCGCCTGTGTTTTCGCCGTATTGAGCGCGTCCGTTGGAATGGTTCAGACCGGAGACGATCAGCATACGATCCTTGTGCGCCTCAAGCGGCTGAAGGATCGGCATCGTCTGATAATTGGCGCCCACCGTCGTGGGCGTCCATTTGTCCATCATGATGCCGTTAGGCAGATACACGATGGACATGCGCGTCGGCGGCTTCAGCGCGGCGGCTTGCGCACGTGCGAATGCCGGCATCATCGCGTCGAGGAACGGCAGCGCCAGCGTCGTTCCCATGCCCCGCAGAACAGCGCGGCGGGAAATCGCCTTATGATTGATGATCATCATGGGCAGCGGCCCTCCTCATCTGGAATGGAATGCTCTCAGTGATCGCCATCACCAGAGACGACCATTTGTATTTGCCTGGAGCGGAATCGTGAACGATCTTGCGGACGATCGGATAGTCATATTCTTCCAAGCCGCGGCCGAGCGCATAGGTCAGCAGCTTCTCGGTCACCGTATTGGCGAACTGCTCCGGACGCGACGCCAGATATTTCCGCAAATCGGCCGGCCCGTTCAGCGGGAAACCATCGGGCGTCACACCCGATGCGTCGATGGGGCTGCTACCGTCCTTGGTGCGCCATTTGCCGGTCGCGTCGAAATTTTCCAGCGCGAAGCCAAGCGGATCCATGACCTTGTGACAACTGGCGCAGGCCGGATTGGCGCGATGGATTTCCATCTGCTGGCGCATCGTCAACTCGCGTCCATCCTCGCCATTCTTGCCCTGCAGCGAGGCGACATTCGGCGGCGGCGGCGGCGGCGGCGTACCAAGCACGTTTTCCAGCAGCCACTTGCCGCGAATGGTCGGCGCGGTGCGTGTCGCAAAAGACGTAACGGTCAGGATGCTGCCCTGCCCCAGTAAGCCTTTGCGGTTGTCGTCTTTCACCGTGATGCGGCGGAACTGGCTGCCGTACACATTGGGAATGCCGTAGTGGCGCGCCAGACGTTCGTTCACGAATGTATAATCGGCATTCAGAAGATCGAGCACGCTGCGATCTTCATTGATGATGCTTGCGAAGAACATCTCGCTTTGCTGTTTGAACGCATCGCGCAAATTGCCGTCGAAATCCGGGAAGACGTCCGGATTTGGCCCCACCTGCGAGACGTTGCGCAGGAACAGCCACTGACCCGCAAAATTATCGACCAGCGCCTTCGACCGCGGATCGGCCAGCATCCGCCGGACCTGCTGCTCCAGAACCTCCCGGTTGCTCAGCTGGTTGCGAGCGGCAAGATCCATAAGCTGATCGTCCGGAGCGCTGCTCCACAGGAAGAAAGACAGACGCGAGGCAAGCTCGAGATCGCTGATGCGATAGACGCTGCCGGCTACGGCTTTTGGCGGATCGCGCTCGATGCGGAAAAGGAATTCCGGATCGACGAGAATGCGCTCCAGCGCCGCCTCGATGCCGTCTTCGAATTTCCCCTGCGTGCGAGCACTCCGGTAGAAACCCAACAAATCGTCAACGTCCGCATCGGTGACCGGGCGGCGGAACGCGCCCCGCGCAAGCGTCGACAATATCTGCTTGGCGCATGCGTCCTCGCTGACGGAGGCGTTCGGCCGGCAGCTGAAAATCTTCATGCGGCTTGGCGTGTCGCCAAGACCTTTGGCGTTGAACGGCCCGTTAAGCGTCAAGCTTGCAACAGCCGGCTCCTGATCCGCGCGCCCATAGCTCAGCGCATAGGAGTAATCGGTGACCGGCGGCTCGAAGATGCCTTCCTGTTCCGCCGTTTGCGTCGGGAATGTTACCTGAAGCAAATGCTTGCCGGCTCTTACCGGCAACCGCAGTTCAAGATTGTCATCGGCGGTGATGAGGTAGCGCTCATACTCGCCCTGGCCGAACGAGCTCGGCTGGACTGGACGCTTGCCTTTGTAATCGCCGCCGACCGTGAATTGCTTGATCTTCTGACCGTCCAGCCGAACATCAAGCTGGCGCGCATGGGCGGTACCAAGCGTGTAGGTGTAACCGTTCTTCTGCAGCTTGATGCGGAGCGTATATTCGCCGTCGAGCGGAAAATTATGGCGCACCGCCATGCCGCCCCGCGTGCCGAGCGGCAAATCTTCGCCCATGCGGTCGCCCTGCATCAAAAAACGCGGCAGCTCGTAATTGGCGGCGACCGGACCTTCAGAGGCATCGCCTATCGCGCTGCGGCTGATCTTCCGTGCCGCGCCAAGATAACTTTCCATCAGCACCGGCGAGACCGACAGCACATCGCCGATATTGTCGAAGCCGTAGCCCGCATCGTCTGCCGGCAAAAGATCGGCGACATTAATCTCAACGGCCAGCAGATCGCGCAGGGCGTTGGCGTATTCCGTCCGGTTCAGCCTGTGCAGCGTGGGCCGTCCGGGATTGGGCTTGAGCTGCCCAACGCGATCACGTTCGGCTTCGATGGTGGCGATCAGTGAATCATAGGCGGCGGCGCTTGGCCGCGGCAGACCCACGGGCGGCATTTCGCGGTTGCGCAGCTTGCGCAGGATTTTTTCCCACGTCTCACCGCTGCGTTCGAGATGCGCGAGATCGAGCGACTGCAAATTCAGCTTGCCGCGCGCCCGAGGGCCGGAATGGCAGGAATCGCAGTAAATCTTTTCGGTCTGGAAGAAGAGCTGGTGGTCGAAGGGCGCGTTGTTAGCCGCCGGCGTTTGCTGCTGCCCTGCGGCAGGCAAATAACTCAAAGCCGCCAAACCAAGCCCGAGTACCCCTAGGGCTGAAGCCCCGGCCAATAAACCGCGCCTGCGCGATAGGTGCTTTCCGCCCGGACCCATGCTTCCTCCCCAAGCCTTTGTTGCGGCCACTGTAGCACAATGGGAAGATGGTAGGCGTCTCAAAAACCCAGGAAAAGTCCGGATTTTGGGAAAAACCGTAAATTAGCCGTTCTGGGAAGGCTCGATCAGACGAAAACCCGCTTCATGCCGGGTTTGCGGGCGCGGCCACGTTTCGGCTTGCCGGCCGAGTCGGCATCTCCGCTTTCCGATTGCGCCTTATCGGCGGCCTCTTTGGCCAGGCGGAGCGCGCGCAGACGGGCAGTCTTGGCATCGTTTGCCGCGCGCTGCTTCTTGATCTGCTCTTGCATGGCCACGTCACGCTGCTCGGACGCGGTGAACATCGCCTCCGCGCGGCCCCGCGCCTTTGCTTTCTGCTGATCGTTTTCAGACATACGCCGACCTTTTTGCCCAACAGCTAGGAAAGCCACTATGGCAGGCTGCACAGGTGGAAGCGAGAGGCAAGCCCATAAAAGCTCCGGCCTCTTTCGTTATTCCTGTACCCGTCGACCGGCTTTAACGGCGTCGCTGATGTGGCCGCTCTTGCCGTCGATCCGCTTTAGGTAAAGGTTTCGGTTTCCGAAACGAAAAGCCCCACCGGAAATCCAGCGGGGCTTTCGTCAACAGTCCCGTCTCAGTAACGAACCACGACGTCCAGGATTCGGCCGGTACGGTTACTGACCAGCAAATATTCGCCACCTGCACGTACCCAATGGGCATCGAAGACCGGGCGCGGCAGACGGTACCCGCGCCAATCGTCCACAAGGGCAAAGCGGCCATAAACCGGAACGAAACGCTCGCCACGCACCCAGCGATGCGGCCCCGGGATATAACGCACGACATGGTTGTCGCCCGGGCGGTGCATGGCGCCCCAATAGGCGGCGTCCGCAGCGGTTGCGCCAAACAAGGTGCCGGCAGCCAATGCAGCGGCGGCGATGGTTTTGAAAATGTTCATAGCGGCTTTCCTTTCCTCGCCCCCTCGGGGCATTGCCCGAGAAATCCTTCCGACGTCTTTCGTCGTTGGATGCGAGAATGGCGCAGCCGCGTTGAACCCACCCTGAACCCGGCTTTTAGCTGCCGTTCATTTTCCTATTGAGGAGGGACCCTGCAATTCCTACCAGCTATTCCGGCAGCTTCAGTTCGGTCGCACCCGATTGCGTGCGTTGAAGCTGGAACACGATCGAGTCGATGAAGCGTCCCGGATCGGGCGAACCGTAATCGCCATTGGCCGGAAGAATGGTCGCTTCCAGAACGATCATCTTGCCGTTGACGAAATAGAAGCCGCCGAGTGTGCGCCCGCCATTGTTCGGCTGCTCGACCGTAATTTTGCGGCCGTAAATCGCGTCTTTGCCCGGCTCGACGCGGCCGAACGTGTCCATCAGAACCTTCTTCTTGTCCTGAAACATGTAGGCACGTTCGCCAATCAGCGAGGCGCCATCGGCCTGCGCCTGCATGAAGCTCATCACCGTGACTTTGTATTCGATATTGTCGTCAACCGAGCGGAAGATGATGCTCTCATGGGGGCCCGCGACTTGACCGCGATAGGTCCCGGTCGTCGTCTTCACGTCGCCGGGCGCTTCAAACGAAAAGCCCAATTTGTGGCTGACATAACTCTGCCAAGCGGCCTGCGCGGGCGCTGCCATCACGGCAAGCGACGCGCCCAACACTGTTGCAATTGCAATCCGGCGCATGATGTCCTCCCCTGGCCGTTCTATTTCGCCAGTTGCAGTTCGAGCGCGTCATCCGCGGCGCGAACCGGATAAAAGGTGATCGAGTCGACGAAGCGCGCCATCTCCGGGCTATCCACATCGCCATCGGCCGGCACACTCGCCTGCAGAGTTACGATGCGTCCATTGACGAACCAGAACGCCGCGATGATCCGCCCGCCTTTGTTCGGCACATCGATGGAAAGCTTCCGGCCATATTTTCCGTCGACGCGGCCGAAGGCATCCATCAGCAGTTTCTTCTTATCCTGGAAAACATATTCAGCTTCGCCCAGCAGCGTCGCGGATTTGTTTGCTTGCGCGGTGGTATCGACGACAATGACTTTGTACTCGACACCTTCGTCCGTCGCGCGCCACACCATCGTGTCACACGCGCCTGCAACCGGCGCCTGATATTTGCCTCTTTCGAATTTCAAATCGCCCGGCGCGGCAAACGCAAACCCCAGGGTATGGCTGATATAACCGCGCCATGCCGCGGAAGCAGGGGCGGACGAACCGATCAGCGCCGCGGTCGCAAAAGCCGCCACTGTCCATGCTGAAAAGCGTGAACGCATGCTGCCCTCCAATGTCATCGCGCAGTTCGGGCTTATGCCCCCGCCCTTCACCGCACGCCGTCTCACCTGATGGAATGCTATCAACACCCATCGGTTTGGCCAAGCCGCTTCGGCGCACTACTTTCGGCCACCCTGCCTTTCGCCCTTATTGCAAAGGCAGTATATTGGCGTTGGGTAGGAATAAAAATTCGGGGTCAAACACAAGCCGGGAGGCGCACAATGAAGTTGAGAGCTCTTTGCGTAGCCATGATTGCCGCAGCATCGTTTTCGGCGCCCGCGGGCGCGCATCATTCCTTCGCGATGTTCGATGCGGGCAAAACCGTCACGCTGCAGGGAACCGTGAAAGAGTTTGAGTGGACGAACCCGCATTCCTGGCTGCGCGTGAATGTGGCCGATGACAAAACCGGAAAGAACCTGATGTGGGCTCTTGAGTTGAGTTCGCCGGCGCGCCTGACCACCATGGGCATGCATGCCGATACGGTGAAGCCGGGCGATAAGGTCTCCGTCACCTTCCATCCGATGCGTGACGGCACCCGCGGCGGACAATTCATTCAGGCGGAACTGCCGGGCGGCAAACAAGTCGTCCGCGCCAACGCCAGAGACGAAAACGAATAGACGAACTGCACCACCGTCTGGCTCAAAAGCAAAAGGCGATCCCTCACGGGATCGCCTTTTTGTTTGCAAGGGAGGCGGCTTACTTCGCGCCGGGACGCACGGGCGCGAGCAGACGCGGCCCATCTTCGCGATTGGCCGGCAGCGGCGGCGGCACATTCCAATCGCGCTCAAGGTTGTAACGGATCGAATCCTGAAAGCGCGCGGCTTCGGGATTTTCGACATCGCCCTTCGGCGTGATGACGCCCTCAAACATTAAGAGCAAGCCATTTACCAGATAGAGCTCGGTAATCTTCTTGCCGCCGTCTTTGGTCAGCACCGTTACGCGGCGGCCGTATTTGGCGTATTTCGGGCCGTTGTCCGTGCGTGCCGTCGTATCGGAGACAAGCTTGCCTTGTTGCGTCGCCAAAAACACCGCCTCTTCCAAAATCACCGGGGTTTCCGCCAGGCGATTTTTAAAATCGGCGATAACAACCTGATAAATCGTGCCGTCTTCTTCGGCGGAGATGATCGTGGTCGGGACCCGGCCCGCAACCACGCCGCGATGCTCGCCCTTGCTCATCTTGGGGGCAGCGGGAAAGTCCACGCCGAACCCATATTCCGGATAGGTAAAGGCCTTCCAGGCCGCTTGTGCCGGCGCCGCGATCAGCATCGTAGCTGCCATCGCTAAAGCGATTAGACGCATGAATGTCTCCCGATTTCTTTTCCGCCCTTGCCGCTTCTTACTCCACGCACCGTTCTGAAGCCATACCATTGTACAAAAACGGTCCGGGCAATATACATCTCCCGTCATCATTTCGTTGCTCCGGGAGAACCGTCCATGACGCTTAAGACTCTCAGCCTTGCGTTTGCCTTTGCTTCAGCCGCGGCCCTTCCCGCCTTGGCGCACCACTCCTTCTCGATGTTCGATCAGGAGAAGGTCGTGCAGCTGAACGGGACCGTGAAAGAGCTGGAATGGACCAATCCGCATAGCTGGCTGCGCATCATGGTGGACGATCCCAAGACTCATCAGCCGCGCCAATGGTCGATCGAACTGGCTTCCGTCGGACAGCAGTCGCGTATCGGCTGGACACCGACAATCGTGAAGGCCGGTGACAAGGTAGCGGTCGAAATCAATCCGCTCAAAGACGGCACGCGCGGCGGCACGCTGCTGCTGATTACGCTGCCGGACGGCACCAAACTCGGTCACGGCGGCCAACGCGGCAACCCGCGCGGCGACAACTGATTCGTGAGTGGTGAGTAGGGAATGGTGAGTGGCGGGGGCTGCCCAACAGCAATCTCCGCACCACTCATTACTCCCCCGCCCTCCCCCTACTCAGCTGCGGCGCGGCGGGATATATTTCGCCCATAAGACTGGGAGGATGACATGCACTTACGAACAATCGGATTGGCGGCGCTGACGGCGGCCGCGTTTGCAGCACCTGCTTTCGCGCACCATTCCTTCGCGATGTTCGACGCCGATAAAACGGTGACCGTGAAAGGCGTGGTCAAGGAATTCGAATGGGTCAACCCGCACAGTTGGCTGCGTGTCACCCTTCAGGATCAGGCAACCGGCCGTCCGACTCAATGGGCCTTTGAAATGGGCCCGCCGCAGCAACAGATTCGCCGCGGCTGGAAGCCCGACAGTCTGAAGCCCGGCGATCCGGTGACGCTGAGCATGCATCCCTTGCGCGACGGATCGCGCGGGGGCCAATTGCTGACCGCCACGCTTCCCGACGGTCGCACGCTTGGCGGCGCCGGCGCTCCTGCGGTTCAAGAATAATCCGTCCGGATAAGGAACCCCGACGATGAACATCAAAGCTCTTGTTCTTTCCGCTGTTGCGGCACTCGCTCTCGCAGTGCCCGCCTCGGCGCATCATTCCTTTGCAATGTTCGATGCGGAAAAGACCGTCTCCGTCACCGGAACGGTGAAGGAATTTGAGTGGGTCAATCCGCATAGCTGGCTGCGTGTCACCATCGACGATCAGACGACGGGCCGCGCGGCGCAGTGGGCCTTTGAAATGGGCTCCCCCGGTCAACAAGCGCAACGCGGCTGGAAGCCCGACAGCCTGAAGCCGGGCGACAAAGTCACGATCAGCTTTCATCCGTTGAAAGACGGCTCGCGCGGCGGCCAGCTCCTTACCGCGGCCTATCCCAACGGCGAACAGGTCGGCCGATAAAGCTGCTGTCGTTTTGAAAGCCGCAGCGTCCCCCTGGCGCTACGGCTTTTCTTTTCTACCAACGAGCTTGCAGCGAAAAACCAAGCGGCTGACGCGCAAATGCCGCCGGCATGAGTGCGGGGGCGGCAATTGGCCCGGGAAGCTCGCGGTAGCGGAGCGTCGTGATCTCGCTCGCAGCCCAGCCAAGCGCCGCGCCAGCGAAGACATCGTGCCAATAGTGGCGGCCCGACTCGACGCGTGACCAGCCGACGAAAGCTGCTACGGCGTAAGCCGGAAGGCCATAGCCCCAGCCGTAACGGATTTGCAGAAAACTCGCCGCGGAAAATGCTACCGCCGCCGAATCCGATGGAAACGAGTACCGGTCGGATTTGTCGGGCCGTTCTTCCTCGATCAGCTCCTGCAGCAGCAAAGAACTTCCCTCGGCGAGCAGTTCGGACGCACCGAGCTGCAATATCCCGTGCTCATCACTTTTCCCGAGTGAAATTCCCGCTGCGGCCACGGGCAACACAATGCGCAGAATTTCACCGGCCGTCCTTACATCCTGAGCGTATGCCGCTTCGGCAGGCGCCGCCGCGCAAACAGCAAGGCAAAGGCCGAGGACGGTACATCTGTACACGGATCAATGCAGGGTGTTGCGCAGCCACTCGCCGATTAGGCCTGCGATCTGCAAATTGTTCTTTTCCAGCATCATCATGTGGCCATTGCCGTGAATGCCGCGATCGGCCAAACGGATGTGCGTGTTCTTCACGCCCGCCTGCGCCAAATATTGTGCCGTGCAGTGGTCGTAAGGCGCGTGATAGGACGCCTCGGACGAAATGATGACGACAGGAATATCGCGAAGTTTCGTCAGCGCGCGCGCCGGCTCCTTCTGCTTCCAGCATTTCAGAAGCTCCGGCCCGTCCGCTTTTTCCTGCTCGGCAAAAGCTAGATCGGACGCGTTTGTCACGCCGCCATAGGTGAGCGGCGCCGCCGTTATCCCCCATGGTTTCGTCAGCGGTCCCTGACTGAAATAATCCGGCGCGCCCTTGTAGACGACGTCGTAGACAGGCGGCCCGTTCGGTTCGACCGCGACAATCGCTTTCACCAGATTGGGGCGGGCATCGGCAATGGGCCACCCCATCGCGCCGGATTGCGAATGCGTCAGCAGAATGGCCGGCCCGATCTTATCGAGCAGCGCGGCCCCCGCATCGCGGTTCAATTCCTGCTGCTTGGGAAAATCCGCAATCGAGGGCAATTGCTCGGCGTAGAACTGATCGAAGGCCGGATCGCCCGCGACGCCCGTCCCTGGCCATTGCGTGTGCAGCTTGGCTTGCGGCCAGAGTTTGGAACGCTCGGGCGCGGTAAAACGCTGCTCGACGGTGGCCACCGGACTGATGGCGGTTTTTCCGTACACGGACGCTAAAGCCGACCGGCCGCGCCCAGCCTGGTCGACGACATAAACGGCATAACCCTGCTTAAGAAAATACTGCGCCCAGCCTTCGCGCCCATCCGGCGTCCCCGTGAAATTGGAGCCCGATTGGCCGCCGCCATGGATCATCACAATCGGATAAGGATGGGTGCGGTTTTTGGGAATTTGGTACTCGACATAGGCCTGACCGGCCATGAACTTGCCGTCCGGCGTATCGATATATTTGCCGCCCGCGAACAGGTAACCCAGGCTGGCGATCTCAAGAGCTCCCGTCTCGGCCGCCTGCGAAGGCGATGCCAATCCCGCCGCGAGAACCGCCGCAGCAACGACGCCAAATTTGTTCACCCCACCCTCCTCTAACGCTCCAAGCGTACCCGAAGCGAGCATTGCCAGCCTAGCACGGTCTTATTTCGCGGCCATGGCCATCGGCGTACCAGCGCGGTTGCGCGCTTGCGCCGCCACCCAGAGCGAAATGTCCGCCCACCGCTCCCCGCCAGGCAGATCGCGCAGCAGCATGTGATAGCCGTTCGGATAGTGTTTGACGGCCGGCTTGGCGCCGAACTTCGCAAGCACCTGTTCCGTGGGGCCCTTGGGAATAATCTGATCGTTGCCGCCATATAGGAACATCATCGGCAGTTTGTTCAGCCCTGCGGGGGCTTCGTATGCTTCGTCCATCAGCGACACGAGGCCGTAAATCTCATCGGCGCGCGTGCGCTTCTGGAACAGCGGATCGCGGCCAATGGCAATCAGCATGGGAAGATTATCGCTCGGCGTGATCTTGAGCCCCGATCCCGAAAGCGCCCACCAGCGAAACGTGTGCGACGTGGTCCACAACGCCAGCCGATAAGACAGCGGCATGGTCTTGCGGCTCCACACTGCGGGCGCGACCAGAATAATGCCATCGGCTTTGGGCGGAGCATTGGACGCGAACGCGGTCATTGCAACAGCGCCCCCCATGCTTTCGCCCAGCACATAGACGGGTAACCCCGGATGGCGCGTCTTCACCACGTCGACAAAGTCGGCAAGGTCGCGCCGCAGAATGGTATTGCCCGGCCAGATGCCCGGCTGCGGCGAGCGCCCGAAGCTGCGCTGGTCATAAGCGTAGGTGGTAATGCCGTGGTCTGCCCAAAACGGCGCGGGCATGGCGAACGCATTGGAATAATCGCTCATGCCGTGAAGCGCCACGATGACGGCGAACGGCATCTGCGCATCCCAATGCGTCAGGCCCAAGCGCAAACCGTCGCGCGTCACATAGCGATCCGGTGCGGGGCCTGCCGATTCAACCCGCTCGATAGCGGGCATGCGCATCTCCGGTCCTTCGGTCGCAACGCGAGGCGCACAGGCCGCCGTCAGCACAAGCGCGCACAGGGAAACGATGCGGACGAACGCTGCCAAGCGGGGGCGCGCAAATGCGGAAGCAACTCTGTCTCGAACCACGGATTTTCCTTCAGCCATCCATTGTTGCGCCCAGCGCCCGGAGCCCTGACTTCCCGATCACGCCTTACGGGCAACCACGATTCCTGCTCCTAAGCAATTCACTGCGATGGCAGCAACCCCACCACGGCGCCGGTCATGCCGGATGCGATGGTACCCGAAATGAGGGCCTTGAGCGCCAGTTCAACGACCTCCCCGCGCCGCTCCGGCACCATCCCGGATATCGCGGCGATCAGGATGCCGACCGAGCCGAGATTGGCGAAGCCGCACATCGCGTACAGCATGATCAGCCGCGAGCGCACGGACAGCACCCCGTCGGGCAGCGCGGAGAGTTTCAGATAGGCGATGAACTCGTTGAGGATTGTCTTGGTGCCGAGAAGCGCGCCCGCATCCGCCGCTTCGGACGCCGGAATACCGTACAGCCACACCACCGGCCAAAACAGCCAGCCGAATATCCGTTCCACGGTAATGGGCGCCCCGTTCAGCGAAGGCATGCCCGCGAGCAGCAGATTGGCCAGCGCGACAAGCGCCACCATGACGATCAGCATGGCGATGATGCCGAGATAAAGCTTCAGGCCGTCCTCCGTCCCCCGGGCAATCGCGTCCATGCTGGAGCGGTAAGACACTTCGCTATGCGCGTGCGCCGGTGTGGTCGGCTCGCCCGGCACCATCAGGCGGGCCGTCAGAATGGCGGCGGGAAGAGAGATAAAGGACGCGACCAGGATGTGCCCGAGCGCGCCCGGAACGGCAGGCTCCAGCACCGTCGCGTAAAGCACCATGACCGTACCGGCCACGGTCGATAATCCCACCGTGAAGAGGATGAACAACTCGCTCCGGGTCAGTTGCGCCAAGTACGGGCGGATCAGGAGCGGCGCTTCGATCATGCCGAGGAAAATTGTCGAAGCCGCGCCGAGCCCGACCGCGCCGCCGATTCCCATGGTCTTCTGCAGCACATAGGCAAACCCCCGCACGATCACGGGCAGAATCCGCCAATGCCACAACAGCGCGGAGAGCGCCGACATCACCAGGATCAGCGGCAGCGCCTGAAAGGCCAGACTGCCCATGTTCTGGGGTTTGGCCACATCGAAAGGCGCCGCGCCGCCCCCGATATAGCCGAACACAAACGAGGTTCCCGCCGTCGTTGCCGAGGACAGCGCATCGACAACCCGGTTCAGCTGGTACAATGCGTTGCGCGCGAACGGTATTTCCAGCAGCACGGCAGCAATGCCGATTTGAAGGGCGAGCGCCATCAGGACGAGGCGCCACGAGAACGCCTTCCGCCTGTTCTCAGACAGCGCCCACGCCACGAGCACGAGCACGCTGAGTCCAAACGCGCTCTGCAACTGAAGCCACGTCATATCGGTAATGCGCCCCAATCCCCGTCCGATCTATACGGTTCCGGAACAGCCCATGCAAAACCGGCTGTACGCGCACGAAGGGCGTGTCAGGCCGCTTGGTAGAGAGAAACGATTCGCTCGGGCGGGAATGAAGCGGTGACGGTCGTGCCGCGGCCTAGCGTACTTTCTATGGCCAATGCCCCGCCATGAAGCCCGAGCAACTGCTTGGTGAGGGGCAGGCCCAGCCCAGTGCCCTCATATTTGCGAGCCAGCTTGTTGTCGACTTGGCCGAAGCGCTCCAGGGCGAGTGGGATTTGCTCCGCCGACATTCCGATGCCGGTGTCGGTCACGCGAATGTCGAGTCCCTGCGCGGTGCATGTCGCCGAAATGCGCACCTCACCGCCCTCGCCGGTGAACTTCACGGCATTGGACAGCAGGTTCAGGAAAATCTGCCGCAGCCGGCGCCTGTCGGCGCGAAGACCGGGCAGCTCGGGATCGATTGTCTCCAAGACCGTGACTTTGCCCTTGCTCGCCTGGGGTTCCAGGAACCGCATGCAATCCAGAATGATCTCCCGAAGATTCAGAACCTCTTCGCTCAAATCCAGACAGGCCGCGTCGAGCTTCGCGAAATCCAACACGTCGTTGATCAAGCCAAGCAGATGACTGCCGCTGGCAAAAATGGATTCGGCGTAAGAGCGGTAGCGTGCATTGTTGATCGGGCCGAGCAACTCCGTCTTCAGGATTTCCGAAAAGCCCAATATGGCGTTCAACGGGGTGCGCAATTCATGGCTCATATTCGCCAGAAACGCCGACTTTGCGACGTCGGCAGCTTTGGCTTCGTCGCGGGCGCGCAAAAGTTCTTCGGCACGTTCGCGCAGCCGGTCGTCGGCACGCTGGCGTTCGATCACGCGGCCCAATTGCGCGCCGATCTGCGCCATAAGCTCCAACAGCGCGTCGTCTGGTTCGCGCGCATCGCCGGCAAAGAACTCAAGCACCGCGACGACATCGTCGCCCGACAGAACGGGGAACGCCGTCGCACCTTTCAGTCCGCAGGTCAGGGCAACGGCGCGGCGCGGAAAATTGTTGCTTTCCGTAACATCGTGCAGCCACAGGGGCCGGCCTGTGGCCAGAACCTGACCCGGCAATCCTACACCGGCGCGAAAATCCAACTCTTCCGTTGCGCGGCGGAACTCTTCGATCCGTTCGCTCTGGGGCCCAAACCACATTCCGGTCGAGCGCAGGCATAACGCTTCTCCGCTCCCCTCCGCCAGATAGGAATGCCCGACCTGCCAATTGTTGAATTCACATATCTGCACCACCACGAAATGCAGCGCGTCTTTCACAGAGGACGTTTGATTGGATGCTGCCGCGATTTTCGCAAGCAACTGCACCTGCCGTTGCTTCTCGTAAAGATCGCGAAGACGGCTGACCGCAATGGCGTCCGTTTGCAGGCGAATGGCCCGCTCGCGTTCGAGCTGGCTTTGCAGGCGCTGTATTTCAGCCCGCAAGTCCTCCTCGGCTGCCATCAATGTCGCGTCTGCCAACAGCCAAGCTCCCGCTTCAACGGTCTGGTCGATAGGTAAAATTAGTCAATCTTCGTTAATCAAAACTAAAACCACTCCGCCGCGGCCACGTCTAATCAATAATCATAAGACCGGCTCATCGACGAAGGGCCGCCCCGCGCGATCTTCGATCTCGACAATCCAGATATCGGGATCGATTCGAATCTGCTTGGCGAAGTACTCTGAAACCTTTGCCTCGTCGGCCGCCTCGCCCACGGGACGCGTCCAGACGCGCTCCTCACCCCGGCGTGCGGGGCTCATCACCATGAGCGTGCCATCGAGACGGTTCAGCTTTATAAAAACGGCCCCAGCCTCGTCGGAACCTCGCCGCACCAGATAGGCGGATGCGCCCGCGGTTTCACAACGGCGAATGAGCGCCTGTACGTAAATGCTGCTTTTTAGCCGGATCATGGAATTCGCAAATCAGCGGAAAGCGCAGACTAGCCGGTTTTCAGCTTGCGGTCCGCAACAAGGACCGCCGCAGGCAAAATGCTTTTGGCGCCCTGCGCGGCGTTGGGAAGCGTGATGGTGACGCATGTTCCTTCCCCGACAGTCGATTCAATCTTCATTTCGCCGCCATGCAAATGCGTCAGCGCGCGTACAAGCGCAAGCCCCAGTCCGGTGCCCTCTTTGGATCGCGTGTATTCGCTTTCCACTTGTTCAAAAGGCTTTCCCAGCCGCTGGAGATCGGCCTCGCTGATGCCGACGCCTGTATCGGCGACCGCGATTTCCAGCGTTCCCTTGACCGCCCGCGCAGCTAGCGACACCTTTCCGTTTGCTTGCGTGTATTTGACCCCGTTTGAAAGCAGGTTCGTCAGAATCTGCAGGACCGCGCGCTTGTCGGCAGTAACCTGGCGCACCCCGGGGGCAATGTCGTGGGCGAGCGCCACACCATGGCGCTGCGCCTGCAAGCTCACAAAGCCGACCGCCTGGTTCAGCAAATCATCGAGCTCGAAAACCTCCGGCGTGATCGTGAACCTCCCGGCCTCAATTTTCGACATATCGAGGATCGAGTTGATCAGCTCCAAAAGGTGCGAGCCGCTTTCGTGGACCAAACGCGTATATTCGAGATACCGGGGGTTGCCCAAAGGCCCGAAATATTCCCGCGACATGACCTCGGAGAAGCCGATGATCGCGTTCAGGGGCGTCCGCAGCTCGTGGCTCATGTTCGCAAGAAAGCGCGATTTTGCGCGGCTTGCTTCTTCGGCTTGATCGCGGGCCTGGATGAGCGCGCGCTCCTGCGCTTTGCGGCGGGTTATGTCGCGGGTGACCGCAACGATTTCAGCCTTCACATTGCGGCAGCGCAATTCGCACCAGACATACGTGCCCGTCTTGGACCTCAGGCGCAGTTCGGTGCTGGCAGGCCTTCCCGCTCGGGCGTCGGCAAACGCGGCGTCGAGGTTTTTCTCGTCGTCGGCATGACAGATGTCCGCTACCCGCACACCGCTCAGCTCTTCAGGCGCATGCCCCGTAAGCACGTGGAACGCATGGCTTGCAAACAGGAACCGCCCATCCGCGTCATGCGACGAGATGAGGTCCAGAGCACTTTCGGCAAGAAATTGGTATCGCGCTTCACCGGCCTCGATCGCCGCGTCGGCGGCCTGCCGCCGTTCCTGGGCTGCAATCGCCATAGCGCAGGCCTGTGCGATCGCCACCAACAGCGCCGCCGTCACCAGGAATGCATTGGGTTCGATCAGCCGCGAGAGAGGCAAGAGACCTGAAAATTGCATCATCGCAACGCCAGTAAAGCCGGCGAACGCGACAGCCCCGGAAAACACAACAGGTTTGCGCCGCCCGATCAGCGCGCCTTCAAACGGCAGAAGGACCAGCCAGACCAGGAAAGGCGAGGACAGACCGCCGGTAAAAAGGATCAGCAATGACAGCAGCGCGGCGTTGACGGCGATCGAAGCTGCTTCAAGCGTTCGCAGTGAAACCGGCGCAAACCCCAGCCCTGCCAGTCCAAGCGGAGAGGTGACCGCGAGAAAGACCAACGTTTCCGCAGCGTCAGGACCGCCGAAAACGATTCCGTAGAGCGCGCAAAGCAACAGCCCTAACGCGCCCTTAACGGTCTGCGTCCGGACAAATTGCCACCTCGGCGAGAGGATGGCGTTCGACATCGTACTCATTGGCACCAAACGTCTCCCGCGCCCCCGCCGGTAAACGATTCCTTACCTCAAGAACCGAATGGTTCATGTTTGCAAAGGAAGTTTAACGAAAGCTAAAGAATGGGAGCGTGGAGGCCGTGCCGGGACTGTGGCGCCTTAACCGTTTGCTAAGCATGTTGCCTGGATGGCGCCTTATCCCTGCAAATCCACGGCATTTTATGAAAGCGCTTCAGGTCTCAGCAAGGTCACGCGCATACTGTTGCCAGGTAAAGTCGTTCAAGCCGAGTGTCCCTCTCCCTTCTCGCGCTTGGAAAAAGCAGCCCGCGATTCGGCGCTCCGCTAACTCCCCCCAGCGGCTCGCCAGCGCGGGCTGTTCCTTTACTAAGGGGCCACTGCACAGTGGCCCCCCTCGACAAACCCATTCCAGCTCGAAATAGGAGGTTGCAGAAGGCTCGCGACGGCGCCTTCCCGCGAAACTGCATCGATGCGCCTTGCCGCCAGTGACCAAAATGTGAACATTGTCCGGCGCTTCGCCGCTGAGCGAGGCCGGTTATATGGGCGCGCTGTAGCGATCACGTGGCTCTGGCCACCGTGGGCGCGTGCGAAGCAGAGACAAAACAACGGGACACCGCATGAGCTGTGCCGACATCATGACGCCAAATCCCCGCTACGTGCGCGAGGACGACACCATCGGCGAGGCGGCGCGCGAGATTATCGAGCACACCTACATCAACCTGCCCGTGGTCGATGCGGAGGGGCGCCTGGTCGGGCTCTTTGGCATTTACGACCTGCTGGCGCTGCTTGTTCCGCGCGTGGCGGTGATCGGCAATTTGCTGCCAAACTTGCGCTTCATGAGCGATGACGATTCCGAGCTGCACCGGAAATATCTAAGCCTCAAAGACAATCCGGTCCGCCGGGCGGTCAACCGCGAAGCGGCGCGGGTCTATGCCGACACGCCGCTCATTGAGGCCATCCGGCTGTTCTGCCTCAATCACACCACCATTCCTGTCGTCGAACGCGGCTCGGACCGGCTTGTCGGGATGATCTCATACTGGGACGCGGCACGGCACATCGTCGCCCCGAAGAATGCGGCGCCCGGCGGATGACCTCCGCCGCCGGGACCGCCACAAGCGCGATGCTGTTTCCTGCCGCGCTGTTTGTATTGGCCTACGCCGCGATCATGAGCGAGCGCGTCAACCGCGCTCTTGTGGCGCTGCTCGGCGCCGGACTCGCCATCCTCGCTGGAATGCTCAATCAAGAGCAGGCAATCGCGGCCGTCGATTTCAACACGCTCGCGCTTCTCACCGGCATGATGATCATTGTTGGTATTGCCAGAAAGAGTGGGCTTTTCGGCTATGTCGCCATTCGCGCTGCACAAATCATGCGTGCAAGGCCGGCCGGCATTCTCATCGCTCTGCCGGTGATCACGGCGATCCTTTCGGCCCTGCTCGACAATGTCACCACGGTCTTGCTGATCGTGCCGGTGACGATGGTGATATGCTCCGAGCTGAAGGTACGGCGCTATCCGTTCCTGTTTGCGGAGATATTCGCCAGCAACATCGGCGGCACGGCAACCCTTATCGGCGATCCGCCCAACATCCTTATTGGCTCGGCGGTGGGCCTGACCTTCAACGATTTTGTCTTCGCGCTGACTCCCGTCGTCCTTGTGATCCTGGTTGTGCAGACCGCGTTGAACCACGTCATCTGGGGACGGCACTTGCACGCTGCCGGCGCGGATCGCCAACGAGTCATGGCCATGAACGCGGACAGCGCGATCGAGGACAAGCGGCTGCTCTGGCTTTCCTTGGCTGTCATGGCTGCGACCATTCTGGGATTTGTTCTCGCCCGGCCGCTGGCGGTGGAGGCCGGAACCGTCGCGCTCATCGGAGCGGCCGCTCTCATGCTGCTGGAGACAATCGCGCACCCGCGCGAGCACCACGCGGAGTTGGTTACGTCCGCTCTCAATCAGGTAGAATGGGTGACGATCTTCTTCTTTATCGGCCTGTTCGTGCTCGTCGGAGCAATTGAACAAGCGGGCGTGCTGCGGTTCCTATCCCATCAGCTGCTGACCGCGACCGGCGGCGACCTTCACACAACCGCGCTCGGCATTCTGTGGGGCTCGGCCATTCTTTCCGCGCTCGTGGACAACATTCCTTTCGTCGCAAGCATGATCCCGCTCATTCAGGAGCTGGCGCCCGCGATGGGGGGAGACGAAGCGATCCGGCCGCTTTGGTGGGCCCTTGCGCTCGGCGCCTGTCTCGGCGGCAACGGAACTTTGATAGGAGCCAGCGCCAACCTCATTGTCGCCGGAATCGCCGAGCGCGCCGGAGAGCGCATCGGCTTCATGGCGTTCCTTCGCTTAGCCTTCCCATTGATGCTTCTGCAAATTGCCATATGTAACGTTTATGTCGTCTGGCGCTTTTTCTAAAAAACTAAGGTCGCGGCTTGCGGCGCTTCTTCCCTGCGCCGCCGTGATGGCCTGCGTCACCGGCGAGCCTGCCGATCGCTCACCGTCGTATGACGCCGGTTTCGGCGATGGTTGCGCGACGGCAAACAGCGAAGGCGCGCCGGTCCTGCGCACGGCGACCCGTGACGAAGCCGCCTTTTCTGGGGATGCAGATTATCGGGCCGGGTGGATCTCGGGCCATGCCGCGTGCCGGATGACGTCCGGCACGCCCCGTCTGTGACAGCCGGGGCGCAGGCGCCACGCGAACTAATCCCTACACGGGGCGGGATTTTATCCTCATGCGTTAAGGCTGGCTGTGGAGACAAGCCCGTCACAAAAAGTTCTTCCGTGAACGAAGCTTTTGTTAACGGGAAGCCCTCAGGATGGTCAGGCGGAATCTTGCGCGTCCGTACAAGGAGCGTATACTCCGTACACGATACACTTCCTGCGTCTGGAGGAGGAAACATGCTTCTGGCACGGCTCGTTACTGTGAAGACAGATTCTCCGGGCGCCCATCAGCAGCATTCCGGGGGCGTTTCCGCGACCGCATTTGAACGGATCCTGAAGCGGCTTGCGGCCCTTATGGGCCGGAAATAGCGGCAATTCTCCGGCCGGACGGCCTGTGGAAACGGCGGCCTAAGCTGCCGCCCGCTCCCCGAAGCGGCCGTAGAAGGTTTCGCCAGCCGCCGCCATGTCCCGCAGCAGCTTGTTGGATTGGAACCGCTTGCCGTGCTTGCCGGTCAGCGTTTCGCATCGCATTACGAACTCCGTCGCCCCCATCGTGTCGATCATGGAGATCGGGCCGCCCGTGTAGGGTGCAAAGCCCCACCCCAGAATGGCGCCGACATCGGCATCTCGCGGATCCGTGATTACGCCTTCCTCGAAACACCGTGCCGCTTCCAGCGCCTGGATGGTCAGCAGCCTGCGCTTGAGTTCATCAACGTCCGCATCGGTCTTCCACTTACCCTTGCCGTAATCGAAGAGACCGGGCCAAAGGCGTGTGCGCTTTCCATTCGGCCCATATTCATAGAAGCCCTTGCCGGACTTCTGACCCGTACGTCCGGACGTTTCGACCATGAACGCCAGGATGTCCTCTGTGGCGTCGGGCTTTCCCGCTTTGGTCAATTCTTTCCGCGTCTGGCGCGTGATCTTCAACGCCGTGTCGATGCCCACGGAGTCCAGCACTTCCAGCGGGCCCATCGGCATGCCGGTCATGCGGCCGACATTGTCGATCAGGACCGGGGAAATCCGCTCGGACATCATCATGAGGCCTTCGAGCGTATAGGTCCCGAAACAGCGCGACGTATAGAACCCGCGCGCGTCGTTCACGACAATCGGCGTCTTGCGGATTTTGCGCACAAAATCGATTGCGGTGGCGAGCGCACGCGGGCTGGTCTGCTTGCCCACGATGATCTCGACAAGGCCCATGCGTTCCACGGGCGAAAAGAAATGGATGCCGATGAAATTGGCGGGCCTGGCGCTTGCCTCGGCAAGGCCGGTGATCGGCAGCGTCGAGGTATTCGAGCCGAAGATTGCCGTATCGCGCGTGACGGCATCCGTCTTGCGCGTCGCCTCGGCTTTGACGGTACGGTCCTCGAATACCGCTTCGATGACGAGATCGGCGTCGCTGAGCGCGCTAAACTCCGTTGACGGACGAATTCGTCCTAGCACATCCGCCTTCCGGTCCGGTGTCGAACGTCCACGGGAAATTTCGTGATCGAGCAGCTTGGCGGCATGGTCTTTACCCGCTGCCGCCTTCTCATCTGTCGTGTCGATCAGCGTCACGTCGACACCGGCGAGTGCGGATACATAGGCAATGCCCGCGCCCATCACACCGGCGCCCAGAACGCCAAGCCGCTTCACGTCGGCGGGTGTTTCGGCGGCCGGGCGGCGCGCGCCTTTGCCCAAATCCTGCATCGACTGGAATAGTGTGCGGATCATATTGCGGCTGGTCGGGTCCAACATGATGCCGACAAAGTAGCGGGCCTCGATCTTGAGGGCACTGTCGATGTCGACCAGAAGCCCCTCATACACAGCCGACATGATGGCGCGTTGAGCGGGATAATTGTCATAGGTCCGCTGGCGCAGCATGGCGTTGCCGACGGTGAATACCTGTACGCCCGTGGCCGAGAATGGACCACCGCCCGGAATGCGGAATTCCTTCTTGTCCCAAGGCTGTTCGGGTTTAGGATTGGCTTTGATCCAGGCTTTGGCGGCACCCATCAACTCCGCTGCGGGGACGGCCTTATTGACGATGCCCATGCCGGACGCGGCCGCCGGATCGATCCGGCGCGATTCCAGCATAAACGGCAACGCCGCCATCGCGCCGATCATGCGCGGCAGACGCTGGGTGGCCCCGGCGCCTGGGATCAACCCGACCTGCGCTTCGGGAAAACCAAGCCGGATGCGCGGATCGTCCGAAATCAGCCGGTAGTGACACGCAAGCGCAAGTTCGAGGCCGCCGCCGAGCGCCGTACCGCTAAGCGCCGCAACCACGGGCTTGCCGCACTTTTCCACTTTGCGGAACGTACGGTGCAGCATCGTCATGGCGTCGAACAGGCCCTTGGCGGCGTCCGTACCGCCTTTGCCCGCATAAGAGCTCATCTCGTCGAGATCGGCCCCGGCGCTGAAATTCCCGGCTTTCGCGCTGGCAATCACCAGCCCCTTGATCACGGCATCCGCGCTGACGGCATCGACCACCTGCGCCAGCTCGGCAACCGCGGCCATGGACAGCACGTTCACCGGCTTTTCCGGCGTATCCCAGATCAGCGTGACAATGCCGTCCGCATCCTGATCCCATTTGAAATTGACGAGGTTCATCGCGATGCATCCCTGCTGAAATGGATCAAACTCGTTCGATAATCGTAGCGGTGCCCATGCCGGCGCCGATGCAGAGCGTGACCAGCGCGGTGGAAAGATTGCGCCGCTCCAATTCGTCCAGCACCGTTCCGAGAATCATCGCGCCCGTCGCACCCAGCGGGTGCCCCATGGCGATGGCGCCGCCATTCACATTGACCTTGCTTGGCGAGAGTTTCAGCTCCCGCATGAAGCGCAGCACGACCGAGGCAAACGCTTCGTTGATTTCATACAAATCAATGTCTTTGGCCGTCATCCCGGCGCGGGCCAAAACCTTGCGAGCGGCTTCCGCGGGTGCGGTAAGCATAATCGCCGGTTCTGAACCGATGGAGGTAAACGCGCGCACCTTGGCGCGGGGCGCCAGACCAAGGGCCTTGCCCTTCTTCTTGGATCCCAGCAGCACCGCTGCCGCGCCATCGACAATACCGGACGAATTGCCCGCGTGATGCACATGGTTCAGCGCTTCGACTTGCGGATAA
Source organism: Alphaproteobacteria bacterium (assembly GCA_947473475.1). Lineage (GTDB taxonomy): Bacteria > Pseudomonadota > Alphaproteobacteria > Micropepsales > Micropepsaceae > CAIYRG01. The sequence continues at coordinate 34,085 of CANJBZ010000040.1, forward strand.
CGCTGAATGGCAACCGCATCGAAGCCGAGCGCGCCCATTTCGGCGAAGGCCGCCTTCAGCGCACCAAGCGACTGCATGGTCGTTTCGGGGCGCATGTGCTCATCGCGATCCAGGATCGTCAGTCCTTGCGCATCCTTCACCGGAATCACGGAATTTTTGAAATAGCCCTTAGCCCACGCATTGGCAGCGCGCTTCTGGCTTTCAACCGCATACGCATCGACATCGTCGCGGGAATACCCATCGACCGTGGCGATCAAATCAGCGGAAATGCCTTGCGGCACGAAATAGGCGGGAATGGCGACGGAGGGATCTTCCGGCCAAGCGCCGCCCGAGGAGCCGATCTGCACGCGGCTCATCATCTCGACGCCGCCGCCAATCGCCAGCTCCGACTGCCCCGCCATGATCTGACCGGCAGCCATATTGCAGGCGTCCAAACCGCTGGCGCAGAAACGGTTGATCTGCACGCCCGGCACGCGGTCGTCAAAGCCGGCTTTCAGCACGGCGGCGCGCGCTATGTCCGCGCCCTGCTCTCCTACCGGATCGACGCAGCCCAAGACCACATCTTCGAGTTCCGACGTGTCGAGCTGGTTGCGATCGCGGATCGCCTTCAGGGTCTGGGTCGCAAGCTCGACAGCGGTCACCTCATGCAAGGCGCCGTCCTTCTTGCCGCGGCCGCGCGGCGTGCGCACCGCGTCGTAAATGAAGCAATCTGCCATCTAATTCCCTCCTTTAAGGGAAGCTTGCCCTCACGGTTCGGCTTTGCGCCCAAACTCCAGTCCCAATGACGGGGACCTGTCCAAGCGCCCCCACAAAGGCGAACGCGGACAACATGACGTATATAGTGGTTAAATTCGGATTAGCTTCGCTGAGCGCCGGATTAATCGGCACGAGCAGCGCAACGGCAAAAAACCAAAAGGCAACAAGGCTTAAGGGCCTTGCCTTCACCCCGATTTGAATATTGCGCGGAAGCAGCGCGGTGACCTGACCGGCTCTGGTTTCATCGCGGCCGCCCCAGGCAAGCCCCTCATCGCGCGCAAACGCGCTCAGCCTCCGCAGGAAGAGACTAAGCGCGCAGGTGATGGGATGAATGGAGCACTTCAAGGGGCCGCCCCCCAAATCGGGAGGCAATGTTTAGGGCGTGTCGTCATTTAAGCCAAACGATAGCGCAAACCAAATGCAGTCCTGCGAGAAAGTTTCGCGCGGTTTTCTCGTATCGGGTAGCGATGCCTCGAAAATGCTTGATGATGCAGAAGAAACGCTCGACGAGATTGCGTTCGCAA
>CANJBZ010000041.1 GCA_947473475.1 Alphaproteobacteria bacterium
GATGGCCAGATGAAACGGCCCCGCTCAAGCCTCTTGGCGTAAAGCGACATGCCAAGGCCGTCATGCCAGAGAATTTTGATCAGGTTGCCGCTTGCCCCGCGAAACACAAAAAGATCGCCCACATGGGGATCGCGCCGCAGCGATTCCTGGACCTGCAGAGCCAAGCCATTCATGCCGCGCCGCATAGCCACCTGAAACCGCAGACCATCGGCGCGCACTTACGCTGAGCCTGCCACCCATCAGCGTTACGCCAGTATAGGGCGGCTGTGCTATGAGCGAGCGCTGGGCTTTGGTACACTTCTCGTGCGCAGTCGGGGTTGGGGGCGAAAAATGGCGTGGTTTGTTCGGATTGATCGTTTCGGTAGCGCTCATATGGTTCGTTCGCAGGACACGGTCACCAAGAACGGCAAAGACTCGTCAAATTCCTGCGGCATCGCCAGCATCTTGATGGTGAACTTCAAGATGAAGAAACACCTGCTCGCGGCGGGTATCACTGTCGGGGCTGGAATGGCGGCAGCGCCGATCGGCGGCACCTTTATCGGCGGACAACTCGCTCGCTCCAGCATTGACGAAGCTATTAAGACCGAGCCGGAAGTGTACAAAATCTATACCGCCGTTACGGGGTCCGTTTACGACGGGTCGACGTATAGCGACGGTATGAAATTTCCATCAGTTCTTAAACAGTTGAGCTTGGGCGACTGGGAATGCGTCAATGTCGGACAGAACGGAATGTTCGACGCGATCAAGTCCTCGACCGGCGCCGGCCGCCCCGTCATCGTTCACTGCGCCTGGAATGGCGGCGGAGCGCACTTCATGGTGGTCGATGAAACCCACACGGCTATTGGAAGCACCATTTGCGTTTGCGACCCTTGGGATGGGGAATTGCGTCTGGTGACGGCGAAATCAGGCCAACCCATCAATTATGACCCGAATGGGTTCGTATGGTCGTTCAGCCTTGGCGGAAACCGGCATGGATACGATAGCGCCTCACCCGGCACATTAAGTGGGTGGATCATTCGAAGGAAGTGAAGGCTATAAGAACGCACGACATCTTTTGAAAGTACGTCGTTAATTGTGCAGATAATTGCGGGGCGGTATGTTTCTCTTCGTGCGACGTTATGCGCCATTCGCTACATTTGGCGGCGGCTTTGAGGGGGACGTGCGGACCCAAGCGACAACATCTCCTACAGCGACCGCAAGGACAATCGGAGTTGTAGAATTCGATGCAAATGGCGTACGTGGATACCGGAGTTTTTCTGATGGTTCAGAATTTTTGGGCGCGGGCCCTTGGTTGGCGAGCAAGATCGGAAAAAAATTTGCGACGGTCCGAGCTGAGGTAACAAACGTCTTGAAGGCGCCAGACGGTATTTCGTTCACTGTGTTCACGGCCGGCGCCAATCCGCTCGTGCCTGGCGCGCCAGATATCGATACTTATGTTGATTTCAAATTCACAACGATGAGCGAAAATGCCAGGTACCGAGGGAAGGTCAGGGGCGACACATTTCCGAATGCCGAAGTTTTCATTGTGGACAACAATAAGCGCGAAGTATTGCTCTTCGACTTCCGCACGAAAGGCGACAGCTCAACGGGCCCGCTTCGCCTCATAGGCGAGCACGCCGATGTTCTGCTCGGTACCTTTTCCGTGAACGTACCGGCCATCGGCCCGGTTGCTACGGTGCCCCACGTATCTATTTAACATCGATAGAAAAGTTATTGATTGCGCGCGAGCGGCGTCTTCAAATTACCACCCTCGTAGATTCCCTGTTGCGGCACATCCAGCTTGGTCTGGATTTTTCCGTCGCCTGAGAATTCCGCACCGTATCCGGCAAGCTGACCATCTACCCATTGGCCCTCGGATCGATTCAGACCGGCCCACAGCCTCACGCCATAGCCGGTTTGCTTGTCATTGTTCCATTGGCCGATATTTTCGCGCGCGTAATTGGTGTTGGAATTGGTCGCGAAGTAGAAAATTCCATAGCCGGTGTAGTGGCCCATGCAGTAATCGCCCTCATAACGATCGCCACTGGGCCATGTCAGAACGCCTACGCCACATGGATTGCCATTTTCCCAGGTCCCTTCGAAAATCGGGTCACCCATGCGTCCCGGAAGGGTCTTGCCCGTGCCGTTACGCCCATCGCCCTTCCACTCACCTTCATAGCGTTCGCCATTGATGTCTATCCAGACGCCCGCGCCATTCCGCTGACCGTTTGTGATTTGGCCTTTATAGGTCCCAAGCCGCTGTTTGGTGAAATCCTGGACGACGTAGCCTTCCGCCGGCGAGGGCGCTGTCGCCGATTTTTCGGCGTCTCTCGCCTGCTCCGCCGCAGCGCGTGCACGCATCTGTGCGTCGCGCCCAGCAGCCGCCTTCTGGCGCGCCTGCGCCTCAGCCTCGCGCGATTGCTGGACAGCTTGCGCTACACTCGCATTCAGCCGTCCCAGGCAATTCTGTGTCCAATTGAGGTCCGATGCCAATAGCGGCATGGCCGGGCTGTTGAGCGTCCCTTGAGTAGGCGCTGCGCCCGCCGGCGTTGCGCTAACCGGCAATCCCACGGCTGCGGCAGGTCCGATATTCGCAGGGCAGAAAGCGAGCGTTTGGTCTCTCTTGATCCCCTCGATTTTTACCTTCGCTTCGGCGAGATGCGGACCGTTCGGATAGGTGCGGACGTAGGCATCCCATTTATCCAAATTGCCGCTGTTCTCGGCCTTTTGCAGTTCCACCCAATCGCCGGGCTCTTTCAGAACCAGAATCCGGTTGCGCAGCTCGGCCCCATGCGTGCTGGTGGGATAGTCACGCAGAAACGCTTCGATGGCTCCCAGGGCCGTGCCGCTGCGGACCGCGTTATACGAGATATCTTCGATGCGGCTGCGCGCCTCAGGAACATGAGAGCTGCTGGGATTATCCTGAACAAATTTCTTCAACGCTTCAGCGTCGGCCTTGCTGAGCGCATTCCAGGCCACTTCGGCGGGGTCCGTTGGAATCTTCGCCTTCGCCTCCGCGGCGTGGCAGCCGTTGGGGTAGGTGCTCAGGAAATTCTGCAGAAGGCCCGGGTCGCTGCTGTTCCTGACGAAATCCCAGGCGCCGTCTTCTTTTGGATCGCACATTTTCGCGCGAAGCGCGGGCGCCGTGAAAGAAGCCGGATACACTTGGGGCGCCTGGCTTCCGCTCGTACCCTGCTGAACCTCCATGGCGACGGCGTCGAACATTTCCTTCAGGCCGGCAAATTCCTGAGCGGCATATTTGGCAAAGGCTGCCGCATAGGGGCCGCCGTCCTTGGCAAGCGATCCAGGTCCAGCCGAGAAGGCGACGATGCGGTCCTTGTAATCCGCCGGCGCGAAGCAGCGCGCCGAGGAACCGCCGCCATTTTGAAGCAGCAAATTATCGCGGCAGCCATCAATGACGACGAGTTTCAGATTCTTGGCCTGCCCGGCCATGTCCGCGAGATTTTCAACGGGGATGCCGTCCAACGTGACGTCGGAGAGCGCCTGAATATCGGTACCCACCGGGACAATGTAATTGACGTTATTTTGTCCGGCGAACGCATGCCCTGTGAAATAAATCACCGCGTCATCGGCATTGCCCGCAGCCCTGCCGAAATCGCGCAACTCGTTGCGAATTTCATCGCGGTTGAGATTGCATTTCACCGTCACCGCAAAGCCGCCGGCCTTCAAGGCCGCCGCAACTTTGTCGGCATCTGAACCCGAATTCTTCAGACCGTTGTTCTTGTAATTCAATTCGCCGATGACCAGCGCAACTTTGCGCCCCTGCGCGGCAACCGAACCGGCTCCACAGGCTTGGCGAACAGGTTCTGGTGTGCGATTTGCCGGTCCTCTCTGCTGCTGCACCGGAGCGGGCTGTTGGCGCGGTTGAAAGAACGGATCGCCGGGCTCGCAATCATATTTTGGCGTGCACGTCGTGGCCGCAGCAGCCTGGGTGTCGGAAGAACTGCCCAGGAAAACAACGACAGCGCCAACCGCCAAGGCACCAGCCGACAATAGCCTATAGGCTGAAAAGCAAGTGTGTCCGCGAAAACGAGCGTTTACCACAGCCCAACCCCCTGTTTAAGACAAATTATAGGTAGTAAGGACCGATTTAGGAAAGGGTTTCTTACTTGCGTGAAATCACGAACATTCGAGGCACATCTGCCTGTTTGTTGCGCAGACGTCCCGAAATTTTGGAGCTATGAAATTTACCGGGTGGCTGCGCCAGCTTCGTTCGCGGTTTTGGACGGGTCAACGACCTCATACCAGCCGACCTCCGCCGTCCACCCCTTCTTATCCGCCTGGTCGGTAAATTGTTTATCCGCCCAATCGCCGGACACCTTTTCATAACCGGGTTTCAATCCCAGTTGGAAGGGCCCAGAGCCCTTGAGAAGTACCAATCCGAAAACACCATCAGGACTTTCGCGAACCGCCGCTTCGCCCGCGCACAAGGTCATCGCATAGGCGTTTTCGCCAACCGCTTTGAGCGCCCCTACTTTGCGCATTTGATCGTAAACGGCGCGGCTTGGAATCACTTGGCGCATACGGCCATCGGACAGAATGCTGACCAAGACGAAGTCGTTTATCGTATCGCTCGGTTTCAGGACGAAATTCACTTCCGCCTGCCGCCCCGCGCCGCGCGGGCAGGCCGCGGAATCGCCGAGGGGTATCTTGGCCTGCTCGATGGAAAGTGCGGCAGGCGCGCCCGGGCTTTGCTTGGCGTAGAACGCCTTCAGCGGCGCGCACGCGCCGGGCTGGACGGGCAGGACGGCAGAGGCATCCACCTCCAGCGTCCAATCCGGCGGCAGCATGGAGACGGCTTGCAATTGTTCCGGCAGCGTGCTCGGAAGACCGCCTGCACCGGCCAGAACGACGCGCAGTTTGCGGTCCGCGCCGGCGTTTTCCGCATAGGCACGCGTCAGCCAGCGGCACGTCATGGTATCCGTCGCGGCATTGATACGCTCGATCGCGGCGGCGCGTATTTCGCGCGCCTGCGCGGCCTGTTTCAGAGCGGCAAGTTTCTGGTTCGCCTCGGCAAGGTGCGTGCTCTTGGGACACATGCCCAAAAATCGGGTCAGCAACGCCTGATCGGCGCTGGTCTGTGCGCTGCTCCAAGCGAGGTCGCAGGTGTCCGGCGGCGGTGGCGCCGCAGGCGCACCACCCGAGAGGAAATAATATCCCGCGCCGCCGGCAACCAGAAGCGCCGCCGCCGCCGCGCCCAGGATAGGCGTCAAGCGAGAGGGCCCACCTGTCTCCGTCTTCGGCGTCCGGGCGGCCGGCTTTGGCGCAATTGGGAGCGGCGGGACGCGCTTTGTCTTCTCCCGCTTTCCCGTCTCCTCGGCCGGGGGCTGCCCAATGCGCGCCAGACCGGCAATCACATCGCTCATGGACCGCAGCCGCTGCGCGCCTTCCGGCGCCAGCATTTGCGTGAATAATGGCCTGAGCTCAGCGGGCAAATCCGATAGATCGGGAACGGTTTGACGCTGCTTTACGGCTTCCCAGAAATTCTTGCCCATGTCCGGCGGCTTGCGTCCCGCCGCCGCGAGAACCACCAGAGCAAGACTATAGACGTCTGTCCACGGACCGATTTCCTTTTCGGCGAACTGCTCGGGAGCGGAATATCCGAACCGCCCCACGAAGGCGCCTTGCGTCGTGAACTGAGTCTCGTTTCCTTCTGTCGTCTTCTTGGCGATGCCAAAATCGATAATTTTCGCCTGGTCGAAAGCGTCCTTCGGCAGCAGCACATTGTCCGGGCACATGTCCCGGTGAAAACAACGAAGTTCGTGCGCTGCCTGCAATGCAGAGGCCAGACGCTGAGTCAAAGCGATCAAACTGACTTGGTCGTTCGGAACGGTCTGCAAGACGGCCGCCAGGGTCGGGCCATCCACGAACTCCGTCACGATGTAATAAACATTGAGATTGGGGTCGTGCGCGAAGATGCGGTACTGAACCAGTCCGGGGTTAACCAAACGCATCAGCACATCGGCTTCCTGGCGGAACATGCGCTGGATGTTGACGTCCTCCGCCAGTTCGCGGCGGATGATTTTTATGGCGACGCGGTCGCGCTCGTTGTTGATGGCAACGCCTTCGTAAACCTCGCCCATACCGCCACGGGCGATGAAGCGGCGCACCTTGTAGATGCCGTTCAAAACGGCGCCGACGAATTCAGGCGCCACATCCGGCTGCTTCACCGGGCCTCTCATATAAGCCGTAGGCTTATCGTCCGGATCAGACATCCCCCATGCCCCCCTGCGCACCGGCGTGTTCCGGCAACCCATCCGCAAACCGCGGCTCGCACGCCACCAGCGCAATAGTCGTATTGTCGGGTGCACCGCGAGACAAGACAAGCTCCAGCAGGCTGTTGACGACCGCGTCCGGCGCTTCCGTCATTGCCCGTTCGCCGATCTCGGCGTCGGAAACGACGGCCGTCAGTCCGTCGCTGCACAGGACAAACCTGTCGTACGGTTCGAGACGGTCGGCGATCAAGTCAAGCTCCAAGTCCTGTATCACCCCTACCGCACGCGAGAGCACGTGTTTTTCGGGATGGTGCCGCGCCTCCTCATGGGAAATCAGGCCGGAATCGATCAGAAGCTGCACATGCGTGTGGTCGGTGGTCAGGCGATACATCTTGTCCTGCCGGCAAAGATAAACGCGGCTGTCACCCGCCCAGAAGATAGCGAACCGTTCTCCGACCACATGCAACGCAGCCACAGTCGTGCCCATATGCGCGCGGGCCTGCTCCCCGGCCGCGACGATGATCGCATTGGCTCCGCGGATAGCCTCTTCGATATGGCCAAGATTGTTCTCGAAATCCTCCGTAAGCTCCACCCGGCCAAGCGCGTCACGGACCTGCTGCGAGGCCCACTGCCCTCCTTTATGCCCGCCCATGCCGTCGGCGACGCACCACAATGCGGCATCGTCGCGCAAAAGCATTGAATCTTCGTTGGCGCGGCGCACGAGACCGACATTTGTCACCCCCGCCGCGTGCAGAGAAAGCTCAGTCATCGTTCGGGACATCCGCGGAAACCGGATTTGACGTTGCAGGTTCAAGCGGCTTGGCATCCCACCCCCAGCGTGCGCAGTCGCCATCGAGCAGGGCCGTCGCCGCACATCCGCAGGGTAGGCCATTGGAAACCAAGGCCAGGGGAGGCACCGAGCCGCTGCCGAAAGTTGTCCACAGCGCGCCGGAAGGTGGAGCCGCCAACGACGCTTCCAGTGAGCCCAATCGCGCAAGACGGTCATCCAATGCCGCCGGGTCGAATGTTTCGCCAAGCGCATCCAGTGACAGCATTTCCGCTCTTTCAAACCAGGGGTCGCCGAGGCTTTCCGGAACCTTATCGACAACCAGGGCGATAGTCAGCGGGAAATAGCGGCCGACGCGATCCACGCTTGGCATCAATGTCCCGGCCACCGCATCTTCGCCCGCGAGGCCGGGCGGCAGCGCGAAGTGCCAGATCGGACCGTTGAGATAGGCATCCAGCCAAGCCTCACCGAGCGCCTGACGGCTCTCAGCCAGGAACGCCCGCAAAAAGAGGTCCCACGGTTCTATGAAGCGGCGCGGGAGCCGGTTGTTGATGAAATCACCAAGCTGCGGCACCTTTCCGAAACAGCCGGCGCTTCCGTTTACAGCTGCGCTGGACATTGAAACTGCTCGAGATCGCGGGAGCGGAAAGGATTGCGCACGCTGGTAGCGCGCAGCTGAAAGCTCGCAGTAAGCCCGCCGGTCTCGAAAGTGACATTCATCTGGTCCGGCAGGTTTCCCGTAATACGTGCACGATCGAGCAAGCGGAACAATGCCCAGGGACCGGTCGCATCGAGAACGGCGCTCTGTCCGTTGCGGCTGATCGCCAGATGCGCCCGGCCCGCGGCATTGGGCCCAGGCCATTGCATCCGCATTGGCGTGGCGGCGCTGCGGGCGTAGGTGAGAACCTGACCGTCGAGGTCGAAAACCACCTGTGTCGCCTCGTTGCTGAGAGCCGTGGGCATCAGGGTGAATTCAACCGAAGGAGCGGCGCCTCCGCCAAAATAATTGGCGCGGATGCGATCGGCACGTTCGAACTGGGCCAGCGTTCCTGATGACAGACCCAGATCGGAATTGTTGACCTTCTGATTGCTCCACGGCGTGGTTGTCGTATTGACGTAGGGTTTGAGATTGGACGCAAAGAACAAGTCGAGCGCGCCGCCTGGCTTGAACAGTTGCGTGAAATCGCCAATGGCGACGTCGATTGTGCTGGCCTTCTGCATCGGATAGCGGCCGTCCAAGGCTTGCCGGCAGAAGCGCGAGACCGAGGAGGCGTACTGATCCTCGATGGACTTGCGCGTCGCGCCTGTGGCCAGCGAACTCGTCCCGCCAGCAACATCTGACACGATGGCGCCCAGCCCAGGCGGCAGATTCGAAGCGAGCTGCGAGAGCTGCACCGCGGAGACGGCCGAGGCCGACGGCGCCCCTCCCAAAGCCTGGCTGCTGAGCTGCATGTAGAGCTCCGCGAACCGCTTGACCAATTCGTCCAATTGCGAAGAGCCACTGCCATTGCCGGCAAACTCGCGCAGAGCGGCATAATGCATATCAATGCCCTGGCCGCGCGCCTCAAGGCCCGGACTGGATTGCGCGAGTCTTGCGATCGCGGCAGCGGCCGGATTGGCACTAACGGCTGCGGCAGCCGCCGCACCGGCCGCCGCAGCCGCAGGGGCGGCGGGGCGGTTCATGGTCGTCTCTTGCGCGACGGCGGTGAAGTAAGCCTTCAAAGGCGAGCCCGGACCGGACAACGCGTTAAGGACATTCGCGGCCTGCTGCGTGTTCCCGAACCGCACAATTCTCACATCGCCAAGCAATCCGTCCCATGCCGAAGTGAAATCGCGAACGTAAAGGTCGACGGCTTGTTCGGTCAGCCGGCGGACATCGTCATTGGACGGACGGACCTGCTTGTCGGAACCGAGCACCCAGCTTTCGTCCGCGGCGGCTTTGATGGCATCGCCAATTTGCGGCAACAGCACCTTGTGGAAGCCGTCATAGCTGAAGAATCCCGGCACCCCCTCCGTCAAAGGCTTGCCCGAGCCCCGCATGAACACCTGATTGCCTGCGGCGCTCGCATGATCGATCACCCGCCACACGGGCAATGCCCTGGCCGCGGTGCCGGTGCGGACGACGTCGTACGCCCGCGCGGACAAGGGGATGCTGGCCAGTTGATCGCGCGCCCGCATCAGCAGCGCCGCGTTCAGTTCGATGACAGGCAGCGGTTCTTCCAGAAGAGCATCGATATGCGCTTCAAACCGCTTGCGGCTGTCGTCGGCCGCGAGGTTGGGATAGGCGCGGGCCCCGGCCATTGCCGACACGGCGGATTTCACCAGCCCTTTATCGAGCGGCCCCTGGCCGCCCAGCATCAAATACAAGCGAAGGAAGGTGCCCGCATCGCTGGGGTTGTCGACAGTCTTCTCAAGCTGAGTTTGCATGCCCAGCACAAGCCGCGGCAGAAGCAGCCCCGTCAAAGAGCGGCGATAGCTGCGGATCGCCTGACTTTCGAGCTTGCGCCCCTGATCGAGACCCAATCCGCGCGAGAACGGAACACTTTGCTTTGCCGTGTCATAGCCGGCGGGAAGGGTACGCATGCGGTCCAAAACGGGCATAACGGGCGCGACATTCTCGTCGCCCACACTGGCTTGCACCAGCGGCGCGGCGACTTGCGCGTAGGCAGCCCCGGCGGCCCTTTCGTCGGCAATCAGCGAGGTGTTACGGAAATAGCTTACGGTCCACGCCGCCACGAGAAGCAGGGCAGCAGCAGCAATTCCGCCCAGTGCAGCCGCACGCAACAAACGATCGCGCCGCTCCGCTTTGGGGTCGGAACCGGCAAGACCGGCTTCTTCAAAGATGACGTCCCGCAACAGCCGGGTCACGAAATAGCTTCGGCCGGGGCCCGAAAAGACTGGCGGCCGCTGCTCGGTCAGCCCAAAGGTCGCGGCCATCGCGCCCATCAATCGGTCGATGGGCGTACCTTCCTGTGTTGCGCTGCTGAAATAGATGCCACGCAGCAGGGGACGGTCTTCGAAGCGGTTGGGAGCAAATATTTCGCCTAGAAAGTCGTGCAACATTCCTTTCAGGCCGGCGACCTGGACCGGAAAACCGAAAATCCGCCCGCGCCGCTCATAATCGCGCTCGTCATGGACCCGGTCGAGGAGGCGCGCATTCAGCCGCTCGACCAGTGCATCGTATTCCGTATCGAAATTACCAATCGCCCCGGTCTGGCCGGCGCCATCGTCCAACGGAAATGTCATTCCCCAAACATCGGTGCGGTCTTCGCGGTTGAGATCGTGAAAGAACTCCACGAAGCCTGCGATGCGGTCCATCTTGGTGAACATCACATAGACCGGGACGCGCAAGCTGAACTGCGACTGCAACTCCGTCAGGCGCGACTTGATCGCGCGCGCATGGGCGCTGCGCTCAACCGCCTTCATCTGCAACAGATCCGGAATACCTATCGCAACGACGGCGCCGTTAATGGGCTGGCGCGGGCGGAACTGCTTCAGCAGGCCAAGAAATCCCAGCCAAACCTTATGGTCGACGGCCTGATTGCTGTCCTGCGTCGCGTAGCGGCCAGCCGTGTCCAGCAGAATTGCGTCGTCGGAAAACCACCAATCGCAATTGCGTGTGCCCCCGACGCCGCGCAGCGGATCGCGGCCGAATTTATCGGACAATGGAAAATTCAAGCCCGAATTCATCAGCGCCGTGGTTTTTCCCGAACCGGGCGGGCCGATCAGAATGTACCAGGGAAGCTCATAGAGGTATTGCCGCTTCCTGTTTCCCTGCGCTTGCGATTTGCGCAATTGCACGAGCGCGGCGCTCAGTCTCTCACGGAGAATTCCCATCTCCTCCACCGCCGCTGCATCGGTGGAGGATTCCCGTGCGCCGGCGCTCGCCACGTTGTCGATCATGGCGCTTTCGCGCTTGGCCGCCCGCAGATCGAGAACAAGATTGGCGATCAGCCAAACGGCTAAAACCGCGGCAACCGCCAAAATCCGTGCAGAGATACTGCCCAAAAAAGGAAGCAGCGGTCCCAAAAACCAAACCAGAAGCGCGATCGACAAAACACCGATGGCGGAGAGAAACCATCGTGTGGTGAGAAACGCCACAATACGGCCCGAGGATTTCCTGGGGACCTCAGCTCCGGCCATGACAGCTACCTCACAAGCGGCTTCTGCAGCCCGATTTCAATTCGCCGGTTAAGTTCGCGCCCCTGCGGCGTGCCGTTCGACGCCAGCGGCTCGGAATCCGAGCGGCCTTCCGCAACGGTCCGCGCACCGTCTTTAAGCTTGGTTCGTATGACATCGCGCGCGGCTTCCGCACGGGCCAGCGACAATTCGTAATTGGACGGAAATTGCGCCGTGCGGATGGGCGTGCTGTCGGTGTGGCCCGACACGGTGACTTGCCCAGGTTCGGCGTCGATCGCTTCGCCGATGCGTTCGAGCAAGCGGCGATATTGATCTTGCAGTTCGGCGCTGCCGGGCGAGAACGCCGAGCTGCCTTGAATGGATATGGTGATGGTGCGCGGATCTTCGGCGACCTGGACGATATTTTGCGCAATCTCCGCTGCGAGAATCTCCCGCAGGCGCGGCGTGTGATTGACCAGGGCCGGAAGAACATTGCCGCCGCGGATCGCCGGGTGAAAATCGCGGCCCGGAGGAAGGCTGGCAACTTCCGCGAATGCGGCGTTGGAGGCATTGCCGAGCATCAGCATGAAGCCGATGTAGAAAGCCATCAGCACAACCGCGCAACCCAGACCGAAGACCCAGATCGGAATCTTGCTCGTGAACGGCTTGTGACCGGCCTTGATGCCCTGCCAATGGGGAGAAAGCTCGCGTTCGGCGGCGCCGTGGCGCTGGGAAATGGCCAGGTAGAGCTCTTCGCGCGTCCGCGTCAGTTCCGGAAGGTTGCCGCGCATGGGGCCTTCGAATCCGAGGGACAAGCACAGATACACCAGCTCGAGGAGATCGCCGTCACGGGTCTGCCTTTGGATGTCGAAGAACCGGTCGCCGTGGATAATTTCCTGGTGAAAAACACGCGTCAGCCGCTCCTGCGGCCAGGAGGACCGATTGCCCCAAGGGGTGTTTATGACGATATCGTCGATGGTCGCGCACAACACGTAATGCGCGTTCCGAAATACCTCATCGGCGATACCGGTGCTGCGAATCTGCTGTTCGAAGCGTTTCAGTTCGAGCAGTACGGGTTCGCGCACGCGCACGACGTCGGGCTGCGTCGCCGTTCCCCGCAAACGAACAGCCATCGCGAGCAACGGAGCGGCCGCCGCGACGATCGGGTTCACACCGACCAATGGCAGGTTAATCGGCGCCGCAGCAGGCGAGACCGGCGCGTGCTCGGAGCGCGGTATGTTCTGTGGCAGCGGCTTCATCTCCGCACGCCGGCCGGGCGTGGGCCGAATAACAGTCTTCTCCGGATCGTAGGAAAACGGATCGTCAGCCATGGTCCCTATTTCCGTATGGCCCAGAATTCCATCGCCAGCCCTGGAAAGTCTCCGCCCACGAAGAAGGCGAAACCGCCGGACGTGGCAAGTTCTCTCCACAGAGGATTTGTGCGGTCCAGCTCGAAGTACAGGGTCCCCGCGTGAAACGGCATTTCCCTTGGCGCGACGGGCAGCGCGCGAACGCGAATTCCCTGTGAGCCGCTGTTCACAAGCCGGCTGATCTGCTCCACGGGACCGACGGTAAATTGCCGGGGAAAATTCTGCCGCAGCGATTCCGGCTGCACATCGGCTTTGGCGGTGAGAATGAACGTGGCGTCCGCCAGCATCTTCTTGTCTTCGAGCACCGCCACTTTGATACCGAATTGCCGCTCCAGAATCGGGATTTGAACGGCGGTATCGGCCGCGACGGTGCTTCCCTGCCGACGCAATTCCACCATTACCGGTGCAAATGTCTGCTGCAAGTCGTCGTGCCGGTATTCCGGAAAAATGCTTGTGCGTTTGCTCTGCGAGGCCAGGGTCGCCATCTCGCCGGCAAGTTGGATCAGCGTCGCAAACAGCGTCTCCGGGTGCAGTTCGGCAAGACTGGCGTAATGGCTCAGGAGAGGCTCGTAGCGATTGGCAATCTGCAGACGGAGCAAATTGCCGACTTCGCCGCCGCCGCCCGCCAGGCGCCCCGCAAGCTCGTCGCCGAGCTGATGCAGCCTTCCTTTGACCTCATCGATAAAACCCTTCAGCGTCCCCACGGCTGCACAGGAAAGTGTCGGCGGGATGTAACGCTCATCGAGCACGATCGCTTTGTCAGGCCGCACTTCGATAATACGCGCCAAGCCCAGGCACACATAACCGGCCCGCTCGCTCGATTCGAGCGCGTAACGCAGGCGCAATTTGCCGATTTCCACATCCGCGCTGGTGTCGGAGCCCGCGACGGAGTCAAACGAGCGATAGGTGGAGGCGGCAAACCGTGCCGCCAAACTGTCGTTCGAAGCCGTGGTGGTTTCCGTTTGCCCCGGTTGTTGCTCCGGCAGGGTCAGGTAGAGGGTCTCATTACGGACGTTCGGCCCGATTTCCATCGGCACGGGATGGTTGCCATCGGAAAGAATGTCGAAGGGCGTGCCATCGGGCAGAACGCCCCGGCACTGGACGACGGCAAATTTACCGCTGCCTAACAGTTCACGATTGATCTTGAGTTCGGAAATACCGTAGGCGCAGGGGCGGATGCCCGCCACCCGGTTGCGGACCAATTTTTCCAGATAGCGATCGTGCTGCTGGAAGTGCTGAGGCCGAAGGAACATGCCTTCGGACCAGACGACCTTATTGTCAGCCCCCATTTCTGCCCCTACGCCGCTTGTCCGCGGCCCCCTGCAAAAGTCTCCCGCCTGCGTTGAACGCTTGCGGTTCTAAACCTTCAGCGAAGCCAACCCGTCGCGCCATTCATTTGCGCACGTACTGCTCGTAGGCTTCCGCGAAAGCGCTGCCGAACGCACGATCGAAATCGTCGGCCAGATCGCGCGCCATCTGAGCGTGCACGGCCTGATAAATTTCCCACATGCGGGCTTTCCTTACCCCAGGCGCGAGCCCATCGACCCAGCTTTTCTCCAGCCGGCGCTTCAGCGCCTCCGGATCAATTTGCGCCAAGAGCTGCTGCAAGGCAACCTGAACAGCCGCCACGAGCGCCATGTCATGAGCCATGACGTCTTTGAGCGCCTCATGAACGGCTTCCCGCGCCAGCATGTACCCCGGACGGTTGCCGCCGATCATCGTCAGCAGCGCCTGTTCGGTATCCAGACAGAACTTCAGAGGATTGTTGCCGGAAGGATTTATTTGCGTGCGCTCGATGCGCAGATGCTCTTTGAACTGACTGCGCGCCTTCAAAATTTCCAGAATGCCATCCACGGCAGCACGATAGGTTTTCCCCGCTTCCTTGAGCCGGGCGACGGGATCGCCGTCCGGAACCACTTGGCCTTTCAGACCGGCTCCGCCGATGAACGCGGCAAAGGCATCGTCTGCCCCAGGAGAGGATGAAGGCCTGGGAGTGGAAGACGGCGGAGGCGGACTGGAGCTGCGTGTCACAGCCCCGGCCCCGTCCCAGTCGTCCGGAATGATGCGCCTGCCCATGCGTCCGATGTCGAGCGTTTCGGGCGGCGCATCGTCTCGCATGGGCAAAGCCGGATCGTTCAAATAATCCGGTTTGGCTTCCGGCGGAGGAAAGGGCTGAAATTCCGGAATGCGCGCGAAGGGCGAAAGGGCTTCGGTATTTGTATCCGCGCCCATATCCGGCAGAAACGGATTTCTGCTTTGGGCCGGCAAATCGACACGCAGATTGTATTCACTTCCGAAGGTGAGGAGATCCCCATCGCTCAGCGGCGCGCGGTTGTCCGGACCCAGCGGCTCAGGAGCGCCGTTCATAAAGACGCCTGCCTGGCTTGTATCGATGACTTCAAAAATGCCGTTTTCGCAGACGATCTGGCAATGGATGCGCGAGAGCGTAGAGTCTCCCGGAAGCACCCAATCGCACTGGCCGCGTCCCAGGGTCACGCGCGCTTTATCGAACGGCCGCGAGGCGCCCACCGGCGCGCCGCCAGGCGGACTTTTTTCGATAGTGAGTGTTATCGCCATGTGCAGCTCAATAGAGCGGAACCGCCGATTAGCCAATAAGTACCGTGGGCAAGCCCATGACGATTGATCCGCCATGGGCGGTCATATCGCCGATCCGCGCAGCAGGTTTGCCGTTCACAAGAACCGTAAAGCTGCCAAGGGCGATCGTATCCGGAGGGCCGACGCATATGCACATATCCCCGACCCGCGCCTGAAGCAGACTGCCGGTCAGTACATTGGGGGAACCAAGCGCCACCGGGCCGCCGACATGGGGTACGACACCGGTGACCATCGGACAGACATGCATATCGGTGATGCGTGCAGCGGGCATGCTCATATCCTACGGCCTCCTTTCATGCACACGCCCATCACCGCCATTGGCGATATCGACCGCTATTTCAATATAGCGCAGGCGCTTTTCGTCCGCGGTTTCCGGATCTTTCATGACGGCCGCCAAGGTAATGGCGCCGGACACCGCGACGCCCGTCAGGTGCGCGGGCGGCGGCACCGCGGGAGCATCGGGCGGCGCCATGCTGCCGCCGCTCCAAAAAGCGCCGACGGCGGCCCAGGCAGACGGGGAATTGAACTTGGCTGCCTCGGCACGGGCGAATGCGGCGCGCCGGTTCTCGTCCGTCGGCCGGTACACCCAAGCCTCAGCTGCTTCAAGCGCCGCGCGTGTTTCGGCCGCAGCGCCTTCGTCAAGCGCCGAACGAGCGCTTAAACAGGCCCACCATACGGCTTCACGCTTGGGCAGGGCATAAGCAAGGAACGGCACGGCATCGCTCAGCCTGCCGGCCGAGAGCAACTCCTCCAGAAACGCCGCAGGCGCTAACCCTGGCGGCGCGGTCACCTCCAGGGCGTCCGCCGCCCCGTCGCAAATCTCTTGCGCCGTTCGTGCGGTTATCTTGCTGAGCGCTCCAATCTGCAAAACATCCTCCCCGGCGCTCAATTGATAAGAGTAATGCCGCCTTTGAGCGTCAGCATCCCGTCACCTTTCACAGTGGTCATGGGACTTTTGGCTTCCAGCATGGCGCTCCCCTGAATAGCGATCATCGTGCCTTTGATCGTAACGCCCTTCTGATCGATCACGATGCTGCTGCTCCCGACCTTCAGCGTGATCGATTTCATCGCTTCAATCGTACTCTGGCCGGTGTTCATCTTAAGACTGTGATCGCCTTTGGCCAGGGTGGTGGACTGATTGCCCTGATTCAGCGTGTTGGTTTCATTGCCCTTATCGATCGTCTGATCAAGATTGCCCTTCTGAATCTCGATCTTGCGGCTGCCTTCCTCCACCGTGAGGGTGTCGTCATGCTTGACGATACGCAGGAAATCCTTTTGCGCGTGCATGAAGATTTCTTCGGAGCCGGCCTTATCTTCAAAGCGCAATTCGTTGCTCTTTTTGAGGACGCCGTTTTGATCCCAGTTGGCGCCGCGAATGCCGCTTTGCGTTTTGTTTGCCGGCGTCTCGAAGGGAAGTTTGTTCTTGCCGTTGTAGACCATGCCCACGATCAGCGGATGATCCGGATCGCCGTCGAGGAATTCCACAACAACCTCGCTGTTGATCCGCGGCAGGAATTGCGTGCCCATCTGATTGTAAGCCCAATTCTGCGCCACACGGCACCAACGCGATTGCTCCTGGGTGTCCCACGGAAATTTAACCTTGGACCGCCCGAATTTATCAGGGCCGTCAACCACGACCGCCGTCTGCGGTCCACGAATATAGGGCCTGCGTGTGGAGCGGGCAGGACGAAAATTGAAGTCGGAGGGAATGCATTCGAACGCGTTCTCATATTCCGTGGGATTGTCGAACGGCGTTCCGGCGCCGTCACGCGCCCTGTGATCCACCATCAGGATGACATAGCGTTCCGTGGTCTCCGTGCCCTGGGGAAGGTCCGTCTTGTGGCCTCGAATCGAGAACGTCGTACCGGGCGCCATTGAGATGAACGGGCTCGTGGCATGCACCCGCATGTAATTGGTTTCGTGTTCCTCCATACGGAACTTGGCGTATGAAGCGCCAGCATCCGCAGTGTCGTGCCGTCCGGGATATTCGTAAAAGGGCTGGTTTACGCCGAAGGCCTGAGCCTTTGCGAGACCGTTCGCCTTTCCCGGCATCACCTGGACCGCTTTAAAATCCCAGGCGCCATGTTCAAACGACGAAGGGCCGACCCTGTATTGCGGGTGCCAATTGTCGATACCTTCATTGA
Source organism: Alphaproteobacteria bacterium (assembly GCA_947473475.1). Classification (GTDB taxonomy): domain Bacteria; phylum Pseudomonadota; class Alphaproteobacteria; order Micropepsales; family Micropepsaceae; genus CAIYRG01. Next base: position 17,252 of record CANJBZ010000041.1, read on the forward strand.
AGTCGAAAGGCGCCGGCTCACCCTTCACATAATCCGTGGCGCCGTTGCCGACGATCATGGGGCAGTTCGGGTCTGTGTGCTTGAAATAGTAAAATAAACCCTCGTCCTCCAGCAGACGCGATACGAAGTTAAAATCGCTTTCGTTGTACTGGACCAGATATTCCTTTTTTTCTCCCCCAGCCTTCATTCGGGCGTTCACCGCACCCTGCTGCAGAACCGTGCTCGCGACATCGGTGGCCATTTGTTCGTGAAACACGCGGCAGCGTTGATTGAGCGTCAACATCCATGCGGGAGGCACCAACTCCACGATCTGAAGAAAATGATCGCGCACTGTCGTCTGTACCGTTTGGAAGCGGCTCACAATGCCGCTGAAATTCCTGACCCGCTCGCGGAAACGCAGCGCGATGGTAAGACTTTTGCCCAGGATTTCGCTTGGCCGGAGCGGGCGGCCTTGCGTTATAATTTCCAGCCGGAAGCGCGAAAGAGCCGACAGCTCTTCCGTCCCTTCGAAGGCAATGACCAGGATCTTTCTCTTACCCAAATGGAACGACTCCACCGAGATCAACCGCTGGGTCTGGTCGATATCGATGGTTTGCAGGTCGCTCAAAAGGCGCTCACACGATCACGAAAATCCGCCGCTGAACGCGGCCGCATGGAATGCGGCGGGTACACGGGAACTGTTGCCTGCGCAATACAGCGATCTGACTTGTGTGCCCCGTGCAGGCGCAGCAGCCTGCTTGTATCAGCCGGCTTTGGCGGTCGCGATATCATAACTCTTGATCACAGGCGTGCCAGCTTTATTATCGGCTCCAACCGGCGTGTATTTATCCTGGATCTTCGTGAAGTTGAAAGATATCGATTCCGCCGGCTGCCCTTCACCCGGCGCCGATAACGAATAGCCGGAAATTACCGCATTCGTCAGTTCGAGCTGCATAAACGGATCCTCGCGGCCAGCAGAAACGAGGTCAATCTTGATCGTCTTGGCGTCGAATTTCGCAACCGACCAGCCAAACAATTCAATCGACGCCGAATCGAGGTTCTTGGTGATCGTGATCTCGCTCACCGAAGGCTGCGATGCCTCGCGGTTGGCGCCACCGCCCACGTGAGAGGAAATGGCGCGACCCACCCCGAATTGCAGACTGTCGCACTTAATCCAATCTTTGTGGTTCTTTTCGGTAGCGCTGCCTTTAACGCTCGGAATGTTCAGGTAAATCGCCATGAATGCATTTCCCCCATTAAGAGTGCGGCATCAGGAACGCGCGTCGCTTTATATAAGCCATATCGGCACGACCACCGGACAAATAGATCAGTTAATCGTATACGTGAATGCTCCGTCGCTGTCCAGGGAAAGGATGACATCGCGAACCGTCTCCTGGTTTGCCATTCGCCGCAGAAATTGCGCAGAAATCTCCGGCAACAGTCCATGCGACAGTACGTTCTCGATGTTGCGGGCGCCGCTTTCAGCTTCCTTGCAACGGGCGGCAATTGCCTCGATCACCTCGGGTGTGTAACGCAAACTGGCGCGGTAATTTTCGGCGATGCGTCTCTGAATGCGCCCTAACTGCAATTTTATGATTTCGCGCAAAGTCTCGTCACTCAGCGGGAAATAAGGCACCAATGTTACGCGGCCGAGAAACGCCGGCTTGAATATTTTCAACAATTCAGGACGCAGTGCCTCGGCCAACCCTTCGGCATCAGGCATCGTCTCAGAATCCGCGCAGAGTTTGGCAATCGTGTCGGTTCCGGCGTTCGAGGTCATAATGATGACGCAGTTCTTGAAATCGATGTCGCGCCCTTCGCCGTCCCGAATCGTCCCCTTGTCGAAAAGGTTGTAGAAAACGTCCTGAACGCCGGGGTGGGCCTTTTCCATCTCATCGAGCAGCACGACCCCGTACGGACGGCGGCGCACCGCTTCGGTCAACACGCCACCCTCGCCATAGCCGACATAGCCCGGCGGAGAACCGAGCAGCATGGAAACTTTGTGCTCTTCCTTGAACTCGGACATGTTGATGGTTGTCAGATTTTGCGCCCCGCCATACAGCAGCTCCGACAGCGCGATGGCGGTTTCCGTCTTGCCGACACCGCTGGTTCCCACCATCAGAAAAACGCCAACCGGCTTACGGGGATCGGTCAATTTCGCCCGTGAGGTCCGCATGGCCTGTGCAATGACGTCCAAAGCATGCGGCTGGCCGATAATGCGTTGACTCATCACCTCGCTGAGGCCGAGTACTGTGCGTATTTCGTTGGAAACCATACGCCCGACCGGGATGCCGGTCCAATTCGCGATGACCTCCGCCACGGCCTGCCCGTCCACATTGGCTTGCATCAACGGATTTTCACCCTGGACGGCCTGCAATTCACGTTCGGCTTTTGCGAGATCGGCAAGGAGGGAGGCCCGCTCCGCCGCCCCCAGTTTCTTCGCCTCATCCTTGCCGGCGTGATCGGCTTCCAGCCGGTCCCGCAAGCCGCGAAGGAATGCGACCAATTCCTTTTCCGTGGCCCAGCGGGCCTCCAGCGTCTTCAGCTCGTCTTCGGCCTTCTCGCTTTCTGAGGCCAGATCGCTCAGTTGTACGGCATGGTCGCCGCCCGAAGCGGCTTCGCGCGACAGGATGCCGATTTCGGTCGTCATAAGCTCGATGCGGCGGCGGCAATCTTCGATCGCGGCGGGAATCGCGTTCTGACTCATGGCGACGCGGGCGCACGCCGTATCTAAGACGCTGACACTCTTGTCCGGCAGCTGCCGTCCTGGAATGTAGCGTTTGGACAGGCGCACCGCCTCGATGACACCCTGATCCAAGATGCGGACTTTGTGGTGGCTCTCCAGCATTCCCACCAGCCCGCGCATCATGGCGACGGCCGCCGCCTCTTCCGGCTCCTCTACCTTCACGACCTGGAAACGGCGCGCGAGCGCCGGATCGCGCTCGAAATATTTTTTGTACTCGGCCCAAGTTGTCGCGGCGATGGTGCGCAGATCGCCCCGCGCCAGCGCCGGTTTCAAAAGATTGGCCGCATCCCCTTGCCCGGCTGCGCCACCGGCCCCGATCAGCGTGTGAGCCTCATCGATGAACAGAATAATGGGAATGGGGGACGCCTTGACCTCTTCGATGACCGATTTGAGCCGGTTTTCGAACTCGCCCTTCACCCCGGCCCCGGCCTGCAACAGTCCCAGATCGAGCGTCCTGACCGCGATGGACTTCATCGCGGGCGGGACTTCGCCCGCCGCGACCTTCAGCGCAAAACCTTCGACAACGGCGGTTTTCCCCACGCCGGCCTCGCCGGTCAGGATTGGATTGTTCTGGCGGCGCCGGGTCAGAATATCGATCACCTGCCGGATTTCGCTATCGCGCCCCAATACGGGATCGATCTTTCCGGCCCTGGCCCGCGCGGTCAGGTCGATCGTGTACTGATCGAGCGCCCCGCCACTTTGGGGCGCGGAGACTTGCCCCGGCGTTTCGCTGGAGGAGCCTCCGGCGGCGGGCATGTCTTCGGCCGTGCCGGCGGTGATCTTCGCCAGATCCCGCCGCAAAGCCTCCTGCGAAATCCGCCCGAACTGAGAACTCGCCTGGAGCGCGACCGGCCCCAGCGTGTCGTCGCTCAGAAGCGCCGCCAGCAAATGCCCGGACCGGATCTGGGACGCGTTGCCCGCGAGCGAGGCTAAGAGCCAAGCCTCCCGTGCGAGATTTACGATTTGGGGCGACAACGCCGGGGCGCGGCTATTGCCGGTCTTCAGCTTGTCCAGCACCCTGTTCAGGTCGGCCGTAAGGCGGCCCTCGTCAATCTCATATTGCTTCAGACAGGCTGCCAAATCGCCGTCGCGCTGCTCCAGCAGTTTCAACAGCCAATGCTCGATTTCAACATTGTAGTGGCTGCGCGAAAGGGTCAGCCCCGCCGCCGCCTCAAGCGCGCGGCGGCACGCCGGGTTCAGCTTACCCACGAGCGATTTCAGGTCGATTGCAGCCATGTTGCCCCCCGGCTTTAGCAGCGGCTCGACGACAACCGTTAACCGCATGACAGTATGATCGCGTACTGCCGGGGAAACACAAGTACAGCGTGACGGATGCTGAACGAATTCTCTTCTAAACGTGGCTCCTCTAAACGGGGAGATTAAGGAGCGATCCTGCCGCGGCGCGGCCGTCAAATTAAATTCGTGACGCCCGACCCGTGTTAGCTGTAATATTCACAGCCGTTTAGCGGCTTCAGGGGTGGGGCAAGCGTGGCCGGATCGCCGAAAGTGATCGATATTGAATCTTTGCTGGCCCCGATTCCGGGGGCGGCACCCACGGGCATCGACATTCGTGAGGATTTTTCTGCCGCTTCCCCTTACTTCAAGCTCAGAGACGCCCGGCACGCGGCCCGAGCCGCGGAAAGGCGCTCCGACACCGAAGGCGAAAACGGTGCTCTGTTAGCGGAATGGCGCACAATACTTGATCTCGCGCCCAAGGTTCTTGGCGAAAGGTCCAAGGACCTTGAGGTCACCGCGTGGCTGATCGAGGCTCTGGTCCGCAGCCAAGGATTTGCGGGTTTACGGGACGGTTTGGCGCTCACCAGCGGGCTGGTGGAAACCTACTGGGACGACTTGCATTCCCTGGCCGATGAGGAGGGGGATGTCACTAAGGTCGCCCCGCTGGCCGGGTTGAACGGCCTTGATGCCGAAGGCACGCTGATACAGCCCCTTCGCAAAGTGCCGCTTACCATGCGCGGCGACGACGGCCCGTTTGCGGCATATCACTATGATCAGGCGTTGGCGCTCGCGCAAATCTCAGACCCAACCACCCGTGCGCGGCGTGAGCAGGCCGGCGCGGTTACACTGGAGCGGTTTAACGCCGCCGTAAATGCGAGCGGGGCACCCTATTACCTCGATCTCACCGCGGACCTTGAAGGAAGCATCGGCGAACTAGACCGCCTCTCGCAGCTTTTGGATCAGAAAGCAGGCGCCGCGGCGCCGTCAACCTCGGCCATTCGAAACGCGCTCCAAACGATTTTGGAGGGCGTTACCCGATTCAGCAGGGACCTTATCGCGCGTGCCCGCCCGGCGGAACCTGCGGCAGCGGCAGCCGCCGCCGCGCCTGCTAGCCAGCCGCGTGGCGCCGGAGAGGGATCCAGCTTTGCCGGAGGGCCGTTTCGTGATCGGGAGGACGCCCTACGGGTTCTTGTGGAAGTCGCTGACTATTTCGGTAAATACGAACCGCATTCGCCTATCTCCACCACACTTCAGGAATTGGTGCGGCGGGCGCGGCTGCCTTTCTCGCAATTGCTGGCCGAATTGCTGCCCGATACAACTGCTTGGCGTTCTGCTTTGACGAGCGCCGGAATAAAACCGCCCGACGCAAGCTGAATTGGCCTGTTTGCCGCGGCGAGTCATCAAGAGTCGAAAGGGGACGAAGAATGGCTAGTATCCATCAAAAGCTCGAGCGGGTGCGCAAACCCCGGGTCCACATAAAATACGAGATCGAGACTGAAGGCGCTCAGATCGAGCGCGAGCTGCCGTTCGTCGTCGGCGTCATGGGAGATTTTTCCGGCAACCCGGCACAACCGCTTCCGTCTCTCAAGGACCGCAAATTCGTTCAAATCGACCGCGATAATTTCAGCGATGTGATGGCCAAAATTGCGCCGGAGCTAAATCTGAAAGTGGAAAATACGCTTGCGAACGACGGCAGTACGATGGCCGTGCAATTGAAATTCAACTCCATGGGCGATTTCGAGCCCGGCAAAATTGCCGAGAATGTCCCGGCTTTGAAGAAGCTATTGGATACCCGCAACAAACTTCGCGATCTGATGGCGAAAGTCGACAAGTCGGAAGAACTCGAAAGCCTGCTGGAACGGGTTCTGCAAAACGAAGGCGATCTTAAGAAGTTGTCGGGCGATCTCGGGCTCGGCAAGCCGGAAGGGGAAGCGTAATGGCGACGACAAAAACAGCCGCAGAAGCAGGCCGCGAAGCAACCACGACCGAGTTCAGCCTGCTCGATCAGGCGATCGGCGCGACAAAGCAGACCGAGCCGGACCAGGCCAAACTTCTCATAGAGAACCTTTGTGAGGAAGCGCTAAAGGGCACGGTTACCTTCTCGCGCAACATCACCGTCACGTTCAACAAAGCGATTGCCCTGATCGACGAACAGCTTTCCCAGCAGCTGAACGCCATACTGCACCACCCCGATTTTCTGAAGCTCGAAGGCTCCTGGCGCGGCCTTAATTACCTCGTGATGAACAGCGAGACGGGCACGCAGCTCAAAATCAGGATGCTGAACGCCTCCAAGAAGGAGGTCGGACGCGATCTTGCCAAAGCGGTTGAGTTCGACCAGAGCGAAACATTCAAACGCATCTACGAAAACGAATTCGGCTCTCCGGGCGGGGAGCCTTACGGCCTCTTGATCGGCGATTATGAGTTTTCCAACCACCCGGAAGATATCGACTTCCTCAGCAGCATGTCGAATGTCGCCGCCGCATCGTTCGCGCCGTTCATTTCGGCGACGAACGCCAAGATGTTCGGCCTTTCCGATTTCAGCGAGTTGAGCAAGCCGCGCGATCTCGCCAAAGGCTTCGAAGCTCAGGATTACGCGCGCTGGAGGTCGTTCCGGGAAAGCGACGACGCGGCGTTTGTGACACTGACCATGCCCCGCGTTCTGGCGCGTGTTCCCTATGGCGCCGCCACCAAGCCGGTCGACGAATTCAGTTATGAAGAAGCGCCGAAGGATGCCAAAGGCGCGGATAAGCCGCTCAAAAACGAAGAATATTGCTGGATGAACGCAGCCTACGTTTTGGGCGCGCGTATGACGGATGCTTTTGCCCAGACCGGCTTCTGCACCACGATCCGCGGCGCCGAAAACGGCGGCAAAGTCCAAAACCTTCCCATGCATGTCTTCAAGAGCGACGACGGCGACAGCGATCTTAAATGTCCGACGGAAGTCGGCATCACCGACCGCCGAGAGTTCGAACTCTCGTCGTGCGGCTTCTTCCCGCTGTCGCACTACAAGAACACGGACTACGCTGTGTTTTTTGGCGCGCAAACGGTTCAAAAGCCAAAGAAGTATGATCGCCCGGAGGCCACCGCGAACGCCGCCATCGCCTCGCGCTTGCCCTACGTTATGGCGACGTCGCGCTTTGCGCACTTCCTCAAGGTTATGGCCCGCGACAAGATCGGCTCCTTTATGGAAGTGACCGAGTGCGGCGAGTGGCTGCAGCGCTGGATCAACAATTACGTCAACGCATCGGATGGCGCGAGCGCCGAGATGAAAGCGAAATATCCGTTGCGGGACGCGAAAATCGAGGTCAAGGAAATTCCCGGCCGGCCTGGATCGTATAATGCGGTGGCCTATCTGCAGCCTTGGCTGCAGATGGAGGAACTGACAACTTCCATGCGTCTGGTCGCGCAGATTCCGAAACGGGGCTAATAAGAGGTGCCGTTTGCCGCGCGAGGGGGACGAGTCCGGCGGAAGCGAAGAGGGACTGCTCACCGCTTCGGAGGCGCACGGTGACAGCCTAGATTCGGAATTGGTCTCGCCCCTGCTGGCTCAGGTGCTTGCGGGTTCGACCGGTCGCGCGGAATTGGACGCGGCGGAAATCCTGGAGGAATTGCGCGGCTTGTCAGGCGCGGATCTGCCGCGCTTTGCCGGCGGCAAGAGAACCATCCTTGCCGCTCTGGATGTCGAAGTCGCCCGCATCGATGCGCTGCTTTCCGATCAGGTCAACGCGATTCTGCACGCGCCCGAATTCCAACAGTTGGAGGCGGGCTGGCGCGGACTAAAATATTTGACCGATTCCGCTTCCGGGATCGACGGGGCGAAAGTGCGCTTCCTGGCATTGTCCTGGAACGAACTGGTCCGCGATCTGGAGCGTGCTGCCGATTTCGATCAGAGCAAGCTCTTCAATAAGGTCTATTCGGAGGAGTTCGGCATGCCGGGCGGCGAGCCCTTCGGACTCATTGTTGCCGACTATGCCGTGCAACATCTGCGCAGCCAGGATCACCCCACAGACGATGTGACCGCGCTCAAGAATCTCGCCGCCGTCGGGGCGGCGGCTTTTACCCCCATTGTTCTCGGTGTCGCTCCGAGCGTCTTCCAGCTCGATAGTTTTCGAGAACTCGGACGGCCGATCGACGTCCGATCGATCTTCCGCAGCACGGAATATCAACGCTGGAACGCGATGCGCGAAGGGCCGGATATGAATTTCATCGGCCTGACCATGCCGCGCATTCTGATGCGCCTGCCCTATGGCGACGACAATACCCGTACCGACAGCTTTCGCTTCACGGAAGCGGTGCATGCCAAGAATGGCAAGAGCTATCTGTGGGGTAATGCGGCTTTCGCCTTTGCCGGCGTCGTATTGCGCGCCTTCGGCGATTCGGGGTGGTTTGCCGACATAAGAGGCGCGCCGCGCGACGAAATTCGCGCAGGGCTCGTGACCGACATCCCGGTTCCCTATTTCCGCACCGACAAGCCTTGGATTGCCGTCAAACCGTCGACCGAATGTTTGATCTCGGACACGCATGAAAAGGATCTCACCGAATTCGGATTTACCGTCCTGCGCAAAGTCCCTTTGACGAATTATTCGGTCTTCAATGAGTGCCAATCCATTAAGCTCCCGGTGCGCTATGACGGCGCGATGGCGGCGGCAAATGCGCGGATGAGCGCGATGCTGCAATATACGCTATGCGTATCGCGGTTCGCGCATTTCATCAAAGTGATGGGGCGGGAAAAGGTCGGATCGGTCGTCACCGCCGAGGAATGCGAGTCGTTTCTGCAGCGATGGCTTACCAATTACTGCGAAGCGAGCGACGGCTCGTCCATGGAGATCAAAGCACGCTATCCCCTGAGGGAAGGCATTGTCGAAGTGAAAAATGTTCCCGGCAAACCCGGCTCCTACAGCTGCAATATTTTCCTGCGGCCGCACTTTCAGCTGGACGATATAACCGCCGGATTCAAACTGGTGACTGAACTTGCGCCTGCGTCGCGACCCTGACGGCAGGATGGGAAGGAAACGGCATGACTTCGGAATGGCAGAACCTGTGGGCCGCCGGCCGCCTCGACGAGGCGATTGCCGCGATGAACGGCGAAGTCCGGAAGAATCCCACCGACATCGACAGACGGGCCATCCTCGCCGAGCTGCTCAGCTTTGCCGGCAATCTTGAGCGGGCCGATACGATCCTTGCCTCGATCGAGGCGATCGATCCGCGCGCAGCGGTCGGCGTGTCGCTGTTTCGCCAGCTCGTGCGCGCGGAACAGGCCCGGCAGCAATTTTGGTCCGAGGGCCGCGTCCCGGAATTTCTGGCAATGCCTGAGGGATCGGTCGAATGCGAACTCAAAGCGGCGGTCGCATGGCGGGCCGGAGCCTTGGTCGAGGCCGCGGCGTTGGCGGCCGAAGGCGAATCGCTGCGGCCCAAATCTGCCGGTACGCTCGACAATGTGGCCTTCGACGATTTTCGCGACCTGGACGATCTGACGGGAGCGCATTTCGAAGTGCTCACCTCTACCGGAAAGTATTTTTGGGTTCCCGTTGCGCGGGTGAGCAGCATCGAATTCCGCGCCCCCGAACGGCGCCGCGACCTGTTGTGGCGGCGCGCGGCCATGTCCGTCATCGGCGGTCCGGACGGCGAAGTGTTCATTCCAACAATTTATGCCGCGCCGGCCCAAGATATCGACGCGCAGTACCGCCTTGGCCGCACAACCGATTTCGCCGGACCGGAAAATGGACCGATGACCGGCAAAGGGCTGCGCAGTTTCCTTGTTGGCGAAGACAGCAAAACGGTTCTGGAACTCGGCAAGATCGAATTTTCGCGCCCATGACGGACGACGTGCCGCTGCTCGCTTCCGTGCTGGATCGCTTGCTCGACGAGCGGCCCGATCTCAGACACGACCCTGTCCGCAACCGGGCGCAGAATCTGCTCACCTTGCGCAATGCGGTGCGGCGGGATCTGGAAGCATTGCTGAACTGCCGTGTCCGCTGCATCTCGCCGCCGGAGAACCTGGACGAATTGCAGGTTTCTCTTGTGGAGTATGGCGTCCCCGACTTTCTTTCGGCCAATGCCGGGTCGGACGAAGCGCGCGAAGGATTTCGCCGCGCGGTGGAAAGGGCAATCCGGCGCTTTGAGCCGCGGTTCAAGACCGTCAAGGTCGAACTGGCCGAGGACCCGGCTCAGATCGACCGGTCTTTACGTTTGCGAATCCATGCCTTGATGTATGCCGAGCCCGCGCCGGAACATATCAGCTTCGACATGCAGCACGATCCGGCCACCAATCTCTTCACGGTGCGCAGACGCGATGGTTGACGAACTGCTCTCCTACTATCAGCGCGAACTTTCCTACCTCCGCAAGCTGGGAGCGGAATTCGCGGAAACCCATCCCAAGATTGCAGGCCGGCTTAGGCTTGCGGCTGACGTAGCCGAAGACCCGCATGTCTCGCGCCTGCTGGAAGGCGTCGCGTTTCTGAATGCGCGAATTCGGCACAAACTTGACGACGAATTCCCCGAACTCACAAACGCACTGCTTGGCCAGCTTTATCCGCATTATCTCGCGCCGATCCCCTCAATGAGCATCGTTCAGTTCCGGCCTTCGCTTGAACTGAACGAAGGCGTCCGGCTGAAAGCCGGCACGGAAATCGACACCGAAGCGGTTCAAGGAGAGACCTGCCGCTTCCGGACGGCGCAGGAATTCACGTTGTGGCCCATTGAAATCGAAGCCGCTTCGCTGAGCGGCCGGCCACTGATCGGCCCTGCCAATCCGAACGCGCCGGGTTCTGCCGCCGTGCTCAGGCTGTCGCTGCGCTGCGTTGCGCCCGAATTGACGTTCACCCAACTGGGGCCCAATTCGCTGCGGTTCTATTTGCGGGGAAGCTCGGCCGCGCAGCTCTACGAACTGATTTTCAACAACACGGTATCGGTGGCGCTGGCCGATTCGACGACCGACCCCAAGCCCGTTCTGCTGCCGCCCGCATGCATCCTGCCAGCCGGTTTCGGCGAAGACGAAGGCGTGCTTCCGTATCAGGCCCGGTCCTCGGCGGGATACCGTCTTCTTACGGAATATTTCGCTTTCCCGGAAAAATTCCTGTTCTTCGAGGTGAGCAATCTCGCAGCCAAACTGCTCGTTTCGGGGGGGCGCAAACTCGACCTGTATATTTATCTCAGCCGCACCGTCCCGGAATTGGAGCGCGGCGTTTCCGTGGAATCCTTTGCGCTTGGATGCGTCCCGGCGGTCAACCTCTTCCGCCAGCGCGCCGAACCCGTGCTGTTGACCGAAACCGAGGCCGAATACCACATTGTTCCCGACAGCAGGCGTCCCGCCTCCCTGGAAATCTATTCCATAGACCGCGTATCGGCGACCTCGCAGACCGGTGAGATAGCGGCGTATGCACCGTTTTTCGGACTCAAACATGCTGGCGCCATCCGGCATGAAGCGCGTTTCTGGCACGCGACCCGGCGTCCCAGCGAAGGGCGCGATCGGGGAACGGAGATGTATCTCTCGCTGGTCGATCTCGACGGCGATCCCTTTATTCCCGCCGACTGGGTCGCAACCGTCGAGACGACTTGTTTCAATCGCGACTTGCCCGCCAAACTGCCCTTTGGTGGGGGCCATCCTTATCTTCGCCTCGTTCAGGAAAGTCCCGCCGTTGCTTCCATACAGTGTCTGACGCAGCCGACGGCGACACTACGGCTGCCGAGCCGAAAAGAGGGCGCTTGGCGGCTGATTTCCCACCTGACGCTCAACCACCTCTCCTTGACGGACCAGCAGAACGGCGCGGAATCGCTGCGGGAAATTCTGCGCCTCTACGATTTTCGCGACGCGCCGGAAACCCGGGCCATGATCGACACCATCGTCAGCGTGCGGGCGACCCGCGGCCTGGCCCGGGCGCCGGATCCCTCCATGGGCGCCCTTTGCCGCGGGCTCGATGTCGCCATTCAGTTTGACGACAATCGCACTTCCGGGGCCGGCATATTCCTCTTGGCGGCGGTGATGGACCGTTTCATCGCCCATTACGCCTCGATCAATTCCTTCACCCGTTTGACGGCGACGCTTAAGGGCCGCTCAGGAGTGTATTGCACATGGCCGCCACGGGCCGGAGACCTCCAGCTTCTCTGATCGAAACGCTGCGGGAATCGCCGGAGCGATTTGAGTTCGTTCAGGCCCTGCGTGTGCTGGAGCGCGCCGCGTCGTCACGAGCGGCAAAGCCAGGGCGCGTGGGCTCCGACGCCTCGCCGCAGCAGGAATTTGTCTTTTTGCGCACGGCATTGGAGATGGCGTTTCCCGCGGGTGAAGTCGCCGGTTTCAACGAGAATGGGAGCAAGCGTCCGGAAATGGACGTCGCGGTGATGGGCTTGAACGGTCCAAGCGGCGTTCTGCCCGGTTACTATTCGCAGCTCGTGCTGGAAGCCTTACGCGACAAAAATACGGCGCTGCGCGACTTTCTCGATATTTTCAATCACCGCGCATTGTCGCTGTTTGCGCGCGCTATCGAAAAATACCGGCTGCCGCTCGCTTACGAAGCAGCCGGCGACGACGTCTTGGACGCCATCAGCGGCGCACTCTACGCGCTGATCGGCTTCGGCGAACCGATGCTACAGCGCCGTCAGGCCGCTCCCGATGCTGTGCTGCTATTCTATTCTGGTCACTTGGCGCGAAGCACCCGCCCAGCTGGCGCGCTGGGCCAAATTCTGTCCGACTATTTCGACCGCCCGGTCAGCATCGCCCAGTTTCAAGGCCGCTGGGTCAGCTTACCGAGCACGGAACAGACCCAGCTCGGCGGACGGTGCGGCAACTACGCCCAACTCGGCGTAAGCACCATCGTGGGCGCGCGCATTTTCGATGTACAGGGTTCGTTCCGCGTCCGATTGGGACCTCTCGACTACGAGCAATTCCTGGATTTCATGCCGGACGGGGCACAGATGGCGGAGCTTTCCGCTCTGACGCGCACCTACGCCGGCCCCGCCCTGAGCTTCGATGTGCAATTGACGTTGCGCGCCGATGCGATACCGCCCTTGCGGCTTACCGGCGACAGACGAACCGGCCCGCGCCTCGGCTGGAACACCTGGCTCCCGACGGGCTACACGCGCGACGATGCAGATAACGCCGTTTTCCGGGTCGAGTCGATATGAAGCGCCCTTACGAAGATGAGAATGACCGTCATGTTTTCTCTGCCACATGCCTCCTATATATTGCCGCTTTCGCGAATTCTTGGAGCGAGCGGCGCTACGCAGGAACGTTTGACAAACACCCCGCCGTCTCGCTCAGGTTTTCTGCCCCCGGTCCGGCATTTCCCATAACAGAGCAATGCGAGATGGCCGGGCCTATTTTTGCGGGGCAATAGCTACTGTCGGCGCCGCACCTTGCCGTTGCGCTTGCCGTCTTTATACAAGCCGCTTTGCAGCGGCGGAAAGGTAACCAGTCGACATGGACAAGTGGGGCGGCGGGTATGTTACCGATATTCCGTATATGGAGGGATTTTATTCATCGCAGTCGCCGCAACATTTGGCGCTCGCGGCGGTCCTAAACGGATTCCAAGCGCCCAATCTCAACAGCGGTTTCGCTTATTGCGAACTGGGCTGCGGCCGAGGGCTTACCAGCCTGATGTTTGCCGCCGCCAATCCCGAAGCGGAATTTCACGCCATCGACTTTCAGCCCGCGCATATTGCTCACGCGCGTGAACGAGCCGGCGCCGCCGAGCTGCGCAACATCACGTTTCACGAGCGCAGCTTTGAGGACTTGCTGAGCCCCGGCGCGCCCGACCTTCCGATGTTCGACGTCGTCACAATGCATGGCGTCTGGAGCTGGATTGCTCCTTCTCTTCAGGTCGCCATCACCGAATTCCTGAATCGCAAGCTCAAGCCCGGCGGCCTTGTTTATGTCAGCTACAACACGATGCCTGCATGGCTGCCGATGCAGCCTCTCCAGCGTGTTCTGAAAGAACTTTCCGCACTTTCGCCAGGCCGCAGCGATCAGGCGATCGATCATGCGATTGCCATGCTCAAGCGCCTGACCGAAGCGAACATCATACCGCCAATTCTTCATGGCGGCGTAAAGCGCATCACGAACTCGCCTGCCTCTCTAGTCGGCCCGTATTTGGCGCACGAATACCTGAACGATTATTGGCGCCCCGTTTACCATATCGATGTCGTGAGGGCATTGAGCGCGGCTAAGCTGAGTTTTGCGGCATCAACCGAGTTGTTGAAAAATTTTACAAATCTCTGCGTTACCGAGGCCCAGCAGAAAGTGCTTGCCGAGATTCCCACACCGGAACTGCGCGAGACGCTTAAGGACTATTGCGTCAACGATTGGCTGCGCCAGGACGTATTCGTTCGTGGTGCGCGCCGCATGTCGGAGGCGGAGCGCAACGCGCAGCTTGAAGCAATGACGCTTGTTTTGCAGCGTCCAGCACCCGAGGTTGTCGACATTCATCGCCCCGACGGTTCGGTCTGGCGGCCGTCACCGGAAGCCTATGCGAAGTTCATTGCCGCTCTTGAAACTAGGCCGCACAGCGTTCGCGAGTTGCTGTCGCTTCCCGGTCTGCCGATAGCACATGGTGTCCGTCCGGTTGAACTCGTTGGCGTCCTTATTGGGACCGGCCTTGCAGCGCCGTTCCAGCAGCCCAGCACTGAGGCTCAACAGGCATGCGATCGCCTGAACCGAACGATCGAAACCGCAAGCGCATTTTCCTCGCCGCAAGGAGTGACGGTTGCGCTGGCCTCGCTCAAGGGAGGAATGACGCTGGGCGCCGGCGAATTCAACTTATACATGACGGCACGCCAGGGCGGGCAGCTCAATTCGGATCAGCTGGCCGCACGATATGTCGCGCTTTGCAAACACAATGGCGGCCATCCCATTATCGATGACAAAACCGTAGAGGACGAAGCTGAAGCCCATGCGGCGGCGGCACGCGACTACGCAGTGAAAATACAGCGGCTCATTCCCCTCTGGCATTTAATCGGAATGATTTAACATTCACGAATTATGCGGTTGTCATGGACCGTGCTTCCCTTACCAAACGCGACGGCACATCCAGTCTACCGTCGTCGAAGAGTGTGAAAAATCTACCACCGGTGATCGACGCCTCGCTTCCAAGACAGGAAAGAGGACGCTGTATCGATAGAAGACCGGGGGGCACCTCCGCGATGCTCAGATCGCGCGTTGACAGCACGCCGGGCACCCAATTTCTAAAGAAGTTCTTTAGCATCTGGGCACGTGTGCGAGAATAGTCCCGCATTCTGGAAAGCTAAGGTCACCCACTGCGATGAGCCCTACGATCACCGAATATCTTCGAACCGCGATGGGCCTCCCATCGGCACCCATTGTTCTGAGCGGTCTTGATGTGGCTGCCAACTATTTCGACGAAATTCTTCACGAGGATCCGAGTAAGTGGGTCAACTATCTGAAGGGAATCGACTTCCATCACCCGGTTTCCAAGGTTCTGCTCGCACAGGGGCATGAATTGATCCGCCACATGCCAGAAGACGGGCGGCCAAAGCCCTTTCTGTATTTCACCAATGTAGGCGAATCTCCGATGCGAACGGGGACTAACTTCCCGGCGGTGATCTTCGAACGTTATTGCGTCACATCGGGAATCTGGGCGCTCCGATCGCGCGCGAGTTCGATCTCCTTTGGTGCGAGTGATCGAGTTAGCCGCCCGGGTGGCGCAATTCAGTACATTCTCCCAGCTACGCAGTTCACGTCGTTGAAGCGCATCTCCTAGCTGAATCTGCCTTTTCTGCACATGTCTAGCATAACGCAAGACCAATTCGATCCGCCTGTCCTCGATCTTCACGTTGTCCGGCGTCACCAAGGACGTCATCGCGCAGTGCATGGAATCCGAAATAGTGGGGACGCGCCTTGGGGTTTTCTCCCGCAACCCTCGGCCCCTAAGCGCGAGGGGATTACCGCACCAGTACGCGCACGCACGTCACGGGGTGTTAGGAATAGTTAGGGATGAGGCAGAAAACGATCTGCGGCGCACATGCCAGGACGACCGGCCAACCCTGCCAAGCCAAGGCGCTCACCAATGGGCGCTGCAGGCTTCATGGCGGCAAAGCGACGGGGCCTAAGACGGCAGAAGGCCGCGCTCGTATGGCGGCGCGCGCGGTAAGCGCTGAAACTATCCTGAAAATTCTAACGGTTAAGCGAGCTTCGCCCTACTTTTGGAGAGCCGATGCCGGCGAATATCCGGGCAGGGGTATCAAAGCCGAGTCCTCTAAAGGCGTTCCCGGGCGCGCGTAGGGTGTCCCGCACTTTTTCGGCGATGCGGCGGATGGAAGATGGTTCGAGCGTGCGTTTGGCCGCGCCGTATTTCGCAGCGGCAAACGCAACACCTTCCTCAATCTTTGCAGCATCGCTGTCTCCCCGTCATAGAGTTCATCGACGTCGTGATCCAGCGACACATACGGCCCTCCCGTTCACCCACGCCCTAAATTCCAGACCTCGCATTGCGCTTAATCGGAATGACCCTGTTGGCGGTGGCCGAGGGCAGGCAATATTCCCCCCAAGCGTCCATCAATTCGCGCCGCTTCTCGAATAGATCGCCACGCCGATAAGCCGCCTCTACCTTGTCGCCCACGACATGCGCGAGCGCCGCTTCTGCGACGCTGCCAGGAAAGCTCGTTTCCTCTTCTACCCAATCGCGGAAAGTGGAACGAAATCCATGGACGGTCAGATCATCGCGCTTCATGCGTTCCAGCAACATCAGCATGGCCATGTTGGAAAGCGGTTTACGTGGACGCTCACCGGGAAAAACAAAGCCTTTGCCGGCCGTTGCGTCATGGCGTGCCTGTAAGAGTCCCAGGGCGGGCTTAGGCAGCGGGACGCGGTGCTCGCGCCGTGACTTCATCCGGACGCCTGGGACCGTCCAGATGCCTTTCTCAAGGTCAAACTCTTGCCATTGCGCCAGCAGGACTTCGCTTGTCCTCGCCGCCGACAGGATCGTGAATTGTAGCGCCCAGGCAGCAAGCCCTTCCTGCCGCTGCAGCTCGCGCATGAACGCCGGAAGCTCCGCATATGGGAGGGCCGGATGATGGCGGACGGTTCGTACCTTTGCGTGCGAGGCCAGGGAGGTTTCCAGGCCGCCGCGCCACCGTGCCGGGTTATCGCCTTCCCGATGGCGGTTGGCTTTTGCCCAATCCAGGATAGATTCGATCCGGCCTCGGAGCCTTCGCGCGGTTTCCGTCTTCTCGGTCCAGATCGGCCGTAAAACTTTCAGGACGTGCTCGGATTCGACTTGTCCGACCGGCAAGTCACCGAACACTGGATGGGCGTAGGTGGCCAGCGTTGCGCCCCATTGCGCGGCGTGCTTGGCGTTTTTCCAGCCCGCCTTATGATCCGCAATGTAGCCTTCGGCGCATTCCCTAAACGTCTTGGCTTTGGCCTCTGCCGCGCGCTTCTCTGCTTGAACGCGGTCGCGGTCTTGTATCGGGTCAATCCCTTCAGCCCGACGCTTGCGCGCCCCTGTAGCCAATTCCCGCGCCCGTATGAGGGAAACTTCGGGATACGAACCCAAGCCCATCTTACGGGGCTTGCCGTCCAGCATGTAGCGGAACACCCAGGACTTCGACTTTGCAGACGCCACCCGCAGATAGAGCCCGTCGCCGTCTGGATATAGGCCGGGCTTGGACTTGTTCAGTCGATCCGAATTGAGCCGTTGATGTTTTCTTTCTGCCATGGCCTGCCTTGTGTACAATTTTTTGTACAAATCCGGGCCGCATTCCCCGGATGGTCTAGGAATGACCACGCAAGAGCAGGAACATGAAAAGCTTGCTAATTCGAGCTCAAGCGCGCGTCAGGAGAATTTATAGCAATCTCCAAGAACGCCCGCAAATGAATATAGGGCGGACGCCCTGTCCGCCA
>CANJBZ010000042.1 GCA_947473475.1 Alphaproteobacteria bacterium
TAAAGTTCCACTGTGAACATCCTTCCAGCCCCTCCATGCCCTTCAAGACATAAAGACGGCCTAGCAGGACCGGTACACTTTGCCGCCGCCTTCCAGCAGCCAAATCAAAGCCGGTTCAGTGGTACACTTTGCTCCCGCGATTTATACCTATCCGCAAAGCGGTGCGCGCCCGAAAATGGGCGTGAAGGCTCAACTACGCTGAGGATTTTCGCCCCCCGCGCGCACGAGGTTAAGCATTAGTTAACGCTAGGACAATCGCGGAACTATGACGCTCTCAATTGTCACAGCCCAACGCTGTGCCAATTTGGGAAATTGGCGGTCGTGTATGGTTAACGCAGCGTAGGCTTAGCCTTGCGGTGGCTTTTGACGGCGCACAACCGCCGGCGCCTGAGGCCGCGGCGGCATGTATCCGTTCGCGACGATATTTCGTGCCGCCGGCCGATAATTCTCCGGGTCCGCCGCCATCGGCGCGCGCATGCCTTCCATCCGGCCCGAAAACAACCCTTCCGCGCAGGCAATCATCATCGCCAGAACGATGTCCGTTGGGCTCGCGCCAGCTTTCAGAACGATATCGATGCGTTCCTGAGTCAGGGCCGCCGGCGCAGCAGCGACAGACAGCACCATCTCGGCGAGGGCACGGAGTTTTGCGTCGAGCGGCGTGAAATCGCCGGTAATTGCCGCGTCAACCAGCGGACCGCCATCGCGCTTTTCGGCCGTGAACAATTCCAAGGCACAGGCAGCATGCGTATCCATGCCGCGGAGGCAATCGGTAGCGCCGGCAGCCACCGCCCCTAGCAATTCGCGTTCTGCTCTGGAAAGGGTTCCGTTCGCTTGAGGCTTCGCATAAAGCTCATGCGCCAGCGAGTTCAGGTGTGCCTCAATTCCCGCGATGGTTTGGATGGCGCCTGGGGCCATTCCGCCAGCCGCCAGTTTTAAGGGAGTCCGCTTGGCGCGCGCCTCCCGCACCTTCGCCAGTTCGTCTTTGCTCCTCAGCGGCATGCGTTGTTCCCTTCATCGCCGGCACTCGTTGCAACCTTCTGCTCAGGTTGCACGCCGAACGTAACCCAGGGCGAGCGTAGCAGCCATAGCCGCCGCCGATTGGTGCTGCGCGGATTGCGGGCGGCCGCTCTCTTTCGCCACAGGGAATCCTACCTCCGAGCAATTGGGGCCATCCCGCATACCGGACGCGATCGATTTGGCCTGGGTATACTAATTCGCCGGGATGGGTTCATATCGGCAGCCACCATTTCCATCCGTCAAAGGGAGCAGGCCGTTGAGCAAACGCTGGATCGTTGTAGCCGCTGTCGTCAGCGCGTTGCTCATCGCTGCGTTTTATCAGCTGGTGCTGCCTGGGCTTTCGGTTGCGCGGCAGGAACCATCGCAGCTTGAGGTTCAGGTTGCGACGTGGCTGCTGCGCCACAGCGTTCCGGCTTCCGCCGACGCAATGACCAATCCGCTGAAGGGCGATCAAGCGGCGATCACGGCAGGAAGCGACCTCTTCCGGCAAAAATGCGAGGTATGCCACGCTTATGACGGCAGCGGAAAAACCGAAATCGGATCGGGGGCTTTTCCGCGCCCACCGCATTTGCGGGAAACGGCGCAATCGCTCAGCGACGGCGAAATTTTCTACCATATCCGCAACGGCATCCGGAACACCGCGATGCCCGCCTGGAACATGCCCGACCGTGAGGTCTGGCAGCTCGTATCGTATATAAGAAATCTTCCTGTGGTGACCCCGAGCGGCGCAAAGCCAGCGGCCGTCGCCCAAGCGGGACCGTCGCCAAACGCACACTATACCGGCTCCGCCGCGTGCCAGGATTGCCACAAAGACGTCTATGCGCGCTGGATCAAGACCAAAATGGCCAATGTGGTGCGCGATCCCAAAGTACACCCTGAAGCGGTGCTTGGGGATTTCTCCAAGCCCGATCCCCTGGTCAAATTCTCGCTCGACGAAGTGGCGCTGGTGTACGGCAGCGGCTGGAAGCAGCGCTATTTCAAGAAAACCGGCGACGATTATTTCCCCTTCCCCGCGCAATGGGACATCACGCACAAACAATGGCGTCCTTATATGGTCGCTAACGGCACCGACTGGTGGGCAACGCTTTATCCGCCGGACAATTTCCAGCGTCCGACGGGTCCGCTGTGCGATGGGTGCCATTCCGTCAACTTCGACATCGAGAAGAAGACCGTCACCGAATGGAACGTGGGCTGTGAACGCTGCCACGGTCCCGGCAGCGAGCACGTTACCGACAAGAAGCTGACGTCCATTCTGAATCCGGCGCGCATGGACTATGTCGCCGCAAACGACACCTGCATACAGTGCCATTCGCAAGGACGTCCGGCGCAAAACCCGATCAACGGCAAATATTACGATTGGCCCGTCGGCTACCAAGTCGGAGGTAAATTATCGGATCATTGGAGCCTGGAAGAGCACAAGCTCGGCGAACTGAGCTTCACGCATTTTCCCGACGACACCGCGCATAAGAACCGGATGCAGGGCAACGACTACGTTCAGAGCCTCATGTACAACCGCGGCGTCACCTGCTTTTCGTGCCACGATCCGCACGGCACCGACAATGACGCCAGTCTGAAAAAGCCGGTCAACGAAGTCTGCCTGACCTGCCACGGAACCAATACGCAAAATGGGCCGCACGCAGCGTCGATCGAAGCGCATACCCATCACAAGGCGGACAGTACCGGCAGCCAGTGCGTCAACTGCCACATGCCGAAAATCGAGCAGACGATCGCGGATGTAAATGTTGCGAGCCACACCTTTCGATTCATCACGCCGTCTCAAACCGAATCGCTGAAGATTCCCAACCCCTGTACGGTCTGCCATAAGGACAAGGACGTCGCCTGGGCTAAGGCGGCCATCAAAAGCTGGCCGGACCGTTCGCCCTGGCGAATGGCTCAGTAACCTCAGGTTCGATGGAAAGAACCTTAGATGCGCCCTGTCGCCAGCATCGCATTCGCTGCGGTCATTGCCATTCCTCTTCCGGCATTCGCGTACCGGCCGTTTGACTCGACCGATCCTGCCGTCGCGGAGAAGGGCGCCTTCGAGGTCGAAGCCGCCCCCCTGAGCTATCGCCGCGATGAGAACGGACACACCTGGATCGCTCCGCAATTGCGCCTGAATTACGGCTTCGCGGACAATTGGGAAGTGGTGCTGGAAGGGCAGAGCGAATATGCGCCGCATGCAGCCGGACGCCTGGAAGACAATGCGCTTTCGCTCAAGAACGTCTTTAGGGAAGGCACGCTGCAAGATAAGGACGGCGTCAGCATCGCGGCTGAGTACACGCTGCTGCTTCCGGGCATTCACGAGGACAACGGTGTCGGCGCGGAGATTACCGGGATTATCGGTCAGCAATTTTCGTGGGGCGCGGTGCATGTGAACGTCGCGGCAGCCCTGACGCGGGAACAGCGCGGCGAAGTCTTCTTCGGCACCATTTTGGAAGGACCAAATGCCTGGGTTGTGCGTCCAGTTGCCGAATTCGTCTACGAGCGCGACACAGCCGGCCACGAACAGACTGCATTCCTTGCGGGCGCAATTTGGCAGGTGAAAGACGGCCTCGCCTTCGACGCCGCCGTTCGCCGCGCAAATACCGATGGGCAGACGGCCACCGAAATCCGGGCGGGCTTTACGTTCGACTTCTCGCTGCGGTGAAAACCGGACGGGCTGGCAAAAGCCCACCCCAAGCACGTTATATTTGACTGGACATCACGAACCGATTGGCGATACATCTCCTGCCGGTTTGATGGATGTCAGTGCCAGCCGGACGTAGCGGAATCATTTCAGCAATACGGAAAAGCAAGCAGGCGCGCTGAGACGCACAGCGCGGGCAGCTTTGGTTTGCCTGTGAGGGGAGAACATTGCGCAGCGGGAAACATTGTTGGCGGCAATATGCAGCCGCCGCCGCAACCCTTGGCTTCACCAATCCGGTCTTTGCGCAAGATGACGCGCAACTGCTTCTCGTCGCGGCGGCTGATCCATCATCGGTGCAAGTCGCCGCGGCAAATACGGACGCGAGCGGTCCCGTGGTGGAGCGCATCAACATCACCGCGCGCCGCCATGAGGAAAACGCGCAAGACGTGCCCGTTTCCGCGTCGGTCATTACCGGAATCACGCTGGACAAAACGTCGACCGTCAATCTGTCTCAACTGACCCAGCTTGCGCCGAGCCTCAACTACACCTCGCCCAATCCGCGCAACACCGCCTACACCATTCGCGGCCTTGGCAGCAGCGTGGTCGCCATTGCCCAAGCCAATGACGGCCTAGAGCCCGGCGTCGGTTTCTATATCGATCAGGTCTATTACGGACGGCCCGCCGCAGGCGCTTTCGATTTCTTCGACATCGACCAGGTTGAAATCCTGCGCGGGCCCCAAGGCACATTGTTCGGCAAGAACACGACGGCCGGCGCCATTGCGATCACCACCAAAGCGCCAACGTTCGAACCTGAAATGCAAGCCGAAGTGACTGGCGGCAGTTTTGGCTTCCTGCAAGGCAAGGCGGCGTTTTCCGGCCCTATTGTGGGCAACATTCTGGCCGCGCGTGTCTCGCTCTCCACGACGCACCGCAATGGGGTGATCCAAAATGTCGTCACCCGCGTACGTGAGAACGACATCAACAACACCGGCGGCCGGGCGCAAATCCTGTACCGGCCGAGCGCGGATTTCGATCTGACGATTTCCGGCGACTACAATTCCTTCGACTCCACCTGCTGCACGCAGGTTTACGTGCGCGTGGGAACCTCGTTGAAGCCGGCCGGCCAGCAATATCCGGCGCTCGCTCAGGGCATCGGCTACACGCCGCCCAGTACAAATCCATATGACCGCCTTACCGATATCGACGCCGCGCTGGATGTCACGACCAGCGAAGGCGGTGTCTCCGCCGTTGCCAATAGGAACGTAGGACCCGCCACTGTGACATCCGTGAGCGCCTGGCGGTGGTGGGATTGGGACGCGGCCAACGACCGCGACTACACACGGCTGGTGATCCAGACCGTGCAGCATATTCCCTCGCGTCAGATCCAATACAGCCAGGAACTGCGCGTCGCATCGAACGGACGGAACACCATCGACTATGTGGGCGGGCTCTATTGGTTTGAGCAGACCGTCAAAGGCCATCCCATCACGCAATACGGGCGCAACGGCGCGTACTGGCTTCTCGCGCCCCCGGCAGTGCCGGGCAATCTTCTCGACGGCTACACGTCGGAAGGGCGCACGAAGTTCACGTCCGACAGCTATGCCGCGTTCGGCGAGGCAACATGGCATGCGACGGACCGCCTCGATGCCACGCTGGGCGTTCGCTACACCTATGAAGACAAGAGCGGGACGTTTGCGTCGGTGGTTTACGGCGGGCCGCCGGGATTGAGCCAAACGCTCATCAATCGCCAATTGTCTATCCTGAGGCCGCAGGCCTATGACGCGAGCGTTTCCGAAGGCAATTTTTCGGGCCGCGCCAACATTTCATACAAAGTCACGCAAGACGTGATGGTCTACGGAATTTACGCGCAAGGGTATAAATCCGGCGGCATCAACATGTCGGGTTTGCCGCTGAACGCCTCCAATCTTCCGGCGCTCAACACCGCTGTGATCAAACCGGAAAAGAACACAACGATCGAAGCCGGCGTTAAGACGGAGTTGCTCGACCACCGCCTTATTCTGAACGCGGATGCATTTCTCACCACCGTCCGCAACTTCCAGACCAATATTGTCGATTCCGCGCCGGGTGCGCTGCGCGGCTATCTTTCCAATGCCGAAAAGGCGCGCGTGCAAGGCATCGAATTGGACTCGACCTTCATCGTCAGCGAAAACCTTTCCGGCAATCTGTCGGCGGCGTTCATGGACGGCAAGTATGTGTCGTACAACAATGGCTCGTGCCCGTTGGAGCTGATAGCCACGTCGACCACGGTTTGCGACCTGAGCGGGCGCCCGCTTTCCGCGCTGCCGAAATGGACGTTATCCGCCGGCGGAGAATATGTGCGTGACGCGAACTTCGCCGGCCTGAATGGAAACTTCTTCGTCAATGTCGAAGGAAATTTGCGCACCAAAGTCTTTGGCGATTCCTCGGATTCGAAATACACGGTCATCGACGGGTATGGCGTCGTCAATTTGGCGCTCGGCTTCCGGCAGGAAGGACCGTGGGAAGTGTTTCTGTGGGTGCGGAATTTGTTCGATAAGAACTACATGCAAAACCTGACGGTGCAGGCGGGCAATTCCGGTTTGATCCTGGGCACGCCAAATGATCCGCGCACCATCGGCCTGACGGCGCGGGTGAAATATTAAAGCAATTGAAGTGCGCGAAGCGGTGGCGTCCGGTTTGCGTAACGGGCGCTTCAGCCCGGCTCCATGCCCGCTTTGCGGAAGGCGTCCGCCGCCCTCGGTGCGCCAAGAAACAGCATGAGCGCGCGCGCTGCGGTGGGGGCTGCCACGTCCTTGTGCAGGCCGGCTGAGAACACCGTCGTTTCCTGAACGTCCGCGGGGAGAGGTCCGAGAAAAGTGATCCCCTTTATGTGGATCAGTTCGCTCACCTGCTGAAAACCGATATCGGCGTCGCCGTTCGCGATCGCGATACCCACAGGCGTCTCAACCGGCGGAATAAGCGTCTTGTCCTTGACGCTGTCCCAGATGCCCATTTGCTGCATGAGCTTCTGGATGTAGACGCCGCTTGGCCCCGTTGAGAAAGCGATTCTATTCGCTTTCAGCAAGGCGTCTTTCAGATCGTCGCCGTTGCGCAGACGCGGTTTGGGCTTGCCCGCTTTGATGGCGATGCCGACGCCGGACTTCGCCAAATCGATGCGGCTTCCGGCAACGAGCTTTCCTTTGCGCGTCAGTTCATCGATCTGCGCCGCGGGAAGAATGACGATGTCGGCTATCTCACCATCCGCGACCCGCTTCGTGACATTCACCACGCCGTCCCAAATGGTGATGACATGATGGCCGCTGGCTTTTTCAAATTGCGGCACCAGCTCGGTGTAGGCTTCCCGCACACCCGGCGAGGCCAGCACTTTGATATCCGCGGCGTGCGCGGGAACGGCAAGAACCATCGCCGCCAAAGCAAATATTGCGTGATGCGAAGACATCGCGATTGCCTCCCCTCAGCCCTCACCGCACCTAAATGGCCGGGATAAACCCAGCCATCAAGGAAAGCGATTTACTGCCAAGCTGAATAGATTTGCTTGCCGACCAGGAAATTCGGGTTCACGCCCTGACGCGGCGCGAATTTCTGCACGCGGCCTGAGTCCACTTCGGCGACATAGAAATTGCCTTCCTGGTCAACGGAAAATCCGTGTACGCCCCAGAAGCCGCCGGCGAAATCGCCCCATACACCCCAAGAATAGAGGAAATGCCCTTCCAGATCGTATTTCAGCATCTTCGACGAACCGCGATCGAACGCCCACAACGTGCGGTCGGCCCCGATATAGACCAGGTGAACGTCGGACGGCTCCTCGCCGAAGCTCCAATCGTAGAGAAACTTGCCGTTCTCATCGAACACCTGCACGCGATGATTGCCGCGATCGTTGACAAAGACGCGGCGCGTCTGCGGGTCTACCGCAATGCCGTGTACATTGTTCATGTAGCCGGGGCGCTTGTCGGCGCCGTTTGAGCCCTTCTGGCCCCAGGCGGTTATGAACTTGCCGTCCTTGTCGAACTTCGCCACGCGCGTACCGTTGTAACCGTCGGCCACGAACATGGTGCTGTCGGGCAGCCAGGCGAGATAGGTCGGGCGATTGAAATGCGTGCCGTCCGCGCCTTCCTGTTCCGGCGTGCCGATGGTCTGCACGAGCTGCTTGCCGTCATGGGTGAATTTGTAGATCGCGTGCATGTGGTCGTCGACGATCCACACGTGCTTTTCCGGGTCGTAGGGATTGACCGCGACGAAATGCGGGCGCTTCAGGATTTTGTCCCATTGCGTCCAGCGCTCGATGATGTCGCCCTTGGAATTGATGACGACGATGCAGTTTTCCCAATTCGCATCGACCCCGAGCTTTCCGTAATAAAGCTTCATCCCGTCGCGGGGATCCTGACCGGTGCCACCGGCGGCCGGCGGGGAAGAGACGGTGGCGTCGCGGTACGGAAGCCGGCCGATGGGGAAGAGAACGCTCGGCCCAAACTCGTCCAGCTTCTTGGTCGCGGGCCGCTTGATGTTCGGAAGTTCGCCGCGCTGCAGCACGTAGATGCGGTCCGGGCTTTCGGCAAAGACGCTTTGGCCGGCGCCCCAGGTCCACTTTTCATTGCCCGGCACCGTGCTGATGTCTTTCGGCCAGCCTTTCACGACGTTGTACGGACCGAACAAATCCTGTCCGCCAACCGCGCCTGGAATGGCGGCAAAGCCGGCGCCAGGGCGCGGCGTCGCTTCGATAGCCTGTGTTTGACGGCTGAATTCGACGCCGGCCACGCAGCCGATGAGCGCCGCCGCCACTGCCAAATATGTCTTGCGCATGGTTTCTCCCCCATTGTTCGCTGGGGGAACGATTAGCATAAACAAAATGGGACGGCGACCGCCGATTGGTTCCCGCTACGCCGCAATATTTTCCTGCTGGGGCTCAGGGCTAAAGAGGGGCGCGGGCAACTCGACATGCACGTGGGTGCCCCGGCCTTGCTCGCTTTCAATCACGAAGGTGCCTTCGAACCGCGCAACGAGTGTCTTGACGAGTGCGAGTCCCAGCCCAGTCCCCGGCTGCCGCGCAAAGCTGCTTTCCGAATGGTAGAAAGGCTGCCCCAGATAGGGCAATTTATCCTTGGGGATACCGCAGCCATTGTCTTTCACATCGATGCGAATCCGCTGCGCTTCCGCATCGTAGGCTGCTGCGATTTCCACAGCTCCACCCTTGGCGGTGAATTTGATGGCGTTGCTTCCTAAGCTCATCAGGATTTGGCTGAGCGCTTTGGTATTGCTCATGACCACGGCACTTGTTTCAGGCAGAGCAAGACTTAGCGCGATACCTTGAATCCGCGCGGCCTCCTGGAGAATCGAGCCCGATGACTTCAATACCGTGGCCAGTTCGACCGGATCAAGGTCGAGTCCGGTGCTGGAATTCTGCAGCTTGGTCAGATCCAGCACGTCGTCCACGATATGCAGCAGATGCAGGCCGCTGGAGTGGATGGATTCCGCGTAATCGAGGTATCGATTGGACACAGGCCCAAACATTTGCTGCGTCATAACTTCGGAAAAGCCGATCACCGCATTCAGCGGTGTGCGCAGTTCATGACTCATGTTGGCGAGAAACATGGTCTTGGACCAGCTCTCTTCGCGCAGGCGAACGGTTTCCTCCCTCGCCTGTTGCAGCTGGCGGACTGTCGCCATCCAATTGGTCAGGCCGAGCCATTGCAGTACGCCAATGAAAGCTATGCAGAACAGGGCGTAGGGCGCCACGGTCAAGGCAAAATCGCGTCCCGGCGTCGCCGGCCGCCAAGCGAGATAGGCCACGGTCGTGCCCGACGCATCATCAAGCGGGATTTGCGCGAATTCTTTCGACGGAGGCGCATTAACCACGGCTACGCGTGACAGATGGAAATCCGTTTGGACTTTGGAAATCGCGGAGCTATCGAATTCCTTCAGATAAAGCTCGACATTGTGGCGCTCCAGCTTTCCCGTCCCCCGGTCGTCATTGGGCACGACAAGAGAAGCGGCGCCGAGAAAGAGTTTCCCACCCACGGCGACGAAACCGGCGGCCGTACCAGGCGGTGCGCCCGGACGCGCTTTGGCATCTTGCACCAGAGTCAGCAGAGCCACGTCCGTTTCAAATTCGGTTTCGGCGATCTTCTGCTTCGGATCGACATAGCCGTAGATGACATGGTTGTTGTCGCCGAGCACAAACAGAGCCGATACGCCCGTGGTCGTCAGCGCGTAAGGACCGAGATTTTTCTCCGTCCATTCCGGATCTGGTTTGTCGGTGAGTTGGTCGTAAGCATTATCCCAATAGGTATTGTTGCGCAGCGCATCGCCGAGCTTTGTCAGCGCGTCCTTGTTCGCAGAGCGGACAATCTGCTGCTCGATTCCGACTTGATCGGCATCGCGCATTCCCGCGAACACGAATCCGATCGCGCCCACAGCGAATGTCATCGCAGCCAAGCTGCTGAATATCGAAATTCCAGGTGTAAGCTTGGCGGAAAGCCAGTCCGGAAGTTTCATCTCTACCTCACCCCCCTTAATTAAGAGGGTGGGGTTGAAAAAACCTTAAGTTGTAACTATTCCGCCGCGCGCAACGTATCGGCATTCCGCACCGGACGAACAGCGGGCTTTTCTCCGAGCAGCGGAATATGACGCACGGCCAGCGCGGGAATAAGCACTGGAATGGCAAGCACTGAGTAATAAGCGATCCGCTGCCACCCGGACCCGATGAGCAGGCCTGCGACATACGGTCCAACCACGGCGCCCAGACGCCCGAAACCGATGGCCAGCCCCGTACCGGTATTACGCACCAGCGCCGGATAGATCTGCGGCACAAGTATGTACAGGCTTGCCATCGAACCGATGAGAAAGAAGCCCGCGACGAACGCCCCGGACATGACGGGGATGAGGCCCTCGCGCAACGCCCCAAAGCCGACGATGGAGGCGAACAATGCGATGAACATGTAAGGCGCCAGCGTGCGCGTATGCGATTTGCCGGCGAAGTAGCCGAAGATCAGTCCTCCCAAAATCCCTCCGACATTCAGCAGGACCGAGCCGAAAATTCCCTGCTGAACGCTGAAACCGAGATCGACCAGATTTTTGGGTGTCCACGACAGGACAAAATAGAAACTGAACATCAGTGTGAAGTAGCAGAGACAGATCAACAGCGTTGCTTTGCGGAATCGCGGCTCGAAAACCCCAAGCACGGCCCGGGTGGAAATCTCCTCGCGCGCTAATTCCGGCAAAGCCGTCATGGCCGGATGTCCAATACGGCGCATCACGGCATTTACGCGTTCCAGTGCGTCGGGCCGGCGGCGGGACAAAATAAAATCGAGCGATTCCGGAAGGTAAAGGATCGCGGGCAACAGCAATGTGGAGCAAGCGCCGCCAAAGATGAAAGCAGAGCGCCAGCCAAACACGGCAATGAGATAGGCCGAAATAGAACCGCCGATGATCGCGCCCGCCGAGTAACCGACCACCATCGCGGAAATGGAAAAGTCGCGCCAGCGGTCCGGCGCGTATTCCGCCAGCAGCGTGTTGCCGCTCGCCAGCAAGCCGCCGACGCCGAGGCCTGTCACGAAGCGTAAAGCCGCAAGTTCAAGCACATTCGAGGTCACAGCCGACCCGAGCATGCCCACGCTGATAATCGCGGTGGAAAGCAGAACAACATTCCGCCGCCCCCACAAATCGGCCAAGGGCGACAGCAGCAACGACCCCATCGCCATGCCGGCAAGACCGGCCGACAGCAGAATGCCCAATGTCGCCGGAGCGACATCCCATTCCTTAGCAATCAGAGGCGCGGTGAACGAGATCGCCAATACGTCAAAGCCGTCGATCATGTTCAGGACGGTGCAGATCACCACCACCATGATCTGGAAAGATTTCATGGGGCTTTCGCGCAAGACGATTCTGGCGTCTCCGGTCATCTGTTCTCCTCTGCGGCCAGCGAGGGCATGCTAGCCCGGCTGCCGCTCCGCATCCAACGCACCAGAATCATTCCTACAAGCATCGACAGCACGAACACCACCACGGCGATGCGGCCGGACGCCAGCGAAACGACGGCCGGTCCAGGGCAATACCCGGCGAGGCCCCAGCCGATGCCAAAAATTGCTGCGCCTGCGAGCAGGGGCGTGTCGATGCGTGTTGCGGTAGGAAGCGAAAACCGGCTCGCCCACAACGGCTTCGATTTCGGCACCAGAAAGCGATAGCCGACAAACGTCACGGCAACACCGCCCGCCATCACGAACAACAGTGCGGGATTCCAGGCGCCGGCGACGTCCAGAAACCCTTGCACGACCGCGGGACTTGTCATGCCCGACAAGCAAAGCCCCAAGCCGAACAAAAATCCCGCGAGCAATCCGGTGAGTGTGCCGCGCATCGCTTACGCTCCCAACACGTGGCGGGTCACGAAGACCGTCAGAACACCCGCGGCGATGAACGTAACCACCGCAACGACGGATCGCACAGATAACCTTGATATCCCGCAGATTCCATGTCCGGAGGTGCAGCCGCCTCCAAGCGCCGTCCCAATTCCCACGAGCAACCCCGCGGCGATGAGAACCGGCGTACCCACGGTGGGTGGCCCAATCAGCACATCGCCGCTGAATGTGCGTAACGCGGCAGGAGCAGCCACAAGGCCAAGAATGAAAGCCAGCCGCCAGGAGCGATCCGCTACGGGCTTGGGCGGCAGCAGGCCACCCACAATACCGCTGATGCCCGCAATGCACCCGGTGAGCGCCATCAGCAACACCGCGGACGTGCCGATCATAACGCCGCCAATCGCGGCGAGAGCGAAGGGATGCATCGTTTACCCCAAAAAGCGTTGCTAAGCCGTCACCGCGCCAAGACGCCTTCCTTGCCGATGCCCGGCGTCCAAATGACCACCGTCTTGCGGTCTGGCTCGACCAGTGAATTTTTCCGTCCCGGATAGGAGAAGCTGTTCAGCAAATCCTTCAGCACCGCCGCGTGGGCAAGCTTTTTGTGATCGGCCCTGACGATACGCCAGGGCGCCAATCCATGGCTTGTGCGGAGAAACATTTCGTCGCGCGCTTTGGTGTAGGGCTTCCATTTCTTGGCCGCGACGGCGTCGATGGGCGAATTCTTCCATGCCTTCAGCGGGTCCTTGCAGCGATCCATCAGGCGCTTCTTCTGCTCGTCTCGGGTGACATCGAGATAATATTTGCGGAGCTGCAGCCCCGAGCGCACGAGCAGGCTCTCAAACTCCGTCACGGTGTCGAAGAACTCCTCGACTTCGGCCTCCGTACAAAAGCCCATGACGCGCTCGACGCCCGCGCGATTGTACCAGGAGCGGTTGAACAGCACGAATTCGCCATGCGCCGGCAATTCCCGCACGAAACGCTGGTAATACCATTGGTCTTTTTCGCGGTCGGAGGGCTTTGGCGGCGCGAACACGCGCGTATCGCGCGGGCTCATGTGCTCCATGATGCTCTTGATGGTGCCGTCTTTACCGGCGCCATCGCGCCCCTCGACAATGACCAGCACGCGGGCGTTATTCTCAATCAGATGGCGTTGCAGCTTTACCAATTCGATCTGCAAGCTGCGCATCTCGCGCTTCAACGCATCGTGCTTGTCTGTCATCAGCATTCCCTATGAAAACGGGCGGGAACAAAGTCCCCGCCCGTTCAACGTACTATGCGCGGCGGACTTTACTGCGCGGCAGCAGCTTTGACGTTCGCCGAATATTTCTTGATGAACGCCAGCATGCGATCGGAAAGCTGAGTCTCGTTGGTTCCGATCGAATAGACCTGCGACATGTGGTTGTGGCCGCTCATCAGGTGGAAGCCATGTTCCTTGCCGGCAGCGGTGAGCGTCTTGTCGATCATATCGCCCTGCTGCATCTGGCTCTGCATGTCCCATTCCGCACGGGTGAAGAACAGAGGGATGTCGGTTTTCTTCATGCCTTCGACCGCGTTCACTTCCGCAATCTTGGCCGCATCATCGCCCGCATAAGGGTGCGGCGCTTTGAACTCATATTGGCCGGAGGTGATGAACGCGCCCGCGAGATTTCCGCCCGTCGCCTTCACGAAGTTCGGATGCGACACCATAATCGCGACCAGCGAAGCGCCGGCGGAATGCCCCCACACGAAAATCTTGTTCGGGTCGCCGCCATATTCACGCGCGTGCTCACGGACATATTTCACCCCGGCGGAAACGTCATCGTTCGCGGCCGGATATTTCGATTGCGGCGCCAGACGGTAGTTGGTCTGCGCGGCCACCATGCCGTGCTGCACGGCCCAGGTCATAACGTTGTCGTACATGAATTCGCCGGGGCGATGCTTGTCGCCGCGTGTGAACCCGCCGCCATGGACATAGATCAGGATCGGCTTGCCTGTGCCCTGACCCGACGTGAACATATCCAGCTTCTGCGCCGGATCGGAGCCGAAGGCGAGATCGCGGGTGACTTTGATGTCGGCGGGAATTCCGGCGGTGTGGAACGGCGCGAACAGCGGCGCTGTCTTGGGATCGTTCTCATGGCCCATCTTGGCAATCGCTGCCTGCACGTCTTTGGGCAGGTCGGCGCTGGCGGCCGTCGGTAAGGCAAGCGCGGCAACGGCAAGCAAGAGAAGATGCTTCTTCACGGGGTGTCCTCCTGGCGGGTTTTCTTGGTGTTTGGGCCGAAGAGTGCCGTATCGGCGTAACGCGGGCAAGGGCAGGCCATTGCAGAATGGCCGCAAGGACAGCATTCTGCCCGCAAAATCCCAGGGAGGAAACCGATGAAATCGTTGCTGATGAAGACCGCCGCTTGTACCGCGCTGGCTATGGCCGCCTTAACTGCTTCGCCCGCATTTGCGCAAAGCGTGAAATACGAAGTGGATACGTCCTGGCCTAAGCCCCTGCCCGACAAATGGGTCATCGGCGGTTTGGGCGGTCTGTGCGTGGATGCGCAGGACCATGTTCTGATCCTGAACCGGCAGGATGTGCTCGACGTCGACCTGAACGCCGGCAAGGTCGCGCCGAACATGATCGAGTTCGATCCGGCGGGAAATGTCGTCAATTCCTGGGGCGATCCCAAGCTGCTCGATGACCGGCTGCATTCCTGCCACTTCGATGGCGAAGGCAATGTGTGGGTTGCCTCGGCGCCGTCCGGGATGATTCAGAAATACAGCCATGACGGAAAACGCATGCTGCTGCAGATCGGCCCCAAGGGGAAAATCGATTCGTCCGACGGCACCGACAAAGGCAAACCGCTCAATTCGGACGCCGCCATTTTCAACATGCCGTCGTCCATCTTTGTCGATCGCGGCAATGGCGATGTCTATGTCTCGGACGGCGAAGGCTCCGGCAGCAACCGCCGCATCGCGGTGATGGACAAGACCGGAAAATTCCTGCGTCAGTGGAAGCAGGAGGACATGCAGACCGTCCATTGCCTGACCATGGCAAAAAACGGCGATGTCTATGTCTGCAACCGGTTGGGCGAGTCGATCCGCGTGTTCGACAAGATGGGCAAACTGAAGCGGACTATCTCCGTGCCATGGCAGCCGGTGACCCCGCCCAAGGACGGCAAAAAGAAAGAGACCGGCGGCTCAGCGGTGGCGATCGATTTCTCGCCCGATCCGCAGCAGAAGCTGATGTTCGTGATCAATCAGAACAGCGCCACGATTGAGATTCTTGAGCGCGAGTCGGGCAAGAAGGTCGGTCAATTCGGACGCGCGGGAAGCTTCATCGGCGAATTCCAGCAGGCGCACGGCATCGCAGTGGATTCAAAAGGCAACGTCTACATCGCCGAAAACCGCGGCCGCCGCGTGCATAAGTTCAAACCGGTTCCGTAACGACTCTTCCGTTTGAGAGAACGGCTCGGTAAAGGTCGAATTCCCTCTACCGAGCTCTCTATTGTTTGCTTCAATCGATGTGCTGCTTTTGACGCATCCGCCCCCCGAGCTTTTGCCACGCTTCAAATCGGTGGGTTGCTGCCCCAAAGCTAATTTCCATCGCTTGAGCCACGGCGTAACGTGATCGCCCCCGATCAAATAGTCTGTAGCAAACCTCCACACCGCGAGGCGTCAGCTTCTCCAGTCCACCTACCTCGTACTTATTCCGAGGGTCTTTCGGATCAAATTCCGCATCCAACGACACTGGTTCTCCCAGTGACTGGCGAAGTGCAACGAGGCCACTGAGAACCTTCTCTAATCCAGCAATTACGTCGTCAATAGCTGCCCAAGCATCTGCATTGTTGATCTCGATGTTCACACTCACCTCCTTAAATAACTATAGAAGACACCTTCTATATGTACATTAAGGATAGGTCAAGCCTTATGTAGGTATGTAACTATAGCCTTCTCAAAAATCCGGCTTATCCGCGTGCGGTAGCGGGGCAACTTCGTAGCCGAAGAAGAAATCGTTGTTGGGTTCGCAGATGTCTTCGATCAGACGGCCCGCCTTGATGCGCCGCCAAGTCGAGCGCGCCGTCCATGGCATGTTGAAGGCGCCGGGGTCGTCCACCTGCACTTTCACTTCTAGCGTCTTGCCGCCATCGAGCATGCGGAAGCGTTCCACGACATGAAGCTGGTCGGTGTGCGGCGTGCGGTAATTGTCCACGAAGGTGCGGTCGTTGAGGCCGATGGTGTCGACGACCAGCGTGTCGCCTTCGTAATGGCCGACCGATTCTCCGTACCAGGACAGTTTCGGATTTTTGGAATGCGGCACGTTCAGGTAAACGTGCCGGGTCGAGGCGTACAGCTCGTTGACCAGCAGCACCTGGTCCTTAGCCTGGAAAATGTGTACGGGCTGGCCGCGGTTATAGATGTCCCAGGCCGGTACACCGGCCGGCCAGCAACGCTCGCGGGCGATGAACGGCACTTTGCCGGCGAGCACATCGTCGTTCGCCTTTTTCATCTGCGGAATGACCCAAGGCTTCAGGATCGGGTTGGTCAGATCGGCCACGCGATAGGTCGATTGCCCCGCCCCGTTCGGCACATAGGGATGCGCCGGATCGGATTCCACCGGGCCAGGACCGGCCGATTTGTCATGCGGAAGAAAGTCGTCGCTCGTGGGGCGGTCTTGCGTCCAGCCGGTTTCGCCGTCCGGATTGAAGTTGGGAATCGCGGCGCCGTCGTGGTCCGCGGCCAAGGCCGCGCCAAACGAAAGACCGGCAACCGCACCCAGATACAGCAGCTTCTTCATCGGTCCCGCGTCTCCGTGGACAGCGCCCCTACTATAACAGAAACCCGGCGCGAGGCCGGGCTTCCATGCGTCTGAATTTTTCTTAACCCGCTGCTTCTCAGCCTGCCCGGGTCCCGGGGCAGATGTCGAGCGTGGTGTCCGGCCAACCGATCGCCGGGGGCCCGAGCGCTGAGATATCCATCTTCTCGCCCTTCGGGTCGAAGATAAAGATCACCTTGTCGGTCTTGGGTTCCACGATCTGACCGACGCGCGGCCCGTTGATGATCACCAAGCCTTTGATGGTCATGCCCATCGCGGTGATCGTGCCGTCCAGGGCTTCTTCGCCACGCACGGTTTTGGCGCGCACGGTCGCCTTCAGATAGGCGCTGTCGCAGCTTCCGCCCGGCGCCTTCCAGTTGCCCGCGACCTGCTTCAGCATTTCCGCGGTATCCGCGATGCGCGCGGCTTCGGTCACCGGCACGATCTCGCCTGCCTTGGCGGGTTCGGGCGCTTTGTTACGAATGCGCACGCCGTCATTGTTCAGAATTTGCAGCGACACCGAGAACTGCGCCGGCGGCGGAATGTTCAGCGCCGTATCGGCCTGCGAAATGTACAGACGCTTGTTCGCGGCCACGAGCACTTCACCGAGCAGACGGCGCTGCTGCGGCGTTTCCACCGTGATGCGCCAGCTCCGGTGATTGTCGAGCATGTTGACGCCTTCATATTTCGTCGTGCCCTTGGCTTTGATGGCAGCCACGGCCTCGTCGATGGCGGCCGGGATTTCGCCTTCCGCGCTCGAATAATCGACGACGGTGATGGTGTAATTCCCGCGTGCATCCTTGCCGGTATAGACGTGCGCGGGCAGCGTGGTGCCCTTGGCCGTCTTGTACGGAATGGCCTGGTCGGTGGGTTCACCGGGCATGTTGACGGAGAAGAAATCCGCCCGGTTGACGTATTCCTCCCAGGTTTGTGCAGACACCGCGCCCGCAATGAATAGGGCCGTGACTGCGGGAATAAGACCGATCAAGCGCATGCGTATACCTTTCGTGCTCCTCCACTGGCCGGGGAGATTGCCACAAACCGCAAGCGTTGTCGCGAGGGGGACGAGAGCGGCAGAAAACGCCCGCGAACGCCGATTACCACGCCGCGGGAGGCCTATTGTCCTTTCCATTTGTTGCGCTCAAGCCTATGCCTTCAACACACTCCAAAATAAGAGCTGCCATGAAACCCTGTTCGCTGACGGCTTTGATTCTCGCGGCCTCCTTGGGAGCCGGGACGGCACAGGCCGGCATCATAACCGTTGATACGACGCCGAGCTGGAACGGCAGCGACGTTGTATATCCATGGGGCCATAACGGCGTGACCCAGACGTATGGTCAAACCGTCACCGCGCCTGCATATGCGAGCGGTTTAAAGAGCTTCAGCTTCGTCATTCAGGATTTGAACGATATTGCGAACGTCGGCGTCGCGGGGCCGATCAAATATCAGGCTTACGTCTATGAATGGGATTCGATCAACGTACAGCCCACCGAGCCCGCGCTGTTTCAGTCGGTCGTACAGCAGACGCCCGGCACCAATACCCGTGATTTTCTGACGCTCAGCTTTTCGACGCCGGGCACGGTTCTTGTCGGTGGCAATCAATACGTGCTGTTTCTGACGACGGACGGCATAGCGAACCCACCCGACGGAAATACAGCCTGGGCGTTCCCCTTCGCCGATGTCTATAGCGGCGGGCAATTCCAATTCCTGAACGACAGCAATGGGTTTTGGGAAGACAGTTCGGCTTTTGGCAGCCCCGCAGGGTCTGACCTGGTGTTCGCCGCCGCGTTTAAAGTGCCGGAACCAGGGACATTGGCTTTGCTCGGTGCGGGCCTCGCCGGGTTCGCCGCATCCCGCCGCCGCAAGGCGAAATCCTAAACAAAATCATTGTCACAAATCCGGCGAAGCACCGGATTGGACCTCGCCAGAATTTAGCGCCTTATCACGGTGCGATCATCGCACCCTCTCGCCCGCAAAAAACGCTTGCATCGCAGGTCAAGAGACCCCATACACCCCGCCCTGCTCGCGAGAGCAGAACCAAAGCGGCGTGTCGCGGAAGTAATCTTCCGCCCGCCGCTTTCTTCTTGGGTGAGTGCGCCAAAGGCTGCACTTCGGTTTTAACACTTGGGGAAGGCTGGTATCGGCATGGCTACACGCGAATTGGGTTTGAAGGCAATCGCCGGAGGAATGGCGTTCAATACAAGCAAGGCGGCGAAAAACGTTCCTATTTCACCGGCCGAGCAGGCAGACCATTTTATTACGCGCGACGGGCTTACATTCGCGGGCAGCCATCTGATTATCGATCTTTGGGAGGCCGAAGGCCTCAACGACAAGGACCGCATCGAACAAGCGATGAAAGACGCCGTCGACGCCGCCGGGGCGACGCTTCTCCACATCCACCTCCACACCTTCTCGCCCAATGGCGGGATCAGCGGCGTGGCCGTGCTGGCCGAAAGCCATATCAGCGTCCACACCTGGCCCGAGCGCGGCTATGCGGCGTTCGATGTGTTCATGTGCGGCAACGCCGAGCCCCGCAAGGCCGTCACCGTGCTGGAGCAGGCGTTCTCGCCCAAGCGCGTGGTCATCGGAAATCATAAACGCGGCGTCGTTTAATAAGCTGCCCGTAAGGGCGCCTGAGTTTTACGAGTACGGCCGGAGTGCGCCGCCAGCGCGCTCCGGCCGCTTTTGTATTGCCTGTTCGGCAGAGCCTGGGCGATTCGAGACAAACCCCGATTGAGGTTATGGTCGTTGAAATGGACACAGCGACCAGGATTTTGACGGACAAGCGCCTTACGGCCAAAGCGCTCCTCGTCGGCGATCGTATCGACACCAACGGCCTTGAACACGACCGCGTCCTGTCGACCAACCCCTTGGCATTCTCTGAGGGAGCAAACGGGCTGGTGACGCTCTTCCGATACGGAGTTGTCGTATCGGCCGGATTGTCTCCGGCGGAACAAGACGAATTTCTGAAATCTATCGCGGGCCGCGTAAAAGGCGAATTCGCGATTCGCGACGAAGAGATCGCGACCATCGAACTTTACGCGGATACGGAAGACCACATCACGCCCAAGGGCGCGATCGGCGTCAAAGCTATGTCTGTGGAACGGCTGCTGGTCATTTCCGACGCCATGGCCAAGAGCGTGGTTCTTGCCCATGACGAAAGAGAGGTCGCAACGGTCTTTCATGTTATCGAGCCCTTTGCGCGCAAGCTTGCCAAGGACGGGCGCGCCCCAGCCGGACGGCGCACGATGTTGCGTCACATCGGCAAGGCCCTTCTGGTGCAACATCGTGTGTCAGGCCGAGTCGCCGTCGCCGAAAAACCTGACGTTCTATGGGACCGGCCGGACTTGGAACGGCTGTATGGCCGTTTGGAAGACGAATATGAACTTAAGGAGCGGGTCGGGCTGCTCAACCGTAAACTCTCGGTCATCACCGAAACGGCGCAAGCGTTTACGGACATCATCGACACGGAACGCTCGCTTCGCCTCGAACTGATCATCGTGTTGCTGATCGTGTTCGAGATCGTAATGACGTTCTATCAAATCGTCATAAACAAGTGAGGTCATACCTGCGCGGTCGTGGCGCGCAGTGCGGCCGGCTAGCCAGGGCAGCGATTTGGGGCGGTCTGGCCGGGTTGACCGCGGAACATAGCCCTCACGCGGTCTTCGGCCTCTTTGCGCTCGGTGTCGCTGACATATTCCTTCGGCGAGGCCCTGAGCAGCATGGCGAAAGTGGCGTTCTTGGCGTCGCCCGCCTCCATGGCGGGATTGCTGTCGGGGTGCTCGGCTTCGGCCGGAACCACCAGGGCGATTTTCAGCTGAGGGGCGCGCGCCTTCAGCCGCTCCATGGTGCCCAGCGCCTCTTCCACGTGAAAGGCGCCGGTCACATGCACGACCTTGCGAGCCGGATTCTTCTGCAGCGATAGAAAGATCGATTCGGCCATCGTGTCGTCGCGGGCTACCTGAGACGCGAAGGCGCGGTCCGATTCTTCCTTCTTCTGTTCGGGCGTCTTGTCTGCTTCGGGTCCGTGGCTGCCGCTTTCTGCCAGGAACCTGAGAAATTTCTCCTTGTACGGACCTTCCTGCACATGCAATTCCGCCGCCGCCTGCCCGCGTTTGTCGGCGGCCATGCGGTCCAGATAGGCGGGGCCTTCCAGGCCGACGCACCGCACCACGGCGCCGGGAACGTTGGCGGCGATCACTGGCAAACGATGCTCCTTGGCGTATTCGACCAAAGGCCGGTAGCTTTCGGCGTAATTGCCCCAGGCGCGGCTGCGCCTGCGGAAAGCGTCCTCACCGATTTTGCCGGCCAGATAATCGTCCACCACGGGCTGCACGTCGCGTTCGAACATCTCCATGGACAGCGCCAGATCGGGGCTGCGCGCATAGAGCGCCCGCAGGAGCGCCATCTCGGCCAGATGATTGCCCGTGTGATCGTGCCATTCGCCGATCAGCACCACGTCGTAATTCTTTAGAGCATCGGCCGCTTGGTCCATGCTGACCGGCGCGGGCTTAGCGGAGTCCGTCCGCATCATCTGAAACGACATCAGATCGGGCAGGGAAGGCGCGTTTTGGGCAGCATGGCCGTCGCGGGCGGCCGCGCCCGACAACAGCAGCGGCATGGCAAGCCAGGCGGCAATCGCGGTTCGGCGCAACGGCGAACTCCCTGTTTTTTGTCAGCTTAGCCCCGAAAGTGACGCGAAGACCACCTGGAACCCAGGCCGCGACCTTGGTAGGTTGCGGCCACATTCGCAATCGAGGGAGGAGAACCCATGAAAAAGACCCTGCAGCTAATCGCGGCTTCTACACTGTGCCTGACCGCCGGTTCCATTTTCGCCTTTGCCCAACTGCCGCCCGCGCCGGACTTCAAGCCGGACCCCAAGATGAACTTCTTCGTCACCAGCGTCGGTGGCGGGCATGGCGGCAATCTCGGCGGCCTCGCGGGCGCGGACAAGCACTGCCAGGACCTGGCAGCCGCCGCCGGCGCCGGTGGCAAGATGTGGCATGCCTATATGTCGACCCAGGCGCGCCCCGGTCAGCCGGCCATCAATGCGCGCGACCGCATCGGCAACGGCCCCTGGTACAATTCCAAGGGCGTCATGATCGCCCAGGACAACGCCCATCTGCATGGCGACACCATCGAACTCGCCCGCATGGGGAACAACATCAACAAGACGACCGATTTGACCGAAAAGGGTCAGGTGGTACCCGGCCTTTACGATCTGCCCGCGCCGAACGACCGGGACGAGGAATATATGAAGGCCAATCCCGCCTCGAACCGGCACGAGACGCTGACCGGATCCAATCCGGACGGGCGCGCCTTCACCGACACGCAGGACCACACCTGCAACAATTGGACGAGCGAGGCCAAGGGCAACAACGAAAATCTGCGCTTGAACACCGGAGCGGCCGTTCAGGTGGGCATGTCGGATCGCAATGGCGGCGGCAACGGATCGTGGAATTCGGCGCACAGCACCACCGGTTGCGGACAGGCCGACCTGCGGCGCACGCACGGCGTCGGCATGTACTATTGCTTTGCCGTGAATTGAAGAAAGAGGTGAGTAGTGAGTGGGGAATAGTGAGCAGTGACGCACGCTGCTCTGCCCCACCACCACTCGCCACTCCCTATTCCCTACTCACTCCTCCCAAGGATTTTTCGATGAAAAAGACACTTTTCCTCGTCGCGGCATCGACCGCGGCCGTACTCGCCGGTTCGTATGTCACCTATGCCGCGCAGCAGCGGCCGATGACATTTTTCGTCACCAGCGTCGGCATGGGCAAAGGCGCCGATCTCGGCGGTTTGGCGGGCGCGGATGCGCATTGCCAGCAGCTTGCCGCAGCCGTCGGCGGCGGCAACAAGACTTGGCACGCGTACCTTTCGACCCAGGCCCGTCCCGGCCAGCCCGCCGTCAACGCACGCGACCGCATCGGCGCCGGCCCCTGGTACAATTCCAAGGGGCAGCCGATTTCCGATACGCAATCCGAACTGCACGGCGACACGCTGGTCGAGGCGCAGCGCGGCAGCAATCTGTTCAAGCAATCCGCGCTCACGGAAAAAGGCCAGGTCGTGAACGGCTTCGGCGACATGCCGAACACGCACGATATGCTGACCGGTTCGCAAGCAGATGGCCGTGCGTATACGGACAATGCCGACCACACCTGCAACAACTGGACGAGCAGCGGCATGGGTTCCGCACAACTCGGCCATTCCGACCGCAGCGGCGGCGGCGGCACCTCGTGGAATTCGCAGCATGCGAGCCGCGGCTGCAGCCAGCCGGACCTCGTCGCCACCGGCGGCGCGGGCCTGTTCTACTGCTTCGCGATTAATTGAGATTTGCCTGTCATCCCGGCCTCGCGGAGCGAGAGCCGGGACCTACGGTGCAATCGGCTTGGTCCCGGATCGAGCGCTAGCGCGCTCGTCCGGGATGGCATCTTTTAGGTGCAGATAAAATCATTCGCCCCTTGCGGACGGCACTGCGCCGGCCAGCCGCGGGCGCGCCAATAGGCGACAAGTCCCAGATCCTGCGCGACCTTCTTGAAGCGATCGGTTTTGCGCACCGCGGCATAGCTCGGATGCCAGAACCAGGTGGATGAAATCGGCTGGAAGTAATTCCCCCGAACTTCATCCTCATAGAACTCCAGCACGCGTTCCGGCGCGCCGACATGCATGAAGGCGAAGCTCATATTGCCGAGCCGGGGCAGCGTCGCGGGTGATGCCGCTTTGGCGGGCGCCGATTCCAAAATCTTGGCCGCGCTCTCCAGCATACCGGGCAGGTAATTCGTCATCGGCATTTCGCGCAGCGCGGCGGCGGATTCCTTATAGCGTCCTGCCGATGCCTGAATCAGCGCCAACTCCAGCGTGCGGCCGGGACGAAACGGCTGCAGCATCTGAATCGCTTTGGTGGTGTCGCCATCCAGCCAGTAAATCTCTGCCGTATCGGCGGTGTAATTGACGATGAACTGCTCGATATCCTCAAGGTGCTCGCGCATCCGAAGCGACTCCTTGATCTTGCCCATCGCCGCCAGGAACTGGCTGTAGCCGTGCAGCCCATCGGCTTGGTTCGGATTCAGCGCCAGCGCCTGTTTGAACGCATCTTCCGCGGCGATCATCTTGCGCTGCGCCATGCTGGCGTAGCCGAGCGCCACGAAACCGTCCGCTCCCTTCGGATCGCGGGCTATGGCCCGCCGCGCCAATTCCTCAGCTTTCGGAATCGTGCGCTCGACGACTTTGCGTTCCTCGTCCGGCAGGCCATTGCGCAGCGACGTCGAAAACAGCGGCGTCAGTGCATAATCGTAACCCAGCATGGCGGCGGCGGGCGCATAGTTCGGCTCGCGCGCGAGAACCTTTTCCAAAATAACGGCGGCGTCCGCCAGCGGCCGGGCGCCACGATCGCGCGCGGCTACTTTGGCGCGCAGGAAATCCAGATAGACATCGAAGGAATCCAGCCGGTTGCGCACCAGCATTTCGCCTGCGGGGACCGGGGCTTTCAGCGCGGCGGCGATTTTTTCCGCGGCGTCTTCCTCGATATCGAAAAGGTTCGGACTCTCCGCATAATATTCTTCGGCCCAAATCTGCTTGCCGTCGCTCGCCTGATGCAGCGCCAAGTTCAGCCGCACGCGATCGCCTACCAGACGCGCTTCTCCTCGCACGAGATAGCGCGCATGAAGCTGCTCACCCGTGGCTTTCAGATCGCGCTTCGGCTCTTTCACCCGGAATGACGAGGACCGCGCAACGACATCGAGACCGCGCGCACCCGATAGAGCAGCAGCGATTTCGTCCGTCATGCCTTCGGCGAAGTAATTTTGCGCCCCGTCGCCGGAGCTGTTGTCGAAAGGCAGCACGGCAACTGTCGGCCGTTGCGTCTGCGCCGATGCCGGCAACGCGCCGATTGCCAGCGCCAACGCGCCTAAAACGCCAAACCACCGCCTTCCGGCCGCCGAAAACCTATCCATCCGTGGCTCCTCCCAGAACCACGCCTGCATAGCACAAAACCGGGCAAAAACGTTCCGGCGCTAGGCCATTCGCGAACGCCGGCGTCCCCAACCAATGTAGACAACCGAAGCAAAGGCGCTGAGCATGAGCGCGAGCGTGCCGGGCTCCCGCACCGACGGCGGCGGGGCGGCGCTTGCCAGATAAATGGTGTCGTTGTTGCAGTCGCCGGTGCCCCACATGATCGCGATATTCTTTGCCGAAAAGACGGTTTTCAGAATCTCGTCGGTGGTGGCAGTCAATTTGACGGACACGAGATAGGGATAGACCCCATCGCCGCTGGCGCTTTGCGACACGTCCACGTTCCAGCCGGGCAGCGCGGTGCCGCCGTTGATAATCGTCGGCGCGAGGTGACCCAAGCCGTCATTGGGCGAGATGTACTGGCCTGCGTAAATGTAACCCGTGTTCTTCCAGCGATCGATCGATGTCAGATAGTTGTTGTTGAGGGCATAAAGACCTTTCCCCACGCCGCCAAAGGCAAGCTGCGCCCCAAGGGCGATGCCATAGGTGTAAGCGTCTTTATCGGCGCCCGTCGCCAGGAAGATGTCGGCGTAATGCGCGCCAAGATCATCGCCATCGAACTGCGTATAAAAATCGAGTTCGATGGTCCGCGTTCCAGTCGTGACATTGACACGGTTGGTGTCGAATTCCGGTCCGCCTTCGACAACGTCACCGACCGATGTCGTCCAGCCGCCGTACCAGTTGATGGGATTGGCGCCCTGATACGACACGTTCTGCGTCGTGTCGGCGATCATGGTGGCGTTGGCAGCCGCTGGGACGCCGATGGCGAAGAGGCTGCCGATAAGGATTTGCGCGAGGCGCGTGGCTTTGTTGGTCATGCCCCAGATATGGGCATGACCGGTATACGGGTTTTGACGAAAAGCGGATTGAACCGGCGATTTTCGGCTGATGGATGAGCGCCCGATTAACGGGGCTAAGGCATTTCGATTCAAACCCGAATTACAGGCGGACGGTCAGCAGCACTCGCAGCCGAAACCTTCCGGGACCACCAATTCGTCCTTCATCCAGGCGAAGGGCAGGTTATCCTGGGTCACTTCCTCGACCGGCTTGAACAGCTTGAAATGGTACCGCTTCTCGTTTTCCCAGAAGGCGACAACCGTTTCGAGCGGCGGACAGCCCGGCAGATTGCAGGTCACCTCGGACACCAGGATTGCGCTCTCCGGCGCCAGCTTGAACCGCTCCTGCACCCAGCCGCGGATGCGTTCCATCGCCTCGGTCTGGGCCTGGGTGATCTTG
Source organism: Alphaproteobacteria bacterium (assembly GCA_947473475.1). GTDB lineage: Bacteria > Pseudomonadota > Alphaproteobacteria > Micropepsales > Micropepsaceae > CAIYRG01. The sequence continues at coordinate 26,021 of CANJBZ010000042.1, forward strand.
CCTTGCCCAAACAGATCGTCGTCTTCGGCGGCCGGCTTGGGCTTCGCAAACCAGACTGAAAGGGCGGCTTCGTAGTCGCTGTCGGAACTCATCGCATCTTGCTTAACGGAAGAACCCCAAGGAAGGCCATTCCTTTTCGACCGAATTTACCCCCGCGATACCAGCCTTGGCGGCACACGGCCTTGAGAGTTTACAGCCCCTCCCCCACGGGATAGATACGCCCCACACGATACTTACCGGAGGTGAAAGCAGTGGTTGAAAAAGTACCTGCGGCCGTAAAGCTGGGCCCGAACGAAACCGTTTATCGCGAATTCGACATGCCGGAAATCGACGACGAGTCGGCCATTCTTAAGGTCGAAATCGCCGGCATCTGCGGCAGCGACGTCAAAAACTACGCCAAAAAGATCGAAAACGTGATCATGGGCCACGAAAATGTGGCCAGCGTCTATAAGGCCGGCAAGAAATGGCTGGCGCGCAAGGGCGTCAAGGAAGGCGACCGCGTTCTGCTCGAGCACTATCTGCCCGACATGACCTGCGAGTGGTGCCATCAGGGTGAATACCGCCATTGCGAAGCCACCGACTGGCACACGAATCCGAACGCCATCCGCTACGGCTACACCTCGGCCGATCTGGCGCCGCACCTTTGGGGCGGTTTCTCGCACTACCTTTTCGCGCCCTGGAACGCGATCGTGCACAAGATCCCGGACAACGTCAGCTCGGAACTGGCCGGCATCGCTACCCCGCTCGCCAATGGCATCCAGTGGGCGCTGTTCGAGGCGGACATCGGCTACGGTTCCACCGTGCTGATCCAGGGCCCCGGCCAGCAGGGCCTCGCCCAGATCGTCGCCTGTAAGCAAGCCGGCGCGGACTGCATCATCATCACCGGCACGACCAAGGACACCAAGCGCCTGGAACTCGCCAAGTTGTTGGGCGCCGACTACACGATCGACGTGCAGAAGGAAGACCCGGCAGCGCGCATCCGCGAGATCGTGCCGCAGGGCGTCGACGTCTCCATCGACTGCACGGCGGGCGCCGGTACGGCGGCCATGCTGCTCGGCATCACCGCGCTCAAGCGCAAAGCCGGCATCCTGATCATTCAGGGCAATGAAATGCCGACCTTCCCAGACTTCCCGATCTATCGCGTGACCCAGAAGTACGGGCAGCTCAGAAGCGCCCGGGGGCACTCGTATAAGGCGTGCGAACTGGCGCTGAAGCAGCTCGCTTCGCACCGCTTCCCGCTGGAGAAGGCCCTCACGCACACCTTCGGGCTGAAGGAAGTGGATTGGGCGCTGAAGACCGTCGCCGGCAAGGGCGCCCCGGACGTGATTCACGTCTCGGTCGATCCCTGGAAGTAAGTTCCGCAAGTCTTGCGCATTCAGAACGGGCGTCCTTAACGGGCGCCCGTTTTGTTTTGGCTGCCCTGGAAGGCTTGACCTGGATCAACACGGCCGGACCGTCCGCCGCTAGGTTCGCTCCACAATGTCTTTGGTCCACATAGTGTTTATCCTCCGCCCCTTGGCTCGCTGCTTGTCAGGCAAAGGGCCCGCTCCTATACCGATCCTATGAGCGCCAAAACCTCGCTTGCCGCGGTCATGCTGAGCCCCCGCCAGACGGAGCTGCGTGAACTGCCACTGCCCGAAATACCCACCGATGGCGGCCTGTTGCGCGTGGTCGCAACCGGCATCTGCGGCAGCGATTGGGGAAAATATCTCAGCTCCCAATTCAGCCCATGCATCCTGGGGCACGAGATCGTCGGCTATGTCGAAAAGCTGGGCGATGTCGCGCGCGCCCGCTGGGGCATTAGCGAAGGCGACTATGTGGCGCTGGAGGAATATCTCCCTTGCGGCCACTGCGAATACTGCCGCACCGGCGAATACCGCTCCTGCCTGGAGACAGACCACTTCAATCCGAAGGGCGTGCGCTACGGCTCCACCCCGATCACCGTCGCGCCGTCGCTGTATGGCGGCTACAGCCAGTATCTCTACATGCACCCGCGCACGGTCGTACACAGACTGCCGTCCAACATCCCCCCGCACATCGCCGCCATGGCGCTGCCCTTAGGGAACGGCTTTCAGTGGGCGTACATGGACGCCGGCATCGGGCCTGGGCAAACCATCGTCATCATGGGACCGGGGCAGCAGGGTCTCGGCTGCGTCGTCGCCGCGAACGTCGCGGGCGCGGACAACATCGTTGTGGTCGGGCTTGCGCGCGATGCCAAACGCTTTGAGACCGCGCGGAAGCTCGGCGCCACCCACACCATCGCGGTCGATGAAGACGACGTGCGGGAACGCGTGAAGGACATCACCGGCGGCCGTATGGCCGATGTCGTCATCGATGTGTCCAGCGCCGGACCGGAAATCCTCAATGGCGGCCTGACGCTAGTGAAGAAGCGCGGCCAGATGCTGTGCACCGCCTGGAAGAAAACCGCCGTGCCGCTCGATCTCGACCGGCTCATTCGCTTCCAGGCCAGTTTACGCGGCGTGCGCGGCCATTCGTATGAAGCCGTCGAACTCGCCATCGGCGCGATGAAATCTAAAAAATATCCGTTGGACCTGATCTCAACGCATGTGGTCGGACTGAAAGATGTCGATCGCGCTTTGAAGATCGTGGGCGGGGAATCGAACGAACCCGCGATCCACATCACAGTTGAACCTTGGAAGCAGGAAGAAGACCATGTTGACCGTTGAAGAAAATGAACGCGTAACGCGAGTTGGGCCGAATACCGCCGGTGGCAAATATTTCCGCCGTTTCTGGTGGCCGATGTGCCTTTCCAGCGAATTGCCGGAGCCGGACGGCTCACCGCTGCGCGTGCGGTTGCTCGGCGAAGATCTGGTTGCCTATCGCGCGACCGACGGAACCGTCGGGCTTGTCGATGCCTATTGTCCGCACCGCCGTGCGCCACTGTTCTTCGGCCGCAACGAGGAATGCGGCATCCGCTGCGTCTACCACGGCTGGAAATTCGATAAACACGGCGATTGCGTGGACATGCCGTCGGAACCCGCCGGCACGACGTTGCAGGCGAAGGTGAAAATCGTCGCTTATCCGACCGTCGAAAAGGGCGGCGTGGTCTGGGCCTATATGGGACCGAAGGATCAGCAGCCGGCAGAGCCCGATTATGAATGGACGCGCGCGCCGCAAACGCACCGCTATGTCTCCAAGACGTTCGAGAACTGCAATTATCTGCAGTGCATCGAAGGCGGCCTGGACACGGCGCATTCGTCGTTTGCACACAACAACAAGCTGAACGACCGGGCCAATCTGCGCCAGCACGACAAGTCGCCGAACATCGACGTGGAGCGCACCGACTACGGCTATTGCTATGTCTCCACGCGTCACGTGGACGACGGCAAATATATCCGCGTCTATCACTATGTGATGCCGGCGCAGCAATTGCGCGCCTCGATCATCGGCTATGAAGGCACGCGCAACAAACCCGCGCGCCTCGACGGGCACATCTGGGTTCCGATCGATGACTACACCACGTTCGTTTACAACATCATGTGCGCGCCGCATCCCGAAGACGAGTTGGTTCCGGAAGCGGTGGAGAAGCGCGAAGTGGCGGCCGGGCGCGGCGCGGTGAATAATATTCCAGGCACGTTCCGCCTGAAGCGCAACCAGTCAAACGACTACCTGATCGACCGGCAGATGCAGAAGACGCAGAACTACACCGGCATTGTCGGGGTGAACACGCAGGACTTCGCGCTGCAGGAAGGCATGGGGCCGATCTGCGACCGCTCGAAAGAATTCCTGGGGACCTCCGACAAGGCCATCGTCGCGATGCGGCGTCTGCTGCTGGACGCGATTGCGCAGAACGAAAAGGACGGCACGCTGCGTGGGCTCGATCCGGACACGTACCGGAAAGTGCGCGCTTACGACCGCGTCATTCCGGGAAGCGCCAACTGGAAAGACGCCATGGCCAAAGACCTCGTCGCCATATGGTGAGGATGGCCGGTGGGTTCCTCCCCCGTTGTTACGGGGGAGGGGGACCGCGAAGCGGTGGAGGGGGCGACGCGTGCTAACCCCCGAAGAAAATGCCCGCCTTACGCGCGTCGGACCCGGCACGCCCATGGGCGTCTTGATGCGGCGCTACTGGCAGCCCGCGTGTTTGTCTTCGGAATTGCCGGAAGCCGACGGAGCGCCCTTGCGGGTGCGTCTTCTGGGCGAAGACCTGATCGCCTTTCGGGCCACAGACGGGACTGTCGGCTTGGTCGACGCCTATTGCCCGCACCGGCGTGCGCCTCTGTTTTTCGGCCGCAACGAAGAATGCGGTATCCGCTGCGTCTATCACGGCTGGAAATTCGACCGCCACGGCGATTGCGTCGACATGCCGTCTGAGCCGGCCGGCACGACGCTGCAAGCCAAAGTAAAACTCATCGCCTATCCCTGTGTCGAAAAGGGCGGCGTGGTGTGGACCTATATGGGGCCGAAGGATTCGCAACCGCCGGAGCCCGATTACGAATGGACGCGCGCGCCGGAAGGACACCGCTTCGTCTCCAAGACGTTTGAGAACTGCAATTTCCTGCAGGCGCTGGAAGGCGGCCTGGACACGGCGCATTCCTCTTTCGCGCATAACAATTTCAAAAGCGACAAATCCGAGCCGCGCCAGCGCGACCGCTCACCGCGCATCGACGTCGAACGCACCGATTACGGCTACTATTATGTGTCGACCCGCAATATGGGCGATGGAGGCAATTACGTCCGCGTCTATCAGTACGTGCTGCCGGCACTGCAAATGCGCTCCAATGCCGTGGGCTGGTTTGGCGGCAAGAACGAACGGCCGCGCATCGATGGCCACATCTGGGCGCCTATCGATGACGAGCGTTGCCACGTTTACAATTTCATGTGCGCCTATGATAAAAGCACTTACTTCGACGACGCCTGGCTCGAAAAGCGCGAAGCCGGCATGGGACGCGGCCAAGACGATCTGATTCCCGGCACGTTCCGTCTCAAGCGCAATCAGTCGAACGACTACATGGTCGACCGCCAGATGCAGAAGACGCAGAACTACACCGGCATCGTCGGTGTCAACACGCAGGACTTCGCGCTTCAGGAAGGCATGGGCCCGATCTGCGACCGCTCGAAAGAGTTTTTGGGCACCAGCGACAAGGCTGTCGTGGCGATGCGGCGTTTGCTTCTGGAGGCTGTGGCGACCGCCGAAAAAGGCGGAACGCCCCGTGGCGTTCAGGCGGCGACCTATTGCAATGTCCGCCCGCATGATCGCATCGTGCCATCAGGCGAAGATTGGCGAAAAGCCGTAGAACAAGAACTAATCGCTAAGTGGTGAGGGAAGACGTGGCGCATTTTACGCAGGATTCGAAGAATCCGGGTCGATCGGTATTGGAGCTTTCGGTTGCGCTGTCGGACAATCCGCGCACCCGTCCCGTGATTGAAGGCCGCGTGGACTTCGAGGGCCTGCGGCTGGTGCCGACCACCGTCCACCCTTCCGAAATGTTTTGGCGGCAACTGCGTTACGGCGATTTCGACGTATCGGAAATGTCCATGTCGACGCTGACCATTCTGACATCGAAGGGCAACCGCGATTGGGTTGGGTTGCCGATCTATACGATGCGGAAATTCTTCCACAACGAAATCGTGGTGCGCAAAGATTCCGGCATCAATGTGCCCGCCGATCTGAAGGGCAAGCGCGTCGGCGTGCCGGAATATCAGCAAACCGCCGCCATCTGGACGCGCGGTGTGCTGCAGCACGAATTCGGCGTACACGCTCGCGACATGACGTGGTGGATGGAACGCAACGACGACAAGAGCCACGGCCATTCGTCGGGCTTCAAGGCGCCGGAAGGCGTTTCGATTACGCCGGTGCCGCTGAACACCAATCTCGGCGACATGCTGTTGAAGGGCGAGATCGATGGCATCGTCCACTACATCGCCAACAACAATCTGGTGGACCGCAGTCGCGTCGATGTCGCCGCCGATCCCCGCATCAAATATCTGTTCGAGGACCGCGAGGCGGAATCCGCGCGTTATTTCAAAAAGACCGGCATCTTCCCGATCAACCATTGCATGGTGATTAAGCGCTCCGTGTACGAACAGCATCCCTGGGTGGCGCTGAATTTGTATTCGGGCTTCCTGGCGGCCATGGAACAGGTTCGGAAAGAGTCGCTGGCGTGGATGGCGCTGTACTATGAAATGGGGCTGGTGGACCGCCCCGTTCGCAACGTGGTGACCAAAACGCCCATGCCCTATGGCATCAAGGCCGCGCGGCCGGTGCTGGAGAACGTCACGCAATATGTGTACGAGCAAGGCCTGTGTGACCGTCGCGTTGCCCTTGAGGAAATTTTCGCACCCAACACGTTGGACCTGTGACCGCGGAAGGTCCCCCGCGTACCGTCGCGATTATCGGAGCTGGGCCTGCGGGATTGATGGCCGCGGAGATTCTCGGAGCGGCGGGCGTGAAGGTTTCGGTGTGCGACCGCATGCCGACGGCTGGGCGAAAATTCCTGATGGCCGGACGCGGCGGTCTGAATCTCACGCACTCGGAAGCGTTCGACAGCTTCTTAAAGCGATACGGAGCAGCCTCCGCGCGGTTGCGGCCGATTCTGAAAGCGTTCCCGCCAGCAAAGACGATTGCGTGGGCGGAAGGTCTGGGACAACCCACCTTCGTGGGCTCCAGCGGGCGCGTGTTTCCCAAAGCGATGAAAGCCTCCCCGCTCCTGCGTGCCTGGCTGGAACGGTTGCGCGGGTTTGGCGTGCAATTTTATCCGCGCTACGAATGGCGGGGGTGGGACGATGCCGGCGCACTGCTGTTTCGTACCCCCGCCGGTAATCTCCGTACGCGAGCCGACGCTACGATTTTGGCGCTTGGTGGGGCAAGCTGGCCCAAGCTCGGATCGAATGGCGGCTGGGCGGAGATTCTGGCTCGCGAACACATAGAGCTAACACCGTTCGCACCGTCCAATTGTGGGTTTACGGTCGCCTGGAGCGAGGTGTTTCGCACCCGCTTTGCCGGACAGCCGCTGAAGAATGTTGTCCTCAGCTTCGGCAGGCAATCCGCGCGCGGCGACTGCATGATCGCCGGTTACGGCATGGAAGGCGGCGCGATCTACGCGATCTCAGCCGCGTTGCGTGACGCTGTTGCCCATGCCAAATCGGCCCGGCTGACCGTGGACCTCCGCCCCGACCTCAGCGCAAACCAAATAGCCGAGAAGCTGAAACGCACGCGCAAAGGTGAGTCACTTGCCAATGTGCTGCGCAAGACCGGGCTGTCGCCGTTGGAAATCAATCTTCTCCGAGAGGCATTCGGCGCCACGCTGAGTAACGACGCCGATACTCTCGCAAAACACATAAAGGCGTTACCGCTAAACCTTCTTGCGCCTCAATCTCTGACGCGCGCTATCTCCACCGCAGGCGGCGTGGCATGGTCCGCGGTCGACAACGATCTGATGCTTCTGAATCGCCCGGGCGTGTTCGTCGCGGGAGAGATGCTCGACTGGGAAGCCCCTACCGGCGGCTACCTCCTGCAAGCCTGCTTCGCCACCGGCGCCGCCGCTGCCAACGGCGCGCTGCGCCAATTCGGCGCCAGCGTTTAGGGCACAGGCAGAAGCGACGGCAGGTCGTAGGGGAGCCGCGCGTCGTTGACGGTCAGCAGCACGGCGGTCTCCGTGTAGTCGCCCATCAGCACGCACATATCGATCAAATTCTTCTCGCCCAAGGCCTTGAGGGCGCGCGCATAGGTGGCGGAGCTCACCTTGTGCTCCTGGAAGAATTCGCGCACCAGCTGGATCATGGCTGCGTCCTTCTCAGGCACGCCGGTCAGCGGTTTACGATTGCGGATAATGTCGATCGTTGCCGGTTCAATCTTTTGTTTCAGCGCGACCGGCTCGTGCACCGTCCATTCGAAAGCTTGGTTCAACTCGCGCGAGACGGCAAGACGGATCAATTCTTTTGCACGCGGGCCCAAGCTCTCGCCGATGCTATCGGGATTGGAGCCGTGCAGCCGCAAACCGCCCGGCCCTTGCAGCCCGGCAAGCGAGGACTGGTTCGGGCCGATATGGCGGTCATATTCCTTCTTGCCATACGCATCCAAAGTCTCGCGCCTGATCATCGGCATGCGGCTGCGCGAGTCGGGATGAATATCGGGCGGCAGGGTGCGGTTGTATTGCTCCTTCGTCATGCGAGGCGCAGCGGTTTGTGCATCCGACGGACGAATGAGCATTCCAGCACCAACGCCGGCAAAGCCGGCACAGACAATCGCAATCCCAGAATAGGCGGCTTTCATTACGTCCTCCCGTTTTGTTGCGCAGAGGGTAGCGGGGTTCATCGAAACTGCAACGTCGGGGTGACCGCCTTCCACAAAAGTGTCATGGCCCGCAAAAGCGGGCCATCCAGGCGGGGCACGCTCAACCGATCAGGTCAGGATACAAATCGCGCCATTCGGGGTTGCCCTTCTCAAACAATCCCGCATATCCCAGATGAACCGCAAATTCGTAGGGGCGTGAGCGCGTTTCAGCTATCGTAATCAGGCGGTTATTCAAACATCGAGGCTTCGATTATGACACACCCAGCGGGTGAATCGGATTGCGGTGTTTTGAGGCTCGATTTCGA
>CANJBZ010000043.1 GCA_947473475.1 Alphaproteobacteria bacterium
CTTCGCATGGCTCGGACGGTGCAGACGGCTCGCAAAGGATTGGGAGAACCTCAATCGAAAGGCGCGCGCATTCTTGCGCCTCGCCTCCATCAGGCTCATGTTGAGAAAGCTATGCAATCCAACATGATCTTCCCGGACAGACTCTAAGGCCCGCGCTCCCCATGCGTCGGGCCTTTTTGTTACTCTGGCATTGAGGATAATATGAGTGCATTGGCCCCAGCGGGAGAGGGTGGGCAAATGAAATTGGTACAGGACTATCTTCGCCGCCCCGAAGAATGCCGCAAGAATCGGGCGATTTGTATAAAGATTTGTATACAGACGCGCGCATCCGCTTTGAAAATTTTTTAATATCATGACGTTGTTAGCATTTCATGGCGGATGGGGAGTCTAGCCGCTTAGCGTCCGGCTAAATCTGGCGCGATCCAAATTTCCGCCACAAACCTACAAAAACCAGAACGGCATTGTCCGTCGTGATCCGACGATGCCGTTCGCAACTCGATGCCATCCGGCACCGAGTTGTAGGCAACTTGTAGGCTCGAATGGCGCAAACCATCAATAAACTCACCGTAAAGGCAATCCCGTCAAAGCTGCCAGGGCTTCATCACGATGGGCATGGCCTTTACCTCCGCGTTACGCAATCAAAAACGCGATCCTGGATGTTTCGGTATACGAAGCAGCACGAGGCGCATTCGCTGGGCTTGGGGCCGTACCCCGAAGTTCCGCTTGCCGACGCCAGACAAACGGCCCTGGCGTTGCGGAAGCAAGTGCGAGAAGGCGGCGATCCCCTGCAAGATCGGCGCGCGGCCCGCGCGGCGGCAATAGCCTCGCATCTGCCAGCCGAAATCCACACCTTTAAGGAATGCGCTGAAATGTACATCGAAGCGCAAAAGCCAGGATGGTCGAATCCCAAGCACGCGGCGCAGTGGGCATCGACGCTGCAGACCTACGTCTACCCCGTGATTGGTTCGAAGTCCGTGTCGGAAATCGATACGGCGATAATTCTGAAAATTCTTACCCCGATCTGGACGGCAAAGACAGAAACAGCAAGACGAGTACGGGGCCGAATTGAGGCCGTTCTGAGTTGGGCCGCAGCCCTCGGATGGCGCAATCGGGAGAATCCGGCGCAATGGCGAGGACACCTCGACAAGCTGCTCGTTGCTCCAAAAACCGTGACCCCGGTCAAGAATTTCCCCGCGCTGCCCTGGGCTGAAAGTTTTTCGTTTATGCTGAAATTGCAGGGACGCGATGGAATTGCGGCCAGTTCGCTCAAATTTCTGATCTTAACCGCCGCTCGGACAAACGAAGTCATCGGTGCGCAATGGGATGAAATCGATTTCGATGCTTGCTGCTGGACCGTACCGGCGGAGCGAATGAAGGGTCGTAAAGGCAAAAGGAAGCCGCATCGGAAGCCGCTGTCGCCCGACGCGGTTGCGCTTCTGAAGTCAATTCCCAAGATCGCCGGCGAACCGTTCATTTTCTCGGGGGCTAGGGCAACAGGGACGCTGTGCGCCAATGCGCTCGAAGAGGTCCTTCAGCGGATGCGGCGCGATGACATCACCGTTCATGGGTTTCGCAGCACGTTCCGTGACTGGGCTGCAGAGACGACGGAGTATCCGAACGAACTCGTCGAAATGGCGCTTGCCCATGCAATTCGTGACAAGGCGGAGGCCGCCTATCGCCGTGGCGACATGCTGGAACGGCGGCGCCCTTTGATGAACCAGTGGGGCTGCGTTCTGTCGGGGCATTGCGGAAGGATCCGTCAACGGCGGGGCAATGCCAACGAAATCCGAAATCGATTGAAAAAGACCATCGGAGTTTTTGTCGTGACGATGAAATGAGCGGGTCGATTTGTAATGAGAACCCACAATGGAGAACGAATTTCTTCCCTTGCCTGCTGTCCTGGCACACTACGGCGGAATAAGCCAGTCAACGGTATATCAGTTGATCAAGGATGGTCGGTTTCCTCGGCCAATTCATATTGGCCGGAGTTCGCTGTGGTCCGCGCAGGCGCTGGCTGAACACGAAGTCATACTCGCTGCTGCTGTTTCCGGCGGTCCGATCCCGGACGGCGTTGAGAAATGAACGAGACGCCAGCAATGCAGCCGGATAAGGGAAAAACGGGTCCGTGTGCTCCCCCATGAGGAAAAGTCAACCACGGTTGCATCGCGGTTGATCAGCCCAACTCGGACAAGCGCGGTCTGGTTCGACCTTTACGGCTCATTGTATTGGTCGTGAACGGCGGCCCAGTGTTCGCCTAAGCTTTTTCACAAGCTTCGCCTGGCTTCGACTGGCTGCAAACGATTGTGCGATGATGTAGTGATCTTTTGTCATGGCGGAATCACCATGCGCGAGAAATGCGCGAGCAGCCTCGATCTTTTCCGGGGCTGCGATGGCAATGGATGTTGCGCCGATATGTCGAAACCGTTGGGGCGACAGTTTCGGCCCTAATCGGTCGCTCGTGAATTTCGTCATCATGACATTGAGGCTGTGACTTGCCATCGGCGTGTCCCTCGCGTCGTTTCCTTGAGTTTGAAGTGTATTTTGGTGTTTCATTACTGGTTCTCCGGATAATTCGGCTGCGTAAACGCGTCACGACACGCAAACTGGAAGAGGGAGGTGGGGCCTAATCGTTATCGGGGCCATGTTTTTGCTCCCCCATTCAGCATTGCGGGGGCGCTGTACGCGATTCGGTTTCAAAGCAAACTCTTTTCGTCCCCGTATTGATCAGAAACGGTAAGCTGGGGCCGCTTCACGGGGCACCTTGTCTGACATCGGAGAGGGGGGAGAAGGATGCGTCACGACGAGCCTACTGACAGAAGGCGAGAGCGTCGGCCGGTCAGAATTGCAAAATCGCTTGCAAGATTGCTCCCCTGAGGGCGCTTTTCGCGTCCAATTTCGCCGCCCTGTCAATCGGTGTTTGGACGCTTGGCCGGATGACCGGTCATATGGGGAATGTCGGATGAATTTGCTTGCCCGCAAAATCCGGATGTGATTCCGTGACGCCTATGCGATTGCGTCGCCGTTTCGGACGAAATGCGAGCCTTATTCTTCTGCTGGCTATTTGCTGTGTGGTCAGCGGCTATTTTGGCTATACGTTCATTTTCGGCGAACGTGGCATCGTGGCATGGCGCGAAACCCAGGATCGGCTCCGAATTGCTCAGCACGATCTGGCGGACTTGCGTGTCAAACGCGAGGCATTGGCCCATCGCATCGCCCTTCTTGACGGGAAGGCCATCTTGTGCGCGGCGGTGACAAAGTTTTCCACTGGAGCGGCGCGAGGTGCGGTCGCGGCGGAGTAAAATCCAGCCAGTGGTAAGGCGTTCCTTTGTCCTCTGGACGAAGGGAAGCCGAAGGGATGTTTGTCGTGGAGGTTTACGCGGCGGTTCGGTAATTTGTTTTCAATGATGGCAAGAGCCGGCGGGAAGCGGCTCGGGTTTTTGGGTTGAGCCGCGAGACGGTCTCGAAGATGCCACTACCTGTTCAAGGACCGTTTCGGCCGTCCTGGCAAGGGCAACGATAAAGGTAAGGTGGAAGGGTTGGTCGGGTATGTCCGGCGTAACCACATGACGCCGCTGCCTGTCGCGGCCAGCTATGACGCCCGCAATGCCGGGTTCCTCGATGCCTGCACTAAGCGGGGCCGGGCGATTTTGCGCGGCCAGACCGCCACAGCGACCTTCGGGTGCAATGGGCGGTTAGATGGTGGGGCCATTGCACGCTTTTCCCTACGCCGTCCGAGCAGGGAACGGCACCACATTCCCGTCGTTGAGGATGCGGTCTAAGTAATCCGCCCATTGTGCCATCGCCGCGCGCTTCTCCGGCAGGTATTCGTACCGATCATAGTGGCGGCTCGAAACGTTGTTTCGTGAGTGGTTTTGGATCCGGTCGCGGATTTCCTTCGAGAGTCCAGCCGCGCCGGCGAGGGTCTTCCAGGTACGGCGCAGATCGCGCGGCGTGAAGTGCGGCACGTTCGACTGCTTGATAAACAAATTCACCGCCTTTTCGACGGCGCTCATCGTCGGCGGAAGGTCAGGTGAGTCCCGGCGCGGGAAGATGAGGCCAGAACGGCTTGGCACCGTGCAATCGAGCACCGCCACAGCTTGGGGCGGCAGCGGGATCGCGTGCGGTATCCCGTTCTTCGTTTTCGACCAATCAAGCATCCTTTCAGCGCGGTCGTATTGCTCGACCGTAAGTCCCGATATTTCGGTGGCGCGCTGGCCTGTTGCCATCATCACGCGCAGCACGAATGAGGTGATCGACTTTTCTTGCCGAGTCCCGAGCCAGTCCCAAAACTTCCGGAACTCTTCCGGCGAAAGGTGGCGCTTGCCAGCGCGATTAGCTTCAGGGTCAGACGGGATGGCTTGAACCGGATTCATCTTCAAACCCCACTCCACAGCCCCAGCCGAGCGCGTGTAGGCGTTCGAGGATTTGATGGCGAACGAGAATGCCGCACTGGCATGCGCCCGCACACGCGCCGCCATAACGATCTTACCGCGCTCGTGGATAGCGACTAGGTGTGGAATGATGTCCTGTGGGACGACGTCGGCAGCGCGCTTTGTCGGCCCAATATCTTTCGCTAGACCGCCGTCGCCGTCCACGCCGAGCAGAGCGTACCGCCCCTGCCTAGCGTAGTTTTTGCTGGCCGCCTTTTCTATGTGATCGGCGTAGGCGGAAAAGAGGTCATGAATCGTGTCGCCAGACGACTTTGGCTTCCGCGACCGATGGCCTTCCGGGTTGCCACCAGTGGTGATGATCGGAAGGTAACCAGTCCGGAACGTCCGCCGGGCATCCGAAACACCGAGGGCCGGATAGTTCGCCATCTTCACCAGCCGCTGCCGGCCGTCCCGGTAATGGGCGGCGTACCATTCGGTAATGGGCGCGTCCTTGTGGGGACGGATCATCATCACAAGGCGGCCGTCACCGCGTCCACCGCCGTCATTAAGCTTGGTCGGCTTGCCACTCTTTTGGACGGCACGCATTGCCGCGCGGATTTGGCTTTCCGTTATCAATGCAGTCCCCTTTTGCTACCGCGAGCAACGGTGTTTGCTCCCGGTTTTGCTACCGGTAAGAGCGCCGGTAGCGCCCCCAGGTGTTACCTGTTGATACCCGATGGGCCGCGATAAACAAAGGAAAACCTTGGGACTTTCCGGGACTTTCCGGGACAACGCGGGACTTTCCGGGACGCGAGGGAGAATCACTGACATGGAACCAGCCTGGAGCCTGCGCCGCGTGCCGGACAAGGGCGAAAGCACGGGCGTTTTCGCGGCATTTGACTAGGCCCACCCGCTGTCGTTCTCTCCTTCGATGACCAGGCCGGCACACGAATCGCCTTCGCAACTCAGCCCGGCACACCTGACCGTGAGGCTGGGCGCGCTGGCCGCCAATTACCGCGAGGTACTGCGCCGCGCCGCCCCGGCCGCTGCCGCTCCCGTGGTGAAGGCAAACGCCTACGGCATGGGTATTGCGCCGGTGGTGCATGCGCTCGAACGCGCCGGTGCGGACTCGTTTTTTGTGGCGCGCGTCGAGGAAGGCATCGAAGCGCGTGCGCTTGCACACAATGCGCGCATTTTCGTGCTCGACGGCATTGCGCCGGGAACGGCGCCCGCGCTGGAAGCACACCGTTTGACGCCGGTGCTCAATTCGCTGGACGAATTCGCGGAATGGTCGGCGCGTGCCCGCAGCGAACGCAAAGACCTCGACGCGGCGCTGCAGATCGACACCGGCATGAACCGGTCCGGGCTTTCGCATGCGGAACTGGCGCAGCTCGCCTCACGGTTGCGCGAGTCGCTTGTGGGCGTCAATCTCGTCTTGATCATGAGCCATCTGGCGCGCGCGGACGAAACCGGCCACGACATGAACTGGACCCAGCTTGCGCGCTTTCGCGCCGCTCTGGCCGTTCTTCCTCCGGCGCCGGCAAGCCTTGCTGCCTCTGCCGGGATTGAACTGGGCCGGGATTTTTTGTTCGATCTGGTGCGACCGGGAATTGCGATTTTTGGCGGCAGTCCGCTTCCGGGGCGGCCCAGTCCTTACCGCACGGCGGCAGTGCTCAGCGGGCGCGTGCTGCAGGTTCGTCACCTTGAAGCGGGTGATACGGTCGGATATTCGGCAAGCTTTACCGCGACGCGTCCGGCACGGCTCGCGATTGTCGCGACCGGCTACGCTGACGGGCTGATCCGCGCCGTCGGAGCGCGGGGCTTCGCGGCGATTGCGGGTGTGCGCGTTCCCTTTGCCGGACGGATATCGATGGATTTGCTTGCGCTCGATGCGACCGACGTGCCGGAACAGGCGCTGGTCCGCGGTACGGAGGTCGAATTTTTGGGCGATACGATCAGCTTAGAAGACGTCGCGGAATGGTCCGGCACGATTACCCATGAAGTGCTGACCGCCTTGTCGCCGCGCGCACACCGCATTTACGTGGACAATTGATGATGCCGCCAATTCCTGCCGAACCGATTACCGAAACCCGGACACCGGGGAGGGCCGCGCGATGAACATCTTTGCCACCGTCGGGCGCGTGTTCCTCGCCTTTCTCGCACTCACCGGACGGGTTGCCGTGTTCACCGCCGATGCGGTGTCGCACACCGTGCGTCCGCCTATCTTCTGGATGACCATCCTGAAGCAGATGCTGCGTATCGGCTATTTCTCGCTGCCCGTGGTCGGCCTGACCGCCTTCTTCACCGGCGCCGTGCTGTGTCTGCAAATCTACATCGGCGGCAATCGTTATGGCGCCGAAGCCTTTGTGCCGCAGATCGTCGTGCTCGGCATTACGCGTGAACTTGGGCCGGTGATTGCGGGCCTCATGGTCGCGGGCCGCGTCGCTGCAGCCATCGCCGCTGAAATCGGCACCATGCGCGTGACCGAACAGATCGATGCGCTGACGACGCTTTCCACCAATCCGGTAAAATATCTGGTGACGCCGCGGCTGATCGCGGCGGTCATCAGCATGCCGATCCTGGTCGCGGTTGCGGACTCGATCGGGGTTTTCGGGGGCTATATCGTTGCCACCAACACGCTCAATTTCAACGGCTCCGTCTATCTCAGAAATACGGCGAATTTCATTACGCAGGATGACGTTGTTTCGGGATTGGTGAAATCGGCGGTGTTCGGTTTCATTATCGCGCTGATGGGCTGCTACAACGGCTTTAACTCCAAAGGTGGCGCACAGGGCGTGGGCGCAGCGACAACGAACGCGGTGGTTTCGGCGTCCATTCTGATCCTTGGCGCCAACTACATACTCACCTCTGTCTTCTTCGCCAAATAGAGAACCGGGATGAGCGAAGAGGCGAAAACCAAACTGCCGAAAATTGCGCTGAAGGGCGTGAAGAAGCGCTTTGGCCCCAAGGTGGTGCTCGATGGCATCGATCTTTCCGTTGGGCGAGGCGAGTCGCTTGTCATCATCGGCGGCTCCGGCAGTGGCAAGTCGGTCACCATCAAATGTGTCCTTGGCATTGTGCGCCCGGACTCGGGCAGCATCACCGTGGACGGGGAGGAAGTGAGCGGTTTGCGCGGATCGAAGCGCGACGCTTACTTACGCAAATTCGGCATGCTGTTTCAGGGCGGCGCGCTGTTCGACAGTTTGCCCGTATGGGAAAACGTGGCGTTCGGTCTTATCCAAGGCCGCGGCGTTGCGCGCAAGCAGGCGCGCGATATCGCCATCGAGAAGCTGGCAAAAGTCGGCCTCGGTTCTGAAGTCGCGAATCTCTCGCCGGCCGAACTCTCCGGCGGCATGCAGAAGCGCGTGGGTTTGGCACGCGCTATTGCCGCCGATCCGGAAATCATCTTCTTCGACGAGCCGACGACCGGCCTCGATCCGATCATGGCCGACATCATCAACGATCTGATTGCTTCGACCGTCCACAATCTTGGCGTGACCGCGATTTCCATTACCCACGACATGGCCAGCGCGCGGAAAATTTCTAACCGCATCGCGATGCTCTATCACGGCAAGATCATCTGGGACGGCGCGACGAAAGACATCGACAACAGCGGCAACCCTTACGTGGAACAGTTCATCCACGGCCGCGCCCAGGGCCCCATTAAAATGGAAGTCCGCAGGTGAGTGCTGTGACCGGTCCGACTATTACCTCCCCCTTGTGGGGAGGTCGAAATTGGGAGCACCGCGAGCAATTTCGGGTGGGGGGGCAGCTGCCGGCAAACGCCCCCCACCCGAAATGCCTTGCGGCTGACGCCGCTTCAGCATTTCGACCTCCCCACAAGGGGGAGGTGAGTGATCGTGCAAAACCTCGCCGTCTTCATGCGCAGTCGCGTGGAGCTGCGAACTGATGGCGCGCACGTCTCTTGCATTCGTCTGCCAGTCCTGTGGCGCAGCCCATCCCAAATGGTCTGGGCGCTGCGACGATTGCGGCGCCTGGAACAGTCTGGTCGAAGAACAGGCCGCGCCGCCTGCCGGTGCTGCGGCGAAGCGCGTCGGTAAAGGCCGCCCATTTGCCTTGGAAGGCTTGTCCAGCACATCGCCCGAGCCCGAGCGGCGGCTGACTCGCGTTGCCGAATTCGACCGTGTGGCCGGAGGCGGCCTTGTGCCCGGCTCGGCGCTGTTGCTTGGCGGCGACCCCGGCGTTGGAAAATCCACCCTGGTCTTGCAGGTGCTCGCCGCTTACGCCGGACCTAAGCGCACCGCGGTCTATATCTCCGGCGAAGAGGCGCTTGCCCAAGTGCGTCTGAGAGCCGGCCGCATGGGCTTGACGAAAGCGCCGGTCCAACTCGGGTCGGCAACCTGTATCGAAGACATAATGGCCACGCTCGCCGGCAGTCCGCCGCCGGACATTCTGGTCATCGATTCCATCCAGACTGTTTGGACATCCGCGCTCGATGCAGCGCCCGGCACCATCGCGCAGGTGCGGACGGCAACCCACGACCTCGTGCGCTACACCAAGGCTTCGGGTGCCGCGCTCATTCTGATCGGCCATGTCACCAAGGACGGACAGATCGCCGGACCCAAAGCGGTCGAGCATTTGGTCGACGCGGTTCTCTACTTTGAAGGGGAACGCGGTCATCATTTCCGCATCCTGCGCGCGGTGAAGAATCGCTTCGGCGCAACCGATGAAATCGGCGTGTTCGAGATGACCGGCACGGGCTTGGCGGAAGTACACAATCCCTCGGCTCTTTTTCTCGGCGATCGCTCCGGTATGGCGGCGGGAGCGGCGGTTTTCGCAGGCATGGAGGGTACGCGCCCGCTCTTGTCGGAAATCCAGGCGCTGACGGCGCCATCCGGCTACGGCACGCCGCGCCGCGCCGTGGTTGGCTGGGACACCGGCCGCCTTTCGATGGTTCTTGCCGTGCTAGACGCCCGCGCGGGTCTTGGAATATCGGGGCAGGATGTCTACCTCAACGTTGCCGGCGGGTTGAAGATTGCGGAGCCGGCCGCCGATTTGGCCGCGGCTGCAGCGTTGATTTCCTCGTTCAGCGGCAAGCCTCTCCCGAAAGACTGCGTTGTCTTCGGAGAGATTGCACTGTCCGGGGATGTTCGCCCCAGTCCGCACGCCGAAGCGAGACTGAAGGAAGCGGCAAAGCTTGGGTTTGGGCGCGCGTTCGTGCCTGCCGGGACAAAGCTGCAAGGCGCGTGCGGCTTGAAGCTGGAAGCGGTCGCCGACGTGGGCGATTTGATCCGGCTGGTTGCGGATTAACGGCGGTAGAGCCGAATCACGGTAATCTTGCGGGAATAGGAGCGCGCACGACATGGCCCAGCTATCCTTGACCGTTGTCGATGGCCTCGTCATTGGGGTCGTGCTCATCTCGGCGGCTTTCGCCGCACTGCGCGGGCTTGTTCGTGAGACCTTTGCCATCCTGCAATGGCTGGCGGGCGGTTATGTCGCGCTGCGCTTCACGCCTGAGGTTCAGCCGCTCTTGAAAGGCGCCATCCCGCCGCCCTGGCTGGAATGGCTGCTGGTCTTCATTGGCATATTTCTGATCGTCTTCATTCCGCTTGCCCTCATCAGCCGCCGTGTCTCCGACATGGTTAAGCATTCGGATGTCGGCATGGTGGATCGCGTTTTGGGCCTTTTATTTGGGGTTGCGCGCGGGCTGGTGATCGTGGGTCTTGTCTACATGACCTACGCAGCGCTGGTACCGCAGAAGAATCATCCCGCAAGCCTGACCCAGGCGCGCTCGTACCGGCTCATTCGCGTGTCGAGTGAGATCCTGCGCGAGCTTGTACCGGCCGCAGCCTCCGACGCTAAGGGAAATGGTGATCAGGGTGGTGCGGCAACCAAGACCGCTGGCGCGCGCCTTCACGGCACGCTAGACACTTTGTTCGGCACCAACGAAGGGAGTGGCACGTCACAATGAGCACGCCCTTCGACGACAAATTCCATGAGGAATGCGGCGTTTTCGGCGTCTTCGGTCACGAAGGGGCTGGCCCTTTGACGGCGCTCGGGTTGCATGCCCTGCAGCACAGAGGCCAGGAAGCCGCAGGCATCGTCACCTTTGACGGCGAGCAGTTCATCTCCGAACGGCATGTTGGGTTGGTCGGCGATATTTTCGGCAAGAACGGCCACACCCAGAAGCTGCACGGCGCCAACGCCATCGGCCATGTGCGCTATTCCACCACGGGCGGCTCCATTGTTCGCAATGTGCAGCCGATGTTCGCCGATTTGGCGGGCGGCGGCCTCGCGATCGCCCACAACGGCAATCTCACCAATGCCCGCTCGCTAAGGCGCGACTTGGTGCGGGACGGGGCCATTTTTCAGTCGACCTCCGATACAGAGGCGATCATCCATCTTGCGGCACGCAGCCATTACGAACCCGTTGTCGAAAAGCTGATCGATGCCCTGAAGCACGTGGAAGGCGCGTATTCGCTGGTGGCGATGACGTCCAAGAAGCTCATCGGGGTGCGCGACGCTTACGGCGTGCGGCCGCTGGTTCTGGGCCGCCTGGACAATGCCTGGATTCTCGCGTCCGAAACCTGCGCCCTCGATATTATCAGCGCCGACTTCGTCCGTGATATCGAGCCCGGCGAGATGGTGGTGATCACGTCAAGCGGCGTTGAATCGCTGCATCCCTTCCCGCCGAAGCAGCGCCGCTTCTGCATCTTCGAATATGTCTATTTCGCCCGGCCGGATTCCACGGTCGAAGGCCGCAATGTCTATGATGTCCGCAAGCGCATCGGCATGGAATTGGCGCAGGAAGCACCGGCCGCCGCCGACATGATCATACCTGTGCCGGATTCCGGTGTTCCCGCTGCACTAGGCTATTCCGATGCGTCGGGCGTGCCGTTCGAACTCGGCATCATCCGCAATCACTATGTGGGCCGCACCTTCATCGAGCCGTCGGATCGCATCCGCCATCTGGGCGTGAAGCTCAAGCACAATGCCAATCGCGCCATGCTCAATGGCAAACGTATCGTGCTGGTGGACGATTCTATCGTGCGCGGCACAACGTCAAAGAAGATCGTCGAGATGGTGCGCGATGCCGGCGCAACCGAGGTTCATTTCCGCATTGCCAGCCCGCCGACGACGCATTCCTGTTTTTATGGCGTCGATACGCCCAACAGCGAAGATTTGCTGGCACACAAGCACGACGTGGAAGGCATGCGCGATTTTATAAAGGCGGACAGCCTTGCGTTCATTTCCATGAACGGGCTTTACCGCGCGGTTGGTGAGGCCAAACGCAACAGCGCCGCTCCGCAATTCTGCGATGCCTGCTTCTCGGGCGATTATCCCATCCCGCCGGCGGACGCGACCGAATCCCGCCGCCAGCTCTCGCTTCTCGTCGAACCGGCTTAACCCGGCCGGTCCATGGTCCGGCTTGACCGGGCCATCCAGCCGGCGCATGTCGATGCGCCCAAATAACTCTGATCCCCTGGATATGGGAGGTGGCATGGATAGCCCACACACCGGACGCATCGTGCTCGTTACCGGTGCTTCGCGCGGCATCGGACGCGCCACGGCTATCGCGCTGGGGAAAGCCGGCGCGCATGTCATCGCGGTCGCTCGCACCATCGGCGGGCTTGAAGAGCTGGACGATGACATCAAGCGCGAAGGGGGCACCGCGACGCTGGTCCCGCTGGACCTCAAGGATTATCCCGGCATCGACCGCATGGCGGCCGCCATCGGGGAACGCTGGGGCAGGCTGGACGCGCTGTTCGGCAACGCAGGCGTTTTGGGTCCGCTGACGCCGGTCGTGCATCTGCATCAGAAAGCCTGGGACGAGCTCATGGCGGTGAACGTCACCGCCAACTGGCGCATGATTCGCGCATTCGACCCGCTGTTGCGGAAATCGGAAGCCGGCCGCGTGCTGATGGTGAGTTCGGCCGTCGCGCGGATGAACCGGCCGTATTGGGGCGGGTACGCGATCAGCAAAGCGGCGCTGGAAATGCTGACATTCACCTACGCCGCGGAATTGAACGGCACCAAGGTACACGTGAACGTGCTCAATCCCGGCCCGACCCGCACACGCATGCGCGCCGAAGCCATGCCCGGCGAAGATCCCATGACGCTGCCGGCGCCCGAGGAACTGACGCCGTTGATCCTGGAGATGCTCTCGCCGGCCTGCGACAAGACCGGAGAGCTTGTGGCCTTCCGTTGGCCCTAGAGCATGATCCGATCAAAAGGAATCGGATCATGCTCTAGATTCCTTAGTTTGGCGCGCAATCTAACGACGAACCGGCGTCCACTTCGTCGGATTGCGCTCTAGTCCCGATTAGTCGGCGTATGGGTTTTTATTCGAGCGCAGGCTGAGCCGGATCGGCGTGCCGGGAAGTCCGAAAGCGTTGCGCATCGCATTCGTCAGATAGCGCAGATAGGATTCCGGCAGCGCCTGCAACTGATTGCCGAATAGCGCAAAGGTCGGCGGACGCGCCTTGGCCTGTGTCATATAGCGAATGCGCACGCGCCGCCCGTGGATGGCCGGCGGCGGATGCCGCGACAGCGCATCTTCCAGAAACCGGTTCAGCGCCGCGGTCGGCACGCGCTTGTTCCACACGCGCTCGGCTTCCATGACGGCCGGCATCAGCCGCTCCATGCCCTCTCCGGTCAGGGCCGACAGCGGGACGATCGGCGTGCCGGTGACTTGCGGCAGCAGCCGGTCCACGCGCTCGCGCAGCTCTTTCATGGCGGCGCCGCGATCCTTTATCGTGTCCCACTTGTTGACGCCGAAGACGATGGCGCGCCCTTCACGGGAGATCAGATCGGCAATCGTGAGGTCCTGCTTTTCCAGCGCGTCATTGGCGTCCATGACAACAACGACGCAATCGGCAAAGCGCACCGCATGCAGCGTGGATTGTACCGAGAGTTTCTCCAGCTTCTCCTCAATGCGCGCTTTTCTGCGCATCCCCGCCGTGTCGTGCAGGAGTATCTCACGCCCCTCATAGCGCCATTCCGCGAGAACGGCATCGCGCGTGATACCTGCTTCGGGTCCTGTCAGCGAGCGTTCCTCGCCAAGCATGCGATTAAGGAGGCTGGACTTGCCGACATTCGGCCGTCCGACAATGGCCAGCCTAAGGGGCCGGAGCACTCCTTCCTCGCCTTCGCCTTCCTCGTCGTCGTCGTCGTCGTCGCGGAAGAACGCATCTTCCGGAGCAAACACCGCGAGCGCGTCGCGCAATTCTTCAAGGCCCAATGCATGTTCGGCGGACAGCGCAATCGGTTCCCCAAAGCCCAGCGCAAATGCTTCGTTGGCGCCGGCGTGCGCGCGCAAGCCTTCGCTCTTGTTGGCTGCCACAACGACGGGCTTACCGCTTTTGCGTAAGGCGTTGGCGATGATCTCATCGCCCGCCGTGACGCCGGCCCGTGCATCGACGACGAACAGGCACACATCGGCCTCGCCGATGGCGGCTATGGTCTGCCCCGTCATGCGTGAAGGCAGGCTTTCTACCGGACCTTCCTCGAACCCGGCAGTGTCGATCACCCGCAAATGCAGGCCAAGGAGATTGCTCTCGGCAAATGACCGGTCGCGGGTTACGCCCGGCGTATCGTCAACGATGGCAAGGCGCTTTCCCGCCAACCGGTTGAACAGCGTGGATTTGCCCACATTGGGGCGTCCGACAATGGCGACGGTAAGGGGCATATCGACTTAACGCAGCGCGACGAGCTGAGCCTCGTTCGTCAGCACATACATCATGCCGTTCGCGACGATCGGCGGGATGAAGGTGCCATCGGGTATTTCCGTCTCGCCGAGCTTTTGTCCATTAAACGGGGAAAGCAATTCCGCCCGCCCGTTCGACGCCACCAGCACCAGGAAGTTGGAAACCAAAAGCGGCCCGGTCCATACGATCGGCCGGCGCTTGCCTGCCGGATCTTCGAACGCGGGCAGCTGTGCTGTCCAGCGCACGCGCCCGTCGCCGCGGTTCATGCACACGACTTGCCCGTCCGTCGAAACGACGAAGACGTATTCGCCGGCCACCAGCGGCGTTTGTATCCCCGCGATGTTGCGCGTCCAGGCGCGGCTGCCGGAGCGAAAATTGATGGCGGCCAGCGTGCCGGAATGGCTTACGGCGAACACCATATTGCGGTCGATCACCGGCCGTCCCGCAATGTCGTTGATGATGGTCAGCGATGTCACATTGCCGGTGCGGCTGAGCGTATCGGTCCATGACGGCGTGCCGTTCTGAGCGCGAAGGGCGAACAGTTCCCCGGACGTATACGGAACAACGACCGTATCGCCGGAAACGCCGACACTGGCGCTGGAGATAATGCCTGCCGATTCCACTGTCCCGCGATGATCCCACAACTGCCGCCCGGTATTGACGTCCAACGCCTGAGTCTGGTTCTCCTGGGTGATGACGTACACACGTCCGTCGACAACGACGGGGGCCGAGCGCACCGGAACGGTCGTGTTCACGGTCCAAATCTTTTTGCCGGTCTTGGCGTCGAGTGCGGACACCGATGCAAACCCGGTGGCGGCGAACAGTTTGCCATTGTCATAGGCCAAGCCGCCGCCGAACCCCTTTTTGGGGTCGATGTCGTTGCCGGAGCCGAAAACATTGAACCAGGACTTGCTGCCCACCTGACCTTCGGGCGCAAGACCCAAATCCCACACGCGCTGTCCGGTCTGCGCATTAAACGCAAAAACATGCGTATTGGCGTCGAGAACATAGATCAGTCCGCCCGCCACAATCGGGGGCGCCGTCAATCGCGAATCGTTGTCGGTGCCTTTGCCGGCTTCCGCGCTCCACACTTGTGCGAGCGGACCGTCGGCCATGAGGTTGCCCATGACATTGTCCGGCGTGCCGCCCGGCTGGGGCCATTCCGTGTTCCGCTTCGGCGGCGGCAATTCCATTTTGGCGTTGGCCAGCATGGGATCGGACGACAATTGCTGCTCGGAGGCGATAATGGAAATCCGTTCGCCCTGGATTTTGACCTTCTTGCTGCGATCGAACCAATCGGAAACGGTATCCAAGGTGCTGGTGCAGCCCGACAGCATGCTGACGGCGAGCAGCAGAGTGAGACAAGAAGCAGTACGCGACATCATTTTGCTTTAGTCCCAGGTGGGGTTGCTTTTGCGGCGGTAGGCGCGGGCGGTTCCGGTGTGCGTGAGGGCAGGGCGGCAGGCGGCGCGGACGTCAAGCTTGGCGCAGCGCCAACGGCGGTGTTGATCGCCACGTCCGGATTGGCCTTGAGATATTCGGCAATACCGGCGGCGCGCTGCTTGAGGCTGGCAGGCGCTTCGGCTTCCTGACCGAGCTTCTGATATTCCTGGATCGCTTGCGCGCGGGCGCCGTCTTTCAAATCGATATAGGCGGTCACTTCGGCAGCCGCAAAACGCCAGGGGCTATCCGCCGCTGTGAGCGGCTGAAGCATGCTGACGATCTCCGCCTTCGGACTGGCGTCGGCCAAAATCCATACGAGGCGCAGCCGTGCCGTATTCGAGATCAGCGCGTCGGACGATGTCATCAACTCGCGCAATTGCGCGATGGCCGGATCGCGTTTTCCTTGCGCAAGATAGGCCGCAACAAGATGGAATTTCGCCAGTGTTGCGTAACCGGCGGGAGCATCCTTCACAATCGTGGAAAGGTCCGTTTCCGCCTTGGCGACATTGGATTGCATGGATTGCGCCGCTGCGCGGAATTGGTCCGAAACCTTTTGGCGCTGCGAAAGATCATAATTCTGCCATGCCTGATAGGCGCCTACGCCAAGCACCAGCACACCGGCCGCCGCCATGATGTAATTGCCGTACTCTTTCCAGATATGTTCGTATCGCTCTCGGCGTACGTCTTCTTCGACTTCTTGAAAGATGTCGCTCACGCGCTTTTTGCCCTTAAATGCTGCATATGATGGCGCCCAGGCTCAACGGCCCCGGAAAGTAGCGCCTCGCTCCCATTGTGGGAGGGGCCAGGACGCAAACCCTTATTCCATACAGATGATTAGCGCGCCCGGGCGCGGGACGCAAACTTGGCTTATGCCTTATTGCCCTTGCGCATGGCGTAGACGTTTTCTTTGCCCGGAAAGCGCCGGCTGCGGACGTCGGCGGCATAGGCGGTCACGGCCGCCTCGATATCCGGCCCCAAATGGGCATATTCCTTCACAAATCGGGGCGGCCTTGGGTTAAGCCCAAGCATGTCCTCCATCACCAGGATTTGACCGTCGCATTCCGGCGAAGCGCCGATCCCGATGGTGGGGATGGGGATTTGACGTGTGATCTTGGCCGCAAGCGGTTCGGCCATGCCTTCCAGCACCACCGAAAAGGCGCCGGCATCGGAAATCGCCTGGGCGTCGGCCTCGATGGCCGGCCACTCGGATTCGTCCCGGCCCTGGGTGCGGAAGCCCCCCAGCACCTGAACCATCTGGGGCGTCAGGCCGATATGGGCCATCACCGGAATGCCGCGCTCAGTGAGATAGCGGATGGTACCCGAGATGCGGGTACCCCCTTCGAGCTTCACCGCCGTGCAGCCGGTTTCCTTCATCGCCCGCGAGGCGTTGCGGAAGGCGATTTCCGGGCTTTCCTCATAGGTGCCGAATGGCATGTCGAGCACGACAAGGGCGCGTTTGCTGCCGCGCATGACCGCTTGGGTATGCATGATCATCATTTCCAGCGTGACGCCGAGCGTCGTCTCGAGCCCGTGCATGACCATGCCGACGGAGTCGCCGACCAGCATCAGGTCGACATGAGTGTCGAGCAGGCGCGCCGTATGGGCGTGATAGCAGGTCAGGCAAACGACGGGCGATCCGCCTTTGCGGGCACGAATCTGCGGGACGGTGATGCGCGAAATTTCACTCTGTGCCGACATGAACGCCCTCCGGTTCGGGCGCATGTTTAGCATGAAGCCTTATAAATTGCTGCTTCAGGAGACCGTGACTTCGCCTAGGATTGGGGCCGGGCTCAACCAGGGGGCAGGGGCATGCGGGCACAATCCAAAGAGTTGTCGCGTACCAAGCGAAAATCCCTGCGCTGGGAGCGCCAGCGCGTCTCCGGACGAGAGCCACTGCCGGGCGAAGTGAAGATGGCTCTGCGCGCATTCCGGCGCTGGTCTGGCGATCAGGCCGAGGATACGCCGCAAAAGCCCCCAAAGACGGAAATTACCGCCGATGGCAAAAAGATCGTCACCGAATATAGCAAGGACGACCGTATCGCCCGGATATCCAAATACAGCAAGACCGGGAGACTGATCTCGCGGGTAGAGCCGTCTTTATCCGGCGGCTTTAGCCACACCGAGTTCGATGCCAACGGCAAGCCGCGGGAGATCACGATCTACGGACCCGACAGCCGGGCGGTCTCCAAGAAGACGTATGCCACCGATCCGCAAGGCAACCGCACCGTACGTGGGCGCATCTACGACTATGATGCAAACGGAAAGCGGACTGGCGATCACACGATCGAGGAAACTTTCGACAAGAACACGGGCAAGCTGATCCGGCGCGAAGAGGAGGATTATTCCAACGACGGCCCGCGCAGCACGCGGCGCATCGTGGAATATGGGCCAAAAGGCAACGCTACCGGTGGCAAGCTGATCGAAGATTTCGGCAAAGTCGGTGCCGAGGAGTATCAGACCACCACCGAATTCGACGGTGACGGCGAGGTCATCTCCGTCACCCACAAGCACGCGAGCAAGGATGTGCTCGTCGAGGAAACGGTAACGGAATACGAAGACGGCAAACCCACCAAGAGGACGACGACGGAACACGATCCGGACGGCAGCTTGAAGCGGCAGAAAACAACCGAGTGGGACGAGGACGGCAAGGTCAAGAAGCGGACAACGCTCGAATTCCTCGCCAAGGGTGGCCGTATCGAAACGGAAACGGAATGTCGGCACGGTAAGAACGGCGCTGTTACGAGCACCACGATCACCGAAAGCCGATATGCCGCGAACGGAAAACGCGTCGCTCGGCCAAGTTACACAACAACTTGAACTCGGATGTTGTGAGAGCAGCCGGAATCACGCCGCTAGAGGCATCCAACCGTGGTTGTATTCGGTAACGGTGCAATGCCTGCTCGGGGGCGTTAGAGGCGGGGTGATAACAATGAACGGGTTGATTGAGCCGCGGGCTGTTCGCCGCCTGGGGATCGCTTTCATTGCCTTCGCGATCTACTTCAACATTCCTTATTCGTGGCTTGCGTCCAATTTCAATTATCCTGTGATTTTGCGCAGCCCGCCCGGAACGATTTTGACCGCATTCGCGGCTGGAGGCACGCCCTTAATTCTCGCTTGGGGTGCGTTCGCGGCAGCGGCTCTTCTCTTCGCGCCCATCGCAATCGGCATGGCGGCCGTCACACGCGGGAGCGGGCACGCATCGTCAGCCGTGGCAGGGCTCGGCATCGCAGCAGGTGTCACTCAAGCCATCGGATTGTCACGCTGGGTATACGCCGTGCCAGGTCTTGCGTCGCGCTGGACGGAAAGCGCGGCCGATCCAACCCTGCGGGCCTCGCTCGAAACCGTCTTCATCACACTTCACCAATTTGCCGGCGTCGGAATTGGGGAGGCGATTGGCCAGTCGCTGACCGGTTTCTGGCTGATCGGCGTCGCTATGGGACAGCGCAAGCACCCGCGCTTCGGTATCACGATTGCCGGGATCGGCTTCGTTGCCGGCGCTGTCCTCCTCATCGGGCTTCTCGATGGGCTGGCGACCGTTCTCAACTTCGATCCCGGTGTCTTTGGCGCGGCGGCGCTGATTGGCTTCCTGTTGCTCACCGTCTGGCTCATCTGGACGGGAGTGCTCTGCATTTTGAGGCCAGCCTTGAACCCCTGATCCTTGGAAGGGGGTAATGCGCGAACACCACTTCGGTCAAAACGTTCGAACGGATACTATCACGCCGCTCTTGGACGGACTTCTTGCTCGATTTCGGACCCTCGTTCTTTGCGCGCGAACGTCAGATCGTACATGGCCTGCAAATTCATCCAGAATTCCGGGCTTGTTCCGAAGAAACGGGCGAGCCGTAAGGCCGTGTCCGCTGTCACCGCACGTTCACCTTTGACGATTGCCCCGATGCGAGTCGCAGGCACACGCAAGGCAATTGCGAGCGCATTCACTGACATCCCTAAGGGGGACAAAAATTCCTCGCTCAAGACTTCGCCGGGATGGGTTGTCACGCGATTGGGGATACACGCACCCTTAGTGGTAGTCGATGATTTCGACATTCTCAGGACCCTCCTCGGTCCAAACGAAACATATTCGCCACTGATCGTTGATGCGGATGGAATGTTGCCCCTTTCGGTCACCGGAAAGCGCCTCCAGCCGGTTTGCCGGCGGCACACGCAAATCGTTCAACGTGCGCGCCCCATGAAGCATGTCGAGTTTGCGCCGCGCCGGCTTTTCGATACCGCTCCAACGTTTTGCGAACACCCCCATCCAGAAACGCTCTGTGGTGCGGTCGCGAAACGATCTGATCATTAGGCAGTATATGGACGTTGCGAGTTATACGTCAAGCGTATGACGTTATACGTCAAATCTGCTACTGGGGCGTGGATTTTTTACCTTCGCCATTCCCAATTGCTCGCGCCAGACTTTGCCGGGGATTTCGTCCACCACGCCTTCGGGCAAATGGCCGAGATGAAACGGTCCGAAGCTCACGCGGATCAGGCGGGAGACCCGGAAGCCCAGATGCTCCATGAGGCGCTTGACCTCACGGTTCTTGCCTTCTTTCAGGCTTACCATTGCCCAGGCGTTTGACGCCTTGGTGTGCTCCAGCTCAGCCGTCACGGGTCCGTAACGCACGCCGTCGATGGTCATCCCCTTTGCCAGCTTGTCGAGATCGGCTTGCGTCGGGGTGCCGAACATGCGCACGCGGTAGCGGCGAATCCAGCCTTGCGACGGCATCTCCAATTGGCGCGCCAAGGCGCCATCGTTGGTTAGCAGCAGCAGCCCTTCCGAATTGATGTCGAGCCGTCCCACGGAAATCGCGCGCGGCATGTTCGGGGGGAGACGCTGAAACACAGTCGGCCGTCCCTCGGGATCGCGGTGGGAAGTCACCAATCCCGCGGGCTTGTGATAGCGCCACAATCTGGTCGGCGCCGCGGACGGGATCGGTTTGCCGTCCAGCGTGATCGACGCATCGGCGTCGACATTCAGCGCGGGCGATGTCACGGGCTGGCCGTTCAGCGCCACGCGCCCCTCGGCAATCAGCTTCTCGGCGTCACGGCGCGAGCAGACGCCGGCGCGTGCCATCACCTTGGCGATGCGTTCGCCGCCTTCAGGCGGGGTATTTTCGGCAGGCTTGTTCATGGTGTTCGCTTTTCGGGTATCTTCCGGCGCATGAAAGAGCAAGATTTGGAATATCTGAAACTGGCCCTCGATGAGGCGAGGGCGGCCGCTGCCCGCGGTGAGGTCCCGGTCGGCGCAGTGCTTGTATCAACTGGCACGCAGGAAGTCGTTGCCAAAAGCGGCAACCGTATTGTGGAGCTTCACGACCCCACCGCCCACGCCGAAATTCTGGTGCTCCGGGCGGGTGCGAAGCTGTTTAACAATGAACGGCTTCCTGGCACCGAGCTTTACGTCACGCTCGAGCCATGCGCCATGTGTGCCGGCGCCATCAGTCTGGCGCGGGTGGACCGGCTGATTTACGCCGCCTCGGACCCCAAAGGGGGCGCCGTCGAGCACGGCCCGCGCTTTTTTACGCAAGCAACCTGCCATCATCGCCCGATCGTGGACCGAGGCGAGGGCGAAGAGGCCGGACAAATTTTGCGCGACTTCTTCCGGGCCCGGCGCTGATTGATCCTCCACTGCGGAGTGCAGCGTAGCGGGGGAGGGGGACCGCCGTAGGCGGTGGAGGGGGCGCGGGCCGGTGTCGTCTGCTCAGAACCACCCCGGTGCAAGCTGAGGAAAGCCGACCAGGAATGTCTCGCGCGTAACAAGAATTCCAACCGCGGCGCCCACAAAAACATCCGAGAAAAAATGCGCCGTCAGCATGGCGCGTGTGATCGCCAATCCTGTCGCCAGCGCCAGCCACACCGGCGCCAGCAGCGGCACAATCGCCGACAGCACGACAGCCACGCAGAGAATGGTCATCGAATGGCCAGAGGGAAATGAATCGTACTGCAGCTCCCACGTGAAGAAGCGGAACCCGTACAGGCCGTGTTCGAATTCATCGCGGGGACGGCGGCGGCCCAGAAAAATCTTGAACGTGTGGAGGCAAACGCTCGCCACCACGAAGCTCGCCAGCAGCGCCAGCGAGTAACCCGAGATCAACCGCAAAGAGGGAGACTCACCTTGCCAGCGCATGATTGCCTGCACGGCGAAATAGAAGATCAGAGCGGCAATGATCCAGGGCAAGCCTTTCGCCCAATCCGTCACGCGCAACGCGAACTGCCACAACGGTCGCTGCAATTGGGCGCGCGAATAATGCGCGGCCTCCCGGTCGATGCGCAGGCAAAATCCACCGGCGATGAGAAACATGCCCGCCAACAGAAGCAGCATCAGCCCTTTGCCTCGCGCTCGATTGCGCGCCAGCCGATGTCGCCGCGGCAATAACCGCCCGGCCAATCGATACGCGCAATTGCCTCATAGGCCCGCGCGCGCGCTTCGCGCACGTCTTTGCCGACGGCACTGACGTTCAGAACGCGCCCGCCATTGGCCAGGATTTGTCCTTCGCGCGCGACAGTCCCGGCATGGAAGATTTCAACGCCTTCGACTTCGGCCGCGTGTTTCAGGCCCTTCATCGGCGTGCCTTTCTCGTAAGCGCCCGGATAGCCTTTGGCGGCCATCACCACCGTGATCGCCGCGTCATTGCGCCACCGCAAATCGAACGTGTCGAGCACCCCGTCACGCGCCGCAATCAGCGCCGGCAGAAGATCGGACTTCAGCCGCAGCATAAGAACCTGGCATTCGGGATCGCCGAAGCGGCAATTGTATTCGATCAGCTTGGGTTCGCCGTCTTTGATCATCAGCCCAGCATAGAGAACGCCCTGATACGGCGTGCCGCGCGCGCGCATGGCATCGACCGTGGGCCGCACGATCCGCTCCAGCACTTTCTGCTGCACCTCGGGGGTGAGAACGGGCGCTGGAGAATAGGCGCCCATGCCGCCGGTGTTCGGACCTTCATCGCCGTCATAGGCGCGCTTGTGATCCTGCGCGCCGGCGAGCGGCAGAACATGCGAACCGTCGGTCAGAGCAAAGAAGCTTGCCTCTTCGCCTTCCAGAAATTCCTCGACGACAACTTCCTTGCCGGCATCGCCAAAGGCGCCACCAAACATGGCGTCAATGGCGGAATCCGCTTCTCCTTGCGTTTGCGCAATCACGACGCCTTTGCCTTGGGCAAGACCGTCCGCCTTGATGACCACCGGCAATCCCAATGACGCGGCAAAGGCTTTGGCGGAAGCGGCATCGCGGCAGCGCTTGAACGCTGCCGTTGGGATTCCATATTCGGCGCAGAGGTCTTTGACGAATCCCTTGGACGCTTCCAGTTGCGCCCCCTTCGCCGAGGGGCCGAGGGACTTTATCCCTGCCGCTTCGAATCGGTCGGCGAGGCCCGCCGTCAGCGGTGCTTCCGGTCCGACGATGGCGAAATCGATCCGCTTCTCTTTCGCGAACGCCACCAGCGCGTCGATGTCCATCGAATCAATCGGGACGCACTCCGCATCGCGCGCGATTCCCGCATTGCCGGGCGCGCAATACAGGCGCGTGAGAAGCGGGCTCGCGGACAGCGCCCACGCCAGGGCGTGTTCGCGCCCACCCGATCCGATGAGTAGGATGTTCAAGCAATCCCCGCTGGCGTATGCGTCTGACGCCTGTATCATCGCGGCATGATGGACGAAACCCCTTTGCCGGATCAGGCGCCCACCCGCCCACAGACAAACATCCGGGAATTCACCGTCAGTGAGCTGTCCAACCTGCTCAAGCGGACGGTGGAGGATGCTTTCCCCTATGTGCGGGTGAAGGGCGAACTGTCCCGCGTTACCCGCCATTCAAGCGGCCACTGCTATTTCGACCTGAAGGACGACAAATCCGTTCTCGGGGCTATCGTCTGGCGCGCCGGCTATGCGCGGCTGAAGGTCAAGCCGGAGCAGGGGCTGGAGGTCATCTGTACTGGCCGCCTGACGACCTTTCCCGGTCAGTCCAAATACCAGCTGGTCGTCGAGGAGATGGAGCTTGCCGGCCTCGGCGCGCTCATGGCGATGCTGGAGATGCGGAAAAAGAAACTGGCCGAGGAAGGTCTTTTCGATCCCGCGCGCAAAAAGCCGCTGCCCTATTTGCCACGGGTCGTGGGCGTCATCACCTCGCCGACGGGTGCGGTGATCCGCGACATCATGCACCGGCTGTCCGACCGTTGCCCCCGGCACGTCCTGGTCTGGCCCGTCACCGTTCAGGGGGAGCGGGCGGCCGGTGAAATCGCCGCGGCGATTCGTGGCTTTAACGCGCTGCCGGTTGACGGGCCAATTCCGCGCCCCGACGTACTGATCGTCGCCCGGGGCGGCGGCTCATTTGAGGACCTGCTGGCCTTCAGTGAGGAGGCGGTGGTGCGTGCCGCGGCAGCTTCAACCATTCCTCTGATATCGGCGGTTGGCCACGAAACCGACACCACACTGATCGATTTCGCGTCCGATAGGCGCGCGCCGACCCCGACGGCCGCCGCCGAAATGGCGGTGCCGGTCCTGCGCGAATGCGTGGATGGGTTGCTATCGATGAACCAGCGCCTGCTGCGAGGCGCCTCGCGCAATCTGGATCGGCAGCGCCGTCATTTGCAGGGACTGGCGCGTGCATTGCCGCGTCCCGATTCGCTGTTCGCCCTACCGCGCCAGCGCTTCGATTCCAGCGCCGGACGCCTCCGCACGGCACTGTTCCAGAATTTGCAGCGTCATCGCGCGCAATTCGGGCAGGTCTCGGCGCTTCTACGCCCGCGTGTCATCGAGGCCGAAATTGCCCGCGAACGCGAATGCGTTGCCGATATCGATAAGCGTCTCACGCGCGCCTTCCGCCATCAGGTGCGGCGGTCGCGTGCGGGTCTGGATTCCTGCCTGCGTGTGCTGGAAACGGTCAGTTATCGCGCGGTCCTGACGCGCGGCTTCGCTCTGGTGCGGGGCGGCGAGGGGGACCTAAAGCGCCGCGCCGGAAATGTGAAGCCGGGAGAAAATCTGACCCTGACCTTTGCTGATGGCGAGGCCAATGCGCTCGCGTCCGCAAACTCCGCCGCCCCGCCAGCCCGCCGTTTCCCGCGGCGGGATAAAGGGCAGGGCGACCTGTTTTAACCGGCGAGCGAACGCGCTAGATTGCTTCCATGAACCAGTTTGAACGTGATGTCGGCGGCCGTCCGGCCATCCTGCAATATCTGGATGGCGAATACCGCGTGGTGACGCCGGGGACCTTTGTCGTTTGCGCCATGACCGGAGCGAAGATTCCGCTGGAAGCCCTTCGCTATTGGAGCGTCGACCTCCAGGAGCCTTACGCCGGCCCAGCCGCGGCCCTGAAACGCGCCGAAGAAAAAGGTCTGACTCCGAAATAAATTTATTCCCCCGCTTACGGGGGAAGTGGCGCGCCCCCGGGTCCGCGCAGAGCGCGGCCCGAGGATAAACTCCGCGCGACGAAGGGGGCGACGGCGGTAGATGCCCCGGCTATCGCTCGGCCAAAGCTTTAGCCCGTTTGCGCAAAGGCGCGTTGTCTTTCACCCAGCGTTTGTGAATCCACAGCCACTCGCCGGGCCGTTCGCGCACGCGCTCTTCGATGAACCGTGTAATGGTGGAGGTCAACTCCACCATGTCGCGTTCCGCATCGCCCGTCTTCGGCGGCTCAATTGGCGGAAACACCCGTACATGGAAATGCGCGCCGCCTATGCGCTCGTTGGAGACGGGTAGGATCACCGCACCCAGTTTCAACGCCAACACAGCGGGCGCGGGCGTTGTAAAAGCGGGACGACCAAAGAACGGCACCTGGATGCCTTCGCTCGCACGCTGATCCGCAAGCAGACATATCGCGCCGCCCTTGCGCAACAGCGAAAACGTTCGCCGTGTTCCTTGCGCGCCTTTTGGAATCTGCTCTTCCATTCCATTGCGTGCGCGGAGCCGCTCCATCCATCGGTTGACATGGGGATTGTTGGGCGGCCGCACGATGGTGCCGCCTGAAAACCCGTATTCGTGCGCAACGGACGGCATAATTTCCCAATTCGCGAAATGGCCGGATACGAGCAGCACGCCTTTACCGCTTGCCTTGGCGGCGTCCAGATGTTCCGTGCCGCTCATGGTGATGTAAGGGTTTGTTCCTGACCATCGCAAGCGGTCCAAGTGCGGATACTCCGCCATCACGCGGCCCAAATTGTCCCACATCGCGGTCAGGATGGCGCGAAGTTCAATTTCGCTCTTTTCAGGGTAAGCCGTTTGCAAATTGCGGAAGGGGCGCCGGGACAGGTAGGTGCGGCCCACCAGGTTACGCCCGATCCAGCCCCCGATCGCCGAGGCGCGATCGATGCTGAACAGGCCGAAGAAGCCCATCACCAGGAAAAATCCCGCTGTCTCCAACATGTATCGAATCTTGCGGCCCAACGGGAGGTTTGGCGCTTCGGAGGCCGGTGCTTTGGGGGTAATGGTTTCGCTCATGCGAGCTCGACATTGCGTGCAGACACGAGTCTGTCAAGAAGCTGCTCGATTGGAGAGCTATCCTGAAATATGGCCTGAACCGGCACAGCAGAAATTCCGCGGCGCGTGCCGGGATCGAGGCGGACGTAGTCCTTTTCTGTCGTGACCAGAAGCGCACCGGAAGCCTGGGCTGCCTGCTTCAATGCGGCAATCTCCATCCCCGTGAAACGATGATGGTCCGCAAACGCTTTGGTAGAAACAAGTTGCATGCCCATTGCGCGGAGCATGTCAAAGAATTTTTCCGGGCGGCCGATTCCGGCAAAGGCGATCACCCGCTGCTGGGCAAGGTCTTCCGGCGCAGCCGGTACGATCTGAGCCCGAGCGATTGGTCCGGTAAACCCCTTTAATGGCGGCTCGCCTGCGCCAACGACGACAACGCCATCGGCGCGCGCCAAACCCTGCGGAATCGATTCCCGTAACGGACCTGCTGGAATCAAGCGGCCATTGCCGAACCCGCTCGCGCCATCGACGACCAGCAACGAGACGTCTTTCGCAATCTGAAAATTTTGAAAACCGTCATCCATAATAATGACATCGGCCCCCAGCGTGTCCGCGAATGCGGCGCCGGCCGCGCGATCGCGCGCAACAATGGCGCGGGCGTACATGGCGAGCAGCAAGGGCTCGTCGCCAACCTCGCCGGCTGTGTGGTCTATGGGGTCTACCGCCACAGGACCGTGCTGCTTGCCGCCATAGCCGCGCGACAAGAACACCGGCTTCAGTCCGCGCGCGGCGATCATGCGAGCACACGCGATAGCAATGGGTGTCTTTCCCGTTCCGCCCGCTGTCAAATTGCCGACGCAGAGCACCCGCGCTTTGGGCCGGAACGGCGTCGCGTTTTGCTGCTTCGCGCGAACCGTATAGCCATAGAGCGCGCCCAGCGGCGACAGCAACGCCGGCAGGATGCCGTCCTTGTTCCAGAAGTCAGGCGCGCGCATGAGCCGCCAGCAGGTTTTCGGCCAACTCGACCGTTGCGGCGAGCGCCCCGCCCATGGACTCGGCAGCGGCTTTGGCGCGCGCGCCTGTCTTTTGCCCGAGAGCCGGGTCGGAAAATATGCCGTGCGCAAAGTCCGCCAGTTCTGCCGCGGAATGCACACGTCCTGCACCTTGCGCATCGAGCAGCATCCGGAAGGTATCCGCGAAATTATCCGTATGCGGACCAGAAGCAACAGCCGTACCCAGACGCGCTGCTTCCAAGGGGTTCTGGCCGCCATGGGGCACCAGGCTTCCGCCAAGAAAGGCGAACGGCGCGGCGCGATAAAACAGCCCCAATTCCCCCATCGTATCGGCAATATAAACATCCGTTGCCGGGGTGGGCAGGGCGCCAACAGACCGCCGGGCGGCGGAAAACCCGCTTGTTGCAGCCATCCCCTCGATATCGCCACCCCGCTGCGGATGGCGCGGGACAATGACGGTCAACAAGCCGGCATGATTGCCGCCTAACGCGCGCGCCGCTTCCAGCACGATTTCGTCTTCGCCAGGATGTGTGCTTGCCGCCAGTAACAGCGGGCGTCCGGCGATACTCGCACGAAATGCTTCCAGCGCAGCTTCGTTTACCGGAAGTGGCGGCGCATCGGCTTTCAGGCTTCCCGCGATCTCTACGCGCTTTGCCCCGAACGCGATCAGGCGGTTAGCAATAGGGCCGTCTTGCGCCAGAGTTGCATCGAACGAAGAGACGATACGGGCCGCCAGCGCGGATGCGCGCTTCCAGCCCTCATAGGATTTTTGCGAAAACCGCGCATTCACCAGCGCCATTGGAATGCCGCGCGCGCGCGTCTCCAGGATCAGGTTTGGCCATAGCTCCGATTCCACAAACAGCGCAAGATCGGGCTGCCAATGCTTAAGAAAACGCCGCACGGCATCGCGCGTATCGACGGGCACGTATTGATGAAAGGCGCGTTCCGGCAGGCGTTCAGCCATCAATTGCGCGGATGTCACGGTTCCCGTAGTGACGAGCACATGCCGGTTCGGCTGTTCCAGTAGCCGTGCGACCAAAGGCAGGATAGCGAGCGACTCGCCGACGCTGGCGCCGTGAATCCAGATCAGCGTATCGGGCGGACGCGGACGCGACGCCAAGCCGCGCCGTTCGCCGATGCGCGCTGCGTCTTCCTTCCCACGCCGCGTGCGGGCTTTCAGAACGGCCGGTGCGACCGCGCCGATGACGCCACGGTAGACCGCCAGCGCCAGGGCGCCTTCGCGCGGCGCGTCATCCAAGATGCGCGGCGGGGGCAGTCTCGTTCTCCTGAATTTCGTGCTGGTAAAGGCGCGCATACAGCCCGCCGCGCGCCATTAACTCGGCATGCGTGCCGGATTCGGCAACCCGTCCCTTGTCCAGAACATAGAGGCGGTCGGCATCCACCACGGTGGAAAGCCGGTGCGCGATGACGATGGTTGTGCGGCCTTTCATCAAGCGGCGCAGGGCATCCTGCACCAGTCTTTCATTTTCCGTATCGAGCGCCGATGTCGCTTCATCCAGCAAAAGAATGGGCGCATCGCGCAGCATGGCGCGGGCAATGGCAATACGCTGCCTCTGGCCGCCGGAAAGACGCAAGCCACCCTCGCCGACGCGCGTCGCATACCCGTTCGGGAGCTGTGCGATGAAATCATGTGCGGCCGCAGTCTGCGCCGCGCGCTCGATCGCCTCCTGTGTCGCGCCTTCGCGCCCGTAACCGATATTGGCGGCGACGGTATCGTCGAACAGAAACGGCTCCTGTGTCACCAGCGCCAGATGCGCGCGCAAGGACTCGATCGTGACTCCGCGAATATCCTGGCTGTCGATGGAAATGCGTCCGGCTTCCGCGTCGTAGAAGCGCAGCAGCAGACTGAAGACCGTGCTTTTCCCTGCGCCGGACGGCCCGACCAGCGCAATCTTTTGTCCTGGCATAACGTCAAAGCTGACGTCCGACAGCGCTTCCTGGCCGGCATGGTAGGAGAACCCGACATTTTCAAACCGCACTTGGCCGCCGAACGGCGCTTTGCCGATGGCAAGCGGCTTTGCCTCCGGCGCATCGACTATCAGCGGCTGCGTGTCGATCAGTGCGAAGACCCGCCGTGCCGCTCCGAGACCTTCCGTCGTAACCGTCCAAAGCTGCGAGAGACTGCGCACTGGCTGTTGCGCCAGCAGCATCGCGCCGATGAAGGAGGCGAATTGGTTCAATTCAAGGCGGCCCTGCAGGCCCTCATAACCGGCGTAAAGGATGGCCGATGCGACCGCGAGGCCGCCGAAGAAATCGGCCGCGGGAGCGGAGAGGGCACGTGCTTTCAGCGAATGAATCAGGTGCCCCAACCGCAGCGAGATGCGTTCCTCGGCGCGCGCCGCGATTTGCGTCTCAAGGCCATAGGCTTTGACGATGCGGCGGCCATCGAGAATTTCCGACAGTGCGGTGGAGAGCTCGCCCGTTTCCACCATGCCCTTGGTAGACGCTTTTTGCATGGTCTTGCCGAGATTGCGCGTCACCCAGCCGATGAGCGGCAGCACCAGCACCGACACCAGCGACAGCCGCCAGTTCTGATAGATCATCACCGAGGCCAGAAAGATCAGCGATAGAAATTCTTTCGCGAGACCGGCGATGCCTTTGGTCACGGCATCGCGCAACAGCGTCGCATCGTAAAGAAAGTTGGAAATGAACTGACCGGAGTGCACCAGATTCAACCGCTGAAGGTCGAGCGCAATCAGGCTTTTCACCATGTCGCGCTGGGTGTCTGCGACAATGTGCTGACCAACGATATTGGCAAACGCGGTTTCGCCGAAGTTGAGCGCCGCCCGCAACGTCACGGCCGCCACGATGGCAACCGGAATCAGCACCACCATATCGGTGCGCTTTTCCAGGAAGACGTAGCG
This sequence comes from Alphaproteobacteria bacterium, assembly GCA_947473475.1. GTDB lineage: Bacteria > Pseudomonadota > Alphaproteobacteria > Micropepsales > Micropepsaceae > CAIYRG01. Next base: position 29,787 of record CANJBZ010000043.1, read on the forward strand.
AATGGCCGGATCGAGCAGCCAGGCGAGAAGAGCCGTCATGGCTGCACCGCCCGCCATGCACAGAACCGCGAACACCAGCGTCAGCTTACGGCGGCCGATATAATCGCGCACCAGGCGCCCGATGAGAGCGCTATCGCTTTCGCCGGATGCGGGCTGCCAGGGCGGCGTGGGATTCGTCTTCATGCGATGCTCATACCACGGCGTGGGAGGGCTGTTTACCCGCAAACGCTGGGGCGCCTGCGCCCCCTCCGGCCCACCTCCCCCGCACGCGGGGTGGAAAATTTAGAACTTGAGCTGGTTCATCCGTTGCAGAAGCTGCGCGTGCAGGACCGGGGCGGCGCAGATCACACTCTCATGGTCGGTCTTCCCGCCATTGTAGAGAAACGCCTCACCGGCGCGGGTTGTGCAGAGGCCGCCGGCTTCGCGGACGATCAGGTCGGCGGCGGCAATGTCCCAATCCGATTTGTGAGTCAGCGACACCATCGCGTCGTACCGGCCTGCCGCCACCAGCGCCATGCGATAAGCAACCGAAGCCCGAGTTTCATGGTTCATCGTCTCCGGCCATGGCGCCGTCCAGCGCGCCGGGTCAGAAAGCTTTTTTTCGGCAAGAAGGCGCATGTGGTCGAAGCCCGGCCGATCGGACACCTGAAGGCGCTTGCCGTTGCATGTGGCGCCCTTGCCTTTCTCAGCTTCGAACATTTCGTCCGTGATCGGATTGTAAATCGCGCCGCAAACCGGCCGGCCGTTTTCCACCACTGCCGCGACAATGGTGAATTCCGGCCGGTGCTTGAGAAATCCATAGGTGCCGTCGATCGGATCGACCACAAACACGCGCTCTCGCGAAAGACGCGCCGGACTGTCCGCGGTTTCTTCGGAGAGCCAGCCGTAATCGGGCCGAGCGGTCAGCAGCTTCTGCTTCAGAAACTCATCGATCGCGATATCGGCTTCCGTGACTGGATTGCCTGGGCCCTTGTCCCAGCTCTTATAAGTCCCGCCATAAAACCGCCGCGCGATATCGCCCGCCTCGCGTACATTCAGGGCCAGCAACGCGGCGTCGGCAGAATTACTCTCCGTGAATTTACAGTTCGACGTAACATTCTGATTTAAAAAGAGAATCTCAGTCATGCCATGACGCCGCTGCTGTTTCTGCCATTGGTAGGCGTCAAAGTCCCGGAATGTCCCGGAACTTCCCGGAAATCCCCGCCACGCTTTTATCGTCTGCAACATTGTACATTCAGCATCGCTCATCGCCAAAACCGGTCATTCGCTCATGGTCGCGCGAACGCACTCGAAAATCTTCGCCGGTCTCCGGATTAGAGAGCGGGTCGGCAGGTAGTGCAAAATCCGACCTGATTGAATCGGGGGCTCCGGAGCAGGCCCGCAGCGATGGTGGGCGGATGTTCTCGCGCCGTATTTCGCAGCGGCAAACGCAACTATAAATCGCGGGAGCAAAGTGTACCACTGAACCGGCTTTGATTTGGCTGCTGGAAGGCGGCGGCAAAGTGTACCGGTCCTGCTAGGCCGTCTTTATGTCTTGAAGGGCATGGAGGGGCTGGAAGGATGTTCA
>CANJBZ010000044.1 GCA_947473475.1 Alphaproteobacteria bacterium
GTGGGAGGCCTGTCGTCGGATGGCTGAGCTGGGAAGCCTCGGCGCGACGGTGCGGGCGGCGGTTGGGAAATCGGGCGGCGATGCCAATGCGTGGATTGGCGCCTACGCGGCCAAAGACGGTTGGTTCAGATTAGATCAGGCCCAGCGCCGCCTGGAAGCGTGGGTCGCCAATCTCGACGACGAACCTGAGGAACGGCCGTTGGGTGTGGTTCGGGGCGTCTACGATGACGCCTGCCGCGCCATGGCGGATGGCTTTACGAAAGCTCTTCTCGCCGCGAAATGGACGGTCTCGCCGTCGTTGCACCAAACACGAATATACAGCGAGATCGTCTCGGAGCAGCCGAAGCCCGTGGCTTACTTCTTCGTCGACGCCATGCGCTATGAGATGGGCGTCGAGCTCTCCGAGCGGCTCCCAAAATCCGTCGAGGTCAGCGTACGAGCAGCGATTTGCGCGTTACCCAGCATCACGCCGATCGGTATGGCCGCACTGCAGCCGGGAGCATCGTCGAGTTTCAGCGTCGTCGAGCAGGGTGGCACGCTCGGCGCCAAGATCGACGACGCATTTCTTTCTGACCTAACCGCGCGGAAAAAGTTTGCTGCTTCACGCGTGCCCAACTTGGTCGACATCGCTTTGGACGAGTTGCTGAGCCTTCAGCCTTCCAAACTCGCGAAGAAGATCGAGGGCGCCCAGGTCGTTGTGGTGCGGTCTCAGGAGATCGATCATGCAGGCGAGCGCGGTTTTACGTTCCAAGCCCGCCAAGTGATGGATACCGTGATCGACAATCTGGCGCGCGCGATACGCAAGCTCGCCGCGGCTGGCGTCGAACATTGCGTGCTCACAGCTGACCACGGGCATCTGTTCTTCCCATCAGACCGCGATGAGTCCATGCGGATCGACGCGCCGGGAGGCGATCAGATCGAGCTGCATCGTCGCTGTTGGATTGGACGTGGCGGCGCAACCCCGGCTGGTTGCGTTCGGGTCACTGCCGCGGCACTGGGGTATGAATCCGATCTGGATTTCGTGTTTCCGATCGGGAGTGGGGTCTTCAAAGCGGGCGGCGATCTAGCCTTCCACCATGGTGGCCCCTCACTGCAGGAGATGGTCATCCCGGTGGTCACTGTCCGCATGAAGGCGAGAGAAACCCAACGGGCGAGCGCAGGGCCGGTGACGGCGACCGGTCTGCCTGACGCGGTCACGAACCGCATATTCAGCGTGACGATCCGGCTCGACGGGAAAAATCTGTCGCTCTTCTCGAACGAATTGGTGGTGCGACCGCTGCTGATTTCAGCCGGAAAGCAAGTCGGCGGGGTGGGCATGGCCGTCGATGGCGATTTTGATCGCGCGACAGGCTGTGTGAAGCTTCGAGCCGGCAAGCCCGTCACCGTTGCGTTCCTGCTGAGCGATGAAAGTTCACCGTCGCTCCGGGTGGTCATTCAGGATCCGACAACAGACGCCGAGCTATACCGCTCACCCACCGATATCCCGGTTCGTCTCGGAGTTTAAGCATGGGCAATAGTTCACCGCCGATCCGCGATGCACTCGACAATAAGGCGAACCATCTGTTCGCCGGAAAGGTCGTTCGAAAGGACCTCGTCCGGAAGGTCAAGGTCGGGGCAAACGTCCCAGTCTTTGTCCTTGAGTTTCTGCTCGGAAAATACTGCGCCTCGTCAGATGAAATCGCAATCCAGATGGGATTGCAGGTCGTCAACGATACGTTGGCAAACAATTACATTCGGCCCGACGAGTCTGCGAAGGCGCAGAGCAAAGTCAAGGAAAACGGAAGGTACTCCTTTATCGACAAGGTGAAGGTCCGTCTGGTGGATTCGGACTACTGGGCCGAGGGAGTGAATTTCAACAACAAATTCCTACATATCCCGAGCCAATACGTTCGTGATTACGAGCGCCTGCTTATGGGCGGTGTGTGGGCGCAAGTCGACATGCGCTTTGAGTCCGACGAGGAGTCGAAGGGCAAAAACCCGTTCTGGATCGACAAGCTTGTTCCGATCCAGATTGCGACGTTTGATCTCGATGAATACCGCAATGTCCGCAAGCAGTTCACGACGGACGAATGGCTGGACCTGATCGTACGGAGCATGGGGTATGAGCCCGGCGAAATGTCACGTCGGCTCAAACTGCTTTTTTTGGTCAGGCTTATTCCCCTTGCAGAGCGGAACTATAACATCGTCGAGCTCGGACCAAGAGGCACAGGCAAGAGCTACGTCGTCCAGGAGGTCTCGCCTTACACCGCTCTCCTGACGGGAGGGACCACGGTCGCCAACCTATTCGGACACATGTCCGGCCGCCAAAAGGGCATGGTCCAAATCTGGGATGTCGTCGGTTTCGACGAAGTCGCGGATCTCCAGAAGATGCCCAAGGAAGTCATCACGACGATGAAGACCTACTGCGAGTCAGGCACGTTCCAGCGGGGCCAGGAGGCCGTCGCTGGGGATGCCAGCATCGCGATGTTCGGCAATACCAATCAGCCTATCGACGTCATGGTTCAGACCGGCCACCTCTTCGCGCCGATGCCCGACACTATTCGTGACGACATGGCGTTCATCGATCGCCTGCACTTCTATCTCCCAGGCTGGGAGATTCCGCAGATGCGGAATGAACTGTTCACGGATCACTACGGGTTCGTTGTCGACTATCTCGCCGAAGCGCTGCGCGAGATGCGCAAACACAACTTTACGGAGATCATCGATCGACACTTTTCTATGGGTGCGCATCTCAACGCTCGCGATCGTAAGGCCGTCCGGAAAACCGTATCTGGTTTGATGAAGATACTGTTCCCGCACGGCGAAGTGACTCAGGAGGAGCTCGCGGAAATCCTCGAGTTGGCGTTGGAAGGTCGGCGACGCGTGAAGGAACAGCTTAAGAAAATGGGCTCCTTTGAGTATTACCAGACATCGTTCAGCTACACGCTGCAGGAGACTGGAGAGGAGCGGTTCGTCGGCGTGCCGGAACAAGGAGGGCGTGACCTAATCTCCATGGATCCCCTATCACCCGGAACCGTGTACACAGCGGGCGTTACATCTGATGGGACGGTCGGCCTGTATCGCCTGGAAGTTTCCGTTTCAAGCGGAACTGGGAAGCTGAAAATGGCAGGCGGCATTTCGGGCGCGATGAAGGAATCAGTGCAGCGAGCCTTCAGCTATGTCCAGACGAAAAAAGCAGAGCTCGGCATTGCACGCGACCTTGAGACGTCGGACATACATGTCGAGGTGATTGATCTTTTGGGCAATCGCGTGGAGGCCGAGATTGGGATCGCATTTTTTGTTGCGGCCTACTCAGCACTTCGGAAAGCGCCCGTCAGCCCAGCGTTGCTCGTGCTCGGGGACATGAGTGTGCAGGGAAATATCAAACCGCTGCGGTCCCTCACAGAGCCACTTCAGGTAGCGAAGGACAACGGGGCCAAGCGTGCGCTAATCCCCATCGAAAACAAGCGAAGTTTCTTGGATGTTAGCTCCGACATAATGGAGCACGTCGATCCGATTTTTTATGGAGATCCCAAGGCAGCTGCAGCGAAGGTATTAGGAAACTTGTAAGGGCGAGTTCGATGTTCGTGGGTGGCTCTCGGCGGGCTTGTCGATGCGCTTAGCTCCGGGGACTTTCTATCGGCGTTTGCCCCTCGGCGCAGACTAGGCACTCCTCCTTCCCACTTAACTGGGCGCCCAAAGTGATCGTAGCGGCCGATGCGGTGCTGAATGAAATTTCCTGGTGATGTGAGGTGACATCACCCCCCCGAGACCAAGGTCCTCATTCTGAGGACGCGACTAAAACAAAGCCGCAAAAGCGCAGCTGTAACCACCGTTGTAACCCGGGAGCAAAAAGCGCCTTGCGACAACAACGCCCCGGAGTCGCCAAAATCAAGGCGCGCCCGTGAACTCCCCAGAAGTGCAGATTTGGCGAAGGATTGACGATGGAAGGCTTGGACCTCTGGCGACTTTGTTACGAGTTGAGCGTCATTCAAGCGGCGCTGCTTGTTGCGGGAGCCGATCCATCCAGCGATGCATCCTATGTCGAAAGCTGGGGCGCAGAGAACCGCCCGTCGGGTTACGAGGCTGCCAAAACTGCAATCTCAAGTGCATTGCGCCGGGGCACTATCGAAGGGACGTGGGTGAGGCATTGTGAGACGGATTTTCATGGCAACATTATTGGGGTGATCGAGGAATCGATTAATCTCAGCGAGTCCCGGGTGGAAGTTGCGTCATTAAGGAGTTGGCTCGCGTGGCGAGGAATGAAATCCGGGTTCTTCTTTCCTGACGGTTCTGACGCTCCCGATTATCTCGACCGGGGACACCCGCGATATGCCCCCAAACTTGCCGCCGCAGTGCAAGCCTGGCTCGCCGTCGAAAGCGAAACGCTGGCAGGCCGCTCTCCCAAGCAAATTCTGGTCAAATGGTTGAGGCAGCACGCGGCCGATTACGGTTTAAGTGACGAAGACGGGAAGCCAAACGAAACCGGCATCGAGGAAGCCGCCAAAGTGGCGAATTGGCAGCCCGGAGGCGGCGCGCCTAAAACGCCGGGCTCATAAACCTACTCCCGCAGTTCAACACCGAACTTGAAGCGTTTTGCGTCAGCCATGTTGGACGACGTAACGCCGAGTTACATTCGGGTGCGCTGCCATATGATGGGGATCATGGCTCACGTTGGCACGGTCTGTATTACCGAGCTTGCACCGAGTTATTGGCATCAATGGGTTATGGTCTTCCCGACTACATCGGGACCGATCATGCTGCGGCGGCGCAAAAGGAAATGGAAGCGGCGGCAGATCAGGCGGCAAAGGCCGTGCATGGCGACGTCGAAACGCACCAAAAGGCTTGGGCTGCGAAGGATGGCGCCGAACGCGAGCAACTCACAGCCACTGCCGTAGCATGGGCTGCACGGAGTTTAGGTCATCGCGTCAATTGCCCCTCTTGCGGGAGCAACGCGCTGGTAGTGGGCGAGGCGGTTGGCGCTGCAAAGCGTACGCTAGACGGCGACGAGATCACTGAGACACAGGAGCACCTTCCTCACTGGTTTCAGTGCATAGCGTGCAATCTCAAAATTACCGGCCTGTCGCGGCTAGCGGCTATTGGACTCGGTGATCGTTATACCAAGACGCAAACGTTCGAGGCGGCAGAATATTACGCGACCGACAACTCTTATGCTGATTACGAGGACGACAACAATGAACCTTTCTGAGCGGCCGTTGCTAACGCTGCAACGGTTGACGCGATGAGCGTCATGGCCGCCAGCGAAGAAAGGACAGTTTCTATTCTGAAACTAGCTGGGTCATGAAGCATCGCGTTTGAGGGTTATGACTTTTGCGCCATCCCGCAGGGTATCGAGGTAATCGCTCCACCACTGGGCCATCTGAACGCGCTCCGCCCAATATGCACCACGATGGTACGCAGCCCGCACGCCGTCGGCTTGACCATGCGCTAAGGCTCGCTCGATGGCGTCGGGGTGCCATTTGCCGGATTCATTGAGTAGCGTTGAAGCTGTGGCCCGGAAGCCGTGGGCGGTCATTTGATCTGGTTGAAAACCCATCCGCCGAAGCGCGCCGTTTAGGGTGTTTTCGGAGATTGGCCGTTTTGCCGAACTTCCAGACGGGAAAACGTAGCGTCCGTTACCTGAGAATTTCTGGGCTTCCTCCAATATCGCCAGGGCTTGCCGCGACAACGGAACCTGATGGTCTTTGCCCATCTTGGTTTTGTGCCCAGGGATGATCCAAACGGCCCTTCCAAAGTCGATCTCGCTCCACTCCGCATAGCGCAGTTCGCCCGGACGGACGAACACATGGGGCGCGAGCTTTAAGGCCATGACCGTCGACGATTGCCCGCCATATTCTTCGATGGCCCGCAGCAATCCGCCAACCGCTACCGGGTCCAGCAGAGCGGCCCGGTGCTTCACCTTGGGAGCAGTGAGCGCGCCGCGAATGTCCGACGACGGGTCACGTTCTGCGCGGCCCGTGGCGATCCCGTAGCGGAAGACCCGCCCGGCAAGCGACCGCATCCGGCGCGCCGTTTCAAGGTTGCCCCGGCCCTCAACCTTTCGGAGGGCGGCCAGTAACTCAGGAGCCGTAATTTCCGAGATGGGACGCGACCCGATTTGGGGGGCCATCAGCTTTAGGAGCCAACGGGCTTTCGCGAGCGTGACCGGCGCGAGGCCCTCGCGCTCCCTCTTGGTGAGATACTCCTCGGCTACCCCTTCAAATGTGTTTGCGTCCCGAACAGCCTTACCCAGCCTTTCGATCTTCCGCTGGGCACTTGGGTCGATGCCTGCCCCCAACAGCTTTCGTGCCTCGTCGCGCTTTTCACGCGCTTCTTTGAGGCCCGTTTCAGGGTACGCGCCAAGTGCGAGCTTCTTCTCTTTTCCGTCGTATCGGTACTTAAGCCGCCAAAGCTTCCCCCCCGACGGCTCGACCGACAGGAACAGGCCCTTCTCGTCGAATAGCTTGTAAGTCTGCGAACCCGATTGAGCCTGTTTGATCGCCGTATTCGTCAAAGGCATGGAACCCTCCGCTCTAATGCCAGAGGCCCCCAAAAAGGCCCCCACTCGGCTCCGGATGCAGCGCGAATTGGGCGGACGCTATTGGACGACCAATAGCGATATTGCCTTTGTTTTCAGTGATTTTCTAGATGGTGCCGGATGGTGCCGGCCGAACCGTTGGTGCCCAGAAGAGGACTCGAACCTCCACACCTTGCAGTACTAGTACCTGAAACTAGCGCGTCTACCAATTCCGCCATCTGGGCAGGCCGACGGTGTTTAGGAGGCGTCCCCACGTCCTGTCAACGCGGCTTCGTCACAAATGCCCAAGAACCATGGCGAAACGGCCATCTACCCGAACGCGGCCGGTTCCGCTACAGAGGTGCCGGAATCACACTCTGGCTCGGATCGTCCCTATGTCGGCAATCCCCTCCTCCAAGCTCGTCACCATATTCGGCGGCTCCGGCTTTCTCGGACGCCACATCGTGCGGGCGCTGGCCAATGAGGGCTGGCGCGTGCGGGCCGCCGTCCGCCGTCCCAACACGGCCAACTTCCTGCGCCCCATGGGCCGGGTGGGGCAGGTGCAGATCGTCAAATGCAACGTCCTGGATCAGGCCGCGGTCGACGCGGCGGTTCATGGGGCCGATGCCGTCGTGAATCTGGTGGGCGTCCTGTCCCAAAGCGGCAGCCAGAAGTTCGAGGCGCTGCATGCCGCGGCGGCCGAACGGATCGCCAAAGCCGCCGCCACGCATGGCGTCGAGCGCCTGCTGCACATCTCGGCCTTGGGCGCCTCCGCGCAATCCGAAAGCACCTATGCCCGCAGCAAGGCCGCCGGAGAGGCCAGCGTCCGCGAGGCCTTCCCCGCAGCGACCATCTTCCGCCCCTCGATCGTGTTTGGACCAGAGGACGATTTCTTCAACCGCTTTGGCTGGCTGGCGCGTCTGTCGCCGGCGTTGCCGCTGATCGGCGGAGGCGGCACGCGCTTCCAGCCGGTCTATGTCGGTGACGTCGCCCGTGCGGCACTGCGCGTGCTGAGCGATCCTTCCACCGCCGGCAAGACCTATGAGCTGGGCGGTCCGGAAGTCATGACGTTCAAAGAAATCATGCAGCTGGTGCTGAAAGTGACGAACCGGCGCAGGCTCCTCGTTCCGCTTCCCTTCGCATTGGCGCGGGTGCAAGCGGCATTCCTGGGCCTGCTTCCCAACCCGCTGCTGACGCTGGATCAGGTGCGGCTGCTCAAAACCGACAATGTGGTTTCGGACGGCGCGCTCGGCTTGCGCGATCTCGGTATCGTGCCGGAAGCGGCTGAGGCGATCTTGCCGACTTATCTCTGGCGCTTCCGCAAGACCGGCCAGTTCGAGACCGTCTCCCCTTAAGAAGAAGGGGAACCACAAAGGACACTAAGGAGACACGAAGGTCACAAAGGGGCCTGCGTCTACTCCGCACTGCGTGGTGCTCGCCGATGTTTTGGCGCGCCGAGCGCGCCGCGTAAACTTTGTGTTCTTTGTGTCTCCTTGGTGTCCTTCGTGGTTCCCCTTTTTTTCGGCATCAGCCCAAGGCCAGGGTCGCCAGCAGGATTACCCCTGCAACGATGCGGTACCAGCCGAAGGGCTTCAGGCCGTAGCGGCCGACGAAGTCGATGAAGGCCTTCACCACGACATAGGCGACGAGGAACGAGATCACGAAGCCAATGGCGATGGTGGTCAGGTTGCCGGACGAGAGCGCGTCGCGGTGCTGGTACAGTTCGACCACCGAAGCGCCGAGCATCGTGGGCACCGCCAGATAGAACGTGAAATGCGCCGCCGTCTTACGCTCGACGCCCAACAACTCGCCGCCCAGGATGGTCGCGCCCGAGCGGGAAACGCCGGGGATTAGCGCCACGCACTGACAAAGCCCGATCTGCAACGCCTTGCCGACGGGGATACCGTCGCCTTGATAGCGCGGACGCGGCGCGATGTGCTCGAACAGCAGAATAAGGACGCCGCCCGCAATCCACGAAATCGCGATGACCGGCATGGCGCGCGCCGGATCGAGCAGGTATGCGTTGATGAATTTGATGAGCAGCAGCCCGATCACCGCCGCGGGCAAAAACGCCACGATGACGTTGATCGCGAAGTGACGGGCCTTCGGATCGGTCGGCAGCCCAATCAGCACGCCCCAGAATTTCGTCCAGTACACCGCGACAACCGAGAGCACGGCGCCAAGCTGAATCACGACCGTGAAGGCTTCCCAATCTTCCTTGCTGAGGCCAAGAACCCGTTCCGCGACCAGCAGATGCGCCGTCGATGACACGGGAAGAAATTCGGTAAGTCCTTCCAGCACGCCCAGCAGAATGGCGTTGAAAATGTCGTTCATGGGTGTCCCCGAGTCGCCTGCGAAAGTCCTACGCTGAAATCGGCGGACAGGCGAGAAATTCAGGCGCGCCGGGGGATTATTGAAGCGCAATCTAGCGGCCGGAGAGACGCTTCAGATATGCCGGCTGCAAGCTGCCGCCGGTCAGCCGGTCATGTGTCCCCAACGCCAGCGCCGCCAGATCGAAGGACTGATAGTTCTCGTGCATGATGGCGGCGATCTTCAGCAGCGCCTCCGGAGTCAAATCGGAGAAGCGCGTGAAGTCCCGCACATAGACGGCATCGGCCCAGATCATCTGCCGCATCCAGCCGTCGTCATTGTTGGCCACCAATGGCCGGAAGGTGCGCCCGAAGGGAACCATGGTATGGAACAGAAATCCGTGCCGGCGAAGGAACGCATCGATGTCGCCGAACAGGGGTTGTCCTTTGTAGAGGGGCAGGAACTCGACCTCGGTGTGCACCACCAGGATTTCGCTCAGGCGGTCGCGTGCGCCCTCAAGTACCAGCAGCTCGCCACCCTGCACGTCGATCTTCAGGAACTCCGCGCCCGCCGTTTCGGGAATATCGTCCAGCCGGTGTGTTTCGACTTCGACACGGTCGGTGACTTGCAATTTTGGCGCGAGATTGTGGAAGTTTTGCGCCAGCGCTTCATCCGGCTCGAACAGCGAGGAGCACGCAGGCGTGGCGCAACGGTGAAACGTCCGCGTTCTGCCATCGCCGATGGCCTGGGGAAGATAGACATGGCCCCGGCGGTTCTTTGCATTCAGCGTGCGGCATTCCTCCGCATCGGGCTCGAAGCCGACAAGCACATAGGGAAGCGCCCCGGCCAGCCGCATATAAGCGGGGGGCTCGTCCGTGTCGGAAGCGCCGACATCGATAATCTTCACGCGGGACAGCGCAGGCAAAACGGACGCAATCGGAAACAACGCAACTCTCCGGAACTCTACAAACCGCCGATTGAGGAAATCGGTGAGGCCGCATTAAGCTGAGACGCTACCGATTCGCAACGCCCATGCCGAAAATGTTACCCCGCAGCCGCAAGCGTACATCCTGGTTCCGCAGGCTCGCCTTGCTGTTTCTGGGCGTCACGGTCGTCGTACCGGTCTTGCTGATCCTGATCGCGCGCTTTGTTCCGCCGGTGCTGACGCCGCTGATGATCGCGACCTGGATCAGCGAAGGCGGCATTACCCGCAGCTGGAAGCCGCTGGAGGAAATCTCGCCCAATCTGGTGCGGGCCGTTATCGCGTCGGAGGATGGGAAATTCTGTTCGCATTACGGCTTCGATCTGGACGCCATCGATAAGGCGCTGTCGAACAATGCCAATGGCCGCCGTTTAAGGGGCGCCAGCACCATCAGCCAGCAGACGGCGAAGAACCTGTTCCTGTCCCAAAACCGCACATTTATCCGCAAAGGCGTGGAGGCGTACTTCACCGTCCTGATCGAGGCGCTGTGGCCCAAGCGGCGGATCATGGAGACGTACCTCAACATCGCGGAATGGGGCCCGCAGCGGTTCGGCGCCGAAGCCGCCGCCCAGGCAAACTTCAGGAAACCGGCGGCTAAACTGTCCGCCCTTGAAGCCGCGCGGCTGGCGACAATCCTGCCTAACCCCAAGGGTTATCGCGCCGACAGGCCCGGACCCTATGTCGCGCGGCAGTCCACGGTTATCGCCGCCCGGATCGGCCAGGTGATCCGCGACCGCCTCGACTCCTGCGTTTTTCGTTAGATACGACGTAGATCGCCTCCCCCTTGCGGGGAGGCCGAAATTGCTCGTGGCCTTCCGCGAGCAATTTCGGGTGGGGGTAAGCCAGGGCGGCACCACCCCCCACCCGAAATACCTCGCGGCTGAAGCCGCTCCGGTACTTCGACCTCCCCGCAAGGGGGAGGTGATTCAGAGCGCGGGCCTTATCGCGAGTGAAAACCATTGCGGGCGCAGGATCATGGACTAGATTGCGCGGCATGCGCCGTTTGATCCACCTCGTCCTGTCGCCCACGTCCCGCCTTGTGCGCCTTATGCTGGGCGAAAAGCGCATTGCTATCGATCCTGTTCATCCTGAAGACCCGCTGGCGCATTTGCCGGTGCTGCGCGAACTGGATGGAACGGTGGTGACCGGGCTTTGGGCCATTATCGACCATCTGGAAAACGAGCATCCCGAGCGCCCACTGCTGCCTGACGATCCGCTTCAGCGCGCCGAGGCGCTCAGGCTGTTCGACTGGACGATGAACAATTTCCACGAGGAAGCGACCAAGCGCATCGTTTTCGAGAAGGGCGCGCAGGCTCAGACGGGCAGCCTAATCCGACGTCCGCCCAATATGGAAACCGTGCGGAACGGTCGGGCGGCGCTGAAAGCGGCCCTGCCCCCTTTGGGCGCGCTGGCCGAACGCAACGGGTTTCTGGCCTGCCGCGATGTGACGCTGGCCGATCTGTCGCTGGCCGCCCATATTTCGGCGCTGGATTATTTCGGTGAAGTTCCGTGGGCGGAAAATCTGGCGCTGACCGAATGGTACACGCGGATGAAATCGCGCCCCTCCTTCCGTCCGCTGCTCGCCGACCGTGTGCCAGGCCAGCCGCCGGTGTCGCATTACGCGGAACTCGATTTCTGAGGCGCGCGTGCAACCCGCGGACATACTGAACGTCATCCGCGCCCGCGCCCGTGAAGAAGGCTTCGACGCCATCGGCTTTGCCCGCGCCGAGCGGCCGGACGGAGCCGCAGAGGGTCTTACGCAATTTCTCGACGCCGGCCACGAAGGCGAAATGGCGTGGATGCGCACCACCGCCGAGCGCCGCGCCGATCCGAGCGCGTTGTGGCCCGATGCCAAAAGCATCATCGCGCTGGGCGTGAATTACGGCCCGGACGGCGATCCGCTTGAGGCGTTGAAGCAGCGCGAGCGTGGCGTCGTTTCCGTCTATGCGCAGAACAAAGATTACCACGATGTGGTGAAGGGCAAACTGAAACGGCTGGCGGGCTGGATCGTCGCGCGCTACGGCGGCGATGTGAAAGTCTTCGTCGATACCGCGCCGGTGATGGAGAAGCCGCTCGCGGCGGCGGCGGGGTTGGGCTGGCAGGGTAAGCACACCAATCTGGTGTCGCGCGAGTACGGTTCGTGGCTATTTTTGGGAAGCATTTTCACGACGCTGGACATTCAGCCCGATGCGCCAGCCCAGGATTCCTGCGGCACGTGCTCACGCTGTCTGGACATTTGTCCGACACAGGCTTTTCCCGCGCCCTACCAAATCGACGCACGGCGCTGCATTTCCTACCTGACCATTGAGCACAAAGGCCACATCCCCCGCGAATTCCGCGAGGCCATCGGCAACCGCATCTATGGCTGCGACGATTGTCTGTCCGTTTGTCCCTGGAACAAATTCGCGCAAACCTCACGCGAGGCTGCATTTCACCCGCGCGCCGAACTGACCGCGCCGCTACTGAAAGAACTCGTCGAGTTGGACGACGCCGCTTTTCGCGAATTCTTCCGCGGCTCTCCCGTCAAACGCATCGGCCGCGACCGCTTCATCCGCAACGTCCTCATCGCCATCGGCAACTCGAGAGAGCCATCGCTTGCCCACGCGGTCGAATCCCGCCTCACCGATGCCTCCCCGCTCGTTCGCGGCATGGCCGTGTGGGCCTTATCAAGGTTGATGCCGACGAATGAATTCACCACGCGCGTCAAAATCCATGCGCTGAACGAAACCGAGCCGGACGTTCTGAGCGAATGGAATGCCGGTGTTTAACCGTCCGAATTCTGCTGGCCTCAAACATCATTTGTCATCCCGGCCGAGCGGAGCGAGAGCCGGGACCCACCGAGCCGTTTGCACCGTAGGTCCCGGATAGCCGCTACGCGGCTTCCGGGATGACAAGAGGGGCGCGCTCCTTGCGAAGCCGGCTGCGCCGGTAGAAACCGGCCCACACGTACAGTACGCTGATCCCCAACAAACAGCGCGCTAGGCGCATACCGCCACGTCGCCGCATCGGGAGGAAGCAACATGTCGTTCCATCGTGGCGTGTCTTTGAAGCTGATGGGCCTCGTGGCAGCTTGCGTGCTGAGCGCGTCGGCCGCACCAGCGCAACCAACCGGTGGTCAGCCAGCGACGCCGCCGCCCGCAAGTTTTACCGCGACGGCCATCCCAGGCGTCGTCGCGGCGGGGACCAAGATCGAACTCGTCAAATCGGGGCTCGGACGGACCGAAGGCCCCGTTGCGATGGCGGACGGAAGCATGCTGGTCAGCAGCACCAACAGCATCCTGAAAGTCGATTTGTCGGGCAACATCACGACGTTCATCGAGAATTCAAACCAGACCAACGCCATGGGATGGGACCTTAAGGGGCGCCTTCTCTCAGTGCAGCGCGCCAAAGGAAATGAAAAAGTCGGCGTGCTGTATCCCCGCGACCAAGTGACGACGTTTGTGGACAACTACCAGGGCAAACCGTTCAATTCCCTGAACGACCTGGCGCTCGACAAGCGCGGCGGCATCTACTTCACGGATACGCCGGGCGGCGTCTATTACCTGCCTCCGGGTGGAAGTCTCACCCGGATCATCGACGACATTCCCAATCCGAACGGCCTCGCTTTAAGTCCCGATGAAAAAACTCTCTACGTCCACAACAAGGACGGTGCGTTCATGCTGGCCTTCGACGTGGCGGCAGACGGTGCGATATCCAACCGCCGCGATTTTGCCCGCTACAAGAGCGTGCGCATTCCCGGGCATGCCGACCCGTCATGGAATGAGGACAATGGCGCGGACGGCATGGCCGTTGATAGCGAGGGACACGTCTATGCGGCGACTAATGTCGGCATAGAAGTCTTCAGCCCGCGTGGAGACCTGCTCGGCGTTATTCCGGTTCAGTGGGGCGCGGACGTCAACCGCATCCGCCACCCGCAAAACCTCGCCTTCGGCGGCCCGGACCGGAAGACGCTTTACATGGTCGGAGCGGCGTCGATCTACAAAATGCGGATGCTATCGCAAGGACCACAGCGTCCGACGAAGTAGGTTCCCGCAGAAAAATTTCACTCTGCCTCCAACCCTTCTTTCGCAGGCTCGGGTAATGTGTGGGGACAGTCTTGGGAGTGGGGGGCCGAATGAGCGAACAGGATTTCGACGACATCTACAGGCAGACGCCAGACCACGCCAAGCCATACGCGAAGCCGATCATCGAAATGATCCGGCAAAATAGAGCGAATATGGAACCGACCAGTCTAGACGTGACCCAAAACACTGCGATTCCAGCGGCACCTTACAACCGGATTTTCTGGAGCTTTGTGCTGGCTATACTTTTGAGTGCCTCAGCATTTTTCGCCGTTAATTTCTGGGGCCAAGCTTTGTTTGCAGTTTTAGGGTTCTTATCGGCGGTTGGTGCATTCGTTGAGGCCGCCCCATATTTTCCGAATGCCGCTCGGAGGATACAACGGTTTTTCATTTGGCTAGTCGTAGTTCCAATCCTCATTGGGCTTGGGATTTTGGCCACAGTATCAATGGGCGGATGGCTCACCACCATTCCCTCTTGGGCTGCCGTGATTATAGTCCTGCTCCTCTTACTCCTGCTGAAATGATTCTGTCTGGCAGTGGCTCTGGTACTGTGTTCTTCGGGCACGATGATGCCAGCATACCGCATCAGCGGTAGGGCAGTGGCTAAACACACGAGAACTTCCTCTAGTCTCTAAACTGGCGCGCGCTGGGGCCTTGTGATGGGCAACACTCGAAGACCTACGCCTCCAACTTGGCGAGGGCCTGAGCCGGCGTGAGTATGGGGATGCTGGCATAAGCGACGAGCGTGAGAAGATCGTCATCACCGGAGATAATGAGTTCGACTCGCGCGAGTGCGGCCAGCGCAAGCACAGTGTCATCATCTGGATCGCGGCTGACTGGCGGATTGAGCGGCGGCGGGTCGGGCAGAACCTCAGCAATCGCTTTGATGTCGATGAGAATCGCCGGGGGTTTCACCCCTGCTGCATCAAGAATCTTGGCGAATTTCGGCCGCTCAAGAACCTCTTCGAGTTCCGCAAGAAGCGCGGGTGAAGTGACGAGCAAAAGCGTGTCGTCAATCAAATGTGCAAGCAGCCTATGCGGAATCCCACGCCAGAGCAGACCCGAGATCAGGACATTTGTGTCAATGACGGCCCGCACGCCCACGCTCCGAGCGTGAAACTCTTACCTCGGCATTGACCTCTTCCATCGCCATAGGCGGGGCACCCACCCTCTCAATGCGCGCTGCGACAGACAGCAGGTTGTCCACTGCCAGCTTGCGCTTGAGAGCGAGCGTGAGGAGGCGATCAAGGGCCTCGGGTGTCAGAAGCCCTGCCTCGCGTGCAGCCTCGGCAGTGTTGTCTGGCAGCTCTATTTCGATTTTCGTCATGACAGGCTCCACGCACAAAACTGGCAGCTTGGTTATTCATCGGCGCGCCGACCCGCGCCTGCTGGGTGGCCGGCTCGGAGGCCGGCCATGGTGAGAGGCATCAAGGATCGTGCACTTCCAATAGTTCGATTCGTTTGCGTACCGTGTCCGCCGCCGGACTGTCCGGGGCGCGCACCAGCACTTGCACAAAATCGGCGCGGGCGCCGTTTTTGTCGCCGGCGTCCATTTTCATGCTGCCGCGCTCGACCAAAGCATCGGGAAACGTTCCATCGATCGCCAGCGCCGCGTCGATGTCGGTCTTGTAGCCGACTGTATTGCCTTGCGCGTGGCGCGCGCTGGCGCGCAGCACGAAAATCTCGGGTTTGCGCCGCTCGAAGGTCAGCGCGGTGTTCAGATCGGCTTCGGCGTTGGCCCAATCCTGGCGCGCCGCGCGCGCGCGAGCGCGGTCGGTCCACAGGTCGGCGTCTTTCGACGACAGTTTCAGCGCCGCGGAGAACGCCGCTTCCGCATTTTCAATCTGGTTGGCCAGCAGCCAGGCATTGCCCGATTGCGCCAGCAGGTCCGCGCGCTCGGCCGCTGTGCCGGCATCGGGACGCTGTGCCAGCGCGTTCAGGCGCGAGGCGGCTTCGCCGGGTTCATCCAGCGCGATCAGAGCCAGCGCCGCGCAATGTTCCGCCGGAAGCCCGCCGCCGCGCGCGCGCCATGTCATCGCTTTCTCGAAAGCGTCGTCCGGCTTGGTGTTCACCGCCGTGACGCAGGTTTGATACGGATCGCTGCCACCGAACGGGTTGTCGTTCTCGGTCGCCAATGCCAGAGCGGCCCCTCCGAAGAAGGCCACCGGCAGCAGCAGGAAACGCGCGCGACGCATGGTTCCAAGAATCGCCGCTTCGAGAAATAAACGCAAGACGCGTGTCCCCATTCCAGAGTTCGACCGGATGAACTTGGCACGCGGAGGTACAGGAAGGGAAACCACAAAGAGCACGCATTCATCACCTCCCCCTTGCGGGGAGGTCGAAATTGCTTGCGTCTTCCGCGAGCAATTTCGGGTGGGGGTAGGCGTCGGCTCGCTTCCCCCCACCCGAAATGCCTCGCGGCTAAAGCCGCTCCGGCATTTCGACCTCCCCGCAAGGGGGAGGTGATGAATGTGCGATATTCACTGGCCGGCGAGGACGGGGGAATAAATTAGATTTCGGCTAACAGACCTTCCAGCGCTCGCTCAATGTGGCGCAGTTCGGCGGGGGAGGATAGCCGGTGGTCGCAACCTTTAATCAACGTCAGCACCGGGTTGCCGGATAACCGCTCCACCAGCGTCATCGCGTGCTGCCAGGGGACGTCGGGGTCTTGCATGCCCTGGACAATATGGACCGGCACGCCAATCTCCACCGGCCCGCCAAGCAGCAGATGCTTGCGGCCATCCGCTATCAGCGCGCGCGTTATGGGATACGGACCATCGTCATAAGCGGACGGCCGCAGCCAGAAACCCTGCTCAATCACGTCGTTACGCATCTCCGGCGACATGCGTGCCCAGATCAGGGCCTCGGTGAAATCGGCGGCCGGCGCGATCAGCAGCAGCCCCTTCACCTTTTCCGGCCTTGCCAGCGCCGCCAGCAGCGCGATCCAGCCGCCCATGCTGGAGCCGACCAGTACCTGCGGCCCCTCGCACAGCCGGTCCAGCACGGTTAACGCATCGTCTAGCCAGCGCGAAATGGTGCCGTCCGCAAACGCCCCGGACGACGCCCCGTGGCCCGAATAGTCAAACCGCAGATAGGCTTGGCGCTGCCGTGCGGCCCAATCGTCCAGCGCACGGGCCTTGGTGCCGCCCATGTCCGACTTAAAGCCGCCTAACCATAGAATTTGCGGCTGCTTCCCGGCGCGGCTCAAATAAGCGATTGTGCCGCTGTCCTCGCGGACCAGGGTTTGAAAAGCCATTTCGAAAACCAATTACGCAGCAGCCGACTGTAAGCGCATGAAAGATCAGACGCCAGAACCTATCCCTGCGGTGCTGCAGGTGGTGCCTTCGCTGAATGCCGGGGGCGCCGAACGCACCACATTGGATATTGCGCGCGCGCTGGTGGCCAATGGCTTTCGCGCGCTGGTGGCGACCGAAGGCGGACGGCTGGAATATGAGCTGGTCAGCTCCGGCGGCGAAATGATCCGCATGCCCGTCGCGCGCAAATCCCTGCACACAATTCTTTCCAATGCCTCCGCGATGGCCGATGTGATCCGGCGTCAGAACGTCATTCTCGTACACGCCCGCTCGCGCGCGCCTGCGTGGAGCGCCATGATGGCTGCGCGGCGAACCAAAATTCCGTTCGTGACCACGTATCACGGCATTTACAACGGCAAGTCCCGGCTGAAACGCTGGTACAATTCGATCATGGCGCGTGGCGATGCGGTCATCGCCAATTCCGAGTGGACCGCCAGCCACATCCTGTCGACCTACCGCTTTCAGCCCAAGCATCTGACCATCATTCCGCGCGGGATCGATCTGCAGAAATTCGATCCGGCCGCCGTCGAGCCGGATCGGGTCGAGAAATTTCGCCGATTTTGGGGCGCCAAGGAAACCGACCGCGTCGTGCTGCTTCCGGGGCGGCTAAGCCGCTGGAAGGGGCAACTCGTATTCCTGCGGGCGCTTGACCATTTGAAGCGTCACGGAAAACTTCCAGCCAATTTGCGTGCGGTCATTGCGGGCGATGCGCAGGGACGCATGGGTTATTTGCGCGAGGTGATGGATTCCATCGCGCGGCACGATCTGCAGGACGTGGCCATTGTCGCGGACCACATCACCGATATGCCGGCGGCCTATCTGGCGGCAGACATTGTTGTATCGGCGTCTCTTGAACCGGAAGCGTTTGGCCGCATTGCACCGGAAGCCGCCGCGATGGGCCGCGCCGTCATCGCAACCGACCATGGCGGCGCGCGGGAAACGGTGCGGAATGGCGAAAGCGGTGTGCTCGTCAAACCCAACAGCGCGCACGATTTAGCCGATGCGATTCTTGACCTTCTCTCCCGTCCGCCCGAGGTGCTGGCAGGCATGGGCGCTAAAGGCCGCGCCCACATCGCCGCCAATTACACGGTCGAGCGGATGTGCCTAGATACGCTGCATCTCTACGGCAAGGTGCTGGACGAACGCGCGGGCACTAAACCGGCCACCGTCGGGGCTACGGCCTAAATCGAGCCGGTTTTGCCCCGGTCGCTTGACTTTCGCGCCCCGGTCCGGCGTCTTGTCCGCCCTTAATCCGCATCCAAATCAGGAGCCTATCGTGTCCAGCACCGCGTCCGAAGCCAGCGTGAATGTCACTTTGCCCGACGGCAAGGTGCTGACGTTCACGCGCGGCGTCACCGGCGCGGACATTGCCGCTTCCATCGGACCGGGCCTCGCCAAGGCCGCCCTGGCGCTGACGGTCGACGGCAAGGAATGGGACATTTTCCGCCCCCTGGAGCAGGACGCCAAAATCCGGATCATCACCCGCAAGGACCCGGAAGCCCTGGAGCTGATCCGGCACGACACCGCGCATGTGCTCGCGATGGCGGTGCAGGAGCTGTTTCCCGGCACGCAGGTCACCATCGGGCCGTCGATCGAGGACGGCTTCTATTACGACTTCGCGCGCGACGAGCCGTTCACGCCCGACGATCTGCCCAAGATCGAAGCCAAGATGCGCGAGATCGTTGCCCGCGACCTGCCGACCCGGCGGGCGGTGTGGCCGCGCGACGAGGCCATCCGCCATTTCGAGGAGATCGGCGAGAAATATAAGGCGGAGCTGATCCGCGATCTGCCGGCCAGCGAGCCTATCTCAATCTACTATCACGGCGATTGGCACGACCTCTGCCGCGGTCCGCATTTCGCGTCCACCGGCAAGATCGGCCAAGGCTTCAAGCTGACCAAGCTCGCCGGCGCCTATTGGCGCGGCGATGCGAAGAACGCGCAGCTTCAGCGCATCTACGGCACCGCATGGCGCGACGAAAAGGAACTGGAAGCCTATCTCAAGCGCATCGAGGAAGCCGAGAAGCGCGACCATCGCAAGCTCGGCAAGGAAATGAACCTCTTCCACATGCAGGAAGAGGCGGTCGGCCAGGTGTTCTGGCACCCCAAAGGCTTCGCGCTGTATCACCTGCTGGAAGACTATGTCCGCCGCAAACTTGGGCGTTCCGGCTACAACGAGGTGAAGACCCCGCTGCTGATCGACCGCAAGCTGTGGGAGCTGTCCGGGCACTGGGAGAACTATCGCGAACATATGTTCGTGGCCGAGGTCGAGGACGAGAAGCGGACCCTGGCCGTCAAGCCTATGAACTGCCCCGGCCATGTGCAGATCTTCAAGCAGGGCACCAAGTCCTATCGCGAGCTGCCGCTGCGTCTGGCGGAGTTCGGTTCTTGCCACCGCTATGAGCCGAGCGGGGCTTTGCACGGCATCATGCGCGTGCGCGCCTTCACCCAGGACGACGCGCACATCTTCTGCACGCACGACCAGATCACCGATGAAACCATCGCCTTCTGCCGTCTGTTGCTGGAGATTTACCGCGACCTCGGGTTTGAGGACGTGCGCGTGAAATTGGCCACCCGGCCGGAAAACCGTATCGGCAGCGATGCCGTCTGGGATCAAGCCGAAAGCGCGCTGAAGGAAGCCACCAAGACCGCAGGCCTCGATTACGCGCTCAATCCGGGCGAAGGCGCTTTCTACGGGCCGAAGTTGGAATTCGTGTTGCGCGACTCCATCGGCCGCGATTGGCAGTGCGGAACCCTGCAGGTGGACTTCAACACGGCCGACCGGCTGGGCGCGTCTTACATCGCGGAAGACGGCGCCAAACACCCGCCCGTCATGCTGCACCGCGCGATCCTGGGCTCCATGGAACGCTTCCTGGGCGTGCTCATCGAGCATTACGCCGGTAAATTCCCGCTGTGGCTGGCGCCCGTGCAGGCGGTGGTGGCGACGGTCGTTTCGGACGCCGATTCTTACGCCAAAGAGGCAGTCGCGGCGCTCCAGGCGGCGGGCTTACGGGTGGAAACCGACCTGCGTAACGAGAAAATCAACTACAAGGTCCGCGAGCACTCCCTGGCCAAAGTGCCCTATTTGCTGGTCGCCGGACGCCGGGAAGCCGAGAATAAGACCCTGACGGTACGAAGACTGGGCTCCGACGCGCAAGAAAACCTTGCGTTAAGCGCCGTCGTTCATATGCTCAATGGGGAAGCGGCGCCGCCGGACCTGAAATAAGGGTCGGCAACCGCTTTCGTGTATACCTAGCGTTCACGCGTATCGATGCTAACCGGCTTCGCACGCGCATTGCCAGGAGGGGACAAACGCGCAAATCCTTTGGAAACCTGTCGCGGCTCCCTTCTCTGCTCAAGCGCGGAGAGCCTTTTTCAGGGAGTGAGTCATAATCAGAAAACCTGCCCAACAGACGCCGCCGTCTAAGGATGGTCCGCGCGTCAATGAAGAGATTACATCCCGCGTCATTCTGCTGATCGGCGCGGAGGGCGAGAAAATGGGGCCCATCGGTCTCGATGAGGCGCTCGCCATGGCGGAAGAAAAAGGCTTCGATCTCGTCGAAGTCTCGCCCGGCGCCAAGCCGCCCGTCGTCAAGATGATGGACTACGGCAAATACAAATATGAGCAGCAGAAGAAAGCCGCCGAAGCGCGCAAGAAGCAGAAGGTCATCGAGATCAAAGAGATCAAGATGCGCCCGACCATCGACGATCACGATTACGACGTGAAGATGCGCGCGATGAAGCGGTTCTTCGACGAAGGCGACAAGGTCAAGGTGACATTGCGTTTCCGCGGCCGCGAAATGGCGCACCAGAATATCGGTATGGAGCTGTTGACGCGGATCCAGAAGGAAACCGACACCTTCGCGAAGATCGAGCAATATCCCAAGCTCGAAGGCCGTCAGATGATGATGGTCCTAGCGCCGCGTTAGCGCATATATCGTACGTCCTTCGAGGCCCGGCGCTTCACGCGCCGGGCACCTCAGGATCACGAGAGCGGGAAACCGGCTCACGAAAAACAAGGCTGCGCGCTACCCACGTAAGTATTCAACCACCCTCGTCATGCTGAGGTGCGTTGCGAAGCAACGCCTCGAAGCACGCACGCTCTCGCCGCTATCCCTTCGGGTCGTAAAACACCAAGCCGTCGATCGTTTCGGCTACGCCCGGATCAAGGCGCGCGCGGAGCTCGATGACGTTGCGGTCGGGATCGCGCACGAACACGGAGACATGTCCGTCGCCGAAGGTCACAGGCCCTTGCGTGATTGCCGTCGCGGTTTCTTTCAGTCCGGCGATGGTTTGCCGGATGTCAGCTACGCGGAAAGCGACATGCGTGTAGCCGGGATGTTTTTCCGGCACGTCCATCAGGATGTTCTTGCCGCCGGTACGATCCACACCGTTGACGATCAGGTTCAGTTCGACGCCGGCGGCGTTGCGGATAATGACGACGGCGTCGAACGAACTTTCGTGGATCAGCTCAAAGCCAAACTGCGCATAAAAGTTCAGCGCCCGCGCTTTGTCGGTGACGCGAAGTCCGATGTGATCAACCTGTTCGATACCGATCAAGTTTACTTGCCCTTATGCGCGGCTGCCCAATCGGCGACGGCTTTCATCGTGTATTCCGTGTGATGGTCCGGATCGAGCGCGCTGTACGCATAAATAACATTGCCGTCCGGCGCGATCACGTAGGACGTGCGATCGGAATAGCCGAGAAAGCCGATCATCGACGCCTCGTAAGACCGCGAAATCTTGCCGCTTGTGTCGGCGGCCACCGGAAACGCGTTGCGGCATTCCTCGACCGAGAATTTGTTCAGCGTGGCAATCTTGTCCTGGGAAACGCCGATGACCGTGGCGCCGAGCGCCTGAAATTTGGGCGTGGCTTCCGCGAAGTTGTGCGCTTCGACCGTGCAGCCCGGCGTAAAGGCCGCGGGATAGAAATACAGCACCACCGGCCCCTTCTTCAGCGAGTCGGCCAGCGAGAAATCGAATTCCTTCCCGGCCAGCGTGGCGCGCGCCTTGAAATCCGGCGCTTTTGCGCCCGATTTGAGCGCCGCAAGAGCCGGCATGGTTGTCAGCAATCCCAGAATCGCGAAAGCAACGAGGCGTTTCATCATCGTCTCCAGAGGTGACAGTGGCCGGAGTTAAAGGTGTCCCTTCGGAAGCCGGATTGCAACGCCGCCCGGCCTGTTGCTTGCATGAATTGGCACGATACCACCGAGGAGCAATGACATGCCGGACTTCAAATTGCCGCTATCGGGAAATGTCACGCAGACGATCAATCCCTGGACGTTCTTCTTCAATCCGATGGGAAACCAGCTAGGGCTGATCAATATCAATCTGGGCACCTCGTCCAATCCTGCCGTCGAGGAACAGGTGCTGTCCGATGTGGCGAGTTACGGAAAGCAGTTGGGACGCATCGAAGATGCCATGATGGTGCTGCTGGCGCATTTCCGCCCCGAACGCGAGCTGACGCCGGCAGAAGCCAAGGCGCTTCGCGATCTGACCCGGATGATGGAGGACATTGCGGACATCAAACAGCGGCACAGCACCGCCAAGGAAGAAACGCCCGCCTAGCTCTCCTGAATGCAGCGCACGAGCATTTCCGGATCGATATTGCCGCCGGAGAGCACAATAGCGACCGTCTTGCCGCGCGCATCGAACGCGCCTGACAACAATGCAGCCAATGCGGCCGATCCGCCCGGCTCCACGACAAGCTTCAGCTTCATCGCGGCAAAGGCGACCGCTTGCATAAAGGCCGCATCGGGCAGCGCCAATCCGTGCGCGCCGCGTGCTTTCAGAATTTCAAAGGGGATAGCTCCGACGCCTGGCGAGGTGAGCGCATCGGCAACCGTGTCCCGCGTACCGGCGGCCCCGCTCCGAACGCCGGACGCCAGAGAAAGCCGCGCGCCATCATAGCCTTCCGGTTCGATGGTCACGATTTTCGTCGCCGGGCTCACGCCGGACAGACCCAACGCGATGCCGGAAGACAGGCCACCGCCGCTGCATGGCACGAGAACCGCGTCGAGACGCGCTGCCAGTGCGGCAGCCTGATTTGCCATCTCAAGTCCCGCCGTGCCCTGCCCCGCGACGATGTGCGGATCGTCAAACGAGGGCACTACGACCGCACCCTTTTCCGCGGCGAGCCGAGCGGCGATCTCTTCGCGCTTCTCACGGCGGCGATCGTAGGGAACCACTTCGGCGCCATAGGAGCGGGTGCTCTCGGTCTTGATGCGCGGCGCATCGGCGGGCATCACGATAGTCGCGGGCATCCCCAGCAGCGCGGCGGCTGCGGCCACGCCTTGGGCATGATTGCCGGACGAGAACGCCACGACCCCACGAATCCGCTGCTCGGGTGTGAGCTGCGCCAGACGGTTGTACGCCCCGCGAAACTTGAACGAACCCGTCCGTTGCAGGATTTCCAGCTTGAGAAAAATGCGCCCGCCCGTGCGCTCGGACAGCAGAGGACTTTCAACCAACGGCGTCAGCACCGCATGGCCCTTCAGGCGCGCGGCCGCTGCTTCCACATCGGCAAAAATCGGGAGGCTCTGGGCAGTCGTGTTCATGGGGCAAGCCTTGTCTTATGCGGGCGCCGGGCGCGATCACGTTTAACGCGATTACGGACGGCGTAAATTAAATCTTAGAATGCGTCGAAATATCCTTCGCCGGAAGCCGGTGTTGAGGCTATATGGGACGTGCGGTCGGGTTACGATGTCTCAGCCGCTCATCAATACGCAATTTGGGTCCTTGGCCCCTACGGGAAGCGTCGCATGCTGAAAGCATATCAGCAGCACAACGGCGGCGGCCTCAAAGGCATCAGCATTGGCGAAGCCGATGCGCTGCCGGAGGGGGCCATTTGGCTTGACCTGCTCAATCCCACGCTTGAGGAGCGCCGCAAGGTCGACGGGTCGCTGGGTCTGGAAATGCCGACCAGGGCGGACATGGAGGAGATCGAAATCTCCAGCCGTCTTTACCAGGAAGACTCCAATCTGTTCATGACGGCCATGATCGTGGCCCAGACCGATACCGATCTGCCGACCGCGGACGCCGTCACCTTCGTGCTGACTCCCGAACGCCTGGTCACCATCCGCTATATCGATCCCCAGCCATTCCGCACCTATGCGCTGCGCTGTGAACGCTCGGTGGTCAATGCGTTCCGCGCCGATATGGTGCTGATGCAGATTGTCGACGCCATCGTGGACCGCATGGCCGACATTCTGGAAAAGACCGGCTCGGACGTGGAAATCATCTCGGCGGAGGTTTTCTCACCGATGCCCGAAAAGATGGGGCGGCGCGATTTCCAAAGCATCTTGCGGCGGCTGGGCCAGAAGCACGGCCTGACGTCGAAGATGCGCGAAAGCCTTCTGACGATCATGCGTATGCTGACATTCCTGACGCAGTCGCTGGACAACAAGGCGAACAAGGAAGTCCGCGCCCACGTAAAGACGCTGGTGCGCGACGTGCAATCGCTGCAGGACCATTCCAGCTTCGTGGCGACAAAGGTCGGCTATCTGCAGGACGGCACGCTGGGCCTGATTAACAACGAGCAGAACAACATCATCAAAATCATGTCGGTGGCCTCGATCGTGTTTCTGCCCCCGACCTTGTTCGCTTCGATATGGGGCATGAACTTCCACCACATGCCCGAGCTGGACGAGACCTGGGCCTATCCCTTCGCCCTCGGCGTCATCATCATTTCCGGCATCATGCCCTACCTCTTTTTCAAACGGCGCGGCTGGCTGTAACGCCTTCCCCGTATTCAGGCGGGAGGCTAACAAGTTCCCATGGTGGCCGAGGATTTACGAACCGCGCAGATAGCGCGCGACAAGCCGTTTATCGGCATCGCATGCAAGGTCGCGGCCACGCTGTTCTTCGCCATCATGTTCGCGGCAATCCGCTGGCTGGGGCCGTATTTCCCGCTGGGGGAAATCGTGTTCTTCCGCAGCACGCTCGGCATTCCGGTGATCGTGGCCATGGCCTATTTCACCGGCGGCTTCCGGCTGTTGGCGACACGGCGGATCGACAGCCATGCGATCCGCTCCATTGCCGGCACGGTGTCGATGTTCTGCAACTTCGCGGCCTACACCTATCTGCCGCTGGCCGACGCAACCGCCATCGGCTTTGCCTCACCGCTGTTCGTGGTGATGCTGGCGGCGTTTATGCTGTCGGAGCAGGTCCACATTTTCCGCTGGAGCGCGGTGGTGATCGGCTTCATCGGCGTGATTATCATCGCCGGCCCAGAAGCGGGACTATCGAACAGCGCGTTGTATGGCGCCTTGTTTGCACTGACGGGGGCGTGCTTAACGGCCGTTGCCATGATCTTCCTGCGCCGCATGAGCGCGCATGAGCATTCCATCACCATTGCGTTCTATTTCATGCTGACCAGCGCAGCGGTGAGCCTGACCACCTTCGTTTTCGGCTGGAATTGGCCGACGCCTTGGGAAGCAGGCGTGCTGGTACTAACCGGGATTGCCGGCGGCATCGGACAATTGTTCCTGAGCTTCTCGTACCGCTACGGCGAGGCGTCGGTTCTGGCCCCGTTCGATTACGCGGCCATGATCTGGGCGGTGATACTCGGCTATTTCCTGTTTGCCGAATTGCCCGCGCCGCAGGTCTGGGTCGGCGGGGCCATCGTCATCGCGGCAGGACTGCTGATCCTCTGGCGCGAACGCAAACTCGGCAAATCCCGCGCCGCCGTGTCATCCCTTTAGCTCCTCCCCTGCGCAGCGGGGGAGGAGGACCATGCGAAGCATGGTGGAGGGGGCGGCCGCGTGACGGATTGTAAAAAGGGGAACCACAAAGGACACAAAGGAGACACAAAGAGCACAAAGCTTACCCGGCGCGCTTTGCGCGCCAATACACTTGGGCCACCCGCAACGTCCGTTTCGACGAACCCCTTCGTGACCTTCGTGTCTTCTTAGTGTCCTTTGTGGTTCCCCTTCTTCCCTCAAAGCCGCTTGCCGAAAATCGCCAGCCCGTCCCCGTCATCATGCCAATCCGGCACTTCGGCGAGCAGCGTATAGCCTTGCGACAGATAGAACCCGCGCGCCGGCGCGTAATCCGGCCGCGTCGATGTTTCGGCGATCATCAGCACGCCACCCAACGCCCGCACGGCCTCTTCGCTCGCTGCTTGCAGACGCCGCCCGAGACCGCCCCGATGCGTGCCCGGATCGACCGCGATCCAGTACAGCTCCCAGCGCCCCGCGGTGCCGGGTATGTGGCCGAAGCAGGTGTAGCCCTCGACGCCATTCGGCCCGTCCGCGAACAGGAAATAATAGCCGGACGCCTCTTCTCCTTTGGCAAGGCATTCCTCCACGAGCTCTCGCGCGATGGCAATTTCGCCGTCGTTGAACACGCCGGTCGCGCGGACCACACGCTCCACGGCATCCACGTCTTCGGCGCGCGGTTTGCTGCGGAATTGGTCAGCCATGGATCGCCGCCTTGACCACAGCTTCGATCAATTCGGGATAGGTCATGTGCGCCTCTTCGGCCGCGGCGGCCACACCGGCATTGGGCTCCAGGCACGGGTTGGGATTGATTTCCAGAATGTAGGGCTGGCCGTTCTCATCGACGCGGAAATCCACCCGCGCATAGCCGGTAACCCCGAACAAATGCCAGCAGGCCTTCGACAGCCCTTCGAGCGTCGCGTACAGCGCCGGCTCGCGCGCGCGCCAGTCGAAGATGCGCGAGGTGTCCTGATATTCGGTCGTGTTCTCATGCCATTTGGCCGCGTAGCCGATGATGCGCGGGCGGCTGTCGTCCCATTTTTCGAAGATCATCTCGCCGATGGGAAAGATCGTGGGCGCGCCGTCTTTCTCGATCAAAGCGACGTTGAATTCGCGCCCCTCGATATACCGCTCCGCAAACCAATGGCCGCCATAACGGGCCGCACAGGCGCGCGCGCGGGCGGCGATGGCTTCTTGTCCTTCGACAACCGAGGCATCGTCCAGCCCCAGCGAAGCGTCTTCGGTGGACGATTTCACGATGAACCTGCCCTCGCCCAGGCCCTGCCACAGCGGCGGCTCAGACCAATCGGCCGTCGGTAGATTCGCGCCGCGCAGCAGCCGCTTGGACAAGACCTTGTCGCTGCAAGCCCCAATCGCCGCAGCCCCCGCGCCCGTAAACGGCACCCCCAATTGGGTCAGCATCTGCGGCGCCACCGGCGCATAGACGCCCTTGCCCCACACCGTCTCCACCAGATTGAACACCAGCTCCGGGCGCGTCTTCTCGATCAGCGATTTTAACGCACCCGGATCGGGCGCGAACGCCACGCGCGAGGCTTCATGCCCCAGCGCGTTCAGCGTCGCCTCGATGGCCTCCGCCTGAAGCAACGTATCCAAATCGTCCGGCGGCGCGTCCGGCGGCACATCCGAATGAAGCACAAGAATCCGCATGAGTCGGAGTGTAGCAGGAGATGTTTCCTTGTCATCCAGCCTCATTAAACTCTTGCAGGACGCAGCATCACAGAAGTTTACGTTTCCTGCCATAATGCGGCTCTAACGCGCGCCTACATACGTTCTTTGAGCGGCAGGGGATTCATGCAATCGCGAAACCTTCCTAGCAAAATTTGGCGAAGCCGTACTTTTGCGGCTGGGTCGTTAGCGGCATTATCGATTTATTTAGTGGCTTGCGGAGGCGTCTCGCGACAATACGAGGTAGCCGCGCACACGAACCGGCTGGTCGCTTCAATCTCGATTTCCAACTTCCGCGCCCTTGCAGTCACTCCTGATCGCCGCACGCTCTATTATTTCTGGAATCGCAAAGAGACGTCTGAAAACGTCGTTTCGACCATCGATCTTTCAGACCCATACCAGCCGAAGCGGATCAAGGACTCGCCAATCGGCCGAAGCGTGGAAGAGGGCGATGCGCTCGCGGTTGAAGAAAGATTGTATTTTTTTGAGCACGGCTCGGCGCCAAATGTTCGGATATTCAGCCTAAAAGACCAAGATACGCCTGATTTGCTAGCGACCATCTCAAACTTCGATGTTAGGGAGGTGTCGGAAGGCGGCATAATTCTGGCCGGGGAAGAAACGGGCCATCCGGTACTCGATGACTTGGGAAATCCAGGTTACCGGACCTATGAGACAACTGACCCTTCGCATCCCAAGGCTTCCCCCTACCCGTCGGGCAGTCCGGTTTATGCCAAAGGGCTGAATACAAAAGTGCCCTACGAGTCGTGTTTTCCGGAGGCTTGTGCTCCCGGAGAAAGGGCCATGGACCGGGACGGCGCTTTGGTAGTGTTGGCGGGGTTCTACGGTTTAAGGATCCGCACCGAATTTCTGCCTGGGATGTACGAGTGGACCCCTGTTGAAACTGTCACTCGTCCGCTAGCCACACGCCTGTTGGATGAAGGCAGATTACTCCTCGTAGCAAATGCCGATCGGATAGAATTTTATGCCGTCGCCGAAACGATGCCATCGGCCGACCTCCTGCGCAGGCTTCTCGATGCACGAACGGAATACGCCAAGAATTTGGCGGAATATCACTTCGCCAATATTGCAGCCTATCCAATCCTAGAACGCTTCGATGGTGCACGGGTTAAACTGCTTGTAGGTGAAGCGGTAGCAGGATTGACCACGCAAGAACGAGCGGAACTTCTGTATTCTTATGGCTACCTTATCAGCGACGATTTCACGCGCGATTCAGATACAGCCTTGCCTGCGTTGCGTAAGGCGGCCGAACTAGGGCGTGTCGTCATTTAAGCCAAACGATAGCGCAAACCAAATGCAGTCCTGCGAGAAAGTTTCGCGCGGTTTTCTCGTATCGGGTAGCGATGCCTCGAAAATGCTTGATGATGCAGAAGAAACGCTCGACGAGATTGCGTTCGCAA
>CANJBZ010000045.1 GCA_947473475.1 Alphaproteobacteria bacterium
AACCAGCCAGCGGGCGCGCGCCGTGATGTCGGCACCGGCCGCCGCGATCAGCGTATTGAGATGGGCGCGTGCCGGCTGAAAATGCTTCAGGCGCCGCCCTGATTGCCCTGCTTCAAACCCTCCTGGGAATCCTCCAACCAGCGCCCCGACACGGCGGCGCCAGCGAGAGACCAAACCCGGCATGTCAGAGCCCCTTATCGGCGGTCGTTCTGACGATCCGGCGATTGGCGCCCGACTCGGTTTTGGCGATGCGCCGTTCCAGATCGGTGAGCGCTGCAGCCATTTCGGCGTCGGTGGCATAGGTGATGCGCCGGCCCTCGATCTCGACGGTGCGCACTCCGCGGTAGCGCGCGGCCAACAGCGCCTCGCGGCGGGCGATCAAATCGTCGAGGGTCATTCAGTTCATCCCATGTAGCTCGAGCGGAACACGCGCCGACCCTTGGTCGATGGTGCGCGCCGGACGAGCCCGGCAGCGGGCAATGCGGCACGCTCCGGTTCTGTTTGCTCTTCGCGATCGGCGGCAATACCCGGCACGGCAAGCTGCCGTTCCAGATCCCGCCATTTGGTGTCGGGCCAGCGATCCGCGCCGGCAATCCATGCAGCGGCGCGCGCGTACACCCGGCAATCGAGCGCTTCGTTGCGCTCGCGCAGCTTCTGCCATTCGAGACGGCTGAATCCGCGTTTGGTCTTCACCGTGACGAGCTGCTCGGCCACGAACTGCTTCACCCATTCTGCGTCCGTGCCGCGCGGCAGATGCACATAGCCCGCAGGCACCTTCGCGCCCTCGGCCATTTCCTCGTCGCTCGGCTTCACGAGTCGCAGATGGCGATAGGTCTCGCTCTTGAATGTTGCCACCGCGACGGTCCACAGCCGGGCGCCGCGGCGTAGTTTCTTCCCGCTTTCGGTAGCATCGACATGCGTCGGCCCCGAAACCGGCGCCGCGCGATTGAATCCCTCGACACCTTTGACCGGGGCTACCTGCGCGTGTCCGGCGTGCCGGGCCCAGGCATAGACGGCGGGTGCCTGGTAGCCGGTATCAACGGCGAGTTTCGCAAGCCCGAGCCGGAGGCCACTCTGATGCGGCCAAGTACGCGTGAGCAATTCCGAAACATCCGCCCAGGTGGCAGTGTGTTCCGGCGCGCCGTCGATGACGATGTGATCGACGAGCCAGCTTTCGAGCCCGCGCCCCCAGGCCCAGATCGAGACCTCAATCCGGTCCTTCTGCACGTCGGCACCGGCGGTGAGAAAGAGGCCACCCGCCGGCACCGTGCCGATCTGCCAATCCTCACGACGTTCATAGAGACGCTGCCAGTCCGGGGCCTCGCCGGTTTCAACCCAGGTCTCGCCGAGGACGCCATTCTTGAAGCTGCGCTTGGCCTCGTCGGTGGAAGCAAGCTCCCACATCCGGGCGATCATCGCCCAACTCATCCAGCCCACGGGCGAATAGAGCGCCGAGAGATGGAAGCCTATGGTGCCGGGATCGGCTGCTTGCGCGGTGGCCCGCCATTCGCCCGCGCCCAGCATTGCCGTCTTATGATGTTCTTCGATCCGGCCGTCGCAGGACGTACATATGTAATGTGCGGACTCGGGATCGCCTTTCTCCCAGCGCAGGCGCTCGAATCTGAGCCATTGCATCTCGCCGCAATGGGGGCACGGCACGAAGAACCGCCGCTGATCGGTGGCCTCGTATTCGCGCTCGATTCGTGAGATGCCCTGGATCGTGGGCGTCGAGGCGAGAAAGACTTTCGAGCGCCACGAGAATGTGCGCGTGCGGGCTTCCGCCAGCGCGACCGGATCGCCCTCCTCGTCGGCCGAAGGCGGATAGGCATCGACTTCGTCCAGAAACAGATAGCGCGCCGGCATCGAGCGCAGGCCCACGGCGCTGTTGGCGCCGGTGATCACCAGCAGCCCGGCCGGGAATTCCTTCGTCAGAACCGTGTTGCCAGCATCGCGTGAGCGCGCGGGTTTGACGCGTTCGCGCAAGACTACGCTTTCGGCAATCAGCGGCTCAAGGCGCTGACGCGAAAAGCGCTTAGCCAACTCCACCGTCGGCTGGACCGCCAACATCGGGCCCGGCGCGTGGTGGATCACATAGCCGATCCAATTGTTGCCGGCCTCGGTCGCTCCGACCTGAGCAGCCTTCATGAACACGATGCGTCGGCACGGGTGTGACGGCGACAGCGCATCCATAATGTCGCGCATGTAAGGCGTGCGATCGGTGCGATACCGCCCCGGCTCCGCCGACGCACGCGACGACAGAACCCGGTGCCGGTCGGCCCATTCGGAAACCTTGAGCCGGGGATCGGGCGTCAGCCCGTCGCACCAGGAGCGCGCAAGTTCTTCCATGCCTTCCATATCAACGGAAGTCCGGCTTGATCTCGGCGAGTGTGCTCAGATGTGCTGCGACATGGGTCTCCAGCAGCGTTTGCATGGTATGCGCGTCCACGCCAAGCGCTGCCGCCATCAGCGCCGATGTGCGCGCGGGCCAGTTCGCCCAGGCATCGCGTTCCTCACGCGCAAGACGGAACACGAGCGCCGATGCCTTCGCGCGATCGACCAGTTCGCCCTTTCGCTCCTGCAGCTTCAATCGCGCGAGATGCGCCTTTGCGATCTCATGCGCCGTGCGCGCCTGGACGAAGCTGACGTTGCCGCCCGATGGAAGCCCCTGTTCCATCAGCGTCTCGCGAACCGAGCCGATAGCCGCCTCCGGGATGGGCTTCAGCTTTTCCGGTTTGATCTTGCTCTTGGCAGGATCGGTTGTTTGGTCCCACACCGCGTCTGCCTTGGCCGGATCGATAGTGCCGTCCGGCTCAAGGGGAATGCGTCCGGCCTTGGCAGCCTTCCATACGGCGACATGACTGACGCCGCGCTGACGCGCATAGGTGCGGGTCGACACTCCCAATGGATATTCCCTCAACAAAAAAGCCGCCATCGGTGAGGATGGCGGCCTTGGTTTCGTCGCGATGATGGCGTCAGTCGTTAATGCGATACACACGCCCGCGTTTCTCATCTTTCTCGGACGTCACATTGAGGCCGAGCTTCTTCTTCAACGCGCCCGCGATTGCGCCGCGAACCGTGTGCGGTTGCCAGTCGAAGGCCTCGACGATCTCAGCGATGCTCGCGCCCTTGGCCCGTTTCAACATCGCGACAAGTTGCGCCTGCTTACTATCGGTGCGTCCAGCGCGCTGCGCCTTTTCCTTGGCCTGCGGCTTTGCCCCCTTGCTCGACTTTTTCGGCTTCACTTTTTCCGGCTTTGCCGTATCGGCCGCGTCGCTCGTTTCCCCCCGCGTATCGATGCCGAGCGCGGCAAGCGCCGCTTCGGTCGCAACGAGCGTGACGCCGTGGCCATCACCAGTCTCGCGCCACATCGGCTCGCCCACCTTCGCATCGACTTCCTCGATCAGCCCGTTCTTGAGCATGCTCTTGATCGAGTTGCTTGCGGCAAGGTTTGGCTTTTCGCCGCCCATCTTTTTCGGCAGCGGCAGCACCGCGCGGTCGTCACGCTGGCAGGCGGCGTTCAAAATGACGAGTTGCGTGTCGGAGAGTTTCGGCATGATCGTAATCCCTTCGGTTCGAGGCCACGACCATCGCGGCCTGCTACCACCCCAAGCCCCGGATCGCTTACGCGATGCGGGGCGCTGGGCTGAAGCGGGGATCAGGCACTGCGAACCTCGAGGACTGCTTTCTCAAACCACTTGCGCCAGCCGCGATCCGCGAGGCGCGCCATGATGTGTTGTTCGATCGCTTCGGGGCTCACCGGCCCGCCCGCGATGAAACTCAAATCGTCGGCGAGGTGGCGACCGAATCGCGCGTCTAAAAGATTGCGCACCTGTTCGGCGGTAAGGTCGAAGGCCGTGGCCAGCGCGTCGCTCGCCGCCTCCCACGTCATCTGCTGATCGTAGCCGTTGTGACCGGCAGCGCCCCAAAATCCCCAGGACTCGTTCGCGGTCGGTAGAATCGTCTTCGTTGCGGGCTTCATTTGCGCTCTCCCGCCGCAATCGTCAGCCCTTGCGCCGCCGAGATTTTGATTTCCGCGCCGTCAACGCAACTCCATACGCGCCCGTTGTAGGACACGGTCGCCAGTTTTTGTTTCCTGTCGACCGAGGTGATTGTAGCGAGGTGAAATGCCCATCCGTCGTCTGAGCAGCCAGCCCCAAGACCGTTGCTGTCGATGTACTCTCGCACCGCATTGGACGCCGCCTCGTAACTGGGGACGGTCATCCGCCTGATCCCCGCGTCGCCTCGGATGCACAGGAACAGGCGTGGCGGTTCGGTCGCGGCTGGTAATGTCGTTTTCGTTTTCGTGTTCATCGCGGGCTCCAATCGTCCGCGCCATACACGCTCTACTTCGGCGCGTATCCAAGCGAATAAGCGGCAAATATCATTGCTATTATTGGCCGGAGTTCGCGCATTTTATGATCGCGTTTGCGGGGCTGTTCTCCACTCATGCCTGACGATGCCGGCACCTCGAATCCGGTCAGCGTTCAGCGGCCTTCTGCGAGCTGAGCCGCAAGAGTTCTGAGCGCGTGCGCTGCAACCAGCGGGACCACTCCGTTGCCGCAAAGTCGAAGGCGGTCCACCCGATAGGCCAGCCGAGCAGAAATTCGACAAACCGCGGGTTCAAGGTCCGGGTAGTCACGGAGGAATTCGGCCCAGCCGTCCGCATCGGCAGGTCCGGGCGGGAACAGAAATCTCCCACCTGCTCCGACAGCGGGCGGCTGTTGCGCGCGTGCGTCGCCGGGCTCGCATGGATCGAACGATGGTCCCGTGCCGTCGGTGTCGCCCACGATTCCACCAGCTGCGCCGCCTGAGCCTTGAGCAGCAGTTCGTTCGACCGTGAACCGCTCCGACGCATTCGGCCACCGTCCACATCGGCCACCGCCGGCGTTCCCCACATCTGTGAGCGGTGCGGCAGATCGGCATTGCGCCGCTTGCCCGCGCTTGGCTTCGAACCGTCGCAGGCTTTCGGCGTCGGCCAAAGCGCCGCTGACGTTGCGAGGTTCATTCCGTGCCGGCCCGCTTCCTGGGATGGCGTCGGGCGCGACTGCCGGTTCTCGTTCGCGCTCGCCCGCGGCGTCGGCCACAGGCGCATGAACTCCGTCCGGTTGCCCCCGCTCGAACGCTTGCCAGAGCAGGCGCGCGGGGTCGGCCAATGGGTCGCGGTCCCTGCAGGCGAGGACGAACAATCGCTCGCGGCGGTGCGGTGCGCCCACTTCCGCCGCCGTAAAGAGTCCCGCCGCAAGGCGGTAGCCCATGCCGACCAAGCCTGCTGCGACTTCGGGAAATCCGAGGCGGAGATGATGAGCGACGTTTTCCAGAACAACGAAGGGTGGCTCGCACTCTCCGATGATGCGCGCGACGTGCGGCCATAAATGCCGGGGGTCGGCCGCGCCCTGGCGTCGTCCTGCGACGCTGAATGGCTGACAAGGGTAACCTGCGAGAATCGTATCCACGCAGCCACGCCAGCTTCGGCCATCGAAGGTTGTAACATCGTCCCAGACAGGAGCTTGATCCAGGGCCGCGTCTTCCATCCGGGCCACTACGGTGGCCGCGGCATAGGCTTCCCGCTCGACGTAGCCCACAGTTCGATATCCGGGACAGGCGATGTGCAAGCCGAGGTCGAGTCCTCCGGCGCCGGCGCAGAGCGAGAGCCCCAAGAGCGCGCGGCTGCCGCCGCCCGGAGTGCTTCCGGCGGGATGTAGAGCCAAGCCATGCACTGGCTCAGGATCGTCCGGCGGCGATAACGGCCGGCTCGCGATCGCTGTCCATGAGTGTGGCTTTGCCGCCGGTAATGGATTCCCATCGCTGGACGATGACGTCGCAATATTTGGGATCGAGCTCGACAAGCCGGGCGCGCCGTCCAGCCCGCTCCGCTGCGATCATCGTGGTGCCCGAACCACCGAAGGGATCGAGCACGATGTCTCGGCTCTTCGACGAGTTGCGGATTGCACGCTCGACCAGCGCCACCGGCTTCATCGTCGGATGCAGATCGTTCTTGTGCGGCTTGTCGATGTACCAGACATCGCCCTGGTCGCGCGCGCCGCACCAGAAGTGGTCCGCGCCTTCTTTCCATCCGTAGAGGATAGGCTCGTACTGGCGCTGATAATCGGCGCGCCCGAGCGTGAATGTGTTCTTGGCCCAGATGACGAAGGTCGACCATTTGCCTCCCGCTTCGCGGAAAGCTTTCTGCAGCGCATCGAGTTCCGACGACGACATGCAGATGTAGATTGCCCCTTTGGTGACCGTGAGGATGTTGACGCTGGCGTCGTAGAGAAACGCGCCAAAGCTTTCGCCGAGCGCATCGTTCAGGATGGCTCGGTTCTTACCGCGCATCTTGTCCTTCGCCGAGTTGGCGTAATTGACGTTATAAGGCGGGTCGGTGAAACACATGTCGGCGAGTTCGCCGCCAAGAAGCTTCTCGACATCGGCAAGCACGGTGGCATCGCCGCACAACACCCGATGTTCGCCGCAAATCCATAGATCGCCGGGGCGGCTGACAGGATCAGCCGGCGGCTCCGGCGCCTCGTCCAGGTTCTCGTCGGCCTCGTCCAGTGTGCCGGCCAACAGCCGGTCGAGCTCGGCATCGTCGAAGCCGAGTAGCGCCAGGTCGAGGTCTTCGTCACGCAGTGCGGCGAGTTCAGCTCCGAGCATCGCCTCATCCCAGCCTGCGTTTTCGGCGATGCGGTTGTCCGCGATCATCAGCGCGCGGCGCTGTACCGGCGTGAGGTGCGAGAGAACGATCACAGGCACCTCGGTAAGCCCGAGTTTGCGCGCCGCCAGCACGCGGCCGTGGCCGGCAACAATCACGCCATCGTCTCCGACCAGAATCGGATTGACGAAGCCGAACTCGACGATTGATCCCGCGATCTGCGCCACTTGGTCTTCGGAGTGCGTCCGGGCGTTGCGCGCGTGCGGGATCAATCGGTCGAGCGTCCAGCGCTCCACCGCGTTTGGAAACGGCAGCGTCATTTTGTTCTCGTATTGTGAGTGGTGACCGGACGGCCGGGTGTTAGCCGGGCTGTTAACCTCGCGGGCGGTTAACAGCCAAGTTAACAGCCCTGGTTAACACCCTCAGGCACCGGAAAAAGCCATGGTTTGCCGGGCTTTTCAGGGCCTCTGGACCGGCGTGGCCGGTGTTAACTGCGGGTGTTAACCCAGAACTTTCGGCGGTGTGTAGCGAGGTCCCGGACCGTCGCCCCCCGTATAGGTTGAGGGCCAGGGAGGACCCGCGAATGACTTGGGCAACTGTCCGCGCGCGCCTCGTGCGAGCTTGACCCGAGAGATACTCCAAACGCCCGGTTCCGTCTCGCGCTGCCGTGTCTCACCGGAAAATGTCTCACGATTCAAAATCCGGTTGACACGCTGCGAGCGCGCTCGATCAGAAACTGTCGCGAGCGCTTATTCGGAACGCGCCGTCCGTTGAGCCGCCAGGCGATCACGCTCAGCGCATATTCGCAGCGTCGGTGCGCGGTGGCTCTGGCGATGCCAAAACGCCAGCAGACCATCTTCCACGGAGACAGTTCGGCTCGTGCCCAGACGAGCTTCACGTCCTCCGGCTCCAGCCATTTGAACCAGTCGAAGGTTTGTTCCATCCGATCTATCGCATCGGGTTGAGGCCGTGGTCGCGACATTGGGCGCGGTGTCTGCCCAACCAGATCGTCGAAGCTCGGCGCCATGGCGGGCCACAGCGAATAGAAACCCTGCACTCGCGGAGACGGCAAACGCTTCAGCACGTCGGCTGCCTCGACGAGGCGCTCCTCAACCATCTCCGGTGTCCAGCGCACATCAGACATGACGCGTCTCCTGTTGTTGCACGACCTCATGCAGCACGGCGGCGTAGCCCGCGAGGTCAACGATCGAGTCCTGGTGCTTCGGGTTGTTGTCGAGCCGCGTGAGCTTGAGATCGATCAAACAGCGCACGACGTCGGCCGGTGTCACGGTGTGCCCGAGCGTGAGCGACCAGCGCTTTGCGAGAGTCTCGAAGAACGTTCTCGGTTCGCCGTATTGCGTCAAGCGGTCGGCAAAGACGGAAGCCGCGTGCATCAGCATTGTTTCGCCGCTCATCGCACACCTCCGTCAGTCTCGATGGCCCAGAGCAGAATGGCGATCGCATCAGCTTCGTTGTCGTCGATGGGCGAGTATCCGCGCGCACGGATCGCGGTAATCACCGCGGCCTTGTCGGCGTTGCCCTTGCCGGTGATGTGACGTTTGATCGTACCGACCGGCACGCCTTGGTACGGGATCAATCGCTGCTCGCACCAAGCCGTCAGCGTTGCGAGGAAGCCGCCATAGATGTGCGCCGCGTCGGTTCCGGCATGGCGGCGGACCTCTTCGAAATGGACCGCTCCGAGACGGCCTACATCGTCGGCCAAGCTGTCCAGCCAAGCTCGAAAGCGAACGTACCGCATGCCACCGCCGTCATAGCGGCTCGGGC
Organism: Alphaproteobacteria bacterium; assembly: GCA_947473475.1. Taxonomy (GTDB): domain Bacteria; phylum Pseudomonadota; class Alphaproteobacteria; order Micropepsales; family Micropepsaceae; genus CAIYRG01. The sequence continues at coordinate 8,435 of CANJBZ010000045.1, forward strand.
GAAACGACACCGTGCCACTCGCGATGTGACCGTCGGCATTACGAATTGCCCAACCGGTCGTGGTGCCAAGGTCGAGTGCAAGGAGAATCGGCCGGCTGCCGTCATGCAATTCGTCGGCCGGGACTGGTGCCGGAATCACCGGCAGATCGGGAGTGATGTTCATTACGAAGGCTCACGAAGAGTGGGCCTTCGGCTTCGGTCGGCGATGAAGGTACGGCGAGCGAGTCTTTCCGATCAAGCAAAAACGAATCGGATTGCCGAATTACTTCGGATTGGATGGCAGCGGCTGTCACCACTGTCACCAGTCACCACCTTGGTTCCTAAACTATAAGGGAGAAAATATATGAACCGATCTTATGTCCACTCTCCACGTATACCCCTTCGAAATAGGTGGTGACAGTGGTGACAGTGGTGACACGCTTGTTTTTGCTCGACGATTTTTGTCACCACCTTGTCACCAGTCACCACCTTGTCGCCCGTCATCGCCGGTTAGGAACCTGATCGGTGGCGCGATCACCTGTCACCTCCTGATCTGCGGCGCGATCATCCGTCACCACCTGATCTGCGACAGCGTCGCTTGTCACCACCTTCTCGCCAGTGACCACGACCAATGTCGTCGTCAGGAACGACGCACACGTGGGATTTTTTCTATGCCCACGGCCCGCCTGGCGACCATGCGATTGAAGCAGCGGCCGATCCGCTCGCAACGCGAATTGCCGGCATGAGGAAATCGCGCAATGCGGCGATGATCTCGTCGAAGGCACCAGGTTTCTCGCTCAGGACATTTCGGGTTGTGAAGAAACCCCAGCGCTTGATCGCATCGGCGTCCGTAGCAAATTCCTGACTCAGACCGGCAGGGATTTCGGTTGGCAGCGGAGTCTGCCTGCGCGCAAAGGTCGCCGCGATCGCCCCTCCCAATGTCGCTCCGTCGAACGCGAAGTGACGGGACATCATCCAAACATCGTAGAAGTCCTTCATCCGTCCGTTTGTCATTCCAAAGGCAACGATCGCCTGGAGCTTCTCGGCGATGACCGTTTCCTTGGGATACGCGCGAATCCGTGGGGCGGGCGAATCGAGCAGGACCGGGTAATCGATCTCCTCAGCATCCGGCGTTACGGCATCGCCAAAACCAAGATCGATCTGCACCTTGATCCTTGCCCCGGCGAGACTGGCCGTTGTCTCCAGCCGCAGCCCTCCATATTCGGCTTCCTGGCGAATTGGTTCGATGGAGAGGCTGTCGAGATCGAAGACGACGCCATCGTCGCTCTCGATTGCGAGAATCTCACGAAATGCGGCACGCACGTTTTCGGCATCGCTGTCACCGCGGCCGAGGAGGTCGAGATCGCGGGTCGGCCGGAAGGGATCTGCGAGCCATATCGTCTGCAGCATTGCGCCCTTCAGGATGAAGCGCCGCCGGTACGTCGATTGTCCGAGCCGGTACAGCAAGCGCTCAAGCGTGTAGCGGACGAGGAACAGCTCCAGATTGATCCCCTTGGCCCGCGCCAGATTGGCAAGGCGCGCGCGGACGCTGGCGGCTGTTGCTGCGACGTCACCCTTCATCGACGGTCATCGCTTCGATATATGGCCGAACAACGCTCGCGATGCGCAGGGAACGCGCGAGCCGGATTATTTCGTCGGGCTTGCAGCGGCGCTTACGCAGAGCCTCACGCATCGCCGAAATCGCTATGTCGGTGCCGATCTTGTTTCGGAATCGAAAGCAATCGACGATCGTCTTTGCTGGGCTGGTGATCTTGACGGAGGCTCCCTCGATCATGTGCCGCTCAATTCCTTGCGTGAGCGCCTTCTTACCGAACCGCACAAAGCGCATTGGCGGGTAGCGATGATTGGGTTGCCGCGTGTGAACGTCGATGGCGACCCAAACGAACGGCGGCATCTGCAGGGTGAGTTCGTGATAGACCAGGGCCGAGATCAGGCAGATGACGCCCTTGGGAACGATCTTGGCGACCTCGGCAAGGGTATGGCCGGTCTGGAGGTCTGCACTCGGCAGCTGGTAGAGGCCGCGGGCAAGCCGGACCACACGGCCCGCGCGGGTGAGCCTCGCGACAACGGTCTCCGGGATGCCGGCGGCCTTGAATTCACGCAGACGGACCATGCCGCTTTTCGACAGGATTTGTATGGCCCTGTCGGCGGCGGGCACAGGCTTCGCGGTCTGGGCTTGGCGCATGTTATAAAACGGCTGTGTTTATCTCTAAGTACAGCCGTTTTATAACAGTTCCTTTCCGAACGGCAAGAGGACACTCGTCCGCGAACGAGCCCTAACCGGCATTATGTTCAGCCCGGCTTACGATATCGCCATTCGCGGAATTGGCCCTTGCGGTATTGATATCTCTCCCAATGCCTCGTTTTCAGATAGCCGCCAATGCGCATCTGATCGCCTTTCGTCCAACGCGCAGGTTCGATAAAGAGCGCGCCTTCGAGAATCTCGCCCACCGAAACGTCCGTGAGCGGAATCGCGCGCTCGGTCTCTTCGTCCCGCCAATCGTCATAGCCGCCATAGCCGTAGTTCACGCGTTTGCGCTCATGCGTGAGCCAGCGCTCAATTCGTGCGTCCCATGCGTCGTCGAGATAGCGAGCGTCCTGCTCCTTCTGCGCTAGGCGGATCAATTCGGCGTCGTTGAGCCACCAGATGGCACCCTGGCGGAAGTGGTGGACCGCCTCAGCCCAAAGCTGATCGCGATCGCGGCCAAGCGCAGCGATATCGATCTCGCCGCAGCGGACCGGCCAGAAGCGGCGGTTGCCGGTCTCGTCGCGCAAATAGGTTTCCGGGTTGACGCTGCCTGCGAATACGCACTGGCGGGGAACATCGATGACGTAGCGCTCGTAGGGTGGGCGGTAACGGTCCACGGTGCGCGACAGGAATGCCTTGATGCGCGAAACCTCGGCACGGCTGATCGCATCAAGTTCGGCGATCTCGATGATCCAGATGCCTCGCATCTGCTGTGCGGCGTCCTTGCTGCCGATCTCGGCGAGCTCGTCGGTGAACCATTCCTCGCCCGCAAGCACCTTGAGAGCGCTGGACTTCTTCGCTCCTTGCGGGCCTTCGAGGATCAGCATGTGGTCGACCTTGGCGCCCGGGCGCATGATGCGTGCGACGGCTGAGATCATCCACAGCGAGCCGAATGCGCGGTTGAGAGGTGTATCTTCTGCGCCGAGATAGGTGAGTACCCATTTTTCCAGACGCGGCACGCCGTCCCAGGAGAGCGATGTCAGATAGTCGCGCACGGGATGGACACGAATATCGTTCGCTACGGCGCCGACGCTGCGGCCGACCACCACGGGCGGGACATTGATCTCGTGCCTCTGCAGCCACTCGGCGCAGCGCACATCGTCGCCATCTTTCCATGGGCGCGGGATAATGGCGGTGGGTTCGTCCCAGGGCAGCTTCCGGTTCACCAGTATTTCCTGGCGGAATTCATCGAACACCAACGCGCCCGCGAAAGCCTCGTCGTTTGAGAGCGCCGTGATCACGTTGGCCTCGTTGCGCTCGGGCGTGCCGGCGAGGTCGAGGCGCAGCTGGTTTGCCCAGCGCGGCCGGATTGGCCGGTGATGGATGTCGCCGGTCGCGTTCAGCCGCCTGCGCAGTTCACCGATCTGTTTTTCCAGAATAGCGACGGAGATGCCGGTAGCCGCTTTGATGGCGGCGAGCACCTGCCGTTCCGGCAACGGTTCCAGCCTTGCGTGCACGAGTTGTCCGAGGATTTGGCCCAGTGGCTGCAGGTCTGGCGGATTGGTCAGCGTGCCCGCGGCGGCCTGGAATTCGGCGGCCGTGGTCAACGCGGCCGGCGCGGCTGGTTGAGGCGGCGCGGGCTGTTGATCCGGGGGCGCGTAATCCTTGGCTGACGCGCCGTGCTGCAGATCGTCATTGAAATCATCGCCATGCAGCGGGGAAATGATGGTGTTCACGATGCCGGCGCTGTTCAGCCGTTCCGCCAGCGCGGTCGCGGCGCTCAATCCGGCCTCGCCCGCATCGGCAAATATGGTCACGCGACTGACGCCATCCGGCCACTGCCAGCGGCGCAAGCCGTCGGCGGACAGCGCAGCCCATGTAGGAACGCCAAAGATCATCCACGCGGACAGCGCCGTCTCGATGCCTTCTGCGATTCCGAGGTGGCCGTCCGCGCCTATGGATGCAAGCCGCACAGAGCCCTCGGCGACGGGCCCGAGCATCTTCTTGCCCGGCGGCGCCTTGGCGGAACCGTCATCGAGGAGAAAGGTGCGGTGAATTCCGCCGGTAGGCTCGCCCGGCCCATCACGCACTCGCGCCACCATGCCGGGCCATCCGCGCTTCGTGTCGAAGTCGGCGAGGTCGGGATTGAACAGGAGATCGGGGCATGCGGGATCGCCGACGCCCCGGCTCAGCAGATACTTCTCCGCCTCGGTGCCCGCGAGCAACCGGCAACCGCCGAGAATGCGGGCGACTTCCAGCGCGTGGTCGGGTTTCGGCGGCACAGCAGCGCGGGGCGGCGCCGGACGATCAAGGCGCGCAAGCCGTGCCGCTTCTTCAAACAGCGCCTTGTCGGCGAGTCCGGTCGCGTGATGGATGAGATCGATCGGTCCCGCACTTTCGCCGGTCGCATGATCGTAGCCCCAGCCGGCGCGTGCGCCTTTCAGATGGATGACGCAGGAGCCCTCGTTGCGCGAAGCGCGCCCCGACAGATCGGCACAGCGGAGCGTCTTGTGGTCGGGTGAATGGCGCGCATGCGGAAACAATGAAGGCAGCCAATCGGCTGCCGTCGCGGAGAGGCGTTCGCGCACCTCGCCAAGATCGAACCGGGCGGAGGGCTGCCAGACATCGTTCAGATCGATCACGAGTCGTCTCCACCCCAGCCTATGCGTCCGGTAGACGGAGACACCGCATTGAGATCCAGGATGAGAGGACCTAGCTGGTCCGGCACCTGCGGCGCCTTCGCAAGCCGTCGCGCCGGCAGAATGCCTTTCCGTTCCAGCGACCTGGCATCGTCACGAGAGATTCCGAAGAAATCAGCGATGTCCCGCATCAGACATGGCTGGCCTTCGAATTCGTACCATCGAATTCCGCTTCGATTACGACTCTGGACATCAAGCGGTGCCCATCGGCAGTTTCCAGGTTCGTAGTCGCCGTCCGGATCGATGCGATCTAGGCTATATGCTGGATCGGGCTTCGGCCCCATGTCGTGCAGGAAAGCTTCGAAGCAGTTTTGCCATTGTGCGCAGATGCGAATTCCGCGACCGCCATAGCGGTGGAATGATTGGCTTCTAGGATTAGCGCAACGTTTCTTCGCTCCGAGCCACGCCATGTATTCGGACGTAGGCTTCTGACCGCGATTGTGCCCATGACAAAGACTATTTTCGATGACAAGACAGCCGCAGCTTCGGCTGCCCCCGCGCTCAGAGCTCAATGCAAGGCGAAGGCTCTGCTGAAGAACGAGCCTCTCAGTTCTGCAATCACAACGACAAAGCCACCGGTCCCTCTTGCGCCCAGAGAGGGAAGTGGCTGGCTCGCCAACGCTGATCAGGATCCAACGGTGCACTCGCTGTCCGGGATGAAGCTCGATCATGCCCCGCCCCATCAGCTCAGAATCACGAGGCCCTGCTCGGCCCGTGTGATTGCAGTGTACAGCCAGCGCGCGCGGTCGAGCGGTGTCCGGCCGAGACCGTCGTCCCAGACGATGACATTGGGCCAGGAACTTCCCTGACTTTTGTGCCCCGTGATGGCCCAGCCGAAAGTTGCTTCGGTCAGGCGGCGCTTTTCCTTCCAATCCCGATCATGGCGATTCCGATCGAGGACGACATGATCCTCGAAATGTCCCTTGTAGATGCGCAGGCGTCCGCGCTTGCCGTCGCTGGTGGGCGGTCCGATCTTGTTGCCGTCTTCGTCGGTAACCGTGGCTGAGAAATAAAGGCTTCCCTCATCGACGATGTCGTCGAGCGTCAGGAACATCCCGTTGATCAAACCAAGATCGTTCTGGTTCTTGAGGCAGACGATCTTTTCGCCGGGCCCGGTCGGCAGCGAACCGCCGGCGAATCCTGCCGCTCGCCGCATGGCATTGTTGAGCTGCAGACGCGTGGCATTCTTTCCGCAGATGACCTGGCCACCACGCAATGCCTGCTCCGGCGTCACGTCCATCTTCGGCATTTTCCAGACGAACTCGTCATATTGACCGAAGCCGATAGGCTCCCCCCTCCGCGCCATGGTCGCCAATCGAATGATCGCGCTCTCGCCTGCCTGGCGGTGAATCTCCGTCAGCATGATGTCGGGCGCATCCTTGGTGAAAGCGCCCTCGCCTTGGATCGGCGGCAGCTGGCCGGGATCGCCCAGCACTAGAATCGGTTTCTTGAAACTCATCAGGTCACGCGCCATCTCCTCGCCGACCATGGAAACCTCGTCGAGCACGATCAGCTTGGCGTGGGCCGCGTCGCTCTGCGGGTTCAGTGCGAAACGCGGTTTCTTCATTCCGGATAGCGCTTGGCGCATTGCCTCGATCGCTGCCTCGGCCGCCGTGCGGTCGAAGCCGATGAGGCCGCGCGCATCTTGCTCCGCCGCTTCGATCTTGTTCAGCGCCGCCTGGACCTCTTCCTCGGTGGCCTCGATCACGCTGTAGATCAGGCTATGGATGGTTCGCGCCGGTGTACCTTTGCGCTTCAGTACGAGTGCCGCCTTGCCGGTGAAGGTGGCGGTCACCACGCCCGGCACGCAACTGCCCCCATTACGATCGGACTGGTGAGGCTCGAGGCCGAGTTCCTCCAACGCGAATTTCAGAACTGTGGATTTTCCGGTGCCGGCATAGCCGAAGAGCCGGAAGACCTGCTGCGTTTCGGTCCTGGTCGTGAACCATACCTTGATGGCGGCGATGGCGCGCGCCTGATTGTCGGAAGGGGTGACGTCGCTCATCGCCTTGCTCTCCAGCAACGGTCCTGCCACGCGCATGGCGGATGCCACTCGTTGCCGGCATGGCCGCCGCGGCAGACGACCGAGGCACGATCGCCAGCCGCGCGCGGCAGCAGTTCCTGCGCGTCGCACGCCTGGACGACGAAGACCGCCTTGTCGCTGGCACGCTGGGCGAGCGCCGCGTCGAAGGGCACCAGCTCGCAGTAGAGCTCCCAGGTGTCACGATTGAGCGCCGTGAAGAGCGCCGGGTTCGGCAGATCGAGATAGGCTTGGTAGAGCGCAATCTGCGCGGCATAGACCGGCTTGGCGCGCACGACGCCCTTCTTGACCGTGTCGTTCCAGGATTGCGCGCCGAGCGCCTTGTTCTCCCAAAGAGCGGGGAATGCCAATTGCGCCGGCCCGCTCAGCAGGCAACCGTCGATATGCCCCTTGAAGCGTCCACCCAGTGCCGAGAACCCGAATTGCCGGCCATCGGTGCGCGCGGTGCGCAGGTCGAAGCCTGCCGCGCGCAGCCATGCCGCGACGATGTCCTCACCGCGATGCCCGGCTTCGAAGATGCGCAAGGTGCGGGGCTCGAAGTCACGACCTTCATCCTTCGGCACCGCGAGATAATCATATTGAATCTGCCGTAGGCATTCGCGCCCAAGACCTGAACTGCTGACATAGCGGCGCGGCGGCTGGGCATGATTGCGTGCAACGAGCGCAGCATCGATCGCCGCATTGATGGCGCCGCCGATGCTGGCTTGCTGGGTCGAGCTTTCGTATTGGCAACCCGAACCGTGGTTGAGGTCGAGCATCGTCGTGACCTCAAAAAGGAATCTCGTCGTTCAGCGACACACGCTCGCGCGCCTGCCGCTGCATCGATTCCTGAAAACCATCCACGCAGGCTTCGATGATGCGATCGATGTCTGCCGCGCTGCGGTCGTGGAACGGAACCATCAGGCCGAGCTCTGTCAGCACTTCGGCCAGAGAACGGCGGGCGTCCTTGACGGCGCGGATTTCAATGTCGGTCTTGTCGATCATGCCGTTGTTCCATTTTGCGAGAGCCGAGCCCCCATCGAGACAGCGCATTGAACAGAAGCGAACGAGCCGTTCCCAAACCAAGCGGTGCGCATAGCCGAAGCCTCTCCCCTGGCGGCCGCAAAGCGCGCAGAGTTCTATGCGGACAGAAGCCAGAGCAGCTGGTCGCTCATCTCGGGCTCCGCCTTGATCCGCCGCGAGCCCAGCACCACGAAACTGCTGATCGCGTTCGACGCCATGGCTTCGAGATCGGCCATCGTCAAAGCGGCGATGGGCTGGTGGAGCCTTCCGCGTCCTTCGAGCCATGCGCCTATTGCCTTCGCCGCTTCGCGTGTGACGTGCGCCTGCCACTCGTCATCGGTCATGTGCCGATGCGCCGCTTCGTTACTTGTTGAGCCAAGCCGGGCCGGAACCGGCGGCCGGCTGCGCGGGTGGCGCCGGAGGCTGAGGCGCCCAGGGCACATTGCCAGCAGCCGCGGGAGCGGACGCCGCCCATGCCGGTGCCGACTGGTGGGCAGTGGCTTCCGGCGCCTTTCGGGCCTTTGCGTTGATGGGCTGGGCTGCGACAGCCTCGCCGCGCATGATCGCCGCATATTGCGGCTCGCCCGGCAGCACCACATTGGCGAGCTTGTTGGAGTCCTTGTATTGGGCACTCGACGCGGGCTCGATCATGATGCGCGCGGCAAACGCGATGCCGTCCAACTGCTTTAGGGCCTGGATGACACGCTTCTGCTTGGAAGCCGGACTCGTGTCCTGCGGATCGAGACCGAGCGCGCTATCGACCATGGCCCGGAACGTGCTCTTCGAGATGTTCCAGCCTTTCGAGGCGCCCTTGTCGTCGACTTTGCCACCGGCGACGGTGAAGTTCTGCCAGAACTTGCGCTTGGCAAAATGACCTTCCACGACAGTGAATTCGCAATCGAGCATTTTTGCGTCGCTCGACGTCGATGCCTTCAAGAGCCCCGCGTCCATCGGCATCGGCCCATTCACGCCGCCGGGGCGGATTGTCATCCTCACCTTGGCGTAGGTGCCATCGGGGATCAGTTCGCCATAGGGAGCCATTTGCGGCTGCGCGTCATTCAAATCGAACATGTTGTTCTCCTTTGTGAGTGATCAATCAGGCTGCGGATGCGGACAGGGCGTGCGCGCCTGGCAATGCAAATGACGTGGGTGCCGCTGTCCGGTTGATCTTGGTGAGCAGCGCGCCGAGGTCCGGCGGCTCGGTCATATCGAGTCTGCCGCTGCGGTCCTTCGCAGGGAGGCCAAACGGATTGCCGGAGCGGCAGACTAAGCGGCGCTCTGTGGCTTTCTCGTCGAGCACGTAGCCGCCCTCGGCATCGTGCGAGAACAGATGCATCGAGATTACCTGATCGACGATGCCGGGGAGTTCGCGGCCAGCCTTCGAGCCTTCCATCTGCGGCTGCCAGGTGGTGACGTGGAACTCGTCGGTCACGCGTTCGAGCACGCCGACAAAGATTACGGTTTTTGCGGGCGCGTGCTGCAGGTGCTTGAGCGCCTGGATGACTTCGCGCCCCAGCAGTCCGTAGGCGCCGCGCACGTCGGGCTTGCCGGTGCGCTCCGAAAAGGCTTCCGGTTGCTGCTTGGCGTAAGCCATCACCTGACGCGTGAGGTCGGTGATGGAATCGACAAACACGATCGGCTTTTGCGCCAGGAATTCTTCCAATCCGCTGCCGGCATAGACGGATCGGGCGTGCAGATAATGCTGCGCGCTGTAATACGCGTTGGGATCGGCGGCCGGATCGGGTCCGCCGATCAGGACCACGAGATCGCGGAAATCGCCGAAGCTGCGGACCGGTATGCTTGCACCTGCCCAATCCTGGACGGATTTCATGCCCGCTTCGAGATCCAGGCATACCGCCTGTTCGGCGGGCAGAGTTTTCAGCAACGAGGTTTTGCCGACACCGGGTGGACCAAAGATCGCAAGCGAGGTCTTGTTGGCTGCGCTCGACAGACGTTCGTCGGCGGTAACGATGCGGACCGGCATTTTCAGTTCTCCCTCTGATGATCGGCCGCCGCTCGGCGGGTTAAGACGTGGTCTGGACGGAAGGCGGCGGGGCGTTGACCGGGCGCCGAAGGACAGCCTGCCCGTCCTTGCGGATGGGGCTGCCCCGCCGTTTTCTTTGGCTCGGATCGCGCGCATCACGCCGCACGGGCGTGCGCTCCATCGCTTGCGGGTGGCGATGTCTCAGTGGCGCCGGTGAGGCTGGCCTCGAGGAGCGCCGGCAGCGCGCCTGGCTTTCTTTCGCGCGCGACGATCACGTAGCCGAACTCGTCGGGGCCAAGGCGCCGTTGCAGGAGATGGGCGCCACCCGTTTCCGCCGCGCGCCATGCGAGCAGTGCGACCCGCGATAGTTCGCGCGCGCCGGCTTCCGAAAGGCGCCCGCCGACCGGCACCCGATCCAGGGCAAGAAACCCGCGATGGTAGGTTAGCTGTTCACCGGGACTCGCCTGGCCCAGCCAGCCAAGCAGTTCGATTTGGGTAAGAAAGAGTCCGAACCGTTGGCTCGGGTAACGGGTGGCGACGTTCATTTGTCCCTCCCGCACGTCACGAACGTATTCCCGGAAGCGGGGGCCCGGACCCGTTTGGCCTCGTAGGCCTCGACATCCTCGATGCGGTAAAGGACGTGTCCGCCAACCTTCAGGAAGGCCGGACCTTTCCCGAGCCAGCGCCAGCCCTCAAGGGTGCGATGGCTCATGCTCCAGCGGCGGGACAGTTCCACCTGGTTGAGGTGCCGGATAGGCTGATCGATCATGGATGGCTCCTATTCTTTTTGCGGGCAGCTTCCTCGGTTTCCAGCCTCTCTATGAAGGCGAGCACCTTGTCGGCGGTGGCGAGGGTGGGGGATCGGCCGCGCCGGAGGGTCCCCACAAAGTTGGGATCGCCAACAGATTGGCGGCCTAGTTCGCTGGCCTTGAACTTAGAGGCGGCGAGAAAAGCCTCGATCCGGGCCAAGAATTGTTCTCTTATCGTTCTCATGATAAGGTTGATAAGAACGATTGGACAATCTTGCGTCAACTAAAAGAAATAGGCTATTTCCTACATATCAGAATCAAGGAGTTAGCCTGTGGAAATCGACCCTGTCCGCGTCCGGCTGTTGCGGCTGCTGGAAAGAAAAGACACGACGCTCAAAGCTGCTTCGCTCGCGATCGGAAAAAACGCGGCCTACCTGCATCAGTTCGTCTATCGCGGAACGCCGAAGGTTCTGCCCGAGGACGCACGCGAGCTATTGGCCAAGCATCTCGGCATTGAGGATGCACTGCTTCGCCATGCGGAAATTCCGTTGCGCAAATCTCCGTCCGAGTCCGCAGCACACGATGACGAACCGAAATCGGCACCGTCCCGACGCCGGCGCCATTTTGTCGAGATACCGGAAATCGATGTGCGCGCTTCCGCCGGCCCCGGCGCGATTCACGATGGGCTCGAGGACGCCACGGATACCTGGCTCTTTCCCGAATCCATGGTGCGCCACGAATTGCGCGCGGTCCCCGATCAGCTCCGCATGATCACGATCGATGGCGATTCCATGGAACCGTTGCTCTCGAGCGGCGACCGTATTCTGGTCGACACCAGCCAGCGGGTACCGGTACCGCCGGGGATCTTCGTGATCTGGGACGGAATGGGCCTCGTCGCTAAACGCACCGAGCACATTCCGAACTCCGATCCGCCGCGGATCATCATCAAATCCGTCAACCCGGATTACACGACGTATGAGCGCGACGCAGAGGAAGTAAACATCATCGGGCGCGTCATCTGGGTAGCGAGGCGGTTATAATGCGCAAACCTTATGAACCGCCCCTTCTGCAAGCAACAAAATGGATCGGCACCGCGGCGGGCATCGCCGGCGCCATTCTCATCGCGCTCAACATCGGTTTTGTTCATTACGGATTTGTGCTGTTTCTGATCTCGTCCGTACTTTGGACGGCAGCAGCTGCGGCGCAGCGCGAGCCGGCGTTGCTGGTGCTGCAGGGCGTATTTGCCATCATCGATGTCGTGGGTGTGCGGGCAGCGCTCGCCGTTTCGGACTATGTGCTCGTATCGGTTCCTCCGGAGGGCTCCGGCGACCCAGTGCTTACTGCATGCGGAGCCGCACTTTCACATGGGCCGCAGTTGAGTGCGATCGTCTATCTTTCGACCATCGGGGTGTACGGAAATCACGATGGAGCGTGGGTAGACGAAGAGAGCGAGTGCCGCCCGGGCTCGCAACGAAGTCTTCAGCGCCGCGTAGCCGAACAAGCCTGGCAGGACTTTGGCGCTCGAACTGGGCTGCCGGTTGCCATATTGCGCCTTGCCGGCATCTATGGACCAGGCCAAAACGCGCTTGTGAACCTGAAAAGCGGCACCGCGCGCCGCATCAGAAAACCCGGGCAAATCTTTAATCGTATTCATGTGACGGATATCGCGCGCGCCATTGACGCCGCCTTCGATCGCCGGGCTGATGGGATATTCAATGTCACCGACGATGAGCCATCGCCGCCAGAAGACCCTATCGCATTCGCCGCTGAATTGTTGGGTGTCGAAGCGCCGCCGATAATTCCGTTCGAGGATGCCCGGGATTCCATGTCCTCTTTTGCATTGAGCTTTTATGCCGACGTGAAGCGAGCAATGAATACGAAACTCAAATCTGCACTCGGCGTTACCTTGGAATTTCCAACTTACCGAGAAGGGCTGACCGCCTTGCACCTCGATTGCCGGAGCAGAAAAAATTCCTGATCGCGGGTATCGCGGGTACCTATCTCTTAGAGCTCACGCGCGACAATCGAGCGGCACGTAGAACAGATTTCGCGACCCCACTTTCTTTAACGCATGCCTTCGCTGTCGATCAGAAATTTCTTTAGGTCGTGATGTATCGCGATCATCTTCAATCGTTCAACAAACGACGATTGACTCATGAATCCTCTGCATCCCGATCTCATGACGCCCGCTGAGCGCCTCGTCGAACTCGGCGAGATTCTCGCGCGGGGCCTCATCCGTCTGCGCGCCCGGAAGTCCAGTCCTTTATCTCCCGACTATAGAGACAGTTGTCTCGACTTCGTGCCCGACCAACGCGGTCATGCCGACGAACCGCTCCGGAGAAAGGCATGAGGATGACCGACAGCGTTGTTGCGCGCATCGCCGCATTGAGGACGACGCCGACGCCCGATCTGCGCGACATGTGGCGCGAACTCTTCGACAGTGACCCGCCGCGGTACAATCGCCGCTTTCTGGAATCCCGGCTCGCCTACCGCATCCAGGAATTGGCCTATGGCGGCCTCAAACCCGAAACCATCAAACGCCTTGAGGCGCTGGGCGAGCAACTGGACGGCGGAAAAATCGACGTGCGACGCCAGCACGCCGACAATCGGCCGATTGTCGGCACGCGTCTGATCCGGGAATACCAAGGCGTCGAACATAGCGTGACGGTGCTCGTGGATGGCTTCGAATACCAAGGTCGTCCGTATAAGTCGCTTTCAGCCATCGCCCGCGCCATTACCGGCACGCGGTGGAACGGGCTGGTGTTTTTTGGGGTGCGCCGCTCGGGAGCGGGACAATGAAGAAGCCGCCCGCATCGGCCAAGGCTGTCCGTAAACTGCGTTGTGCGGTCTATACGCGCAAATCGACCGAGGAAGGCCTCGACATGGAATTCAACAGCCTCGACGCGCAGCGAGAGGCTTGCGAGTCCTATATCGCCAGTCAGAAACCTGAAGGTTGGGTGCTGGTGCCCGACCGCTACGACGACGGCGGCTGGTCTGGCGGCACGCTCGAGCGGCCCGCGCTGAAACGTCTGATTGTCGACATCGAAGATGGCCGGGTCGACGTGGTGGTCGTTTACAAGATCGACAGGCTCAGCCGGTCGTTGATGGATTTCTCGAAGCTGGTGGAGGTGTTTGACGGCCACGCGGTGACCTTTGTTTCCGTCACCCAGTCGTTCAACACCACGACGTCGATGGGACGGCTCACGCTCAACATCCTGTTGTCGTTCGCGCAGTTCGAGCGCGAGGTAATTGGTGAGCGCATCCGCGACAAGGTCGCGGCCTCCCGTGCGCGCGGCATGTGGATGGGTGGCAATGTTCCTCTGGGTTATGTCGTGAAGGACCGAAAGCTTGTCATTGATAAAGCTGAGGCCGCCACCGTCCACATGATTTTCGAGCGGTTCGTGCAAGTCGGCTCTGCAACGACGTTGGCCAGGACCCTATCGAGGGAAGGCGTCCGGACCCGACGTGGGAAGCTGGTCGATAAGGGATTCCTCTACAAGCTGCTGAACAACCGCGTTTATGTCGGCGAAGCGGTGCACAAGGGGACTGCCTATCCCGGCGAGCACACCGCCATCATCAGCCGCGGGCTATGGGACAATGTCCATTCCATCATCCAGCAGAGCCCGCGGACCCGCGCTGCAAATACGAGGGCGCGGACGCCGGCACTGCTGAAGGGGATCATTTTCGGCGCCGACGGTCGCGCCATGACGCCGACGCATGCGCGCAAGGGCGGACGGCTTTACCGCTACTACGTTGCAGCCGGGCTGCTGAAGGGCGACGTACCGCGAGGCGTGGTACGCCGCGTGCCGGCCGCCGAGATCGAGGCCGCTGTCGTGGACCAGCTGCGTGGCCTGTTGCGCGCGCCGGAGATCATTATCGCCACGTGGCGCGCGGCGCGCGTACAGGACGATCGCGTCACCGAGGCCGAGGTACGCGAGGCGCTGCTGAATCTCGATCCCATCTGGGACGAACTGTTCCCGGCCGAGCAGACGCGGATCATCCAGCTGCTGGTCGAACGCGTCGATGTTCACCCCGATGGGCTGGATTTGAAGCTGCGGGTCGATGGCCTGCAGACGCTCGTCACCGATCTTCGCGCCGGGCGGCCAGAGCGGAGGGCGGCGTGATGACCGGCGCTCGCGTCAACCGCGACGGCCGCAGCATCACCGTGCGCGTGCCCATGACGTTCACCAAGCGCGGTGGGCGCAAGCTGGTGATTTCTCCAGACGGCGTTTCCACCGTGGCGGCGACACGGCCATGCGTGGACAACACCATGGTCAAGGCGCTGGCCCGGGCGTTTCGGTGGCGGAAGCTGCTGGAAACGGGCGTGTTTGTAACCGTCCACGAAATCGCCGACGCCGAGAAGATCAACCCGTCCTACGTCAGCCGGGTTCTGCGTCTGACGCTGCTCGCGCCGGACATCGTTGAGGCGATACTGGATGGACGGCAGCCGACGGGCCTCACGCTCGCTGTGTTGATGAGGCCATTCGCGGTGGAATGGCGTAATCAGGCAGAGGCGCTCTTACACGTGGCAAAACGATGAAACTAAACCCGCACGAGCTAGGCAACGTCGCTAGCCTGACGCTGCAACACTATAACGATCGAGCCGAGAATTTCCGGGACGGCACGCATGGATGGCGCTGCCGCCCGGCACGGCCTGGGCACACATGTGATCCACCAAGGTACGGTGGTTCGCTATGCGCTCCATGACCTGTTGCCGGGTCGCGCGGATTTCCTGAATGTAGCGCTGCCAGATTTCCGGTGTGACGACCTCCTCCCCGATCAGATTGGCGTCGCGGTAGAAATTCTTTCCCATCAGGATGCAGGCAATGCTCCACGCGTTGAACACGCGCGCCGGGCGCTGATTGATCGGGCTAGGCAGAGAATGCTTCCATAGAGCGAGGTGTTCATTCAGGCTGTCGGATCGCTTGGCGTCGTGGCGCACCGCTTTCCAGTACGGCGTGTCGTCGCGGTTGCTCTGCGAGAAATGCAGCCCCAGAAAATCGCGCACCTCTTCATAGAGTTCGCCCGTTCTTGTGTTGAACTGGTCAAGCAGCGGCTGCTCGAAAAGCCAGCAGCAGGGGTTCGCAAACGGTGATGCGGCGCCGCATGCTGAAATTCAGTGGGTATTTTTCCACTGATCCAGGGCGTGCGTGACGTTCGGCTCTAGATGCGCCGTCATTTCTTGACCGCGTAGCCTCCTCTCGATGCGTGCTAGGCTCCTGACGAGGATGCGATCCAGGGCGAAGGAATGGCGGACAAAAATTTCGGCGCGGGGGCGGGTCTAATCCTCGTCCTATCGATGGTGACAGCACCGGTAACAGCGGCGCAAGCGCCGCAGCAAACATGTTTCAGCACGGAAGCCGGAACCCCAACCGACAGCCGGATCGATGCCTGCACAACCGTGATCGACGCCAGCCGTTTGCCACCAGTCAGTTTGGCCATCGCCCACCAGAATCGCGCCACTGCCTATCTGGACAAGGGCGAGAGGGATCGCGCGATCTCTGATTATGATCGGGCAATCGCGTTGAACCCGCGCTACGCAAACGCTTTCAACGGCCGCGGTGTCGCTTATGAAGCCAAAGGCGACAATGAGCGCGCATTGCAGGATTATAGCGAGGCGATCCGGCTCGATCCGGCGGATGCGAATGCGCTCAATGGCCGGTGCTGGCTGCGTGCCGCTGTGGGCCAATTCATATCGGCACTGGCCGATTGCGATGAATCGCTCAGATTGAGACCCGAGAACTCCAACACTCTCGACTCCCGCGGCTTCGTAAATCTGCGGCTTGGCCGATGGGAGCAGGCGTTGGCAGATGCCGACGCAGCGTTGAAGATCAATAGTCAAAATGCTTGGGCGTTGTTCGAGCGCGGCGTTGCAAAACGACGCAAGGGTGAAGTGGCTGCTGGGGATGCGGATATTGCTGCCTCCCGCAACTTGGACCGGTCTGCTGAGGCAGAGTTTCGCAGCTTCGGCGTGACACCGTAACTGGTGACTCTGGGAAAGCTAAATCGCCGGTTGCCCGATAACCGCGATATGAGCAAGTAACTGGCCTCGGGTCAGCGGTCGACAGAAAAACGCGAATGTCAGTCCGGAACGGATTTCGGTGGCGGGGCGCCCATCAATTTCCGCACGCCGAACGGCACAGTCAAAAGCGAGGCCTTCCCGTACCCCTGCGCTGCGGCGCCTACGCTCCTGCCAGAATGGTTTATTTAGCCGGATGATGAGCGTCGTGGTTTTCATCGGCGGGCGCTGCAACGGATGGCGGTGGAGCGGCGCCTTTTTCACCTGAAGGCGTAGCTGGAGCACCCATCATGCCACCCATCATCTGCATATTGGCCATCATGGCGGTCATGTGCTCGCGCATCATCTGCATGCGCGCCTTTCCGGCAGGATCCGATGTGTCCTTCATCATTTTGTCCATGTCGCCCATGAGGCCGGACATATCTTTTTGCATCGCGGTCATCTGTCCCATCATCGGGCAGTTCATTCCCGGCATGCTCTTCGTGTTCGCGTCGGCTGCAGCATAGGCACCCACAGGGGTGAGCAACGTCGCGAATACCAGTGTTCTTAGACTATACCTGCGCATGACGATTGCTCCTTTGGGTTGCTCGGCCGCTCCGCGTTCCACCCGGGAACGTCACTGCAGGTAGCCAAGACATCTTGGAAGCATCTTAGCTCAGACTGCGTCGGATAGATTTGACGCAAATCAAGTCGCGACCGGCTCAGATTTTCACCGCTCTCAGACGTAGCGCATTGCCAATCACCGAAACCGAGCTGGCCGCCATCGCAGCTGCTGCGATCATGGGTGAAAGCAACGTGCCAAACACTGGATAGAGGGCGCCGGCAGCTATCGGGATACCAGCAACATTATAAATAAAGGCAAAGAACAGATTTTGACGGATGTTCGCCATCACCGCCCGGCTCAAACGGGTTGCGCGGACAATGCCAGTCAGATCGCCATTAAGAACTGTAATGCCAGCGCTTTCGATTGCGACATCCGTCCCCGTGCCCATCGCGATGCCGACATCCGCAGCGGCAAGAGCAGGGGCATCATTGACGCCATCACCAGCCATGGCCACAACGCGCCCTTCGCTGCGCAATTTCGCGACCACGGCGCTCTTTTGATCGGGCAGCACATCGGCTTCGACATCCGTAAGACCGAGACGCCTGGCTATAGCTTCAGCGGTAACCCTGTTGTCGCCTGTGAGCATGATGACCTTGACGCCGCCCGCTTGTAATCCGCGAATAGCTTCGGGCGTCGTGGCTTTGATGGGGTCGGCAATACCGATGACACCGGCAACTGATCCATCGATGCCGACAAAGATTGCGGTGGCGCCATCGCGGCGCAAGTCTTCTGCGCGAGCGGCGAGCGTTTCGACATTCACGCCTCGCTCTTTCAAAAAATTCGCGTTGCCGATGACGACCGATCGACCGCCGATCTTGCCGACAACGCCTTTGCCGACGGGTGAGTCGAAGTCCGTGGGTTTGGTGAGCGCCAGATGCCGCTCTTTCGCCGCGGCAAGAATTGCAGCCGCGAGCGGATGCTCGCTCGCCTGCTCAAGACTTGCAGCTAGGTGAAGCACATCATTTTCGTCATGACCTGCGGGAACGACGATGGCCACGACCTTTGGCTTGCCTTCGGTGAGCGTGCCTGTTTTGTCAACGACGAGTGTATCGACCTTTTCCATACGCTCGAGAGCTTCGGCATTCTTGATGAGAACGCCCGATTGCGCGCCGCGTCCGACACCCACCATTATTGACATGGGGGTGGCCAGACCGAGTGCGCAAGGACAAGCAATGATAAGCACTGAGACGGCGGCGACGAGGCCGAAGGCCATCCGCGGCTCGGGTCCGAACATCGACCAGACGGCGAAGGCTATAAGGGCCATGATGATAACGGCGGGCACGAACCAGCCTGAGCCCGCATATCCCAGATGAACCGCAAATTCGTAGGGGCGTGAGCGCGTTTCAGCTATCGTAATCAGGCGGTTATTCAAACATCGAGGCTTCGATTATGACACACCCAGCGGGTGAATCGGATTGCGGTGTTTTGAGGCTCGATTTCGA
>CANJBZ010000046.1 GCA_947473475.1 Alphaproteobacteria bacterium
CGGTCAGATCGCTCGGATAGCGTAACTTGCTGCGGTCATAACGTCCGCGATTCTCGCTCGTCCACATTGGTGGCTCCTCCGAATCAGGCCACCACCCTTGAATCACAAACGATTCGTATGATTCAACAACTCATCGGACAGACACTTAGGAACTCAGATAGCGCTTTCAGTCGCTCGTAGCGCGCAAATTCGTCGGCTTTCCGTAGAATGAATTCATACCGCTTTACGGAGCGTTCTCGGAGCAACAATTCTTGCCTTCTCCGCTCGATCGCTTCCGCTTTTTGTCGTTCCACTTCGGCTTCGGCAGCCAAGCGGCGCTGTACACTGACAACACCCGTCGCCAATGCGGCCATGGCGTCGGTCAAATATTGCTCAAGCACCCTCCCCTTTCGGTCTTGCCAGCGACCGATCACGCCACCACCATTCCAAGCCCGATAGGTTGTGTCCGTAATCACCATCGCTAATCTGCCAGAGGGAGGCCTATCCCACGTCGGGTAAACTTTGCTGTCGCTGCTATATAGGGTCGGCCATTTCGCGCGGTCTTCTTCCCGGCAGGTCTGCGCTTTCAACTCCTGGCCTGTGGGTATATGTGCCACGCGTGCCTTGGTCTCATATATTCGCCAACCGAAAGGAATGTCGCCGGCCACGATCCGAACTCCGCCGGCACTCTCGGTTATCGCGTAGCCGCGGAGTTCGGCGGCGCGCCCAAATGCGTCGTCCAGAGGACAAAGGAACGCCTTACCACTGGCTGGATTTTACTCCGCCGCGACCGCACATCGCCGCCGCTCCACTGGAAGACTTTGTCACCGCCGCGCACAATGAGGCCGTCTTCAGGGGCGATTGGGCTTCAGATCCGGGACGCGGCGTCCTGCGTTTGTTTTCCGCTATCGATGCGCTAGAGAAACCACCGTCGGGCACCGGTCAGACACCGAAACAAGGACGGATATTTTGCGCATATTGGTTTGGGCAACTTACCCGCAATTCGACATCATGGCGTTCGCGTCCTATCTCGACCGCACACACGGCGTCGAACTATTGGTCGTCACCCGCCAACTTGCCGCCTTCCTTGCGCAGCCATTTGCCCGGGTCAGGCCGTTTTCGGCGCCGCTCCTCGACTGGGACGATCCGTCGGTGCCCGCCCGGGTACGCGCATTCCGCGCCGATGTGGCAATCATGGACAATCGTCTCCCCCCCATCGGCGCCGCTCCCCGTCTGGTGAATATTGGCCACGGCCTCGGCTGGAAAAATGTGGGGCCGGCGGACCTGTGGATCTATCATCAAGGGCAAACGCGCTTCACGGGTCACGATACGCGTCTCACCAACCCCAACCTTCTGGTGCTTTGCTATGGCGATACCGATTTGCGCTGGCGCACGGAACGCTGGGGGCTCGATCCAGCCAATTGCCGCAAGATCGGGATGCCGTTTGCCGATCTGGTTGTTGATCCGCCTTATACCCGCGAGCAATTGGCAGGAAATTACCGCATCGACATTCGCAAGAAGACGGTGCTTCTCAATATCACTTGGCACTATGGCGGGGTCTTCGCGCAACCGGCCAGCGGCGGTTGGATCAAGCGATTCTCCTCAGGCAATCGCGATCGTGACTTCGACTTCATAGAACGGCTTGCGAAAGCAACGGCGGCCCGCGATGCAAACGTCCTGTTCTGTTTACACGAGCGCAAACGCTACAGGCCGACAATCCGCCGAAGGTTCGAGGCGATTGCTGCGCGCTACCAGAACATGGAGCTGAAGTACAAGGACGACCGGCCGGATAATCTTGCCGATCTCATCGTTTCGGACGTCATGATCTCCAATTATTCTTCCTTCATCACACCATTCTATTTGCTGGGACGTCCGGCAATTCACATACGGCCGGTCGCATCGGATGTCTCGGCATTCAAGTTTTCCATGCTGACCTTTGCTGGCCTATGGGCGCGGACCGCGTCGGTGGACAAAGAGGCCTACATGATGGACCTCAACGACACTGGTGGGCCGATCGTCGAGAGCTCAGACGACACAATCGATGCCGTCCTCGCTGCGCTCGACGATCCTTCCGGATACCGCACGACGACGGAAGCGTGGCTCAATCGGCATCTTCACAGACCGCACGGCGCCGCCGCCGCCAGACTGTTCGGCGAAATCCAGGCAATGTGCGCAACAGCCCCGGAAGCCAGGCGATCATAGCGATACGCCAAGTGCTTTTCGCTTAGATGGATTTCGAAACAGCGTCGCTAATCAGCGCGGTTTGACCCTTGTCTGTTTCGCGAGACGCCAAGCGGCGGCGCGCAGGATCGCGCAGCATCTCGACAAGCAAGGGCAGTCCCACGCACACCAAGTTCAGGAATTGGTCCACCGCCATTGCGGCGAGAAGCACCGCGGCGACGCCGGCCTCTGGCAGGTCGATAGCCGCCGCCAGTCCAAAGCCGGTTCCGAGGAAGACGAGATCCTTGTTGCCCAGAAAAGGCACGCGCGACACCACGAGACGAAGAGCAAGCAGTTCCAGCAGCGAGAGAAGCGACGCGCCGGGAAGTCCCTGCGACCACGCGAGCACCGCCAAACCATTGTTGAGGATCGAGCGGATGAGATGGATCGTGAAGACCAAAACCAGCGCGGACGTCGAAATCGATGTCATCCGCTTGCGCGCGATCCCATAGGCCAGGACGGGTATTGCCGTACCGAGCGCAAGGAAGATGAAAACCTCTATTTCGCGGGACGACAGGATTATATTTACGGGAACAGCCGCGAGCAGTCCGGCAATGAGAAGGATTGTGACAAGCAGCGAGGCGCTTGCCGAAAGCAGAGCGCTGTCCTTGATAGTATGAAGAATGAGGGCTTCGCGGCCGGGCATGTGGCGGCGCGCCCAGGCAAACAACCATGCCTCTCCAGAGTAATCGAGTATCGTCGCATTGAAGAAGCGCTTGCGAAGCATGACCGTCGGTCCCATCACAGGGCCGATACGCCAGAGCCGCCGATAGATCATCAGGTCTGCGAGCGGTTGGACAAGGAAGATCAGCGCGACGATAGCATAGAAGGCCCAACGGCTGGGCAGTGCTTGCCAGATTGCAGACCAGCCGAGAGATCGGAGCGTCATGGCGATATAGGCAAGGAGAGCGAGAGCGACCGCCCAACGCATTGCGGGCAAAACGATGCGCCAGAAACGCTCAACGACCGGGTAATTCAAAGCGCGAAACGGCATTTACATTTCATTTCTACGAATCGTCTCGCCGCCACTACATCTCACATACCGGCACTGATCCATCATTGGAAACTCATCGGCAGCCGGCAACCAGTTGAAGCGCAGACAGACATAGGATGCCAGCGCGGTTTACGCAGCCTAAAGTTTACGAGAGGTAGTGCCCCGGCGCCTCCCAATCAAATTTGCCCCCTTTGCGCCTGCGTCGCTCCATGCCGGCAAGCATGAGAGCCGATATGATAAGCAGGGCGATGGGCGTAAGCCACACGGCAACGACAGGATGGATGAAGTCATGTTCGCCCAAAAGGACGAACGTCTTCATGGCCAGATGCCCCCCATACCCTGCGGGCAGCGTGGCCAGTTGCGTGTAAAGCGGAGCGCGATGCGCGAACAGCATCAAAGACAGCGCCGCCGCCAGCAAAGCCATCGCACCGGGCATCAGACTGTTCGCGTAATAAAAGTGCAGCCGAGCGATGAAGAGACTTCGTGAATCGCCTATCGTGACATCCCTCATCAATGCCCGAAGAACGTCCGGCGAAAGATATTCCGGGCCGATACCCCAGAGACTCAGGTGAAGAGGGTTTCCGGCCAACGCAATCGAGCGTTGCTCGAACGCGGTCGCGGAAACTCCAAGTCCTTGGGTAGCCAGCAGCTGGTCCGGCGTGGGCGGTCCCTCAGGCGGCATGACCCAATAAGAACCATCGTTCAGAAGCCAGTGTCCCGGTGTTGAAGCGGGAACCGCGAAACGCGCTTTGTCGACTTCGCGCACACGTCCGTCCGCATTCAGGCGGTAGAGCGTCACATCATGCATGGTGGGCCCCGACGCGTAGGCAATGCGCGCTTGAACCAAGTCCTCGCCAAAGGCGATCCATATCGCCTCCCTGGACAAACCCCTGCTTAATTCCCGGCCACGAGATCCCAACTGTTGCTGGACCTGCGCGTCCATAGCGGCGGGCCGCAGATACGCATCGAAAACGAATTGGGCAGTTCCGAACAGGACAGCCAGGAACGCCACGGGAATGAGGCAGCGCAACGGAGACCGTCCCGAATTCCAGACGAGAACCCTTTCGCGCGATACGGTATGGGCAACCTCCGACCACAGTACGCCGAGAAAAATCGCCAGCGGAATGAACGCCGGCATGAGATCGGCGCTACGGAGGATCGTAAACCACAGGAGCCGCACCGCCCTATCCCGGCTGTTCAAGCCGGAAGCACTGCTGAGAACATCTTCAACCTGCGGCAAGAGGTCGATGGTCAGAGCGATGCACAACAGTGCCTGGAGTACCACAAACGTGTGCACCAGATAGTTGCGCAGCACGTACCGTGTGTGCTGTCCGAACGGGGCCAGAAGGATCCGCCGTTTACGAAAACTTCCCGCGTTCATGCTCGTGCCAACGCGGGACGAACCAACGCACGCTGCGAGCGCACGACTCCCACCGCGAGTCCCGCCAACAACGCCAGACTTCCAAAGCCCAGCGTAGCAAGCAGTGCATTCGTACCCATGGGTATGACGGTGCTGATGAGCGCGGAGGAAAGCGCATCAAGACCCAATAGGACGAGGCACGCGAGAGGCAAGGCAAACGTTTGCGTTGCCCGCGTTGTGAATGCGATCGCGAGACTCGCCAGGAGTGGCGCCAACAGGCAAAGCAGGCTTCTGGCGGCGCGTTCGCCCAGAGCTTTTGCTTCAGCGTAACCCAGTGGGCTCGGAGGCGGCAGCACACCCAAAAGTTCCAACAATGTCCATTCGCCGGCTGCACTGCCGCGCCGGTCGAAAGAGAGCACATCTTCGAACCGCAACTGCTGTGTCACATTGCTGGCGCTAATTGCGGTAACGGCGCTGGCGCGCGGCACACCCGAACGATCCAACGTGCCCGCATCGAAATCATAGGCAAGAAAGTCGCGCATTTGCAGTGAAAGACGGCCGGCATTGTCCGGCCCGTCCAGTGTCGCATCATTGACCGTTATGATGCGGTCCATGCCTGCCCTTCGCTCCCAGATGAAAAGGTGTCGGGCGTCCGTGCCTTTAGCTTTGGGTTCAACGAAGACCACATGGTCGCGAAAGAAATAGAACTGGCTCACAGCCGAACCCTCTCGCAATGTGCGATACTTGGCGTTGAAAAGGATTGAGCGTTGCGCGTACTGCGCCGCAGGCCCCAGTGCACCCGAGACAAAAAGCGATGCCCCTTGCGCGAGAAGAGCAAGACCAAGAAGCGCACCGACCAGCCGGTAAATGCCCATGCCAGCTGAGGACATAACCAAAAGTTCGCGGTCTTCGCGGACACGCAAAAGCACCTGATATACGCCCATCAGAATAGCGAACGCCAAAGCAAGGTCGAAAATCTCAGGGCTTGCAAGCAACAGCACCAGCGATATCTCACCTGCCGTCGCGTGGTTATCGACGGCCTGACGGAAGATTGCCGAAAACCTCTCCGCCAGAAACACCGCTTCGATCAAAATCGTGATGAAGGCCGTTCGCATGCATATCCGCATGGTCACGCCGCGCATGAAATTATGGCGCGCGGCGGCAACACGGGCAAAAGCAAAACCGGTCAAGCGTTTTCTCTCAAGTGCCGTTAGAGGCGGAACTCTTCGCCAAAATAAATTTGCCTGACATTGCTGTCCGCCAAAAGCGTATTCGTATCACCATGCGCGAGAACCCGCCCCTCGAAAATGACATAAGAACGGTCCACGACGGAAAGCAGCTCGCGCGCATTGTGGTCTGTTATGAGCACACCGACGCCGCGTTCATTCAGGAACCGGATGATCGCACCGAAATCATGGACTGCGATGGGATCGACACCGGCGAAAGGTTCGTCGAGCAGAATAAAGTCGGGCGCACAGGCAAGCGTCATCGCGACCTCGACTCGGCGTCTCTCGCCGCCGGAAAGACGGGCCGCAAGCCTTTTACGCAAATGCGCGACGCCCAATTCTCCCAGGAGCGACTCCTGAAGCTGTCGCCGTTCGGCCCGATTCATATCGCGCGTTTCCGTCACAAGCTCGATGTTTTGTTCGACGGTCAGTCCACGGACGATACAGGGATCTTGCGGCAGATAGGTCACGCCATGTCGCGCGCGGTCGTAAAATGTCATGCCGGTGATATCGAATTCATCAAGCGTGATCGTACCTCGATCGACCGGAAGCATTCCGGTCAACAGGTGGAAAGCTGTGGTCTTGCCGGCGCCATTCGGACCCAGAAGCCCGACGGTTTCGCCCCGGTTCACGGTGAGGCTGACATCGTGGAGAACCTCCCGTCCATCGAAGGACTTGGCCACAGAACGCATCGCAAGCATCGTTTATCCGAACCTGAAAAGGAGCCGAATCGGCTTTGATCGCTCGCCGATGCCATGGCTCCCGCTACATCGTAGGAGAAGGATTCGACCTTGTATATTGGGAATTGGACAGTCCGCCGCGCCACTGCCTAGGTTTGCATCGCCACGGCCGTGGCCGCCGACTTGGCGGCGATCAATTCTGCATATAGCGCAAACAGCGACGTGAAATGGTCGT
The DNA here is from genome assembly GCA_947473475.1 of Alphaproteobacteria bacterium. Lineage (GTDB taxonomy): Bacteria > Pseudomonadota > Alphaproteobacteria > Micropepsales > Micropepsaceae > CAIYRG01. The sequence goes on from CANJBZ010000046.1 coordinate 6,695, forward strand.
CGAGCGATCCGATCTCCAACGCGCGAGAACCGCCCCGCTTCCCATCGAGCGCGGTAAGAATTGCACTCGCGCAGGACGCCGCGTCACCAGTCTTATAAATTTCCACCCCACCACGGGCGGCAAAATCGACGGCGCCTCCACGGTCGGGGCCGACAACGCGCAAGCCCGATGAAATCGCTTCGGCCATCACGAATCCATACGTCTCCACGCAGCCATGGATGAACAAATCCGCGCTGGCGTAATAGGCTGCGAGATGATTGCGATCATGGATCGCGCCTGCGAAATGCACATTGCCGACCCGCCGGGCGCGCCGTTCCACGGCGGCGCGTATGACCCCATCGCCGACGATGACCAAACCCAAGGGACGCTGTACCTTGGCCCGCGCGTAGGCGTCGATAATCGTGTTGTAGCGCTTTTCCGGATGCATCCGCCCGACGGCCAAAAGCAACCGCGCGTCGGCCGGCATACCGCACCGTGCGAGGAGTTCCCGGCGCAGATATTCGTCGCGCCTTCCCGGCGAGAAAATTCCAGGTTCCACGCCAAACGGAATCGCAATCGGACGATGGATGCCAAATGTCTCAAGACGGTCAGAAAGCCAGGGAGCACCTGTCACCGTCGCGTCGAACCGGGCGCTTAACGTACGCAGATACCGCCAATACACGCTGAACATTCGATCGATCCTGGCGCGGCTGAACATGCCCCCGAGAAGGAGGTTCGGAAGTCCGGACACGAAATCCTGGTGGAACACAAAAACACGCGGAACCGAGCCCGGCCAATGTCCGGCGAGCCAACTTCCGCGCCAAGGTGATGATCCCTCCACGATGTCCGGCGCTTCCTCATCAAGTGCGCGCCACACATCGCGCGCGTGCCAGAACATGTGGTAATTGCGGTCGACCGGCAGAGCTGGAGACTTCACCCAACGGATCGTTCCCCCGTGACACGCCTCAATCTTGTCTTCCGCACCCGGTGCGATAATCGTAAGCGCATGCCCAAGACGCGCCGCCAGCTTCAGCTTCTGATGGGTGTAAACGCGCACCCCACCTCCCGTTTCGGAATAGAACTCGGAAACGTCTACAATCTTCACGTGCGTGTATCCGCCGCACGGACCGGCACGGATTTGGCGAGAGCGGTGTAGTACCCTAGAAGCAGCGCCATCGCCGCATCCCAGGTGAAGCTCAGACTGCGCAGGCGAGCCGCACTACCCATGCGCCGCCGCAATTCTGCATCGGCCGCCAATAGTCTAAGAGGTTTGACGAAGTCTGCCGTCGATCCAGGCTTTTCAAGAAAACCGGTTACGCCCACATCGACCAAAGAGCGGCTACCCGTCGCGTCGGCACAGACGGCCGGCAACCCCGACGCCATGGCTTCCAGGGTCACGTTGCCAAATGTTTCCGTGTCGCTCGGGAACAAAAATATATCGGACGAGGCATAGGCCGTCGCAAGCTCCTCGCCAAAAATCGCGCCAGTGAAGACACCGTCTGGCAATTGCCTCTTCAGGGTGTCCCCATCGGGGCCATCGCCAACGATCAGGCTTCGGTGAGCAATACCGGCGGCGCTAAGTTCTCGAAAAACCGCGGTCAGCGTATGGAGCTGCTTTTCGCGCACGAGCCTTCCCACGAAAAGAATGACAAGTTCGTCGGGACCGATCCCATATTTGCCGCGCCAGCTATCCGATCGCTTGGCCGGATTGAAATGAACCGCGTCCACCCCGCGCGGCCAGAGCCGAATGTTGTTTCGCTGCCCACCCGTCACCAAGGCTTCGGCCATGGAAGCGCTTGGCACATAAAGTTCGCGGCACGCACCGTAGAAGTAATGCAGATAAGCGGTGACCGGCCTTGTCATTCCGGAGAACCAGTAATGCTTGAGATATGTTTCATAGCGCGTGTGATAGGACGCGACGACGGGGACATTTCTCTTCAAGGCAAATCTCAGCGCGCAATATCCCAAGAGGTCCGGTACGGCGATATGAATAATGTCCGGATCGAATTCGCGAAGCCGCTTGCGCAAGGCGCGCGGCAGACCCAATGCCAAGCGATATTCCGGCCGCATGGGCAGCGCGATCGAGGGCACCGGAACGATGGTGCCTTTGTGCGCAAAGGCCGGTGTTGGTGCAACAGGTGCAAAAACCAGCACTTCGACGCCTTGCCTCTCCAAATATTCTACGAGCCGGTTGAGCGTCAACGCGACGCCGTCCCGGATATAATTGTATGAGCTGCTGACCAGCGCGACGCGGAGCTTGCGCGATGGCTCCGAGTCTGATGGCGGTATCAGTCCCTCTCCGCCGATCAAACGCTAACCAACATAGCGAAGCCGTATGGTGATGGTGGAATCCCCCTTTACCAAGAACCGGGCGGCCTCGAAGGAGGGCGGCCCAACGATAAGCGTGGGATTATTGGAAAATCCAAAGCCTTCCGTCGGCAGGCCGATAAAATTCTGGTCGAAGTCGTGGTTGCCGTTCGCGTCGTGATAGACGGAAATTGCGTACGCTCCCGGACTCGGCAGCCAGAGGCACATCCTGGTCACCGGCGGCCCAGCGTTTGCCGTTACGCCGCTCAAGCCACGTATAGGGCCACCCCGCTTCAGGAAACGCTGCGGCTCATCTGGATAGACAGTGACGTCGATCAGTCCATCGTGTGAACGCACGTTCTCGATGATGACGAACAGGCGAACCTCGCCTTGCTGCCCCTTACAGTCCGGTTCGGCGGCATGGCTTGCGGAAGACCACGCGAGAGATGCAGCCAACAACCCAAAGAGAAGGACAGATCTCCCCATCCTCGCTATCGTCATTCGACACCCTGTTAGCCCGCGCAGCCTCGCTCACCGCATTGAGCAAAGTCCCAAGCACCATAATAGCCGGCTGGGATTCGGGCAAAGGGGCGCTTGCGCCTATTCCGACGGTAACCGGATGACAATCGCCCGCTTCAGGCCGCGCGGGAGCATCAAGAAGAGCATGCGTATCAAGGCGTAGGGCCAGGGAAGTGCAAATTCCGTCCGGCGGCTGGCGATTTTCCGGATGATAATTGCCGCAGCCTTCTCGGGCGTGATCATGAACGGCTTGTCCGCGGCGATCTGCCGGCTCATCGGCGTGTCGATGAAGCCTGGCGAAGCCAAGGTGACGAACACCCCATGCGCCTTCACCCGAAGACGCAACGATTCCGCAAACATTTTCAGCCCGGCTTTGCTGCCTGCATAAGTGGGCGACATCGGAAGCGGAATGGACTCAGCGACCGATCCTATCAGGACGACATGCCCCTTCTTACGCTTGACCATGCGTTCGGAGATCGTGCTCGCGCCCATTGCCGCCGCGGTGAAATTCACCGTGGCTATATCAAAAGCGCGCTGCGCGCTCTCAACGAGACGGCCTTGCGGCGTAACCCCTCCAAGGCCGGCATTGAAGATTGCAATATCGACCGGAAGGTTTTCGTCGCACCGGTCGATTTGCGCCTCTATGGCATGCACATCGCGAAGGTCTTGCACGACTGTCTCGGCGGTCGAGCCGGCAGCGCGGCATTGCGCAGCGACGCTATTCAGGCGTTCGCCATTTCGCCCCCACAGTGTCAAATGAACAGAGGGCGACGCGTAGGCGCACGCGAGAGCCGCGCCTAGACCGCTCGACGCCCCCGTGATTAGTATATGGGTAGTGTTCATCGACCTGCGCTCATTTCTTACGTGCGGTCAGCAGCGGCACAAAGCCGGGAGTGACCGTTTTGCCGAGTGAGAAGACGCAAACGCCTATCGAAATCGTACCTGTGGCGACGCGAAGCGATTGGCGTGAGTTTCATAGGGTACCGTACCGCGTCTATGCGGGCGATCCGAACTGGATAGCCCCGATTCTGCTCGAACGTAAGTTCCATTTCGACCCCAAGCACAATCCGTTCTTCCAGCACGCCGAGGCAGCCTTCTGGCTGGCGCGAATCGGCGGAGTAGCGGTCGGCCGAATTAGCGCCCAAATTGATCGGCTGCATTTGGAACGCTACCAGGATGGCACCGGGCATTTCGGATTCATTGAAGCGGTGGACGACCCCAGGGTCTTTGCAGCGCTTCTTGAAACGGCGGAGACATGGCTTAGAGACAAAGGCATGCGGCGCGCGCGTGGTCCGGTAAGCTTCTCCATGTGGGACCAGCCCGGCGTGCTGTTGGAGGGGTTCGGAACGCCAGCCTCTGTCTTAATGGGCTATGCCAAGCCTTACTTCGCGCTGCATATCGCAGTGGCCGGCTATACTCCCATCGAGGACCTTATCGCCTATGATTACACGCCCGATGTGGTGATGAAGCCTGCAGTGGCGCGGATCATCGAACGGTCCCAGGCCCGCGGCGAGATAGTTTTTCGCGACTTGCGCATGGACTCCAAACATATCGACGGCGAAATCGCGCTGCTGCTGGACATCGTCAATGACGGTTGGTCGGACAATTGGGGTTTCGTGCCGCTGACGAAGGCGGAAGGCGACGATATGGCCGCGATCTTCAAACTGATCCTTAGGCCTAAGGACGTCGTCATCGCGGAATACAAGGGGACGCCGATGGCGTTCGTGATGACCATCCCCGATTTGAACGAAGCCGCCCGCGACCTTAACGGCCACCTGTTCCCGTTCGGCTGGATCAAGCTTCTGTGGCGCATGAAGGTTACGGGGACGAAGAAAGTGCGCATGGCCCTGATGGGCGTCAGAAAATCGGTGCAAGACTCACCGGTCGGTGCGGCACTTTCCCTCGGCATCATCAAGAAGATTCGGGACTACCAATTCGGGCGGGGCGTGACCAATGGCGAATTGTCTTGGGTGCTGGACCGCAATACGCGGGTGAGGCACGTCATCGAAATGGCGGGCGCCAAACCCTATAAGCGCTACCGGATATTCGAGAAGGATCTGTCCTAGCGCGCAATCCGACGAAGTGGGCGCCGGTTCGTCGTTAGATTGCGCGCCAAACTAAAGAATCTAGAGCATGATCCGACTCATTTTGATTGGATTATGCTCTAGCGCAGACTATCGCCCGGGAATTCACGTGACGCTCGATCTGCCAGAACGCACCATTTTCGCCAAGTCATCGCCAGCCGATGCTTCTCGTAAAACATCTCCCCCGCATGAGGGGCCGTCGCGAATTGATAGCTTGGCGCCAGCCGAAAGCTCTCGCTATCGAGCGGGTATCTCTTGACGACAGATTTTTGTGATGCGAACGCGGCGAGCATCGCCTTCTTTCTTGCCTGCGCCTCTGGCGACAGGACGACGCAAGTTGCATCAGTCTCCGATCGCGGAATGAGTCCACCGTAGACGTCTTTTCCCGTCGCGTTGTGGTATCCTGTCATTTCGTACAAAGGCATGGACTCTTTGAGAGTGCGCCATGCCAAATGAACGGCCATAGCCGTTGCATCATGGTCCGGATGGCCTCCCTCGAAGGCGTGGGTCACAATCAAATCTGGATTGCGTTCGACGAAAATGCGTCCCAAGGCCCTCGCCGTTTCAGCGATGTGAAAGGCCACGCGTTGATCTCGTATATCCAAGCTCACAAAGCATTTTTCCACGGAAAGCTGCAAAAAGGCTTGGCGCAATTCTGCTTGCCGGGCGCGTCCGTAGTGTTCCCGCGTCGCGAATCCTTTGCTGATGGCTTTCAGATGCGATCTCGAACCGTCGGTACTATGGACGAGTGTTATGCGTTTCGCGTCACCTAGGCACGCGCCGGCGCCAAGAGTTTCGTCGTCGGGATGCGCGGCCACGATCATGACATGGCGGCCCGAAAGCGGATTCATATTGGAAGCAGCCGCGAAATTCACGGACGTACCAGCCGATATAGACGATAACCGTCCGCATCGTGGATCAATTGCATGCGGTCAAACGCAAACATTCGTTCTTCAAGATCCCGATCCTCGCCATGCAGGACGACATAGTCAAAATGCGCAAGGTAATCGCGGAAATCCCGGTGGGCTGCGCCGAATTGCTCGGCGATCGCGGCAAGGAAGGTTGCGCCATTGCCTGGCGCGTCCTGAATTGCGCCGTCGTGAAATCGCAGCACTTGCTGCCCCGGATTGACGAACATCGATTGAACCAGGGCGCGCTTCGCGATCACAGCATAAGAGGCAACGTGGTATGCGCCATCAATATCGCGCACCACATCCGCCCGCGACATGCCGGAATGCGCGAAAAAGATTTTGCTGCCCTCGGGCACGGTAGCGATCGCCGACAAGAAGGCAGCTTTCTCAGCCCCGCTTCTGGTCCAGCTCCGCATCTGCACCAGCGGAACGGTAAGCGTGATTCCAAACGCGAGAGCCAACAGGACGGGCAGAACAAGCCGCGGCGCTTTCGCTGCAGGCGCCATCGCCGCGATACCGACAAAGGCGAGCCCGAGAACAACGCGCCAAGCGAGATACGACGTATTGATGATTTTATCGGGCAGCAACAGAAACGCGATCAAATACAGCGCCAAAACCATGTTCACTTTAGACGAAAGATTCAGCCACCCCTTTGCAACGGCGGCAATCAAGATGCCGGCAAAGACGATGATGACGACAATATCGATCCACGGAAATCCCGTTGAGATCATCAGGGAGATATCGCTGAATCGCCCCCAAGCGTCGATGTAATCGTACCCCTGCGGAACTTCTTCCAATATCCTTGTTGAAAGAAGGAAAAATATCGACGCTGGCAGCGCTTGCAATCCGTCACGAGCCAGAACGCCTATTCGGTTTAGAATCGCTCTGTCATCCGGCCGAAACAGAATTTTTTGAAGCTCGAAGCCCAGCACGTAAAGGCCATAGATGCCAAAGGCGTAAAAATGAATGAGATAGAGAAGCGTCGCGAGTAGCGTCGCGCCTGCGAGCCGCAGCGCCCAGCGCCGTTCCGGCATCCATGTCCACCAGGCGATCGCCCAGAACGAAAGCGACAGCCCAAGATCGAAGCTGAGGAAGCCCTTTGCGTATGCGCCATTGAGCAGAAACGGAACGCCCAGAAGAGGCACTAGCGTCCAACGTTCCGTGAGCGAGCGTGCCATCGCGAAGCAGCCGCTTATCCCGAGAACGAAGGTGGCAACGACAAGAATTTTTGCAGACAACATCAGCGGCAGCCACCCGCCGAGACCCAACGCCCACAAATCCCAACCCAGATCGGGAATGATCGCCCAATCGATACGATAATTGCCGCTCAGAGCAGGATCATGCGGATTAAGCAGGATGAAAATACGGGCAAGATGATTGGGCAGATCCTGCAATTCCAGATCGGCGTAAGCAAAGACAGGCCACACCGCAGACGCAAGGAATAGAAAAGAGAAGCCCGCCATCAACGGCCATGAAGGCGCTGTCGCAATTGGTCCGGCCGTTACGGGCTCTCTCACAACAGTTCGTCATGCACGAGCGTGCGTTTCCAGAATGTGACGCGATGGCGTTGGTTACAGCGTTTGGCCAAGGATAACATGTGAAGCGAGGCTTGCCAGGCAAAAAACTGCCCTTCGGATGCATCGCCATCTTCGCAGGCGAACCGGGGCGCAAAATCGCTTGCGCGGTGTAACCTGCCGCCGCACAATTGTGCTCCACGCGGCAGGCCGAGGGAAATCATGACAGCGTCGGCATTGCACGAGCGCACGGCAAATTCGCAGAATTTCCATTTCGTGATGATCAAGCCCACGCATTATGATGACGAGGGCTACCCCATTCAATGGCTGCGTTCGCTCATCCCCTCAAACACGCTCGCCTGCCTGAATGGTTTGGCGCAAGATGCCGAGCGCCGCCAGGTGCTGGGTCCGGATGTCCATCTTCGCCTCAGCGCGTATGACGAGACCAACCGGCGTGTGTCGCCTGCGCGCATTATCCGCGAGATTAACAAGTCTGGCGGCAAAGCCCTGATCGCGCTCGTTGGCGTGCAATCGAATCAGTTTCCACGCGCCGTCGACATCGCGCGCCCATTCGTCGAGGCTGGAATTCCCGTTTGTATCGGAGGCTTCCACGTCTCCGGCTGCATGGCGATGCTGCCGGAACTGCCCGAGGACATCAGGCAGGCGCAAGCGCTCGGGATATCCCTGTTCGCCGGCGAAGCCGAAGAGGGCCGCCTGGATCAGGTGCTGAAGGACGCGTTCCTCGGCAAGCTGGCGCCCGTTTACAACCACATGAACGATTTGCCCTCCCTTGAGGGCCAGCCGCCGCCGATGCTGCCGGCCAGGCTTCTACAACGGACCGTGCGCTCGCTTTCCAGCGCCGATTTGGGCCGCGGCTGTCCCTATCAATGCTCCTTCTGCACCATCATCAACGTGCAGGGACGCAAGAGCCGTGTGCGTAACGCCGACGATCTCGAGCGCATCGTGCGCGAGAACTACGCGCAGGACATCAAGCGTTTTTTCATCACCGACGACAATTTTGCCCGCAACACCAATTGGGAAAGTCTCTTCGACCGCCTGATCGCGCTACGCACGCAGCATGGGATGACCTTCACCTTTGTCATCCAGGTCGACACGCTATGTCACAAGATTCCGGGCTTCATCGAGAAGGCCGGACGCGCCGGCGTCACCCAGGTGTTTATCGGCCTGGAGAATATCAATCCTGAGAACTTGATCGCCGCCAACAAGCGGCAGAACAAGATCACCGAATATCGTGAGTTCCTACAGAAATGGCGCGCCCAAGGCGTCGTGACCTATGCGGGATACATCATTGGGTTTCCGGGCGATACCAAGCAATCGATCATCCGCGATGTCGAGATCATCAAGCGTGAATTGCCGATCGACATCCTCGAATTCTTCGTCCTAACGCCGCTACCCGGTTCAGAGGATCACAAGACCCTATTCAACAAGGGCGTCTGGATGGATCCCGACATGAACAAATACGATCTGAACCACCGCGTTTCGCATCATGAGGTCATGTCGGACGCGGAATGGGACGATGCCTACCGCGCGGCGTGGCAGACCTATTATACGCCGGACCATGTCCGCACGATCTTGAAGCGCACGGCGGCCAACCCCAAAGGCCGGATGAAGATGACGCTTCACATGATCATCTGGTTCTATTTAGCGATTACATTCGAGGGCGTGCATCCGCTGGAGGCCGGAATTGTCCGGATTAAGTCGCGGCGCGACCGGCGGCCAGGACTTCGCCGCCAAAATCCCCTGACCTTCTACCCGCGTGTCTACGGCGGGGAATTGCTCAAATTGGCGCGCGCATTGCCGATTTTCCTGCGCTTCGACCGTATGCGGCGGGAGGCGGAGAAATCGCCGGACCGTTTGGCCTACACGGACTTGGCCATCGCACCGCCGCAGGCCAACGAATACGAGACCCTCGACCTTTATCTAGCCACCGCCGGCGGCGGAGCAGCGCTCGCGCGAAAGCGCGGAGACGATGCACGCCGTGCCCTTGCCCGTCCCTCACGAAGTGAGAAAGCATAGCCAGGCTTGGCGCCAGACGGCGGTAGTCACCGAACGCACAGTTTATCGAGGCGCTTTCGAATGACATTTTGCTATTTCGGTCCGGTTTCGATTTGAATAGACGATTGAACATGCAATCCCTGGCAGCGGTCTGCGTGGTCTAGGCTAGCGAAGAAGGACGGGGACGTGCCTGCCATGACCAAGCACATCGCCATTGTGGGCGCCGCGTGTCGCCTGCCCGGCGGTGCCAATACCCCAGACCAGTTCTGGTCCCTGCTGGCGTCCGGTGCCGACGCGATCGGTGAAATCCCGCCAGACCGCTGGGACGTTCCGCTTTATTTTCACGCCGATCCTGGCCGCCCTGGGAGAATCTACACCAAGGCTGGCGGCTTCCTTCCCCGGGTCGATGAAATGGACGCCGAGTTCTTCGGCATTTCTCCACGTGAGGCCGAGCAGATCGACCCTCAACAGCGCCTGCTGCTGGAACTCGCCGCCGAGGCGCTCGACGACGCCGGATTGACCCGGCATGGGATGGCCGGCTCGCGCACCGGCGTGTTCATCGGCATTTCCGCCACCGACTATTCAGCGCTGCAGACGTCCGATCCACACGCCGCCTCCGCTTACACCAACGCCGGCGGCGCGCTGAGCATAGCCGCCAACCGGCTATCCTATTTCTTCGATCTGCACGGCCCGAGTCTCGCCGTAGACACCGCCTGCTCCTCGTCTCTGGTCGCCGTCCACCTTGCCGTCGAGAGCCTCCGCCGTGGCGAGGCCGAGGCGGCTCTGGTCGGCGGCGTCAACATCATCATCTCCCCAGGTCCGTCGGTTGGCTTCGCCAAGGCTTCGATGCTGTCTCCCACCGGCCGTTGCCACAGTTTTGACGCTGCCGCAGACGGCTACGTCCGCTCCGAGGGCGGCGTCGTGCTGGTGCTCAAGCTGCTCGAACACGCCCAGCGCGACGGCGATCGGATACTTGGCTGTATCCGTGCCAGCGGCGTCAATTCCGACGGGCGCACCAACGGCCTCAGCCTGCCCAACGGCGAAGCGCAGGCAGCGCTGCTGCAGAGCGTCTACGCCGAAGCCGGCGTGTCACCTGACGATATCTCCTACTTGGAGGCACACGGTACCGGCACGCCAGCCGGCGACCCGATCGAGTGCGGCGCAATCGGCGCGGTGCTTGGCCAGCGTCGCCGCTCCGGCCACCCGCTGCCGATTGGCTCGGTCAAGAGCAATGTCGGCCACCTCGAACCCGCATCGGGCCTCGTCGGCATGCTGAAATGCCTGCTGGCACTGCGGCACGGGACCGTTCCGGCCAACCTCCATTTCGACACGCCGAACCCGGCAATCGACATGGCGGCGCTGAACCTGCGCGTAGTGGCAGCGCCCCACCCGGTGATGCGCCATAATGGTCCGGCCCTGTTCGGCGTAAATTCATTCGGCTTCGGCGGCACCAACGCTCATGTCATCATCGAGGAGCACGTCACCGCCGCACCGGCGCCGGGCGCCCGCTCCGGCACCACCACACTGCTGCTCTCAGCCGCCAGCCGCGTCGCGCTGAGCGCCCGTGCCGCGCAGTTTGCCGAACATCTCGACACGCTCACGGACGAAACCTGGCCGCAGGTTTGCGCCACCGCCGCGCATCGCCGAAGCACGCACAGCTACCGGCTCGCGCTGACTGAAACCGGTCGCGCCGAGGCCGTCCGCCGCCTGCGCGCCTTCGCCGCCACGGGCGACGCGCCCGGCGTCGTCAGTGGCAGGGCTGCACCCGGCGAGGCCAAGCTCGCTCTCGTGTTCTCTGGCAACGGCTCGCAATGGCGCGGCATGGGGCGCCAACTTCTCGCCGCCGATCCAGTGTTCCGCGCCGCGATAGAGCGGATCGACCAGTTGCTGCTCGGCCTCGGCGCGCCGGGGGTGCTCGACGTCCTCGCCACAAGCGCCGCTGTCGACCGCACCGATGTCGCCCAGCCCGCCTTGTTCGCGCTCCAGGTCGGCTTGGTCGAAAGTCTGCGTGCTCGCGGTCTGCGTGCGCACGCCGTGGTCGGTCACAGCGTCGGCGAAGTTGCTGCCGCCTGGTGCGCCGGCATACTCAACCTGGAGCAGGCCGTCCGCGTCATCGCTGTCCGCAGCGCCGCGCAGCAGCGCCGCGCCGGAGATGGCCGTATGGCCGCCCTGGGTCTGTCACCCGACGCCGCCCGCGCTGAACTCGCAGAGTCCGAAGGCTGGATTGAGCTCGCCGGCGAGAACAGTCCGACGTCCGTCACCCTGGCCGGCGACGGCGCCACACTCAAGTCTCTGGTCGCCCGCGTCGCCGCGCGCGGCAGCTTCGCCACCATGCTCGATCTCGACTACGCCTTCCACAGCCGCAGCATGGACCCGATCCGCGATAGCTTGCGCGCCGACCTCGCGGGTCTTGCTCCCGAAACCGGCGACTCCACCTTCATCTCTACCGTCACTGGCGCTCAGCTCGACGGCGCAGCGCTGGACGCCGATTACTGGTGGCGCAATGTGCGCGCCCCAATCCGCTTCCGCCAAGCGATTGCCCACCTGCTGGCCAGCGGCCACGGCGTATTCCTCGAAATCGGTCCGCATCCGGTTCTCGGCCGTTACGTGCTCGAATGCGCAAAGGCCGCCCAGGCCGAGCCCATCGTGCTCGCCAGTCTGCACCGCGAAGGCGACGAAGTGGCTCTGCGCGATGACATCATGCCTCGTCTGTTCGTCGCCGGCGCTGATCTTGATCTTGCCCGCTTCGTGCCCAACGCCGGGCGCGCGCCGCTCCCGCCCTATCCCTGGCAGCGCAGCCGGTTCTGGACCCCGGCGCGCCGGCTCGCCCGCCCGGACGGCCCGGAAGGCGGCATTGAGCATCCACTGCTCGGCCGCCGCATCGCGTCCGCCGATCCCGCCTGGAGCCACGAGCTCGACTTCTCCACCCACGCCTACCTCGCGCACCATCGCATCGGCGAGGTCGCGCTGTTTCCCGGCGCCGGCTTCCTCGAGATGATGTTGGCAGCCGCCAAGCTAGGCCTCAACACCACGCAGGTGGAGCTCGAACAAGTCAGGATCGAGCAAGCGCTGGTGCTGTCCGACGACGCCCCCGCGCCGTTGCGCATCGATCTCTCCCGCGAGGACGGCCGCATCGCCATCCGCAGCCACAATCCCGAGCGCGACCCGCCGTGGGCGCTGCATGCCGCCGGCCGGGCTATCGCCACTGGCGCCCCGGCCGCCCTTGGCCGCCTCGATCTGGCCGACCTGCGAGCTCAGTTCGGCGATCAAATCGACGGGGCGGCGCTCTACGCCGAAGCCGCCGCCCGGGGCTTGGACTATGGTCCACCATTCCAGACCGTCGCCGAGGCCTGGGGCGCCGGCGATATAGCCCTTGCCCGCCTGCACCCGCAGTCTGCGGAGGCCCACAACCCCGGCCAGCAGCGCTTTCATCCCACCATGCTCGACGGCTGCTTCCAGACCATGCTGGCGGTACCCTCGCTCGCCGCCGAGGCAGCGTCCGGTTGGCTCCCCGTCGGACTGCGCCGTCTGCGCCTTGCCGATGGCGATGCTGCTATCGCCTGGTGTCTCGTCCGCCTTACCCGCCGTTTCGGACGCAGTGCCCTCTTCGATCTCACCCTGCTGGCCGAGGACGGCACGGTCATCGCGGAGCTGCTCGATTTTCGCACCCGCCAAGTGGAGCTTGGCCGCACCAGCCAGGCTCGTGTCCCGCTGCTGGAAACCACACTGCTCCCGGCGCGCGCCCAGGACAACGCGGACGCACCGCTATCTTCGCCGGCCATCCTGAGTGAGGCCCTGCAACCGCTGCTTGAGCGCCAGATCGCGGAGCTTGATCGGCCGCGATTTTACACAGAGATCCGCCCACGCCTCGACCGCCTGGCCGCCACCTACGCCGCCAGCGCCCTGCGCACCCTCGGTGTCAGTCGCGACCGCTTCAGCATCGAAGACGTCGCCGACTCGGCCATTACGGCCAACCAGCTGCGTCTGGTCCCGCGCCTGCTCGACATGATCGTCGGGCACGGCCTGGCCGCCGCTGATGACGATGGCTGGATTTGGCGCACTGACCCGGATGAACTTGACCCGGCGGTGCAATGGACCGAGCTACTTGCCCTCGCACCGGACCATCTCGCCGAACTGCTCATGCTGTCCCGCGCCGGCGAGCAGCTTGCCGCCGTGCTTACCGGAGCGCTCGATCCGGCTGCGATGATGTTCGGCACCGGATCGACAGCGCCCGAGCAAGTCTACGACACCGCACCGTTCAGCCGCCTCTACAATGCCCTGCTGATAGACGCGGTGGCCCGGGCCGTTGCCGCCTTGCCCGCGGCGCGGCGGGTACGCATCCTGGAGATCGGCGGAGGCACCGGTGGCCTCACCGCCGGTCTGCTCGAAGTGCTGCCGCGCGACCGGATCGACTACGTCTTCACCGACCTGTCCGAAGCGTTTTTCGGCCGCGTTGAGGCGCGGCTCGGCGCCGCCACCGGTCTCGCCCTGCGCGCGCTCGACATTGCCCGCGACCCGGTTGCCCAGGGCTTCGAGCCGGAATCGTTTGACATTGTGCTCGCCGCGAACGCGCTGCACGCCGCGCCGCGCATCGACGCCACTCTCGCCCATGCCCATACGCTGCTTCGCCCAGGTGGCTTGCTCGGCCTGATCGAAACCCAGCCCCAACCCTTCCTGGACATCCTCTTCGGCAGACTTGACGGGTGGTGGGCTTTTGCTGGCGACCCCAAACGCTCCGACAATGCTCTATTGCCCCCCGATGCGTGGGCGGCGTGCCTGCGCGATGCCGGCTTGCCCGATTGTGCCGCACTGCACGACGCGCCGGACGGACACACAGCCGAGAACCTCGTCATTCTCGCGCAGCGGCCTCAGGCGCGCCGGGTCCGACGTCCCCACGTGCCGGTCCGGCGCTGGCTGCTGCTGGTCGAACGCAATGACGGCGTTGGCGAACGGTTGGCAAGCGAACTGGTCAGCCGCGGCCATTACGTCACCCGTGTGCTTCCGGGCGACCACTTCGCCACCCACGGGCAGGACTGGCAGGTTGCACCGACCGACGCCGCCTCATTCGGCGAGTTGTTCCGCAGCCTCGCTGTTACCACGCAATTGCCCGACGAAATCGTGCTGCTGTGGGGCGCGGAGTCAGCCGCGCCGCCGATGGCGGTACAGGACCTGCAGTCGATCGCCGCCACCGCGTTGCTTGCCGCCATCGAAGCCGCCGATCTACCCGCGAAAATCGGTGTGACAGTCTGCACGCGCGACGCCAAGCCGCTCGGTAGTGATCCGGTTGATCCCGCCCAGGGGGCGCTCGACGCCTTCGCCCGCGTGGCGATAAACGAGTTCCCTGAGCGCGCGATCCGCGTTCTCGATCTGCACCGAGCGGAGACGATTGCCAGCGACCTGATCGCCCGCACATTCGAAACCTTGGCCGGAAGCGACGAGGCGGTCCTGACCGCCGATGGGCTGCTCGTGCCGCGCCTGCGCCGCCAGACGCCACCTTTGGCCTTGCACACCGTGCCCTTCGCGCTGGTGCAACGCCAGCACGGCAATATCGACAGTCTCTGCCTGGAGGAAATCACGCCCGCAGCCCCTGGTCCTGACGAGGTCCAGGTGGCGGTGCGCGCGGTGGCCTTGAACTTCCACGATCTTGCCGTGGTTGGTGGCCTGCTGCCCGACGAGGCACTTGAATCGGGTTACGTCGGCGAACGGCTCGGCATGGACTTCGCCGGCATTGTCACCGCCGTCGGCGTCGGCGTCGGCGGCCTGGCGCCCGGAGACCGCGTGGTCGGCATCGCAGCTGGCGCGCTTGCATCGCATATCGTCACCAAGGCTGACTTCGTCGGCCCCATGCCCGCGCATCTGTCGTTCGAAGCCGCCGCCGGCCTGCCCTGCGTTTTCGTCACCCTGGTCTATGCCCTGGAGGACCAGGCCCGCCTGCGCCCTGGGGACACGCTGCTGGTGCACAGTGCCGCCGGCGGCATCGGCCTCGCCGCGCTGCAGATCGCCCGCCTAATGGGCATCAAGGTCATTGCCACGGCCGGCAGCGCCGAGAAGCGCGCCTTTCTGCACCGCCTGGGCGTCCGCCACGTATTCGATTCCCGCAGTCTCGCATTCGTCGACGACATCCTGGCCGCCACCGGCGGCGCCGGGGTGGACGCCGTGGTGAACAGCCTCTCCGGCGAGGCGCTTACCCGCAGCCTCAGCGTGCTGAAGCCGTTTGGCCACTTCATCGAGTTGGGGAAGCGGGACTTCTTTGCCAACAGCCGCATCGGCCTGCGCCCGTTCGGCGACAACATCACCCTGCACGGCATCGACCTCGACCAGCAGCTGCGTCTACGCCCCGAGGTCAGCGCGCGCTTGCTGCGCCGTGTGCTGGCATTGGCCCAACAGGGCGAAATAACACCGCTGCCCTATCGCACCTACCCGCTCGGGCGCATCGGCGAGGCCTTCCGCGCCATGCAGCGAGCAAGTCATATCGGCAAGCTGGTGATCGCCTTCGACGATGCCCCGCGCGCGGTCGAACGCCGCGTGGCGCCATTAGTGCTCGACCCGGGCTGCGTCTACGTCGTCACCGGGGGGCTCGGCGGCTTCGGCCTGGCCACCGCCGAATGGCTTGCGAGCCAAGGCGCCCGCCACCTGTTGCTACTCAGCCGCCGCGGCGCGGCATCGCCGGAGGCCGCTCCGGCGCTTGCCCGGTTGGCAGCGAGCGGCGTGGACGTGATGGCCGAAGCCGTCGATGTGAGCGACCGCGCCGCGCTGGCGGCCGCACTTGACCGGGCTCGGGCCAGCGGCCGCCGGATCGGCGGCGTAATCCATGCCGCCATGGTACTGGACGATGTCGCCATTCGCAGCCTCACGCCGGAGCGTTTCGCCAAAGTCTTGCGGCCAAAATTGCTCGGAGCCTGGCACCTTCACGAACTAACGCGCGAAGATCCGCTGGATTTGTTCGTGCTCTACTCCTCAGCCACCACAGTCATCGGCAATCCCGGCCAGGCCAACTACGTCGCCGCCAATGGTTTCTTGGAAGCTCTTGCCTGGCACCGAAAACAGCTCGGCCTGCCAGCGCTGGCGGTCGCCTGGGGCGCCATTGCCGATGTCGGCGCGCTCGCGCGAGACGCGGTACTGGCCGATGCGGTCGCGGCTCGCACCGGCATCACCGCCCTGGCACCCGCTTCGGCGCTCGCCGCGCTAGGCAGAATGTTGGCCGAGCAGAGGACCTGCGTGGTGGCGGCGAATGCCGATTGGGCGGCATTGGGGGATCGGCTCAAACTCGCCGCCACTGGCCGCTTCGCCGCGTTAGCCGACGGGCGCGCGGCGGCCGCGGCGGCGGACGGCGGCAACCTGCGTGACCTGCTCGCTGCCCTGCCGCGCGAGGAGGCGCTCGCTGCGGTAACCGAACTGCTTAAGGATGAGCTTGGCCGGATCCTTCGCCTGCCTGCCACGCGGATCGACGAAGACCAGATGTTGAACGCGCTCGGCCTCGATTCGCTGATGGTGGTCGAGCTTCAACTCGCGTTGGAACGGCTGCAATCCAACATCCCAGCAATGCGCATGATGAATGCCACCGTTCGGCAGCTCGCCGGCCAGCTGGTCGGCCATGTCCTTGGCGGCAACGGCCCCGAGCCGGCGGACGAACCGATCGACACCGCTGAGGTTACGGAGATTGCAGCGGAATGAACAAGCCCCTGTCCGGAGACCCATCCACCGAGGCCAAGCGCGAAATGCTGCGCCGCATGCTGCGCGACCGCAGTACTGTGGCTCCGCCTCCGCCACCTCCCATGCGCGCCCGCTCCCCGCTCGACCGCCTGCTCGGCGCCGAGCGGGCGGCGGCGTACCGCGAGCTAGACCAACGCCGCACCGGCTTGGCCGCGAGCGGACTGATAAACCCGTATTTCCGTTCGATCGACGGCATCGCCGCCGGCACCGCCTGGCTCGACGGCCGGCGTCAGGCAAACTTTGCGAGCTACAACTATCTCGGCCTGTCCGGTGATCCGCGAGTCGCAACCGCCGCCAAGGAGGCAATCGACCGTTACGGCAGCTCGGTCTCCGCGAGCCGCATCGCATCGGGCCAGCGCGACCTGCACACCGACTTGGAGCGCGCACTCGCTCGCCTTGTTGGCGTCGAGGACGCCATTGTCTTCGTCAGCGGCCACGCGACCAATGTCACCGCGCTCGGCCATCTGTTCGGCCCACGCGACCTCGTGCTGCACGATGCCCTGATCCACAATTCCATCCTGATCGGCAGCCAGCTTTCCGGCGCCGCACGCATGACATTTCCGCACAACGACATGGCGGCCCTTGACGCAATCCTGCGCGCCGAGCGCGGCCGCCACGAGCGCGCCGTCATCGTGGTCGAAGGCGTCTACAGCATGGACGGCGATATCGCCCCACTGCCGGAGCTACTGGAACTGCGCCGCCGCCACGACGCCCTGCTCTATGTCGATGAGGCCCACTCACTTGGCGTGCTCGGCCCGCGCGGTCGCGGGATAGGCGAGCATTTCGGCATCGATCCCAACGAGGTGGACCTCTGGATGGGCACGCTGAGCAAGTCGCTCGCCGGTTGCGGCGGCTACATCGCCGGTGCGGGCGTGCTGGTGGACTACCTTAAATACACAGCCCCCGGCTTCGTCTTCAGCGTCGGCATGCCGCCACCGGCGGCGGCCGCCTCGCTGCGGGCGATTGAACTGATGGAGGCAGAGCCGGAACGGGTAGCCACGCTACGGCAACGATCGCGCCTGTTCGCCGACCTCGCCCTTGCCGCCGGCCTGGATATCGGCCTTAGCCGTGACACCGCCGTGGTGCCCGTGATCGTCGGCGGCTCGCAGAGGGCATTGGCGCTGAGCGACGCGCTGGCTCGGCACGACATCAACGTGCAGCCGGCGCTCTACCCAGCAGTACCCGAAACCGGTGCGAGGCTGCGCTTCTTCCTGAGCAGCACGCACGAGGAGGCGCAGATCCGCGATGCCATCGCCATCACCGCCCGCGAACTGGCTAGCCTATAGCTGTGCTCAGAAGCCTCCACGCATATAGTGTCAGGACAGCGATTGGGGACGAGGAAACGATGGTGCCCAGGGACGGAATTGAACCGCCGACACGCGGATTTTCAGATGCGGGGTCTGGCTATTACCTCACTCGCTATTCAGCTTTCCTTGCGGTCGGCTTGGGGCGCCCCCCCCCCGGCATCCCCTACAAGTCACATTACTAGGGCGTGTCGTCATTTAAGGGATTCGTAAATCAGTAAAAGTGTGATTCATAGGGAGCTTCCTGAAGGAGGCTTGCGATGGAACGCCATGCGTTGCGCGACGATCAATTCGCCCGGATTGAAAAATTCCTTCCGGGTCGCCCCGGCA
>CANJBZ010000047.1 GCA_947473475.1 Alphaproteobacteria bacterium
GCTTTGGAGAATAAGGGGCGGAGAGAGACGAATTTCGGCTCCGGCGCGGTTCACTCGGTCAACAGCTTTTGCGAAAAACCCGCGCGGATATTGGGGGTTTCACCGGCCAAGAGCGCTGCGGAGAAAGTTGTCGCGAGTAGTGGTGGCGGAGGGAATGGGATTCGAAATCTCGATACGGATAGTTATTTCGTGGCGCGAAAAAGACCGCCCCTCGGTAGCGCCTCCTGCCCACGCCTTGCAGTCAACGGGGCGGCGGTACGGCGCGCGAGCTTTTCTTGCAGCGTCGGCTCTGCATAGAAGCCGAACAAGCCCTGACCAAACCAATTCGCGCTGGATGGAGATTTTGGGAGGGTGCGGCGCTCGCATCCTGGGATGACCATCTGCAATCCTGCAGCAGTGCGTTCGACCTGAGCCATCTGAAACCTTCCTTGGCATTTTCGAGGACCAAACTTACAGCGGCATTCCGAAATGTTCGATGGCAACGAGCGTTATCCCACGGAGATTCGAGGGGGCCGAACATTTTCAAATTCTGGAAATTTTGTAGCGCCGCCCGAATAAGGTTTGCGTTTGCGCGTTCGGGCACGCCCGGAGGGGTGGGTAGTGCTCCCATGCGGGGCGCGAGATTGAGGGGACGCGGCCATCTGCAGCGTTTGCGTTGGTCCAATACCGCTCGCCGTGACTGACTGCGAATCGCCACGGCGTTTGCGCGTTGGCCGCCGACCTATGAACGAGAGAGCGGTCGAAAGTGATCGCTAATAGGTCAACGCAACGCTGACCGGGGCTTGACGCACAATGCTTGGATCAAGTTCCCACCGCGGTCGCCGCTATCGGTCTGAAGATTTCTTCGTGGCGGACACAGGGCGGACACGCGCTCGCAGCGGGCGCGCCGCGCCAGCCAAAAACACGTCTAAGTCTTTGATTTTATTGGTGCCGCCTGGGTGACTCGAACACCCGACCCCATCATTACGAATGATGTGCTCTACCGGCTGAGCTAAGGCGGCCCGCTTTGGGCGCGCGGAAAATAGGCGGGTCCGCGGCCCCGTGCAATCATTCTTACGGGTTAAAGCGATTTCTCTTTCGTCTCCCTTAATCGCCGCTGCCAGCCAAAGCGGTCGAAGTCGAATTGCATGCCGAGCGCGCTCAATTCCCTCTCCACCGCAGGGCTATGGCATTCACACATCTCATTTCGAGAATTCCCGTTCGATTCAAAAAGCCAGGATTTCCTTGGTCGGACGTCAACGGAGCTCTCGTCGTGGCTGTGTGGGGAGGTTCGGCTAAGTGCTTGATCCAGAGTCGAATTTTCCAAGCGAAAAGATGTGTGAATCCCATAGCCACCGCAGGGGGAGAGGGTCAGGGTGAGGGGGCGGTCTATCCGCTGCTCCGGCGGAGATCAGATGTCATCAACTTCGCTGGTTGAGGGTTCTCCCCCTCACCCCGGCCCTCTCCCCCGCTGGGGGAGAGGGGGATTGAGCGAAAATTGGCGCGTTCAGCGCAGACGCACGGTTGCCATGTTGACGCCGGGCTGAAGCACCACCGCAGCCCCGTCGTAATTGTCGCGGGCGACGCCGTTGGAAACCCCTGATGGTTCGCCCATTTCCCAGCGGCCGTCATTGTTCACGTCCTGCACCGCTTTGACCGCATAGGTGCCCGGCGGCAACCGCTCGAACGTCACCACAACATTGCCGGCAATCTTACCGATTTCCCGCTTGAACAATGGCGTGTCGGGCAGCACCGGAAAGGTCGCCTCGTCGTAGACCCCGACCCGCAATGTTCCGCCGGCGGGCGTGACGCCCTCAACAGTGACGCGCAAACTGGCCGCCAGCGGCGCAGGTGCCCCCTGCGCCGTCGACACGATCATCCCGGCGGCAAGAACGCACCGCGCGAGAGCGGGGAGATTAGCCAAGCCGCGGCTCGAGCTTGCGGCAGGCGTCGATCAGGCCCTGTACCGAGCCGACCGATTTGTCGAACTGAGTACGCTCTTCCGCCGTCAGGTTCAGCTCGACGATGCGCTCAACGCCGCCTTCGCCAATGACCACCGGCACGCCGCAGTAAAGGTCCTTCAGACCGTATTTGCCATCGACATAGGCAGCGCAGGGCAGCACGCGCTTCTTATCGCGCAGGTACGATTCCGCCATCGCGATCGCGGACGAAGCCGGGGCATAGAAGGCCGAACCCGTCTTGAGGAGCCCGACGATTTCGGCGCCACCGTCACGGGTGCGTTGCGTGATCTGGTCGAGCCGCTCTTGGCTGATCCAGCCCATCTTCACCAGTTCGGTCAGGGGAACGCCCGCAACCGTGGAGAAGCGCGGCATCGGCACCATGGTGTCGCCATGGCCGCCCAGCACAAAGGCCGAAACGTCTTCCACCGAAACGGAAAGCTCTTCGGCGATGAAGTGGCGGAAGCGCGCGCTGTCCAACACGCCCGCCATGCCGACCACGCGGTTGTGCGGCAAGCCGGAAAATTGGCGCAGGGCCCACACCATCGCGTCCAACGGATTGGTGATGCAGATCACAAAAGCATTCGGAGCGTGGGTCTTGATGCCCTCACCGACGGCGCTCATGACCTTCAGATTGATGCCGAGCAGGTCATCGCGGCTCATGCCCGGCTTGCGCGGCACGCCGGCGGTGACGATCACCACATCCGCGCCCGCGATGTCGGCATAGGAGTTGGTGCCCTTTAGCTTGGCATCGAAGCCTTCCACCGGCCCGGACTGGGCGATGTCGAGCGTCTTGCCCTGGGGCAGGCCTTCGACAATGTCGAACAGCACGGCATCGCCGAGTTCCTTGAGGCCGATCAAATGGGCGAGTGTGCCGCCGATCTGGCCGCCGCCGATCAACGCGATTTTGCTGCGGGACATGGGAAACTCCTTGGGTCTGAGGGAGAATGGTTGGCCGGGTTAGTAGCGGGCCAAAGGTGCCCCGGCAAGCGGTCGTGCCGCCGCATTTACAGGCGGGTCCGTTGGGGAAGCGTTAACGGGCCGGGGTCAGCCGCGCCAGCGGGATATACCCTACCCCAACCCCGTTCTTACCGACCAAAATCCAATCATAGCCCTTAGCTTTGGCGAGCACGTCCACGGCGGCGCCTGGCTTCAGCTTCGTTTTGTCCACCGTGCCCGGATAGATGTAGGGGCTCACATAGACCTGGGTTTCTTCGGAGACCGTGTAGCGAGCTGGAGCGGGTTCGTACCCGAAAGGCGCGGGGACCACGTCATTGCCGAGCCGGACATTGTCCAGATTGGCGGTGGCGGCGAAGGCGCTGCCGGCCACAAAAGCTGCCGTCAGCCCAGCGATGGCCCGGCGTACGAGAAAAGATCCCAGTTGCGACATGGCGGCGATCCGATTTGCAGCGGGCGCGAAGATAGCCTTGGCCGTGCGCTTTGCCAATTTGCTCGCGCGGCTGGCCGGCGGATCCCTGTTTTGGTGCAGCCCAGGTTGGGGTTACACTGGCGCAAAACAATCGGAGGATGAGCGATGCATGTGAGGGTGTTGGCCGCCGCGAGCGCGGCAGCGGTCTTAGCCGCGCTTACGGTGCCGGCCTTTGCGCACCATTCCTATGCCGAATTCGACACCGACAAGAAAATGACGGTCGAAGGCACGGTGAAGGAATTCCAGTGGACCAACCCGCATAGCTGGCTGCTGGTGAATGTGCCGAACGCCAAGGGCGAACCCGAGCAGTGGGCGGTCGAGCTCAGCTCGGTCAGTCTGCTTGCCTCGCGCGGCTGGCGGCCGAAGACGGTCGTACCCGGCGACAAGGTCGAGGTGACGTTTCATCCCATGCGTAATGGCATGAAAGCCGGAAGCTACATGGCCATCAAGCTGCCGAACGGCAAAACGATGGGCGACACCGACCGGCTCGGCACGGCGGCACAATGAGACTCACGCATCGCTGGCTTGGATATGCCGCCGGTTCGGCATTGGTCGTTTTTTGCACGGCGTCTTCCGCGGCACCTGCGCCCGCGGCGTGGCCCGATTTGAGCGGCATCTACTGGACCAATACGTACAGCCCCAAGATCGTGCCCGTTGGCGGCGGCGATCCGCCCTACAAACCCGAAGCAATGGCCGCGTACCGCAAGAATGCCGACGCGGTGAAGACATATTCCCTCGACGACAAATCGCGCAAAGTCTGCACGCCCGACGGAATCCCCAGGATTTTGCAGAGTCCTTACCCCTTCGAGATCGTGGCGACGCCGAACCGTGGCGAGATTCACATTCTATACGAGCTGAACCACGTCATCCGCCTGATCAGCATCGACAAGCCGCTGCCCCCCGCCGACGAGCTGGAAATCTTTCCGTTCTATTCCGGTCATTCCGTCGGCCATTTCGAGGGCGACACGCTGGTCATTGAAACGGCGGGCTTCAACGAGAAGACGTTTCTCGACAACTCCGGCGCTCCGCATACGGATCAGCTTCGCACGGTCGAGCGCATCCGCAAGATCAATGGCGGCAAGGAGCTGGAGGACGTCGTCACCATCCACGACCCCGGCGTCTTCACCAAGGATTGGAGCGCGCGCTTCGTCTATCAGCCGCGCTCCGATATCCGCATGATGGATTACGTCTGCGGCGAGAAGCACCGCGATCTTTCTTCGGTCAAAGGCGTCGTGCAGCGGCGTTAGAGAAACAATGTCTAAGTCCGTTCGTTTTAACGCACACCTGTCATCCCGGAAGCCGCGTCAGCGGCTATCCGGGACCCACCGTGAAAGCGGTTCGGTGGGTCCCGGCTCGCGCTCGGCTTCGCCTCGCTTGGCCGGGATGACAAGCAAAATTTTATTCCGAAATGCGTCTGCGCTCCGGGAGAACTGACGGCGATGAAGGCAAGAGCGACTTCTGCAATCGTTGCGGCGCTTGTACTGGGCGGCGGGCTGTTTTGGGCTGAAGCACAAAGCGCGCAGGCCGCATCGCAAAACGATGCCATTCCGGATTTTTCATCCGGCGGACGCACCTGGGTTCTGACCAAGGGCACGCAGTTCTACAAAATACCGGGCGATACCGGTCCCGGCCCCGTTGACGACAAGAATTATCCCAATGGGAAATTCGCCGAGCTTGGCGGCGGCGGCGCGCGTACCGTCAACCGCATCGCCGATACTAGCAATCCGATTCTGAAACCGTGGGCGAAGAAGCTGATGGATATCGCCAATGCCCGCGTCGAAAAGGGCGGCATTCCCTTCGTCGATGCGTCGCGCTGCTGGTTGGCGGGCGTACCGAGCATGCTGCTGTTTCCCGGCGAAGCGATGGTGTTTCTGCAAACGCCCAAGGAAGTCTGGCTGCTGTCCAAACGCGATTCGCAGACGCGGCGCATTTTCATGAACGTGCCGCACAGTAAGGATCCCGGCTATTCCATGGCCGGTGAATCCGTCGGCCATTACGAGAACGACGATACGCTTGTGGTCGATACGATCGGCTTGGACGACAAAGGCCCGCTCGACCGCTACCGCACGCCGCATACCAAGCTGATGCATGTGGTGGAGCGATTCAAACTAGCGCCGGACCGCAAGAGCGTCGACATCTCGTTCACGGTTGAAGATCCCGGCACTTTCACCATGCCGTGGAAGGCGCACGTCACCTGGCGCGCAGGCACACCGCCGCGTTCGGATCATTGGGAAGAAGACATTTGCGCGGACAATGGAGACGGGTACGGCTTTGATCCGGAAGAACTCGTTCCCTCACCGCACGCGGACAAGGCAGATTTCTAACGATGAAAAAGCGTATGGCCGCCCGCATCGCTTTGACCTGCGCTCTCGCATTCTGCATTGGCAGCGGCGTGCTGAGCGCGCAGCCTGCCTCTCGCAATGAGGCGATACCGGATTTTTCGTCCGGCGAAAAAGCCTGGGTGCTTTCGAGCGGCATCAAATTCCTCAGAGTGCCCGGCGATACGGGCCCCGGTCCTGTCTTGGACAAACCGGGCCGCGAATTCAAATTCGGCCAGCAGAACGCGATGGCGGATACGGCCTCGCCCATCCTAAAGCCGTGGGCGAAGAAGCTCATGGAAATCGCCAACGAGCGCGTCGAAGCGGGCGGCGTTCCGTTCGTGGACGATTCCCGCTGCTGGCCGGGCGGCGTGCCGTCGGTGCTGCTGTTTCCGGGAGAAGCGGTGGTGTTCCTGCAGACGCCGTCGGTGGTCTACATCCTCGCCAAGCGCGATGCGCAAGTGCGGCGCGTGTATATGAACGTGCCGCACACTAAGAATCCGGGCTATTCGTGGAAGGGCGAATCCGTCGGCCATTATGAAAACGGGGATACGCTGGTGGTGGATACCATCGGCCTCGACAATCAAGGGCCACTCGACCGCTTCCGCACGCCGCACACCAAACTGATGCACGTGGTCGAACGCTACAAGCTGCTTCCCGGCGGACGCGGCATCGACATCACCTTCACCGTCGATGATCCCGGTACATTCACCACGCCCTGGAACGCGCTCGTGCAATTCAAGCCGGGCGACACGCCACGCTCGAACCATTGGGAAGAAGACATCTGCGCCGAAAACGGTGACGGCTACGGCTACGACCCCGACCAGCTCATCCCCATGCCCCACGCGGACAAACCGGATTTTTGATGGTCGGACCGACGGATTTCTAAAATCTGCTCGCGCTAAAAGGTGCATCGCAAAAGAGGGCCGATTGAATAGAAGCTACCGGTACGAACTGCTCTGGCTGCACAGCAACGACACCTCAGCCGCAAGTCGGAAACAGTTCAAAAGAGAGATTATGGAGGCGAGGAAGGTATTCACCTTCCTCGGTCAACATTTCCGTGCGCTTGAGCTCGAGCCGAAGGGGCTCCTGCGAAACGTGAAGCTTGCCTTGACTGCTAGATTCACAAACCATCTTTTTTCCACGCTGCTTCTCGCGGAGCGGGGCTTGATATTGGACGCTTTTAATTGCTCGCGGACCGCGCTGGAAGCGACAGCTTTCTATTGGCTGGTTTGTAAGGATGCTAGTGCGTCAGAAATGTACAATGCTGAAAAAAGCGTGCCTCCGGTGGAGATCCGAAAACGCCTGGAGGCGCTCGGTGTTGATGTAGGAGCAATCCGCGAAATATACAGTAGAGAAAGCGCCGTTGCGCATGTCGGCAACAAATATGACCAGCTTCAAATTCGCTGGGAGCAGGGCGGGGATGGCAGGCTTCTGATAGGTGGCGGCATTGTTCCAGATGTCCAAAAAGCACTGTTCGAAGGAATCACGCGCGCTACATTTCGGTTCGTAAAGTTTGAAGATCGCTACGACGTTCCCGACTTAGACGATCCCAAAAGCTGGACGAAAGATGGCATATTTGTCGCTTACCCTAAGCCCAAGTGAATGGTCACAGAGATGGCGAAGAAAAACGATATCGTGCGGCTTACGAGTAAGCAGATCAAAGCGAAGCTGAAACGCGGAGAAGATCGTACCGATTGGAAGAAAATCGACGCGATGAGCGGTGCTGCGCTGGAAGCGTCGATTAAAGCCGACCCCGATGACGTCGAGGGCGAACCGGATTGGACGCAGGCCGTCATGGGTATTCCGCCACGCAAAGAACACATCAACATCCGCATCGATGCGGACGTGCTTGCTTGGTTTCGGTCCCGTGGAAAAGGCTACCAATCCATGATGAACAACGTGCTGCGGGCGTTTGTGCAGACCCGTGAGGTTCTGGCGGACAAGCCGGCTCGCGCGAAGAAATAGCTACGCCGCGTTGATGAAGCCGCCCATTTGGCGGTTCCAGAGGCGGGCGTAGGCGCCGCCTTTGGCCAGCAGTTCGCGGTGCGGGCCTTCTTCGATGGTGCGGCCCGCTTCCAGATAAACGATGCGGTCCATGCCGGCGATGGTCGAGAGACGGTGCGCGATGGCGATGACGGTGCGGCCCTGCATCAGCGTCCATAACGCTTCCTGAATTAGATGCTCGGATTCCGAATCCAGCGAGGAGGTCGCTTCGTCCAGCACCAATATGCGCGCATCCTTCACCAGCGCCCGCGCAATCGCGATGCGCTGACGCTCGCCGCCGGACAGTTTGATGCCCTGCTCACCGACGATGGTGTCGTATCCGCTCGCGCGTCCCGTGATGAAATCATGCGCGAAGGCCTCGCGCGCCGCGCGCTCAACTTCACCTTCCGCGGCATCGGGCTTGGCGTAACGAATGTTGTCGCGCACCGCGCGATGAAACACACCCGCCACTTGCGGCACTTCGGCAATCGCCTGGTTCAGCGAATCCCATTGCACATGGGAAATGTCCTGGCCGTCGATCAGAATGCGCCCGACTTGGGGCTCGAACTGACGCCGCAGCAATTTCACCAAGGTTGACTTGCCGGCGCCGGACGGACCGACCAAACCAACTTTTTCGCCAGGGCGAATAATCAGATTCAAATCGTCGAACACCTGCAATCCGTCGGGATGTGAAAAGCGGACGTGCTCGAACCGTATGCCGCCCTCGCGCACCTGCAGGGGCGCCGCATCCGGCGCGTCCACGATTTCGTGCTGCGCGCTGACCAGCTCCAACGCCTCGGCCAGCGTGCCCAATTGCTCGAAATAATCGAGCATGCGGTACGACAGCTCCTGCACGCTGCGGATAATCTGGTTGGCCAGGAAGTAAATCATCGCAAACGCGCCGACCGAAAGCGCGCCGGACAACGCATCCATCCCCGCCAACGCTGTCAGCTCCAGCAACAACGCCAGGGTGGCAACCGCCATAAAGGCGCGCATTAAAATCAGGAAGGTCCGCAGCCGCCGTGAGGCGTTCATTTCGTCCGCGAGGAAATGCGACAGAAAGCGGCGCTCATAGCCGGCTTTCGCAAAGGCGCGCACGAGATCGGAATTGCCGATGGCGTCGATCAGCCGCCCCGTAGACGTCGAGACTTCGTTGGAAAACGCTTTCGACAGCACCACACAGCGCCGCGCCAGCGAGACCACGATGCCGAGATAAACCACCGCCCACAGCGCCAGCACGATGGCGTAGGTCGCGTGCGCATTGAACATCAGCACGCCGCCGACCAGCAGAAGCATGGTCACGCGCACCATTTCGAAACCGAGAATGTTCAGCACGCCGACGACGGCTTGCCCGGCCTGCTTCACCTTTTGCCCGAGCTTGCCGGCGAAATTTTCCTGAAAATAGCGCGGCGAATGACCCATCAGATAGGTGAACAGATATTTCTGGGCCAGCGCGCGCATGCGTGGACTTGTGCCGACGTCCACCCATTCATAGGTGCGGTACGCGACCGTCGAGCCAAGCCAAATGCCTGCAAGCAGCAGCAGCCACGGCAGGATTGCGGTGGTGAAGCTCGCATGCGTCTGCACGGCCGCGGTAATCGCGTTGATCAAATGGGACAGCGCGTAGGGGCCGAAGGCCTCGATGGATGTCGCCGTCCCGGCAAGCGCCACCAGCGCCGCCACCCGCCCACGGAAATGCTTCACGATCAAGAATCGCAAAAACGCAAAGGGCGTCGACGGCACGCGCGCCAACGGCTCGGCCTCGGACAGCGGTTCCGGCTGACTCAAAACCTGATCGGGAATGAGGTGCTTGCTCATGAGAAGCGATTCTCTAGGTGAGAAAGCTTAACCATCTGATGCCAAGGCGGGCGAGCGGGCATAAGCGCCCGGCCGGGATCCACAAATCGGCTGCACCGTGGGTCCCGGCTCGGCGCAACGCTTCGCGTTGCTGGGCCGGGATGACAGATCAGATGACTAGCTGGCTGCCACCGCAGCGACGTCTTCCGTGCTGCGCTGCCGCTCGGCAATACGAGCTGCTTTGCCGCGCAGGCCGCGCAGATAATAGAGCTTCGCGCGCCGGACTTTGCCGCGGCGGACGACGTCTACCGAATCAACCAGCGGGCTGTGAACGGGGAACACGCGCTCCACGCCCTCGCCGTAGGAAATCTTGCGGACGGTGAAGCTCTCGTTCAGCCCCGCGCCCTGGCGCCCAATGCAAACGCCTTCGAACGCCTGGAGACGTTCGCGCGTCTTGGACTGCTTGGTCTTTTCGTCAAAGGACACGTCCACGACCTTGACGTTGACCTTCAGCGTATCGCCCGGCCGGAAGGGGGGCAATTTGCGGCCACCGCGGACGGTGTCCATTTGTTCGCGCTCAAGTATCTGAATCAGGTTCATTTTTCGCATCCTTCGGCAGGCCCTTGGCGGGGCCAAGGTCTGAAGTGGGGGGCCTTCTAGCGGATAAAAAATGCTTTTCATAGAGGGTCCAGAGATCCGGACGCCGCTCTTTGGTGAGCCGCTCGGCTTCGGCCCGCCGCCAGCGCGCGATTTCCGCGTGATTGCCTGAGGTTAGGACCGGGGGAATATCCCGTCCCTCGAAGCTTTGAGGGCGCGTATAGTGCGGGTATTCCAGCAGCCCGAGCTCGAAGCTTTCTTCGGAACTGGAGCTTTGGGCGCCCATCACCCCCGGAAGAAGCCGGACGACGGCCTCGATCAGAGCCATGGCGGCAATCTCCCCACCCGCCAGGACGAAGTCACCCAGCGAGATTTCCTCCATCCCGCGGGTTTGGATGGCGCGCTCGTCCAGCCCTTCGAAGCGGCCACACAGAAGAACCGCGCCCGGCCCCGCGGCGAACTGTTTGACCCGTGCCTGGGTCAACGGCGCCCCACGGGGGGAGAGGTAGATCAGCGAGCGTTCGGCAGCGTCCAGGGCGCGGGCGGCATCGATGGCCGCGGCCGCGACATCGGCGCGCATCACCATGCCGGGGCCGCCGCCGGCCGGGGTGTCATCGACCGTGCGATGCTTTCCCAGGCCATTCTCGCGGATATCGCGGACGTCGAGATGCCAGACGCCGCCGGCCGCCGCCTTGCCGATGAGCGAGGCGCCCAACGGCCCGGGAAACATGTCGGGAAACAGCGTGAGGACAGAGGCGCGCCACATTGCGGCTAGCAGTGGGAAAGCGGAGAGACCGCCCCCTCACCCTGACCCTCCCCCCCAGGGGGGGAGAGGGAAAATACCTCCCTCGCCCCCGGAGGGGGAGAGGGCCGGGGTGAGGGGGAGATGCCAGACATGGTATGGGACCTGACCATCTAAGCCTCCCCCTCCGTATAGGCGGGAAGTACGATCACGACGCGCCCGCCGGCTATATCGACGGCCGGCACGTTGGCATCGGTAAAAGCCACGAACTCGGTCTTCTTGTCGGGAAATTCGATTTCCAGCATGTCGCCGGCGCCGAAATTGTGCACCGCTTTCACCGTACCAATCACTTGGCCGGCCGCGTCTTCGGCCGAAAGGCCGATCAGATCGGTGAGATAGAACTCGCCCTCATCCGGCGGCGGCAAGGCCGAACGCGGCACGTAGAGCGATTGGCCCTTCAACCGCTCCGCCGCGTTGCGGTCGGCCACACCGGCAAACCGCACCACGGCTTCGTCGGCCTTGGCCGGACGCAGCGTCTCCACGTCGAGCGTGTGTCCTGCCTCGGTCGTCAGCGGGCCGTAATCGGCAAGGCCTTCGGGGAAGGCGGTGAAGGTTTTCACCTTCACCTCGCCCTTGATGCCGTGAGCGCCGGTCACCACACCCAAAAGGACGCGGGGCTCGATCAAGCCTGTGCGGCGGCAGCGGCCTTAGCGGCAGCGGCGGCGCGCTCCTGCGCCTTCTTCTTCGGCTTCATCTTCTCTGGGCTGTGGTGCGTGATGGGCTTCAGAACGCCGGCATCCGAAAGGAAGCGGTGTACGCGGTCGGACGGCGTGGCGCCCTTGCCGATCCAGGCCTTCGCCTTTTCCAGATCGAAGCGCAGACGGTCGGCGTGGTCCTTCGGCAGCAGCGGGTTGTAGAACCCGAGCTGTTCGATGAACCGGCCATCGCGCGGTGAGCGCGATTCCGTGACGACGATGGCGTAATGCGGGCGCTTCTTGGTGCCGCCGCGAGACAATCTGATCTTCAAAGACATGCTGCTCTTCCTCTTTTATCCGTATACGAATCTATTCCGCCCTCGCCACCGGCAAAGGGATTACTTCTTTCCACCGAAACCGGGAGGCAGACCGGGGAAACCCGGCGGCATGCCGCCGCCTTGCCCGCCCATACCGCCCATCATTCCGGGATTCATGCCGCCCAGCGCGCTCATCAAGCCGCCACGCCCGCCCTTGCCCATTTTCTTCATCATGTCGGACATTTGGCGCTGCATTTTCACGACCTTATTGACCTCGGCCACCTCCACGCCCGCCCCTGCCGCAATACGTTTGCGGCGCGAACCGTTGATGACGTCGGGCGTCACGCGCTCCTTCTTGGTCATGGACGAGATGATCGCTTCCTGGCGTTTCAGGATGCTGTCGTCGATGCCGGCCGCGGCAAGCTGATCCTTCATCTTGCCCATGCCCGGAAGCATCCCGAGCAGGCCCTGCATGCCGCCCATTTTGCGCATTTGAGACAGCTGATCGGCGAGATCGTTGAAATCGAGCTCGCCCTTTTTCATCTTCTTGGCGAGCTTTTCGGCCTTGTCGCGATCGACCGTTTCGACGGCCCTCTCGACCAGCGACACGACATCGCCCATGTCGAGAATGCGCCCGGCGACGCGGGCCGGATGGAACGCTTCCAGCGCGTCCAGCTTTTCACCGGTGCCGAGGAATTTGATCGGCGCGCCCGTCACTTCCCGCATGGAAAGGGCGGCGCCGCCGCGCTGATCGCCATCCACGCGCGTCAGAATAATGCCGGTGATCTGCACCCGCTCGTTGAAGCTTTTGGCGATGTTCACCGCGTCCTGGCCGGTCAGCGAATCCGCCACCAGCAGGGTTTCATGCGGCTGGGTGAGCTTTTTGATCTCCGCGACTTCGGCCATGAGGGCTTCATCGACATGCTGACGGCCGGCCGTATCGAGGATCAGCACGTCGTAGCCGCCGACGCGGGCCGCGGCCAAAGCGCGCTTGGCGATGTCGGTGGGACGCTGACCCAGAACGATCGGCAGCGTCGGGGTATTCGTCTGTTCGCCGAGGACTCTTAGCTGCTCCATGGCGGCGGGACGATTGACGTCCAGCGAGGCCATCAGCACGCGCTTCTTGTCTTTGGTCTGAAGCAGCAGCGCCAGCTTGGCGGAGGTCGTGGTTTTGCCCGAACCCTGCAAGCCCACCATCAGGATGGGCGCAGGCGGCGAGCCGAGCGACAGCCCTTCCGATTCCGTGCCTAGGGTTTCGACCAGCGTGTCATGGACGATTTTGACGACCTGCTGGCCAGGCGTGACCGAACGGATAACCTGCTCGCCAACGGCGCGTTCGCGCACCTTGGCGATGAATTTCTTGACCACCGGCAGGGCGACGTCGGCGTCCACCAGCACGGCGCGCACTTCGTTCAGCGCGGTATCGACATCGGCCTCAGACAGCGCTCCGCGGCCGCGCAAGCGGTCGAAAACACCCCCCAATCGAGACTGCAATGAGTCGAACATGCCTTACTCCAAACGCCGAACGCCCCAGGGGGCGCACCTGCGCTGCCTGGGGGCGATCCCGGATTCAAGCCCGGGACCGGAAGGGTTAGACCTTTCCGGATGGCGGTGATTTAGGTCCGCCGCTAGATTAAGTCAATCTTGGCAACAAAACGGGGGGATTTGGATGACGACCGTGCATGGAAGCTGTCTTTGCAAGACGGTGCAGTATGAGGTGGACCTTCCCTTCGAGCGGTTCATGTATTGCCACTGCTCGCGCTGCCGCAAAGCCACCGGCACCGCCCATGCCGCCAACGGCTTCGTCAAGGCCAGCGCCTTCCGATGGACGGCGGGAGCCGACGCGGTGAAGCGGTACGATCTGCCGGAGGCGGTGCGGTTCGCCCTGCAAACCTGCAGCAATTGCGGCTGCCGGGTGCCGCACCACACGCGCGATCACACCTGGATGGTCATTCCCGCCGGCTCACTGGACGAAGACCCGCAGATGAAGCCGCAGGCCATTGTGCACTGGGCCTCCCGCGCCCCCTGGTTCACCGACTGCTCCGAAATGACGAAGTTCGACACCGCGCCGGGTTAACCCTCAGACCTCACCAGTCACCATGGCCGGGCTTGACCCGGCCACCCAGCGCGACCGCGTCTGCGGGCGCAAAAGAAGTTATGGGCTCGCGGACGCTCGCCTGCTGGGTGGCCGGCTCGGAGGCCGGCCATGGTGAAGCGGGACTATTTCAGCCCCAGCTTCTGGGCCAAATAGACAAACGTCAGCGCGTTCATTTCGGCGGATTGCGCGTGGTTGGCGGCGGCGGCATGGCCGCCTTCGGTGTTTTCGTAGAACAGCATCTCGTGGCCTTGCGCTTCCATTTTGGCGGCCATTTTGCGGGCGTGCACCGGCGTCACACGATCGTCTGACGTTGCGGTGACAAAAAAGATCGGCGGGTATTTCACGTTCGGCTTCACGTTCTGATACGGCGAATAGGCAATCAGCGCCGCCCGCTCGATGGAATTTTCGGGGTCGCCATATTCGCCGACCCAGGACGCACCCGCCCCGATCTTGGCAAAGCGCAGCATGTCCAGCAGCGGGACCTGACACACCACCGCGCCGAACAGATCGGGCCGCTGCACGGCGACGGTCCCCACGAGCAGCCCGCCATTCGAGCCACCCATGATGCCTAGCTGTTTCTCGCTGGTCAGGCCGCGCCGGATCATGTCCTCGGCCACCCCGATGAAATCGTCGAAGGCGAGCTGGCGGTTGCCCTTTTGCGCCGCTTCATGCCAGGCCGGGCCGAACTCGCCGCCGCCCCTTATATTGGCGACCGCATAGGAGCCGCCGCGTGGCAGCCACAGTTTTCCCATGCTCGACCAATAGAACGGCGTCTGCGAAATCTCGAAGCCGCCATAGCCGTAAAGCACCATCGGCGTCGGGCCTGAGGCCGATTTCGGCCGCACAACGAAATAGGGAATGCGCGTGCCGTCGCGCGACCGCGCCTCATATTGCTTGCTCTCATAGGGCGCGGCGTCGAACCGCGCTGGCATCGCTTTAATGGCCGCGGGCGCGCTTTGCCCCTTGGCCGCAAATAGCGTGGTCGGCGTAAGAAAGCCTTGATAGGAAAAATACGCGCCCGGCCCGAACTGATTGGCCGACGACACGCCCGTCGAACCGCCGGGCGGCAGCGCGAGTTTGCTGTCCGACCATTTCCCGTTCTCATCGCGGCGGAAGGTGTGAATGCTGCCCGTGACATTCTCGAAGATTGAGGCATAGACCGCATCGCTCCCGGCCTCGACATCTTCGACGGAAGCGCGCGGGCCTGGGGTATAGAGCACCGAAATCGGTGGCACGACGCCAGAGCCGATCATGTCCTTCAGCGAGAACGCGATCAGCGCGCCTTGCGGAATTTCCGCCTGCCCTTCCGGTTTCCAGGCCTGCCGCATCACTGCGATGACATCGCCGTTCAACTCCGCCTTCAATACGGCGGACAAAGGCAGCGGCAACGCAATGCCGCGGCCTTCCGGCGACACATAATAATATTCCGTGTCGAAGAAACTGACCGCGCGCGTCACCAGCGCGGTCGAGCCGTGTACGCTGTGGAACACGGCTGGCGAGACGATCACGTCTTCCGGCTTGCCTTCGAACACGACCTGCGCCTGGCTGAGTTGTTCTCCGCGACGCCACATCTTCACGATGCGCGGATAGCCCGATTGCGTCAGCGTTCCTAGCCCGAAATCGGTGCTGAACAGGACCGTATTGGTATCGGCATACGCCGCTTCGGCCTTGGCTTCGCCCAGGGCAAATCCTTCGTCCACGAAGCGTTTGGCGGCAGGATCGAATTCGCGCAGCACCACCGTATCGCCACCGCCGGGCGACAGCTTCAACAGGCAGCGCGCGAGATCGGGCGAGCAGGTCGCGCCTTTGAAAACCCAGCTCTTGTTTTCGGTGCGCGCGAGCTCATCGACGTCCAGAATGGTGTCCCATTGCGGCGCCGCCGTTTCATAGGAGGCAATCGTGGTGCGCCGCCAAATGCCGCGCACATGCGCCGGGTCCTGCCAGAAGTTAAAGACGGTATCGCCATGCAGCTGGCCGGTCGGGATGCGGTCATTGGCATCCAGCAGCGCCAGGATCGTGTCGTAATTCTTCTGGTAGTCCGCCGAGGCCTTGAGCTGTTTCAGGGCGACCGCATTGTGCTGCTCCACCCATTCCAGCGGCTTGGTCCCGTGAACGTCCTCCAGCCAGAGATAAGGGTCGACCGTTTCAGCAGCATACATCGCCGTCATCGCTCCAAGGCTGAGCACCAACGCAGTCAAAATGCTTGTCCAGGAACGGACGCGCATGGGGCCCTCCATCGGCGGGTGCCTTCATTTTGGGCGGTTTACCAAGGACTGCAACTCTCCGCCGACCGTATTTCGCGGGCTGGAATAGTAACGGCCTTAGGCCCTATAAGGCCCGGCATGACGACCTTCCTGAAAATGCACGGTCTCGGCAATGATTTCGTGATTTTCGACGCACGTACGTTTTCCGTACCCGTCGACGCCGCATCGGCGCGCGCCATAGCGGACCGCAAACGCGGCATCGGGTGCGACCAAGTTATCGTCATGGAACCGGCCAGAAGCCCGGCCGCCGCTTTCATGCGCATCTTCAATGCCGACGGGAGCGAGGTCGAATCCTGCGGCAATGCCGCCCGCTGCGTCGGGTTCCTGATGATGGCCGAGTGGGAAACCGACGATATCCAGATCAATAGTACTGGCGGGCCGCTCCGCTGTCAGATGGCGGGCCAGGACACCGTGACGGTCGATATGGGAGCGCCCCGGCTCGACTGGCGCGAAATTCCCATGGCGCAGGCCGTCGATACCCAATCCTTCGCACTTGAAGTTCCCGGTTTCACGGATGAGCCCTTGCGGACTGCCACCG
This sequence comes from Alphaproteobacteria bacterium, assembly GCA_947473475.1. Lineage (GTDB taxonomy): Bacteria > Pseudomonadota > Alphaproteobacteria > Micropepsales > Micropepsaceae > CAIYRG01. The sequence continues at coordinate 16,719 of CANJBZ010000047.1, forward strand.
CAGTATCGATGGGCAACCCGCATTGCGTGTTGTTCGTGGACAACGCGGAGACGGCTCCCGTTGCCAGCCTCGGCGCGGCGATCGAGCATCACCCCTGGTTTCCCTCGCGCACCAATGTGGAGTTCGTGGAACGGCGCGCCCCCGATGTGTTGCGCATGCGGGTATGGGAACGCGGCGCAGGGATAACGCTGGCGTGCGGCACCGGCGCTTGTGCGGCCGCAGTTGCCGCCATCGGGCGCGGATTAACAAACCGTAAGGTGAAGCTGATCCTCGACGGCGGCGAGCTGGAAATCGAGTGGCGCGAGAGCGACAGCCACGTGCTGATGACCGGGCCCATCCGCTACGCCTTCACGGGCGAGGTGAATATAGCGAGTCTGGTGGAGGCCCAATGACCGGGGTGGAGATCGTCACCTTCGGCTGCCGCCTCAACTCTTATGAATCCGAGGCCATTCGCGCTCGCGCCGAAGAAGCCGGCCTGAAAGACGCGATCATCGTCAACACCTGCGCCGTGACCGGCGAAGCGGTGCGTCAGTCGCGCCAGGCAATCCGCAAAGCACGCCGCGAGAACCCGCAGGCCCAGATCATCGTCACGGGATGCGCGGCGCAAACCGAGCCGGAAACCTATGCCGCCATGCCCGAAGTGGACCGCGTGCTCGGCAATCAGGAAAAGCTTCAGACCCCGAGTTACGGCGCGGACTTCCTGCAAACCGCGCCGCGTGTTGTCGTCAACGACATCATGTCGGTGAAGGAAACCGCCGCGCAATTCGTCGACAGTTTCGAAGACCAAACGCGCGCCGTCCTGCAAGTGCAAAACGGCTGCGACCACCGCTGTACCTTCTGCATCATTCCCTTCGGCCGCGGAAACTCGCGCAGCGTGGGCGCGGGCGCGGTGATCGAAGAAGCCCAGCGGCTGGTTGCGGCCGGATACAACGAAATCGTCCTGTCCGGTGTGGACCTTACCGCCTATGGGGCAGACCTGCCGGGACACCCGAGCTTGGGCACACTGGTCGGCCGTATCCTGAAACACGTTCCCGAGCTGAAACGGCTGAGGCTTTCGTCCATCGATTCCATCGAAGCCGATGACGCTCTGCTGCGCCTGATCGCCGAAGACGATCGGCTGATGCCGCATTTTCATCTGTCCGCGCAGGCGGGCGACAATTTGATCCTCAAGCGGATGAAACGGCGTCATTCGCGGGAAGACACGATTGGGTTCTGTGAAACGGTGCGGCGGCTGCGGCCAGATGCCGCTTTCGGCGCGGATCTGATCGCGGGGTTTCCCACGGAGAGCGATGCCATGTTCGAGAACACGCTGGCGCTGGTTGACGATGCCCGACTGTCCTATCTCCACGTGTTCCCGTTCAGCCCGCGAAAGGGAACGCCTGCGGCACGCATGCCGCAACTCCCCCGCCCCGTCGTTAAAGAGCGGGCGCGCCGCCTGCGCGAAAAGGGAGATGCCGCGTTGCGCGCGAGGCTTTCAAGCCTCGTCGGCAGTGAGCAGATTTTGCTTATGGAAAAGCCCGGACGCGGACGCACACCGTGCTTCGCCGTGGTGGACTGCGATGCCCAGGCAGAGCCCGGCACATTGGTGCGCGCGCGTATCGAGGGCAGCAATGGCCGTATTCTCACGGGAAGCGTTGCGGTGGCTGCGACACAGCCCCATCCCGGACAACAAGATTCATTGGCAGCGGCATGACCACCGACGAAAGCTCTGGCGGCAGGCTCGGAATTTTCGCGCGCCTGAAAGCGGGCCTCTCACGCACGGCAACGCAGCTTTCCGGCGGCCTCACGGGCGTCTTCACGAAAGAGCGGCTCGATGCCGATACCGTGAGAGATTTGGAAGACGCCCTGATCCGCGCGGATATCGGGGCAAATCTTGCGCACGAACTCGCCGCTGAGGTTGCCAAGGACCGCTACGATACGGACGTTACGGAACGTGAACTGAGACAGCTTCTGGCGAATGTCATTGCCAAGGCGCTGGCGCCTGCCGCCCGGCCTTTTGCGGTCGATCCGGCGCACAAACCCTTTGTGGTTCTGGTCGCCGGGGTAAACGGAACCGGCAAGACCACCACGATCGGTAAATTGGCGGCAAAGCTGGCGCAGGAAAAAAAGCGCGTACATCTTGCCGCGGCCGATACGTTTCGAGCCGCCGCTATCGATCAGCTCAAGATCTGGGGGGAGCGTGCGAACGCGCCGGTCTTCACGCGCGGTCCCGGCGCGGACTCGGCGGGTTTGGCATTCGATGCGCTGAAGGAAGCGCGCGACGCCAATGCGGATGTACTCCTTATCGACACGGCCGGACGCTTGCAGAACAAAGCGGGCCTGATGGCCGAATTGCAGAAAATTGCACGGGTCCTGAAGAAGCTGGACGAAACTGCTCCGCATGCGGCCATTCTCGTTCTGGACGCCACCACCGGCCAGAACGCGATTTCGCAGGTCGAGGCGTTTCAGGCCGCCGTTCCGCTGACGGGCCTGATTATGACCAAACTCGACGGGACCGCGAAGGGCGGCATACTTGTTGCGCTCGCGAACCGGTTCAAATTGCCCATACATTTTGTTGGCGTGGGCGAGAGCATAGGCGACCTGCAGGTGTTCGACGCACCGGCATTTGCGCGCGCCCTCACCGGCGCCGATGAAGAACCGAAACAGACAATGGGTTCTTTCCGTTTCTAAGCGTATGTCTCTGGAACAAATGCCCTGAAGCGCTTATGGTGAACTCATGCATCCTTTGCTGAAATTGGCGCTCGATCTCGGGCCGCTGCTGGTTTTCTTTGCCGCGAACGCGCTGTTCAATATTTTCACGGCGACCGCAGTGTTTATGGGCGCGGTACTGGCTGCGATTGCAATCGGCATTGTCTTGGAACGGAAGATTTCGCCCGTGCCATTGGTCACAGGCGCGCTCGTATTGGTTTTCGGCGGCTTAACCCTCTGGCTGTCCAACGACATATTCATAAAGATAAAGCCGACCATTCTGTACGTGATGTTCGCGGTGGTGCTGTTGGGCGGGCTGCGTTTCGGCCGTTTGTTTATCAAGTTCATGCTGGGACAAACGCTGCAGCTTCCAGAAGGCGCGTGGCGAACACTGACATGGCGTTGGTCGCTGTTCTTTCTTGTGCTTGCGGTTGCAAACGAAATCGTGTGGCGAAATGTCTCGACCGGCACCTGGGTCGCGTTCAAAGTTTGGGGCGTGTTTCCTCTGACGCTGCTTTTCGCCATGGCGCAGACACCGTTTATTTCGCGGCACCAGATTGAAACCGACGAAAGCCCTGCGTCTTTAGGGTGACACCCAAAGAGATTTCGGAAATAAAAACTGTTCTGCGCGTTGTGCGGAGCTTTTCGCCGGTTGGTTTTGCCAATCATTTCGTGTCAAGGAAAACTCCGGCTCGTTACCAATTCGAATTGCGCAAAGATTGCTTGCGTCCACAATTAAGTGCGGTAAAGTTGCTTGGTCCGACCTTGTACGGACGATCTGATTTTTAATCTCGACATTTTGGGGGTTTGGGGGATGGCTTCGAAAGGTCCGCGCAAAGCCACTGGGGGCTTTGACCTTTCTCAGTCACCATCGCATTTGCTGCGTCGCTGCGTGCAATTCGCCAATGACCTGTTCTCTCGCGAACCGGGCGCAAGCGATCTGACGAAGCAGCAATTCACGGTGCTGGCGGCGGTGGAACAGAATGAAGGGATCAGCCAGACGGATCTTGTCGGCATTACCGGCATCGACCGTTCGACATTGGCTGAGATGATCCGGCGCATGATCGAAAAGGGATTGCTCGATCGCGAACGCACGGAAAACGATCAGCGTGCCAACGCTGTGCGGTTGGCGCCGGCAGGCCGAAAGGCTCTGCGCAGCGCGCGCACCGCAAGCGAGCGCGTGGAACGCATGCTGCTCGCAGGGATTTCCGCGACCGACCGTCCGCGCTTCCTGAAGATGCTCGCGGCTGTGGCTGCACAGGCCGATGGCGAGGACAGCAAAGACCGCAGCGACGCGCGTCCGAAAACGCGCCGATCGCGCTGAATTAAATTTTTATATCGAGCTGCTGACCGAGGCGCCGGAAGCCCGGAGATGCTGGTGTTTGCGCGCCGCTTGCTGCCGGTTTGGCAACAGGCGCTCCTGGCTCAAAGACTGCCGCCGGCTGTGTTTTCACCGCTGCAGACGGACGCGTCTGCATCTGAGAAGCCAGCAAAAAATTCGATGAATCGATCCGCATCGAAACACCATGCCGGAACATGGTTTGCGGAAGGTTAAAAAATCTAGAGGATGATCCGATTGAATCGGATCATCCTCTAGATTCTTATTTTGCCGCGCAATCTAACGGCGAACCGGCGTCCACTTCGCCGGATTGCGCTCTATTTCAAAGCCGGCAAAATCAGACGCCGAAGAATGTCGTCGTTCAGCGGCCCGGCATAATGGACGCGGATTACGCCCTTGCCGTCGATCACGAAGGTTTCCGGCACGCCGGTTACGCCCCAGTCGATCGAGACGCGCCCTTCTTTGTCTTTGTTGATTTTGGAAAAAGGGTTGCCCAGCTCTTCGAGAAAGCCGCGCGCATCGCCGTCGGTTTTTCCGTAGATACCTTCCTTGTAGTCGACGCCGTACAAGGTGACGCCTTCGCGCTTGGCAAGCTCCATCAATGTGGGATGCTCCAGCCGGCAGGGCACGCACCAGGACGCCCAGAAATTCACGATAATCGGCTTGCCTTGCGCGAGTTCGCCGCGGCTGAAGCCCGGGTTCTTTTCATCGAGCGCGGGCAAGGCGATATCGGGCGCGGTCTTGCCGACCAATGGCGAAGGAAGTTCGGAAGGCGGTCCCTGGAACAGGAACTTGTAGAACATGACCGTCAGGACCAAAAAGGTCACGACCGGAATCAGGAAGTACAGCCGCTTCACGTTTGGCTCTCTCCGTTCTCCCCGCTATCGTCTTCCAGGCGTTGAACGCTCCGCCGCGCGCGCATATGCGCCTGCAGCGAAACCACGGTCGCCGCGATCAGCACGGCGACCGTAATGATATAGGCAGGCCAGACATAGCCCCCATATCCGCCCATGGCGAAAAAATCCGCCATCGATCAGGCGCCCCTCGCCATCATGAGCGACCGCGCACGGCGCTCCAGAATTTCCGTCTGCATGCGGACGAGCCACAACCAGGCGAACAATACCGTGTAGCCGGCCATCATGATCAAAAGCGGGATCAGGAAGCTGCGGTCGATTGTCGGCCCGCCCGGACGAACGATGCTTGCCGGCTGATGCAGCGTGTTCCACCAATCGACCGAAAAATGAATGATCGGCACATCGGCCGCGCCAACGAGCGAAAGAATAGCCGCGGCTTTGGCGGCGCGCACCGGATCGTCAATAGCGTTCCACAGCGCGATATAGCCAAGATAGATAAACAGCAGGATCAGCTCCGACACCAGCCGCGCATCGCCCCACTGCCAAAACGTGCCCCACATCGGCCGTCCCCACAGCGAACCGGTGAGCAGCGCCAACGCCGTGAACGCGGCGCCGAGCGGGGCTGCGGATTTCGCCGCCACATCGGCCAGAGGATGACGGAAGACCAGGCCCGTGAGCGAGGCCACGGCCATCGCGCCATAGACCATGATGCCCATATAGGCAGCAGGCACATGCACGAACATGATTTTCACGCTTTGGCCCTGCTGGTAATCCGGCGGAGTTACCACCAGCGCCCAATAGAAGCCGACGCCGAGCAGAACGGCGGCAAGCACTGCCAGCCACGGTGCAATGGCGTTGGAAAAATCCAGGAAGCGTTTTGGATTGGCAAGAAAGGTAATCATGGGCATCTCACATAAGCCTTTCCTTCCAGATTGTCTCTTTTAGCCGCCCAGATTGAGGCGGACCGCGGCGGCCGCCGCGAAAGGTGAAAGTCCCACCGCCGCCACGGAAAAGGCAGCGAGGAACAGGAACGCGCCGCGGCCCGTACCGTCCAGCGCATCCGTCACAGCGCCCGCGCCGAAAATCAGCGCCGGGGTAATCAGCGGCAAGACGATCAGAGCAAGGATCAAGCCGCCCCGGCGAATCGAGAGCGTCAGCGCGGCGCCGATCGCGCCTACACCCGAAAGCGCCGGCGTTCCGATCAGCAGGGAGCCGATCAGCGCGAGATAGCCGGGCGCGGGAAGATTGAGCAGAAGCCCCAGCACCGGGGAGAGCACGACAAGCGGTAATCCCGTCGTCAGCCAATGGGCCAGAATTTTGGCCGCGGCCCCTGCTTCCAACTGCAAGGGCGAAAGCAGCAGCACGTCCAGGCTGCCGTCTTCGTAATCGGCCTGAAACAAGCGGTCCAGCGACAGCAGCGCCGCCAGCGCCGCGGAAACCCAAAGCACGCCCCCGGCAATCCGCCCCAAAAGGATCAGGTCGGCGCCGACGCCGAACGGGACAAGAGCCGCCACCAGCGCGAAAAACGCCGCCGCAAGGCTGGCCCCGCCGCCGGCGCGGAACGCAAGCCGCATATCGCGGATGAGAAGTGCGCGGAACGCCGTCATGCGGTCCCCAGGAAAAAGCGTGTCGCATCCAAGCCGAGCGTTTCGTGCGTCGCCACGATGGCGATCCCGCCATTATCGCAATGTTCGCCGATCAGTTCGGCGGCCAGCCGGCGGCCAGCCGCATCCAGCGACGACAAGGGCTCGTCCAGCAGCCAGAGCGGCCGGTCGCTGAGGATCAGGCGCGCGAGGCCCAGGCGCTTGCGCTGACCGGCGGAAAGATATTGCGCGGGCAAATCGATCAGGCGCTTCAAACCGACGTGGTTGAGGACCTCCATCACGTCGACGCGCGCGCCGTATAGAGCGGCGAAGAAGCGGGCGTTTTCCAGCACCGAAAGCTGCGCCTTGACGCCGTCATTGTGGCCGACCCAGCCGATCAGCTTGCCGCGCTCCTCGGCATCGATGACGTCATAGCCGGCGGTCATCTGCATACGGATGTCGCCGGCCGCTTGCGGAAGGAACCCAGCCAGAACCCGCAGGGCCGAGCTTTTGCCCGCCCCGTTCGGTCCTTCGAGGGTCAGAACCTGCCCGGTCGCGGCGGCAAAGCTGATGTCGCGGAAAATGCGCCGCCCGCCCCGCTCGATGGTGAGGTTCCTGACTTCGACAAGGCTAAGGACAGCCATTCCCCTCTCGTATCGTTATCCGGCTTTGTCCGAGGGAGACACTTAAGGGGAAGGGAGAAAAGAGGCAATCGAAAGCGGCGGAAAACCTTCGGTGGCGAGAACCCAGTCCTACCTGATGTCACGTGTTAGGCTTGTGTAATCCAGACCAGGGAATTACCGGTGGTATTGCTCCCAACGAGTTACCCCACCAGATCAGGCGATCTTAATGATTACCTTCAGCTTGTCCCGGAGGTCCGAAGCCTTCCGGGCGGCAGTCTGACTTTCTTGTGCCTCGGGATCATGGAGGCACCGGCGCTCCTCTTTCGCGCACTCCTCACGATCATCAATGTACCAATCTAGGGCGACTAAGGTACGCTCAAGTTCACGACTGTTAGTTCGAGCAACATTTGGCTTCCCGTAGATCAGAATGACGCATGCCATTTTTACAATAAAAGCCGGGAGCGGGTACGACGATGTACCTGAAGAAAAATATCACTTTCCCGCGCAGTATCTTTCGCGCGTACGCCAAGCGATTGGCGACCTTATTGTCTATTACGAACCTCGCCGGGGAGACGGTCGCCTTTCCTATATTGCCGTAGCACGGGTAGACCAAGTCGAAGCAGATGCCACCAGAGACGGGCACTACTACGCTCGCATTTCGGACTATCTAAATTTCGATAGACCGGTTTCTTTTCGTAATGGGGCGATGCTTTTCGAGAGCACGCTACACGGGCAAGGGAAATCAGGCCTCTCTGGCGAATTTCGAAATGCGGTCCGCCTATTGGAACCGCACGAATTTGAAGCGATCATCGCGGCTGGCTTCGCAACGCCGAGGTTAGACGCCTCGCCCTTGCCGCCTGAAATAAACGGGCTTCATGAGGAGGCGGTGGAGTTTCAGCGACCAATAATCGAGCAAGTCGTTCGGCGACCTTTTCGAGAGGCCGCATTCTCGCGACAGGTCAACCGACATTTCCCATATGGCCAGCCGATCCGGCCACCGCTGCGGTAGAGTAGGGCTGCCGAAGACGATTAGGAAGCACGAAAGCGCCATATTTCGCCCCGGTCCACCTCGGCCCACCCCCAATCCATGTTTGCGCCGTTGGAAGCCGA
>CANJBZ010000048.1 GCA_947473475.1 Alphaproteobacteria bacterium
GGGGCGACCCGGAAGGAATTTTTCAATCCGGGCGAATTGATCGTCGCGCAACGCATGGCGTTCCATCGCAAGCCTCCTTCAGGAAGCTCCCTATGAATCACACTTTTACTGATTTACGAATCCCTTAAATGACGACACGCCCTAGAGCAGCTTTTCGGCGGATGGAAGCATCCGCAGATGCCGTCGCTATTCGTCTTCTTCGAAGCGCCCGGCAATCAGCGTAAGAATCGTTTTCAGCGCTTCTTGCGCGTCGTCCCCCACCGCTTCCAGTTGGATCGTGGTGCCGAGGGAGGCGGCGAGCATCATCAGCCCCATGATGGAGCGTCCGGAAACCGAGGCGTCGCCTTTGGTGACGGTAATTTCGGAGCGAAATTTCGCGGCGGTTTCGACGAATTTCGCCGAGGCCCTGGCATGCAGGCCTCGCTTGTTGATGATCGCGGCCGTCGCGCGCAGGCTGGTTGGAGATGTCATTTGGCGGCGGGCAGCGTGGCCAGTTCGGCCGATCCGGCGCGCATATATTTGCGGCCCGATTCGATGGCCTCGCATACGGCCTTTTCCAGCGGCAGGGTGAGGCGCACGCTGATGAGTTTGATGAGGCTGGGAAGGCTGGCGCCGGCGAGCACCTCGACCTTGCCCTTTTTCAAATGCGTGAGCGCGAGATTGCACGGCGTGCCGCCGAACATGTCCGTTACCAGAACGACGCCGCGTCCGAGATCCACAGCTTTGATGGCCGCGGTGATCTCATCCCGCCGGACTTCCATATCGTCATTGGGGCCGATACAGACGGTCACCACATGGGTTTGCGGGCCGACCACATGCTCCACGGCAGACAGAAATTCATCCGCCAGCCGGCCATGGGTTACGATGACAATACCGATCATGGGCCCTTCGAATTTGGAGGCGGCGAATATGGAAGCGGCGCGACCATATCAGTGTTTTGTTAATAAGAAACCGTGGTCACAGACGGCCTACGCCTGCGACAAAAGCGCCACGGAAAAGGGCGGCTGCCGCCGCGGCGATCTTCATCGGGGTTGAGGCCTCGAACGCATGAAGAACAAGAAAGGGCGGTTCGGCACAGGCTTCAAGCCCTTGCGGCAGTCTGTGAGTTAAGGGTTCGGGAAGGCGCGGCACGGTGGCAGCCTCGTCCAGGCGCACGGTCAATACCACCGGGGCGGGCGGGGCTGGGGTCACGTTCACGATACCGACGCCACGGATCTCCATTTGTCCGTGTAAGGAAGGTGGCGCGCTGGCGACCAGGCGCCCGTCCTGATCCATAAGCACCGTCTGGTCGTCCGAAATCAGCTTGGCGCCCATGGCGATAAGGCGCAGGGCGACGTCGGACTTGCCCGCTTCGCTGGCGCCGATCAGCAGAACCGCGCCGTCGACGCGCGCCCCAAACGGAGCACACGCTTCGCCCAGCATGACGGTGGTCGCGTGCACGAGAACCGGCGCGGTCACAGCACCTCCGTCCGCAACAGCGGCAGTTCGACGACGAAGCGCGCGCCCGCGCATTTGCTGGAATCGCTGGATTTGTTTTCCGCCCAGATGCGTCCGCCGTGGCTGGCAACGATCTGCCGCGCGATGGCCAAGCCCAGACCGGAATTCTTGCCGAACCCGTGCTCCGCGGGCCGCTCGGTATAAAACCTCTGGAAGATGCGCTCCAGATCGTCTTCCGCTATTCCGGGGCCTTCATCTTCGATGCTGGCCTGTACCTGTCCGTTCACCGCTTTTGCCGCGGCCAGCACCGTTCCGTTGTCGGGACTGAACGAGATGGCATTGTCGATGAGATTGCGGAACACCTGACCAAGCCGCGTGCCGATGCCCTGCACAATAACAGACGTGTCCGAGCTTTCCGCAAAGCGGATTCGGACTCCGCGCGGCACGTCCATGCCCGTATAGATGTCCACGATGGTGTCGAGCAGCTTGGACAGATCGATCGGTTCGGAATGCCCGCGCGACAATTCCGCATCCAGCCGCGAGGCATCGGAGATGTCGGTGATAAGCCGGTCGATGCGTTTGACGTCGTTGCGGATGACTTGCACCAGGCGCTCGCGGTTGTCCGCGTCCTTGGTGCGCTCAAACATCTCGACGGCGCTTTTCAGCGACGTCAGAGGATTTTTCAGCTCGTGCGCGACATCGGCCGCGAAACTTTCAATGGCGTCGATGCGCTCATACAGCGCGCGCGTCATCGCCGCGAGGGAGTCGGCCAGCTCGCCGATCTCGTCGTTGCGGTCTTCCAAAGTGGGAATCTCGTAGCGGCCCGCCCGTCCGCGCCGCACGCGCTCGGCCGCCGCGGCCAGGCGCAAAATCGGCTGCGCGATAAATCCCGCCAGATACACCGCCGAAAACAGCAGGGCGATGAAAGCGACCGCAAAGACTTCCACCAACGCTGTGCGCTCAGCTTTCAAAATATCGTCGATGTCGCCGGATTCGGTGGTCAGCATCAGCACGCCGTACAGCGTTGCGAAACGGCGGATCGGAACGGCGACGGAAATGACCAGCTTGCCCTGCTCGTTCACGCGCACGCTGTTCGACGGCTCGCCCGTCAACGCCTGGTTCACTTCGCTGTAAACGCGGCCGTCGCGTCCGGCTTCGAAATACGGCTCCAAATGCGCGAGCGGGCGCACCCCCATCAGGCCGTCATAAAGATTCTGGACCGAAGCGATGGTCCTGTCGAAGAACGCCACCACCGGATTGGTGGGCGTCGGCGGAGGCAGTTCTTCGGTTGTGACCACATTGCGGGCCAGCAGGTTGCGCGTGTCCAGCGTCAACCGCCCGGTGGTGGAATAGACCCGCGCGCGCAAATGGGTGGGCGCAATAAGCTGCCGCAAAAGCGGTTCGGCCTGATTGAGTTCGATCGCACGCTTGTCGGAGTCGGCGGCATATTCGGCAAGCGCGCCGCCGACGATCAGCGCCTGGTCGCTGATCCCCGCGATGCGCTCCTCGACCAATCCGATGCGACTCGACTGCACGTATAATACGCCGACGATCAGGATCAGGAACGCAATGACGTTGAAGGACAGAATGCGCCGCGTGAGCGCGGAAAACCGCCGCCGCGGCAGGTAAGGCAGCGTCGCCCGCATCGGCCGGGCTGCCGGGCGCTCGGTCTCCTGCTGAAACTGCGGCCTTAAGTTCAGAGCATTGTCCTCACGTCAGCGAGCGGCCCCCTCGCTCAAATCTCTTTGTAACGGTACCCGACGCCATACAGCGTTTCGATGGAATCGAATTCATCGGCGACCGCTTTGAATTTCTTACGCAGACGCTTGATGTGGGAATCGATCGTGCGGTCGTCGACATAGACCTGGTCGTCGTAAGCGGCGTCCATCAGATTGTCCCGGCTCTTCACGAAACCGGGGCGCTGCGCCAGCGATTGCAGGATCAGAAATTCCGTAACCGTCAGGCGCACCGGCTTGCCGTCCCACGTGCATTCGTGACGCAGCGGGTCGAGCGTGAGCTTGCCGCGGGTCATGCTTCTGCTGGCTTCACCCGGCTGGCCTTGCGTTGCGGCAGCGCCCTTGCCTTCCGCGCGGCGCAGCACGGCTTTCACGCGCTCCAGCAGCAAACGTTGCGAGAACGGCTTCCGAATATAATCGTCGGCGCCGGCGTTCAGGCCCATCAGTTCATCGATCTCCTCGTCCTTGGAGGTCAGGAAGATGACCGGAATTTCCGCCGTCTGCCGCAGCCGGCGCAGCAGCTCCATGCCGTCCATGCGGGGCATTTTGATGTCGAGAATAGCAAGGTCCGGGGGCGTCGCGCTCAAAGCCGTCAAGGCTGAGGCGCCGTCCGTATAAGAGCGGACATGATAGCCCTCCTGCTCCAGAAGCATGGTTACGGAAGCAAGGATGTTCTTATCGTCGTCTACAAGGGCGATGGTCGCCATGAAAAGGACCTCAGTTTCGATCCGGTAGTATAGGGCAGGGTGGGAAGAAAACGCAGGGGGCGGACGCCCTCCTCAAGGAAGGTGTAAATTGGCGCGATTCCCGCGACGTAAATAAGGCGGAATACCGGCGTTCGTACGGCGAGGCCCCAAAGCTCTGGGTGTCATCCCAGAAGCCACGTCAGCGGCTATCCGGTACCCGCCGAAGCGGCTCCGTTGGTCCCGGCTCGCGCTCGGCTTCGCCTTGCTGGCCGGGATGACAGTTTCAATGCGCCGGTTCGATGCCGGCTTCTTTCCAATGGCCGGCCGATTCGGCGCGGGCCAGATAACGGATGAAGTCGGTGGCTTCCTTGGGGGCCACGCTCTTGGTGGCGACGCCGGCCGAATAGGGCGTGAAGACCTGCAACGGCGCGGGCAGCATGCCCGCCACTTTGACGCCCTTTACCGGCACGATTTCGCTGACGTTCTGAATGGCGATGTCAACTTCGCCCGAAGCCACGCGGTCGGCCGAATAGCCGGTCTGAGTCAGCTTGGTCTTTTTTGACATTTCATCGGCGATGCCAAGATTCTGCATGATCCTGGCCGTGGCGATGCCCGACGAGGCGCCCTGTGCCGGGTCCATATAGGTGATCGCCTTGGCTTTCAGCATGGCGTCCTTAAACTTCTCGGGGGTCGAGATGTCGGGAACCGGCCCGCCGTCTTTGACGCCGACGCCAATGCCGATCCGCGCCAGCGAAACGGCGGAGTTGCCCCGCACATCGCCTGCCTTTTCAAGCTGCTCCAGAGCGGGCGTGGCAACGACGATGACGTCGGCCATGGCGCCGTTTTTCAACTTTTCCTGGATTTGGCCCACGGTCCCGATGGTGAAGTTCACCTTGTGCCCGGTTGTGCGGGTGAATTCGGCGGCGAGCGCACGCTCGGCTTCCTGCACGGCGCCTGCGGAGTAGACATTGATCTCCACCGCGGATGCCGCAACCGGCGCCGCCAGCTCGAACCCAAGCAAACTAGCGAGCAAAAGCCCTTTGCGCATCACATCCCCCGTCCACGCCTTCAGGCGAATTGCACTTTCAGGATTTCATAGGAGCGCGGACCGCCGGGGGCCACAACTTCCACCGTTTCACCGGCCGCCTTGCCGATCAGGGCGCGGGCGATGGGCGAAGAAATCGAAATGCGGCCATGTTTCGCGTCCGCTTCCAGGTCGCCGACGATCTGGTATTTAACCTTTTCGTCGTTGTCCTCATCGGACAGCGTAACCGTCGCACCGAACTTGACGGTTTTGCCGGACAGCTTCGACACGTCGATGACATCGGCCCGGGAGAGTTTGTCTTCCAGGTCCATGACACGGCCTTCGATGAAGGCCTGCCGTTCCTTGGCCGCGTGATATTCGGCGTTTTCCGAAAGGTCGCCATGAGCGCGCGCTTCGGTAATCATTTTGATGACGCTGGGCCGCTCCACATTTTTCAAATGCTGGATTTCGTCCTCCAAGGCTTTATAGCCCGAAGCGGTCATCGGAATACGGACCATTCTTCTCCACCTTAACTGACAGGATTTCCCAGCTCCGGCCGCCCCGCTCTAAGAACGGAAAGGCCGAAACGTCGGGACACAACGCTTGAGATTTGGTCACCGTTGCCGGCGGCGCGAAAGGCTCAAGACCAGTCTTTAAGCATAGGACTGGAGGGGGGCGACTTCAAGGGAGCCTGATTTCAGCGAATGAATGGCCTGGGTCACGGCGGCGGCCGCCGCCATGGTGGTGCAATAGGGGATTTTCATCTGCAGGGCGGTTTTGCGGATGGACGACGAGTCGGTCAGGGCCTGGGCCCCGTCCGTGGTGTTGAAAACCAGAGAAATCGCGCCGTTTTTCATCTCGTCGACGATGTGGGGGCGGCCTTCCAGCACCTTGTTGATGATGCGGACGGGTAGACCCGAGGCCTGGAGATATTTTGCGGTTCCACGGGTGGCGACGATGTCGAAGCCCATGGCGATGAGCTGGGCGGCGGGTCCCGGCGCAATGGATTTGTCGGCGTCCTTCACAGAAATAAAGACGGTTCCCGACAGTGGCAGCTTTGCGCCGGCGGCGATCTGGCTTTTGGCGAAGGCGCGGCCGAAATCGGTATCCAGGCCCATGACTTCGCCGGTGGATTTCATTTCAGGGCCCAGAATCGTGTCCACGCCAGGGAAGCGTGCGAAGGGCAGCACGGCCTCTTTGACGGCGATGTGGGACTTCTTCTTGGCCGTTTCGAGTTTGAAGGCGGGCAGCAGCTCTCCGGCCATCACGCGCGCTGCGATGCCCGCAACCGGCAAGCCGATGGCCTTGGCGACGAACGGCACCGTGCGTGAGGCGCGCGGATTGACCTCCAGGACGAAAATCTCGCCGTTCTGAATCGCGTATTGCACATTCATCAGTCCACGGACATCCAGCGCACGCGCAAGCGCGATGGTCTGGCGTTCCAATTCCGCGATCATGGCCGCATCGAGCGAATGCGGCGGCAGCGCGCAGGCCGAATCGCCGGAATGAATGCCGGCTTCCTCGATGTGCTCCATGATGCCGGCGATGAAGACGTTGCCCTCATTGTCGCCGATGCAGTCCACGTCCACTTCCGTTGCGTGCTGCAGGAAGCTGTCAATCAACACGGGATTGGCGCCGGAAATGCGGAACAACTCGCCCGATTTCAACGCAGCCTTCAGTTGCGCTTCGTCGGTCACGATAATCATGCCGCGTCCGCCGAGCACATAGGACGGCCGCAGAATCGTCGGATAGCCGATTTCGCGCGCGACATTGACGGCGGTGTCGATGTCCAAAGCGGTGCCGTTTTTCGGCTGCTTCAGCCCGAGCTTTTTCAGCAATTCGAGGAATCGCTGGCGGTCCTCAGCGAGATCGATCGCGTCCGCCGACGTGCCCAGAATGGGAATGCCCGCGCGGCCCAATGCGCCCGCGAGCTTCAGCGGGGTTTGCCCGCCGAACTGCACGATGACACCGGCCAGCGTACCCTTGGTCTGTTCGAGCCGGATGATTTCCAGCACATCCTCAGCGGTCAGCGGCTCGAAATAGAGCCGGTCGGAGGTGTCGTAATCCGTCGAGACCGTCTCGGGATTACAATTGATCATGATGGTTTCATAGCCCTGCGCTGCGAGCGAGAAGCACGCATGACAGCAGCAATAATCGAATTCGATGCCCTGGCCGATGCGGTTGGGACCGCCGCCCAGAATGATCACCTTCTTGCGGGCGGAGGGGCGCGCTTCGCATTCGACTTCACCGCCCACCGGCGATTCATACGTCGAGTACATGTAGGAGGTCAGCGCCGCGAATTCCGCCGCGCAAGTGTCGATGCGCTTGTAGACGGGATGCACATCCAGCGCCGCGCGCGCGGCGGAAACAGCGGCATCGCTCATGCCGGTCAGCGTTGCGAGACGTGCGTCCGAAAAGCCCATGGATTTGAGGTGGCGCAGGCCTTCGCGATCCTTCGGCAGGCCGCTCGCACGGACGCGGTTTTCAATACGCACGATCTCGGCAATTTCGCCGACGAACCAGGGATCGTAGCTGGTGATGCGGGTGATTTCTTCCTGGCTCGTGCCGAGGCGCAGCGCCTGTGCGGCGATACGCAGACGGTCCGGCGTCGGCCGTCCGAGTGCGGCGCGGATAGCGCCCGCGTCGTCACCGCCGCCGAGATTGGGAATGGCGATTTCGTCGAAGCCGGTGAGCCCCGTTTCCAGCGAGCGCAGGGCCTTCTGCACGCTTTCCGCAAACGTGCGTCCGATGGCCATCGCTTCGCCGACCGATTTCATCGACGTCGTCAGAATGGGATCGGCGCCGGGAAATTTCTCGAAGGTAAAGCGCGGAATTTTGGTGACGATATAATCGATGGTCGGCTCGAAGGAGGCCGGAGTCACGCGCGTGATGTCGTTGGTGAGTTCGTCCAGCGTGAAGCCGACGGCCAGCTTCGCCGCGACCTTTGCAATCGGGAAACCCGTGGCTTTCGATGCAAGTGCTGATGAACGTGAAACACGCGGATTCATCTCGATGATAACCATGCGCCCATCGGCGGGATTGAGCGCGAACTGCACGTTCGATCCGCCCGTCTCGACGCCGATCTCACGCAGCACCGCAATCGAGGCGGTACGCATGCGCTGATATTCCTTGTCGGTCAGCGTCAGGGCTGGGGCGACCGTGATGGAATCGCCTGTGTGTACGCCCATGGGATCGATGTTTTCGATCGAGCAGATGATGATGGCGTTGTCGGCGCAGTCGCGCACGACTTCCATTTCATATTCTTTCCAGCCGAGAACCGATTCCTCGACCAGAATGCCGTGGCCGCGCGAGGCTTCCAGCGCACCGGCGGAAAGTTCGGTGAACTCCTCGCGGTTATACGCAATGCCGCCGCCGGTGCCGCCCAGGGTGAACGACGGGCGGATGATCGCGGGCAGCCCGATATTTTCCAGCGCGGCCAGTGCTTCGGCCGGCGTGTTGACGAACATCGAGCGCGGGCTTTCCAGCCCGATCTTTTCCATCGCTTGGCGGAAAAGTTGGCGGTCTTCGGCTTTGGCGATGGCGTCCGCCTTGGCGCCTATCATCTCGATGCCGTGCTGCGCCAGTACGCCGCTCTCGAACAGATCGAGCGCGGTGTTCAGTGCCGTTTGCCCGCCCATGGTCGGCAGCAGCGCGAACACGCGGCCCGGCGGCACATTGGCCTTTTCGCGGATGATGATCTTTTCGACGAATTCCGGGGTGATCGGCTCGATATAGGTGGCATCGGCGAGACCGGGATCGGTCATGATCGTCGCCGGGTTGGAATTCACCAGCACGATCCGGTAGCCCTCGGCTCTGAGCGCCTTGCAGGCTTGCGCGCCGGAATAATCGAACTCGCAGGCTTGGCCGATGACGATCGGCCCAGCGCCGATGATCATGATCGTGTGGATATCGGTGCGTTTGGGCATCGTAACTCGCGCGCATGCGGACCAGCGCACACATGTTCGCGCCGACGATCCACCAGATTGTAGGTTAAGCGGATGGTCTAGTGGGTCAACCGGGGGGCCGCAACCCCCCATATTGGGGATAAGTTCGGTCCGAAGAGAATCCGCAAACTTTCTTCGGGATTCAGCTTACCCAGCGCAGCGTGCGCTCCTGGACGGGATTTTCAAACGGCTTCCCGTCTTCCACGGATTCAGCCCAGGCTTTCTTCAGCCGGTGGTACCAAAGCGCGGGCACGTCAGCGTCCTGGATCAGCATCAGATTGGGGTTGAATTGCAGACCCTGCTTCTGAAGTTCAACCATCTTGCGGTCGTCGCCCAGAAAAATCGGCCCCAGCACCATGAACAGCGGCTTCACGAAGGACAGCCAGCCCGGCCAATAGAAGACCTGGGTGACTTGCGTCGTATCCGCGTCGACGGGCGTACAGGCCGTGAAGCCCACCACGTCGATGTGTCTGCCGAAAAGCGTGCCGGAGATATTTTCAAACCGCACCGAGGGCAGTTCGAAGGTGATTTCCGTCGAAACATCGCCGCCGAACAGCTTGTAGGCCGGTTTGCTCGGGGCGTGGCGCGTCATCACGAAGCCGGTGGGCAGCGGGGCGTAGCGCTTTTCTTTGACCTTTGCCTTCACACGCCACCACCAGCGGCCATGCACATAAGGCGCATGGGAGGGATCCATCAGGCCCACGACGGCGTGGTCGATACCGCAGGCAAATGTCTGGCTTTCGATCCAGCGTGGCGTCGCATTGGGAACGCCGACCTTGGGGGGCTCGCCGACCGGCGCGGTGTCCTGGTCAGGCGACGCCGCGAAATAAACCCAGATCAGCCCGTCCTGCTCGCGCAGAGGGTAGGACCGCACACGGATGCGGTTTACGTCGACATTTTGATCCTGAAGGAGGGACGGGATCACCGAGCAGACCCCATCGGGCCGGAAGCGCCAGCCGTGATAGGGGCATTCGACGTCGCCGTCCCTAAATTTGCCCGCCGATAGGGGCGTGGCCCGGTGCGGACAGATGTCGCGCATCGCGAACGCCTTGCCGTCCGGAGTGCGGCCCAAGAGCACCGGCTCGCCCAGCAGCATCTCCCGTCGCAACGCCCCCGCCTTCAGCGAGGACGACAGCCCCGCCATGTACCAGAGGTTCTTCAGGAAGAGTGATTCGTTGGCCATGCGCGTGCCCCACGGATAGGTGGGTGATAGCCCGCGGGAGCCTACGTGTCATCCGGGGTAGGCGCGGCAAGAGCGCGCGAAACCTTGGGTCGACCAGTGACCGGCGCCGTGGGTCCCGGATCGGCGCTGACGCGCCGTCCGGGATGACAACCAGGCTTAACCGCCGACGGGCTTGAGCAGGGTTTCGCGGGTGGCGACGAATTGGTCGGCCTTCGAGGCTTGCAGCTTGAAGGCCCAGCCGCCGACGCGGGCGTTGATCTGTGTTGCTTCGGCCTGGGTCATCGGGTTGGCGCCCGCGGCGCTGATGGTGGCCCAGTGGTCAGCGCCTTTGGTCAAGACCTTCACGGTCACGTCCAACCCGTCGAAGGTATGCGTAACCGACTGCGCGGCCTTGGAGAAATCCAACTCGTCGGCTTTGGAGATGTCGTCGAAATCGAAGCCCAGGATGGCGCTGCCAACGCCGTCCGGTGAGCCTTCAAACGAAAGCTGGCGGCCTGCGGGCAGGTCCAACAGCTTGAAATCCATCTGCTCTTTGTTATCGCGCGAAAGATTGTAGGCCGGGCCGGTCGGCGGCGTGACGCTGGCGCCCTTGATGCGGTCGCGCGCGATATTGATGACGTTCTTGTCCACCCAGTCGGTGGCGTTGGGCTTGGGCGTCAGACTGCCCCGCGCGAGCCAGGTCTGATTCTCGCTCACTTTGCGCACATAGACGCCGGTACGGCCGAGTTCGTCGGCAGCGCCTTGCGGTTGACCGACCAGAATGTCCGCCATCGGCTTACCCATGGCGTCGTTGAGCACGAGCTGCACGCCATTGCCGCCTTTGTCCGGGGCGCCGAGGCCCACAAAGTTCAGCATCTCGGGGTTGCTGGTCTTGGGCTCCAGCGTGGTCAATTCGGCCATACCGACGGCGACGCTGCGCACCTGGGCGGGATCGGCGGGGTAACCGCCCTTCTCAGGGATAACCCAGCGGCCCTGGTTCAGGCGCACATGGAAGGTGCCGCTCTTGGACGTAATCGCGATTTCGCCCAGCTGTGCGAGCCGATCGCCAAGGCCCGGAAAGAACGGGCGCTGCTCGAATTTCGGCGCCAGGGACGAGGCCTGCTGCCACACGGCAACAACGGCCAGCACCACGAACAAGGCGGTGATGCCCGCCAGGATGTTCAGATTGCGGCGCCGGGGATCCTGCCGCACGGCTGTCGTCGTAACGCTCATGACAGAGCCCTCGCCTTTGCTCGTCTGCGCTGACGCAGGAAGGAAAGTCCAATCGCCGCCGCCGCAATCAGCAACGGCACCAAGGCAATGTTCAGAAGCGCGAGCACCGTGCCCAGCCGCTCCACATCCTCACGCAGGCTGGCCTGCACTTGACGCAGGCTGGCGCGGCTCTGCACCAGATCGGCGCGGAATTTCTCGATCTGCGTCTGCTGGGCGCGGTTCAGAACCGGCGCGCCGTTCTGAGTCTGGTTTTGCCCTTGGCCCTGCAACTGGCGCAGGCTGGCTTCGGTGGTTTGAACCTTCTGCTGGAGCTGCTGTTCTTCGGCCAGGAAGCGGCTCTCCGCGCTGCGGCGGATTTGGTCCACCACCACGAAGGGCCGCGCCGAACGCTCGCGCGTGCGCAGCGAGATCAGATCGTTCGATCCCATCATGTTTTCAACCGCGTTCATCACCATCGCGCCATTGTCCGCAGAAGGAACGGCGACACGCTGGCCGACCACGTTCTGGACCTGCACCCAGAAGCGGTCGTCCAGAAGATCGCTGTCGCCGAACACGACGACGTTGATGTCCTTGGCCTCTTTGACCTGGGCCGGCAGGGGGCCGGTATCCTTGGGGGGCTCATTGGGATCGGCAGGTGGTTTTGCCGCCGCTGCCGGGGGGCCGGCGGGGAATGCGGTTTTCGCGGCGCCGGTAAGGCGCGCGCCGATGACAAAGCGTGCGCCGGTCGGCTGGAACCGCCGCAGCAGATCGTTGGGGTTCTGAACGGTGCGGATTTCAATCGAATTCAGTTGCCCTGATGTGGACGAGGTTTGCAGCAGCGGCTGGAATTTGGTCGTCGCGCCCTGATGCTGTTTCAGCGAGCCTGCCGTCGCCACGTTCAGCACTTGCAGATTTGCGGTGATCGGATCGGTGCGGTCGAAATTGTTCGGCGTCATCCGCATCCAGGCGATGTAGTCGACCACGCGCGGCTGTCCGCCGGGGCCGCCGCCGAATTGCACGGGCTGCGCCAGCTCGGCGTCGCCCACCACTTTTGTGACGTCGAAATCCACGCCCCAAGCCGTCAGCACAGGCCCCAAGGTGGAACTGGATTTGTCGCCCTGGTCCTGGGCGCCGGGTCCGCCTTGCACGGATGATTCGGAGAGCGGATCGAGGAAGACGATGGCGTGGCCGCCGCGCATGACGAACTGGTCGATTGCGTACTGGACGGTGGCGCTGAAATTGGCGGGATGGGCGACGATCAGTGTGGAGGCGTCGGTGGGGATACGGTCCGTCGTCATCGGATCGAGCATCTGGACGTCGTAATTGTCGCGCAGCTGCTGATAGACGACATACGGGTTGGAGTTGCCCGCCAACGCCGCCTGCAAACCGCCCGCGCCCGATTCCAGCGGCAGCGCCGAAAGAATGGCCAGCTTCGGCTTTTGCGTCCGCGACAGTTTGTAGACCATCGAGGTCAGGTCATATTCGAGATATTCCTCGCGACCCTGATCGAAGAAGGGAATGACCTCGTGTCCGGCCAGTGTGTTGGTGCCGACGAGGCCGAAATAGACGTTCTCGCCATCCTGGGTCGGCGCGCCTGTCAGCCCTTGCGCGACCGCTTCATCTTCGGCCGGCGTGAAGGGCGCGGGATCTATTTCTTCCAGAATGATCTTGCCGCCGGCATAGGCGGAATATTCTTTCAACAGATCGCGAATACGCGCCGAATAGGCGACGATCGACGCATATCCAGTGGCGGGCGCGCGCGAGAAATAGAACCGCAGGGTAATCGGCTCTTTCAGCTTCGACAGGGTCGCCTTGGTGCCAGGCGAAACCGTGTAAAGGCCGTTCTCGGTCAGATCGAGACGGGCCACGCTGAGCCATTGGTTGGAGACAATGTTGACGGCCAGGAACAACACCACGCCAAGCGCGATGGCCGACAGCGCATAAACTCTGTGGGAAATGGGTTTCATTGTGCGTCAGCCCGTCTTCTTCATATCGACCAGCACGACATTGATGGCCAGGAACAGCGCGATCAGCGAGCCGAAATAGACAAGATCGCGAAGGTCGATCACCCCCGAGGAAATCGCCTGGAAATGGGTGAGGAAGCTGAAGCCTGAAATCGTGTTCACCAGCACGACCGGCGCCCAGAGCTGGAAGAAATCCAGCACCAGCGGCGCGCCCGCAACGGTGAACAGGAAGCACACCACCACGCTCACCACGAAGGCGATCACCTGATTGTTGGTGGATGCGGAGAGGGCCGCCGATATGGCGAGATAGCCGCCCGCCATCAGCAGGCTGCCGACATAGCTGGCGAAAATGGCGCCATTGTCGGGACTGCCCAGGTAATTGACCGTGATCCAGATCGGGAAGGTGAAAAACAGCGCCACGCCGGTAAATGCCCAGGCCGCGAGAAATTTGCCCAGAACCGTTGCCCAGATGGGAAGCGGCAGCGTCAGCAGCAATTCCATCGTGCCGAGCCGGCGCTCTTCCGCCCACAGCCGCATGCCGATGGCCGGAACCAGAAACAGATAGAGCCAGGGGTGATAGCCGAAGAACACCGACAGATTGGCGACGCCATTGTCGTAGAAATGGCCCACATAGAAGGTGAAAGCGCCCATCGCGAGCAGGAAGATCACGATGAACACATAGGCGAGCGGCGTCGCGAAATAGGCGGCGAACTCGCGTTTGAAGACGGCCATTACCGGTTTCATGCATGCCCCCAATTTGCGCCGGCTAACGCCGTCAATTGCCTCCCCCAACGCGGGGAGGCCGAAATTGCGAAGCAATTTCGGGTGGGGGGAGCTATCCGCAACAATCCCCCCACCCGAAATGCCTCCGCGGCTGACGCCGCTACAGCATTTCGACCTCCCCGCAAGGGGGAGGTGATTTGGTTGAATGTCATGCCGCTACTCCCGTGCGTTCGCGGACGCGCTGCGTGTCATGTGTCGTCAGGGCGCGGAAGACGTCGTCGAGGCGCCCCGCCTCTGCGTACAGTTCCTTTACGTCCCACTTCTGCTGCTGCGCCAGCGTGCTGACGCTTTCGATGATCAGCTCGTGCCCGCGCGGGAACACCGTCATCAAACCGGCGCCGTCATAACGTGGCCCTTCTTCGACGCTGGCCACATAGGGCTGCTGTTCCAGTGTGGCTTTGGCCGCCGCCAGTTGCGCAAGCGGCAGGCTCAGCGTTACCGCATTGTGGTGGCGCGAACGGGCGATCAGGTTGGCGGGCGTGCCATCCGCAACGATGCGTCCGCGGTCGATGATGACTGCCCGCGTGCAGACCGCATCCACTTCTTCCAACAGATGCGTGGAAATGATGATGGCCTTCTCGGCCGCCATTGTGCGGATGAGGTTGCGCACGCTGTGTTTCTGGTTGGGGTCAAGGCCGTCGGTCGGCTCGTCCATGACCAGGACCGGCGGATCGTGCAGGATGGTTTGGGCCAAACCCACGCGGCGCTTGAAGCCTTTGGACAGGGTATCGATCGGCTGATCCAGCACCGGATCGAGTTCGGTCTTGGCCGATGCCGCGGTGATGCGGTTCTTTACCTCGGCTCCCGAAAACCCGCGGGCTTGCGCGATGAACCCCAGGAACTGCCGCGGGGTCATGTCGCCATAAGCCGGCGCCCCTTCGGGCAGGTAGCCCAAAGCGGTTTGGGCGGCGATGGTGTCGGTTTCCACGTCATGGCCGCAGATGCTCACCCGGCCCGAACTGGGCGTCAGGTAGCCTGCGATCATTTTCATGGTCGTGGACTTGCCCGCGCCATTCGGCCCCAGAAAGCCCAGCACCTCGCCCTTCCCGACATTCAGATCGATGCCGGAGACGGCAGTAAACGTCCCGAATCTCTTGGTGAGTGCTTGAAGTGTGATCATGACAATAACCGCACGGACGGCCCCTAAGACGGCGGCCCGTTCCCTTAAAAAAATCGCTGTGGACGTGCAAGAGGCTGTTTGACGTCGCGCGGTTACAGATGTTTCACGCCTGCGCGATCTGAGCACAATGCACATAAAGAGCGGGCCCCGAAAAGGGGCCCGCAAAACGAATCAACGAAATAAGGGGAGGAAATGCCGGCTGACGGAAGCTCCAGACCGGCAGGGGCTGGGGGGCTGGGTAAACTCCCGGTCGAATCTTCTCGTCAGCCGACGGTATGAACATGGAGGGGTAAAGAGGCGCCGGGGTGGCCCCAATTGGGCATTTTGATGGCAGATGACGATTTCAAGGAGAGGTGAAAGGGGAGAAACGCCGGTCACGAACCTGTCGCAAAAGTCCTTGCCGAGGGCTGTAGCGCGTACCATCCTCTCTCATACGATGACCGATGAACCCATAGTTTTCGGCCGTGCGGGAGTAGAGCCCCCCTTCGCACGGACCGCTTCCAGGGGCGATAAAAGCGAAAATCCCCAGACACGGGCCCCGGAGCCGCGCGATATCCGCGTCCGCTTCGACCGGATCGAACTGAACCGCATTCTGGCTACCTACGGCCGGATGGTCATGGCGGGGGAATGGCGCGATTATGCCATGGACTTTCGCGAGGACGTCGCGGTGTTTTCCGTTTACCGGCGAACCAGCGAGATGCCGCTCTATTCCATCGAGAAGCGCCCCAAGCTGAAGGACCGCCAGGGCCAATATGCGGTGGTCGCCGCCGGTGGCCAAATCCTCAAACGCGGCCACGACCTCTCTACGGTCCTGCGCGTCCTCGACCGCAAACTGCTTAAGGCCGTTTAATCCTTCTTTCCTCCCCTGCGTAGCGGGGGAGGATCACTGCGATCTGCCGCTGACGCGAAATTTTTCGTACACTGCCGCAAACGGGAGGCGAGCATGCAGCCAAGGCTGAAACAATTTTGCCGTACGCTGGCGATTGGCGGTGTGCTGGTTTCCAGTCTGGCCGCGCTGACGGCGTCTGAGGCGCAGCAGGCCCATTCGGCCAAGCTCGTGACCGTGGATCGGGCGCTGCTTCCGTCACAGGCACAGGTTCAGACCTGGATCGATCAGAAGGATTCGTTTGGTCCCGCCTATACCGCCGGGCCCGGCTGGCAAAAATTCATGGGCCTGCTGCATGGCGAATTAAAGCGCCTGGGCCTCGTGAACATCAGCGATTTCCGCTTTCCCTACACCCGCTGGTACACGACGGAATTCCCGGACAAGAGCGGCTGGTCGCTGACGTCCGACGGTGCGCCGGTCGAGGTCGCGGCCTATGGCACGCAGTCGGGCATGACGGGCCCGCAAGGCGTCACCGCGCCGATGATTCTTTACGATCTGACGCTGCCCGTGGCGCAACGTCCGGCGCTGTCGGCGCTCAAAGGCAAGATCGTCGTCGTCAAACAGCAGCCCTTTGCGACGTTCGGGACGCCCACCCGCGCGCCCTTGGGTGTGTCCGCGCCGTCCGCGATGCCCGCCTATTGCGGCAATCCGCCGGGCTGCACGCCGCCTGAAACGGGGGAAGGCCTGCCCTCGCCGCAATGGGGCACGCCGGGCCCGGTGATGTCCTACAAGGATTACGAATACCGGTCGGATCCGGAGACGTTTCCGACACCGCTGTTTGAAAAAATTCCGCTGAGTGTCGAATCGAGTTTCCGCAATCGCGATCAGTTCGGACAAATCCGCGATGTCATCACCAATGTGCTGATGCCGTCCGGCGCGGCAGCGGCCGTGACTGTCATGGATATGTCACCGCTGGCGTCAGCCGGCACGCGCATTCACGCGACGCCTCGCCAATTCAACGTGCCGCTTCTGATGCTCGATCGTGTCGCCGGCGCAAAGGTGCTTGCCGATGCCGCTGCCGGAAAGCCGGCAAAGCTGGTCCTGGACGCGCATGAAGAGGCAAACGCAAATGCCTTTGAGACCGTCGCGACATTACCGGGCCGCAATTTCGGCACGCCGAACGATCAGGCGATCCTGCTTGCCACCCATGTCGATGGCCCTAGCATTGTCGAAGACGACGGCGCGCTCGGCATTCTGGCCGTGCTGCACTACTACGCGCAGATTCCGCAAGGAGACCGCCCGAAAAGCATCATCGTGTTTTTCGAATCGCGCCATTTCGTGCCCGGTACGGAAGGAAGCTATCCCTTCGACACCGTGAAGCTGCATCCGGAGCTGTTCAAAACGGTGACCGGCGGCCTCGCGCTTGAACATTTCGGCGGCCTGCAATTCATCGAGAACGGCAACGACTACAAAGCCAGCGGACGTGCGGCCACAACCTATATCTGGGGCTGGCCCAATCCCTTGGCCGTCGAAGAAGCCACGCGCGCGATCAAAGACCAAGGCGTGCCGCGTGCGATGAATCTAGCGCCCGCCCGGCCCGGCGTACACGGCAAGGCGCAGCAGCCCTGGCTGGGCGGCGGCTTCTCGCGCTACCTGGTGGATCTCGGTGGCTGGCCCGGCTGGCACATTTCAGGCGATTGGCCGAGCGCCGGCTTTCAAGCCTATTACCCAGGCGCCAAAGCGCGCGTCAGCGCGGACGTTTTTCTGAAGCAGACCGCGGCGGCGGTGCAACTTGCTAATGTGCTGATGGTCAAAGACATCGTCGCACTGGCGCCCGCATGGGGATATTTGCAGACGGCCGTCGCCACGCTCGACGACAAAGCCTTTCTGGACAGCGAACATGCCGCCGCAACGCGCGCATCCCTCGCCAAGGATTTCGCCGCCATCTTCGAGCAGGTTAAGGCCGCCCGTTACGATCAGGCGGCGGCGCTGTTGCCGATGCTGGAGACGCATGCGGAGAACGTGCTGACAGCAGCAGAATCGGGCCGGCTCCGCGACTACATTGAGGCCTGCGAGCACTGGTCGGAGCGTGGTTTCGTGTGGAAAGCTTCCGGGCTTATCCGCAATTGAAAAAGGGTGTTGGCGAGCGGCGCCGGGGTTTGCGCTAGATCAATAAAACCGCTCGATAACCGGCATTTCTAAGCAGAGTTCCGTATTTCGCGGAGCGCAGTCTTTGCGTATCCATACGGACGAACGCCGAGAGAATGCCGCCTTGTATCCATTGCCGAAAAAGATCTGCATCGTGGATGACGACGATGCCGTCAGGGACTCGATGGGCGCTTTGCTCGGTTCTTACGGCATCGTGGTGGAAGGTTTTCCGTCAGCGGACGAGTTTCTGGCGTGTTGCGGCCGCAGCGCGGACTGCATCCTGCTTGATCTCCATATGCCCAACATGGACGGATTGCAGCTTCTTGCGGCCATGCGCGAGAGGGGATTTCTTCTTCCGGTTATTATGATAACCGGTCGCGGTGACGATCAATTGCGCAGCCGTGCGTTGCTGGCGGGCGCTTATGCGCTGTTGTACAAGCCGCTCGAAGATTCGGAGTTGCTGCGCTGCATGGCTTGCGCAATGGCGGCCGAGCGCAGGGAAAATCCGACATCCAGTGGCCTTTTGTAGTGCAATGACTTACGGTGAAGTGTAGTACTATACCTTACGGGGAAGCCCTCAGTATTCCCGGCTGAGCTTTGGGCGCTGTGTGGGTCACATCACATGGCTGACCAAGGAGCCTCCCGTGTCCATCTGCGCAATCACCCCGACCGCCTGTCCCCTGGCCTCTCACGCCGCAATTGGGTGTCACGCAAAACCGGGAGACGGTTTCGCCGATGACGATACGCGCGCGTTGCAGCATATCGGCGCCAAGCTGCGGATTCCGCGAAACGAAACCATCTTCTCGCGGGGTGACACCGCGGCTTATGGGTATAAAGTTGTGAGCGGCGTCGTGCGGCTCTGCAGGTATATGCCGGATGGACGCCGGCATATCGCGCAATTCGCCTTTCCGGAAGATTTCTTCAGCCTCATGGAGGGCGGCCCGCACAGTTTCACGGCCGAAGCGGCCACTGACGCGGTGCTGATATGCTATCCGCAGGCGCGTCTGTCTGTGCTGACCGATCAGCGTCCCGGCGTGGGCCGGTGCTTTGTTGCGATGCTGTCGCAACGTCTTTGCGAAGTGGAAAGTCAATTGACGGTTCTGGGCCGGAAAACCGCGAAGGAACGTGTTGCGTCGTTTTTGCTCTATCTCGTGGACCGTGTCGGGTTCGACGATGACGATCTGGTCGGCGCTCCGATGGGCCGCCACGATATTGCCGATTATCTTGGTCTCACCAATGAAACCGTATGCCGTGTGTTGAGCGAACTCAGACGCGAGCGCGTTATCGAGACGCCGAACATGCGGCAGTTTTTCTTACTGAATGTCGACGCGCTGCATGCGCTCGCCGAGGGCGAAGCGCAGTGGAAACCGGCGGCATAAAGCTGGAGACAGGACTATGTTTAGGAGCATCCTTGTCCATCTGACCGGTACCGATTGCGATAGCGCGGTTTTGCCTGCGGCCCTGCATATCGCAGGGCCTTTCGGCGGGCATTTGGATTGTCTGCACATGGTGCCCGACCCGGCCGCGATTGCAGCCCAAACGTTTGCGATTGATGCGGGATCGTCGATGCTGTTGGCCGACACGCTGGGCGCCATCGAGCAGCAAGGCCGCGCGTGTACCGCCAAAGCGCGGGGAACCTTCGAGGCGTTCTGCAAAACGCACAATCTCGGTCGCAGCGATTCTCCCACGGGCGGTGGAATCAGTGTGTCATGGTTCGAACGGCCCGCAGCCGACGAATTCGACCAACTGATAATCGAATCGCGCTTCCACGATGTGGTGGTGCTTGCGGGCGGGCCTGAACGCGCTGGACGCCTGCCCGATGGGGCGATTGGCAGCGTTGTCATGGGGGCGGGCCGTCCGGTTCTGTTGGCCTCTGAAGAGACAACGGCCAAGCCAATAAAGACCATTGCCGTCGCCTGGAAGACGGGCGCGGAAGCCGCGCGAGCCCTCACGGCGGCGATGCCGTTGCTGGTGCAGGCCGATCGCATCGATGTCCTCAGCGCCAATGAGAGCGATAGCGAAGCGGACTCCTGCGTTCATTGTGCCGACCGGATCGTGCAGCAACTTCGTTGGCACGGGCTGAACGCGCATGGCCGTTTCGTGGTACCCGCGGGCCGCCCGGCGCCAGACGCGATTTTGGAAACCGCGAAGAATGGTAACGCCGATCTTTTGGTGATGGGGGCCTATGGCCACAGCCGGGTGCGCGAAACGATCTTCGGCGGCTTTACCCAGCGCATTCTACGCGGCGCCGCCATGCCGGTTCTGCTGTTCCATTGACCGCTGTTGCGCTGAATCAAAGCACCACGTGCGGGATGGCGCATGCTGGCCATGATTTAAGGGGATAAACTCGATGCGCAGCAAGCAAGCCTTTCTGGCAATTCTGATGTTGGCAAGCGCCGCCGCCGGTTACGAGGTCGTGAAGCCCGCCGGCGCCGCGGAAGAAATGCTCAGCTTCGACATGTGGTGCCTCGAAATGCGGCTCTATCCGTCTCAACGTTGCGACGCGCGCCGGCCCGAGGACGTCAAAGCCTTTGAATTCTATCGGGCCGAAGTGGAACAGTTCGATCGCCAGCGCGCCACGCGCAATCAGCGCGATGCGGATTTGAAGCGCAAGCTCAATCCAGACCCCTCAACGCCAAAACCGGGCACGCCGGCGCGGTAATTGTGCTTCAGTGAAGCAGCAGCACGGGCAGATCGCAGGCCGTGAGCAGCGTCCGGGTGAAGCCGCCGAACACCAATTCCCGCATCCGGCTGTGGCTGTAAGCACCGGAAACGATCAGATCGGCGCCCAAGGCCTTGGCCTTTTCGATCAGAACGTTTGCCCCTGCGTGGCGTTCTGCCGAAAGCCCATGCGCTTCGACCTGCATCCCGTGGCGTCGCAATTGCGCGGCGAGATGTTCAGCCGACTCGGCGCTGGCCGATGCATCGCTGCTTTGTTCTTCGACGCTCAGCACGACGACCTTCTTTGCGGCTTTGAGCAACGGCATGGCCGCGGTAACCGCGCGCGCCGCTTCGGCCTTGTCCTTCCAGGCGATAGCCACAACCCGGCCGATGGTTTCAGAGGGCTGCCGAGGGGCGACCAGCACAGGGCGGCCGCAGTCGACGAGGACATTGGCAATTTGGTCGGTGGAAAATTCGTCCGGCGCTGATGCGTGGGCGAACACCACCAGATCGGCATACCGCGCGGCAGCGGTTATCTCGGAAACGGGATCGCCTTCGATACAGCGAAACGCGGCGGTTGTGCCGCTCTGCGACGATCCAAACGCATGCGCCGTCAGGCGGCGGGCGGCGAACGCGTCGAAGACTTCTTTGGCTTTGGCGCTGCGCTCCTCCGCCGATTTCTGGAAATCATGCAGCAATTCGCGATTGCCGTGACTCGTTCTAAACTGGTTCAGCGCCGCGTTGACGACGATCTTCATCGGGTCCGGCTGAACATGCACCGCGTCGATGGCGGCATCGAAGGGCCAACCGGCAAGAAACGCGGCTTCCAGGGTGTTTGCGTCGTGCGCAAAGCCGGCAAGAGGCGCCAATATGTTCTTCAGCATGGATTTCCTTTTCCCTGATCCGCGCAAGATAGGCCATAAACCTGCCTTGGCTTTGATCTTTCTCAACCATAGCGTTCTTGGACATCAAAAAACGTCCGGAAATGTGGGCCGGTATATCGATGGCTAACGGAGATAATGCAGTTCCGATCGAAGTCCGGGTCGAGAATATCTCGCAGCTTTTCGACACGCTCGACCCATATCCCTTTCCCGATCGCGATCTGGACAGCGATGCGGAAGAATACATTGTCAGCTGGGCGCGCGAGTTGCCGCGCGATGCTCCTATCACGATCGTGATCCACATGCCTGCCGCGGAAGCCGCCAAACAGGACGCGGCCACTCTGAAGGCGGCCTTCAACCGTTATTTCAGCTACCGCACAGGCGTCATCCTGCGCGATCTCAACGAGCTGTTTCGCGTCGGCCGTATGGCGCTGTTTATCGGCATTGCCGTACTGGCGCTATGTTTGACGGTCGCGCGCTTCGGGGCCGCGCTGTTTCCCGGCGGTCCCTTTGGCCCATTCCTGCAGGAAAGCCTGATCATTCTCGGCTGGGTGGCAAATTGGAAGCCGATCGAGATTTTCCTCTACGATTGGTGGCCGCTGGTGCGGCGGCGCAATCTGTACCGGCGCCTTTCGGACGCCAGCGTGCAAATCCGGGCGTTCGACCCGGCGGCGCAACGGGGGCCGCCGGTCTAAATCACGGAACGACCAGAACCATACAGGGCGCCAGACTCACCAGTTTCTGCGACACGCTACCGACGAGGAGGCCCAGAAGCCGGCCTCGCCCGCGCCTGCCCACAACGATCATGCCGGGTTTCTCCGTCGCGGCGACCTCCAACACAAATCCCACAGCATCGCCCAATCCAGACTTTGTGCGGACTTTAGCGACGCCGAGCGTGGCGGCTTTTGCTTCCGCGCGCGTCAGGATTTCCGCCGAGACACTGAACAGAATCTCGTCGGGGCTCGCCTGCTCCGCTTCGCGCATCGACTCGATGTCTCCGGACAAATAGCCCTGCTCGACATTGACGATGAGGAGTTCGGCGCCCGTCGCCTTCGCCAATTCCGCGGCTGCGGTGAGCGCGCGGTCCGCGCCGTCAGACCCGTCAGTGGCGATAAGAATGCGCTGCATGGCTGCTCCGTGCCTTTGACCCGAAGGGCAGTTTGTACCTCAAAAGCGCCACCGCATTGACACGTATCGGTGACGCGGAGGCGGAGACCTCATCATTGGACAGCGATTTGGGTTTGTCCCAGGGCATGACGCGGCGCACGAAGTCCTTGCAAATCTGGATTGTAACTCCATAATTGCAAGGATGATCGATAGGCGCCTGAAAAATCGACTGATTTACCTGCTTGATAACTACCCCGCCGTAGGACTCCTTGGGCCACGGCAGGTAGGAAAAACGACGCTGTCCTTGGAAATAGGCGCGCAACGTCCCTCGCTCTACCTCGACCTTGAATCTCAATCTGACCGTGCGCGGCTTGCCGACCCCGAGCAATATTTTGCGGATCACGAAGATGAACTGGTGATCCTCGATGAAGTGCATCGCATGCCTGGCCTCTTTCAAAGCTTGCGCGGCGTCATCGATCGCGGACGCAGGCGGGGGAAGAAGACCAACCGCTTTCTTCTATTGGGCTCTGCTGCCATCGATCTCCTGAAACAATCCGGCGAAACATTAGCGGGACGCATATCCTACTTGGAGCTTGGGCCATTCGACGCGCTGGAAGTCCCGGAAACGGAATTGGACACTCTTTGGGTTCGGGGTGGTTTTCCATCCAGCTTTCTTGCCGCTAATGATTCTCTCAGCCTCAAATGGCGTGAAGATTTCATCCGAACCTATTTGGAAAGGGACATTTCTCAATTCGGGCCGCGCATCCCGGCGGAGACGCTCCGCCGCTTCTGGACAATGCTCGCGCATAACCAGACGGAATTGCTCAACGCCGCCAATATCGCACGAGGCTTGGGCGTGGATGGCAAGACCGTCGCCAGTTATCTCGATCTGCTCGTCGATCTGTTGCTGGTCCGCCGGCTACCCGCGTGGCATCGAAACGCCGGCAAACGGCTCGTAAAATCGCCAAAGGTCTACGTGCGTGATTCCGGGATCGCACATGCGCTGCTGGGATTGCGGAATAAGGATGACCTGCTGGGGCATCCTGTTGTCGGTCAGACATGGGAGAGCTTCGTCATCGAGACATTGATCGCCGCAGCCCCTGAAGGAACCGAAGCAAGCTTTTACCGCACCTCTACCGGTGCGGAAATCGATCTTGTGCTGAAGCTGCCCAATCGTCGGCTATGGGCCATTGAAATTAAACGAAGCTCCGCGCCGAAAGTAGAAAAGGGCTTTCACGTCGCCAGCGCGGATTTGAAACCCCACAAGCGATTTGTCGTCTATGCAGGAACCGAACGTTTTTCGCTTGGTGACGGCATTGAAGCTATCGGACTGGCCGCGCTGGCTGCGGAACTGCAATCCGTGACGTGATGGATGGCGGAATGGGTGTCAGCGGCGCGCACAAGACCGTTGTCACTCTGACCCCGATCCTACTATGCATTTACGTTGCCAGCGTTGGATCGGCCGGTCTACTTGGATGCGAATGGTCGCTACCACTCTCTGTAGGGTATCCCGCTTGCCCCTACCTGCGGGCATTCGGCATAGCGAGCTAAGAACATAGAAAGTGCTCTGGCGGCTAAGTTCGGATTAGGACTTGGACCAAGCATTGCCATCTGCATGCTCAATAAGTTATCTGCCGACCGTGGGAGCGGGGCTATGAGATACGGGACTAATGATGTCTTGCCAGCCCGATAGGAAATCGGTGTGCCCCCTACGTAGTTGCTTCGGCTTTCCGAGACCGCGCGCCACTCGCGTTCCTCTGCGAATCCCGAGTGTTTGATCAAAGCTGCGATTTTCAATAAGTCTGCTTCAAGATCGTAAAATAGCGGGTGAAAAGACTGAGAAGGATGTGTCGGTCGGCTCGACCCATGCGTAGCAGCCATGCGTATCAGCTTGGTAATTATGGATTTAGCAACGGCCTTCTGCCTAGCGGGATCATAAATACAACGACCGAGTTGAAATCCTTGTGTGGCAAGAGACGATTCAAGTGATTGCACACCAAAGCCCAAGCTAGAGCACGTTTGAGTTAATTGGAATCGGGAGGGGATTCCCAAAGGGCCGCGAGTCAGATTCAAGATGCTGGCTGGGATGGAGGCCAGCATGGATGGCGCGCCCCTATTCTGAAGATTTGCGAGAGCGGGTTGTTGCGGCGGTCGAA
>CANJBZ010000049.1 GCA_947473475.1 Alphaproteobacteria bacterium
AACGGCAGGCGGAGAGCCTTGCTCCCCACGGGCTCGAACCCTGGGGGGAATCGGTCTTCCGCCCGCCACCGCATCGGACAGCTTATCCGATGACGACGATTTCAAGTTACAAGGGGGACCATGCGAAGCATGGTGGAGGGGGTTGACGCACACGCCTTCTTCGAGGTTTGACTTCGGACCTCTCGATTTTGAATTACCGGCTGACACCGAGCGTGCGGCAGCCCCCTCCACCGCTTCGCGGTCCTCCTCCCCCGCTCGCGGGGGAGTATCCTACGCAAGAAGTTGAAGCGGGAGGGCTGCGAGCGTCTGGACCGGGGCTTGCCAGCAGTGGCATAAAGGGCCGGAGGCGGGCGCCTCCCAATGCGATGAGTTGCGCCCTCAAGCTCCAGGATAGAGCCATGGCTTTGAAGTCAATTTTCGATATCAGCGGCCGGCGGCTTGCAGCCGCCTTCGCGCTTGCCGTGTGCGGCGCGCTGATTTCGGGCTGTTCCAGCAACGACGAAATGACGGCGCAATATATCGAGCGCCCGATCGATCAGATCTACTCCGACGCGTGGGCGCAAATCGCTGCCGAGAACTGGCTGTTCGCCGGCCGGCAATTTGACGAGGTGGAGCGCCAGCATCCGTATTCGGTGTGGGCACGGCGAGCCATTCTGATGTCCGCCTATAGCTACTATCAAGGCAACCGTTACCCCGAGGCTATCGATGCCGCGACCCGCTTTATCCAGCTTCACCCCGGCAATAAGGATGTGCCCTACGCCTATTACCTGAAGGCCGTATCGCTGTATGAGCAAATCGGCGACGTCGACCGCGATCAGGGCAAGACCGACGAGGCGCTGACCGCGCTGCAGGACTTGATCCAGCGGTTTCCGGATACCGAATATGCGCGCGATGCGCGGTTGAAAGTCGATCTGGCCCGCGACCATCTGGCGGGACGCGAAATGATGATCGGCCGTTTCTACTTGAAGCAGGGCGATTACCTGGCCGCCATCAACCGCTTCCGCAGCGTGATCGACAAGTACCAGACGACGACGCATGCGCCCGAAGCCCTGGAGCGCCTGACCGAAGCCTATCTTTCGCTGGGCGTGGTGCGCGAGGCGCAAACCTCCGCGGCGGTGCTCGGCTACAATTATCCGGGCAGCCGCTGGTACATGGACGCCTATACGCTGCTGACCGATCAAAATGTTGCGCCGGCAGAGGACAAGGAATCCTGGATCAGCCGCGCTTACCGCGCTGTGTTCTGAGGCTCTTTTCCAAGAATCTGCTAAAAGAGGGGCCATGCTGGCCTCGCTGCTCGTCCGCGATATCGTTCTGATCGAAAAGGCGGAGTTGAACTTCGCGCCGGGTCTAAACGTGCTTACCGGTGAAACCGGCGCGGGAAAATCCATTCTTTTGGACGCATTGGGGTTGGCGGCGGGCGAACGCGGCCAGGGCCGGACGGCTGTCCGTGTGGGCGCCGAGCAAGCCGCCGTGGTCGCCGTGTTCGATGTGGCGCCGGGCCATCCTTCGCCGGCCTTGCTTAAAGAAAATGGATTGGAGGACGAGGCCGGAGAAATCCGCTTGCGGCGGACAGTAACGGCGGACGGACGCAGCCGTGCGTTCGTAAATGACTCGCCGGTCGGTGTGCAGTTGGCGCGGGAGATCGGCGCGCTGCTTCTGGAAGTCCACGGACAGACCGACGATCGCGGCTTGTTCGATCCCGCAACCCACCGGCGATTGCTGGATACGTTCGGCGGGCATGAGGATTTGGCGCACAGCGTCACGCGGCTGCATGCGTCATTCGCGGCGGCTGTCGCCAAGCGTGACGCGCTCGTTCGCACGCAGGCTCAGGCCGCGCAGGAAATCGATTATCTGACCCACGCCGTCAAAGAACTCTCCCAACTCGCGCCGGAAGACGGCGAAGAAGAGTCGCTCGCGTCCGCGCGTGCATTGCTGATGAATGCCGGGCGTTTGGCGCAGGACATCGCGGCGGCAACGGATTTCGTCGCCGGCGATTCCGGCGCCGAAGTGCGCCTTTCAGCGGCGTTGCGGCGCCTGTCACGTCTGCCGCCGGAGGGCCGCGAGGCCGCAAGCGCGGCGGAAACGGCACTCGATTCGGCGCTGGCTCTGGTGCAGGACGCCCGGGCGGAATTGGAAGCTTTGCTGGCGAAGCTTGCCGCGAAGCCCGGAAAACTCGAGGAGGTCGAGGAGCGGCTGTTCGCGCTCCGGGCGGCCGCGCGCAAATACAATGTGCCGGTGAGCGGGCTTGCGGCCTTGCGCGCCGGGTTTGAGGAAAAACTTGGCGCCCTGGACGGTGGCAGCGGTTCGCTGTCCGCCGCTGAAGCCGACGCGACGCGGTTGCGCGGCCTGTATCGGGAAAGTGCGCAGGTGCTGTCGGCGCGGCGCGTCAAAGCGGCGAAGCAATTGGAAGAAGCGGTCGCGAAAGAGTTGGCGCCGTTGAAGCTGGGCGCAGCGCGCTTTCGTGTGGCGCTCACGCCGGTCGAAGGCGACGCCGCGGGGCCGAGCGGTTTGGAGCGGGTGGCGTTCGAGATTGCAACGGTGGAAGGCGCGGCGTTCGGACCGCTGGCGAAGATCGCCTCCGGCGGTGAATTGGCGCGCTTTGCGCTCGCGTTGAAAGTCGCGCTGTCGGAGGCAAGTCCGCCTGCCGTGCTGGTATTCGATGAAGTCGATCGCGGCGTCGGCGGCGCGGTTGCCGCTGCGGTCGGCGAGCGGCTGCAACGCCTGGCGCAGACCACGCAGGTTCTGCTGGTGACTCACTCACCGCAAGTGGCCGCGCGCGGCGCTAAACATTTCCGGATCACGCGCGAAAAGGATTCTACGCGCGTGTGCGAACTAAGCGCCGACGAGCGGGTCGAGGAAATTGCGCGCATGCTGTCCGGCGCCGCCGTAACCGAAGAAGCCCGCGCCGCCGCCCGTCGCCTGCTGGCCGAAGCGCAGGCCGCGCCGGCGCACAAAAAACGAGCCAGCGCGTGAATCGGGAAAAGCACCAGACGCCGATGCTGCCTCCTAAATGGGGGAGGGTGTATGTTGCCTGGGCCCTTGCAGGGATAGTGCTATATTTCATCGGCCAATTAGCCGTTTCGGATAATTCATTTGCGATGCCCGATTCAGGGAGCGGTCGCATCTATCGAGTCGTTTTCGGGCTCAGGTACGGCGTAAGTTCCGGATATGTTGATTTCCATCACGCCCTCATCTACTGGCTTTTCGCGGTGCCGCTCGGCACGTGGATAGCGTCGTCGTTGGCAATCTACCTTTGGATGAAGATCGTTTACCGGTCCAAAGTTTAGCTCTTGGTGTCAGCATGCAGGCCAAGGCGCCAAGTCGGATTCGGCAGACACCTTCCATGCGATGGATGGATAACCTTCGCGTGGTGTCCAAAATTTCAATGCGGCCATTTGGCAAAGAAGGGAGAAGCGCGACGTGACACCCGCACGCAGCGACAAACCCGTCGAGATGCTGACGGACGACGAGGCCGCGGCCGAATTGGCGCGGCTGGCGAAGGAGATCGCCGAACACGATCGCCGCTATTACCAGGACGACGCGCCGTCCATCACGGACGCGGACTATGACGCGCTCCGCCGCCGCAACGACGATATCGAAAAGCATTTTCCGGAACTGATACGGCACGACAGCCCCTCGCAACGCGTCGGCGCCAAACCGGCTGAGCGGTTCGAGAAGGTGCGCCATTCCCGGCCGATGCTGTCGCTGGACAATGCGTTCACCGAAGAAGACGTCCGCGATTTCGTGGCACGCGTCCGCCGTTTTCTCGGCATGGCGGAAAGCGAAGACTTGGTGCTGGTCGCCGAACCGAAGATCGACGGCCTTTCGTCGTCTCTGCGCTACGAGGATGGCAAGTTCGTACTGGGCGCCACGCGCGGCGACGGGCAGGAAGGCGAGAACGTAACCGCCAATCTGCGCACTATCTCCGACATCCCGAAGCGGTTTCATGGGCGCAATCCGCCCGTCGTTTTCGAAGTGCGCGGCGAAGTCTATATGAGCCATGCCGATTTTGCGGCAATGAACCGGCGCCAGGAAGAAGCCGGCGACAAAATCTTCGCCAATCCGCGCAACGCGGCGGCGGGTTCGCTGCGTCAACTCGATCCCGCCATGACGGCGCGGCGTCCGTTGCGTTTTTTCGCCTACCACTGGGGCGAAACGTCGGAGCTGCCGGGGCCGACGCATTGGGATGTTCTGCAACAATTCAAAGCGTGGGGATTTCCCGTCAATCCGCTGGCGCGCCGCTGCGAAACCGTGGAAGACGCGCTCGCCTTTTATCGGGAGGTGCAGCATCAGCGCGCCGGTCTCGGCTACGACATTGACGGTGTGGTGTACAAAGTCGACCGCCTGGATTTGCAGGCGCGCTTGGGCTTCGTTTCGCGCTCGCCCCGCTGGGCCGTCGCGCACAAATTCCCGGCGGAGCAGGCCGAAAGCGTGGTGGAGCGTATTGCGGTTTATGTCGGCCGCACGGGCGCGCTGACGCCGGTGGCGCATGTGAAACCCGTCACTGTCGGCGGCGTCGTGGTGCAGAACGTCTCCATGCATAATGAAGACGAAGTCGTGCGCAAGGATGTGCGCGTCGGCGACACGGTGGTGGTGCAGCGCGCGGGCGATGTCATTCCGCAATTGGTCCGCGTGGTGCTAGAGCGGCGCCCACCGGATACGCAGCCTTACGTGATGCCGGACATCTGTCCGATATGCGGCAGCCATGCGGTACGCGAGATCAATCCCAAAACAGGCGAGCTGGAATCGGCCCGCCGTTGCGTGAATACCCTTTCCTGTCCGGCGCAGGCGGCGGAGCGGTTACGCCATTTCGCGGCGCGCGACGCCTTCGATATCGAAGGTTTGGGCGAAAAGACCGTCGCGGAATTCTATGAAGACGGTTTGCTGAAGGAGCCGGCCGATATCTTTTTGCTGGAACAGCGTTACGGCAAAGGTGTGAAAGCGATCATGGAGCGGGAAGGGTGGGGCGAGCAATCCGCCGCCAAACTGTTCCGCGCTATCGAGGCACGCCGCAAGATTTCGCTGGACCGGTTTATCCTCTCGCTTTCCATTCCGCACGTAGGGGAAACGACCGCGCGTTTGCTGGCGCGGAATTACCACTCCGTGGATGCGTTTCTGAAATCGATGGAAAGCGATCACGCCGAGGCCGATTTGGACGAAATAGAAGGCATCGGCGATGTAATGGCGCGCGCCATCAAGGCGTTCTTCGATGAGGAGCACACGCGGCAAGCGATTGCGCATCTGCTGGAACACATTGAGGTGATGGATATTGCCGTCCCCGTCATGTCCCATTCGGCGGTTGCGGGAAAAATCGTCGTCTTTACCGGCACGCTGGAAAAAATGACGCGCAACGAAGCGAAGGCACGCGCGGAATCCTTGGGCGCAAAAGTGGCGGGTTCTGTGTCGAAAAAGACCGATCTGGTGGTCGCCGGTCCGGGCGCGGGATCGAAGCTGAAGAACGCGGAAGGGTTCGGCGTTACGGTTATTTCAGAGGACGAATGGCTCCAGTTAATAGGCGCGGGATAAAACCATCACATTCGCCTGCTACATCCCACAGCGCGGGGGACAACGCAGACGAAAGCCAAAGCCATGAACCAGATCATCGTTCGCAATTTAGACGACGAAATTATGCAGCGTCTGAAGCAGATCGCCTGGCAGGAAGGCCGCCCGCCCGAAGAAATGGCGCGCAATCTGCTGGTGGACGCCGTACTCGCTCGGACCACCCGCCGGATGGTCCGTGAACTTGAGACGCACGGCTGACACCACCGTCCATTTGTCATCCCGGCCAAGCGATGCTTGAGCATCGCGCAGAGTCGGGACCCTCGGTGCAAGCGGCTGGGTGGGTCCCGGATTGCCGCTGACGCGGCTTCCGGGATGACAATTATCGTTAGATTGCCCTGGTGGCGTTTGCGAGCCAGGTTTCGCCGGCGGGGTCGCCGGCGAATGCCGGGGCGACGGCGTCGCGAACGCGCGTGTGATAGGCGTTCAGCCAAGCCTTTTCTTCCGCGCTGAGCATGGACGTCTCGACGCAGTTCAGGTCGATCGGCGCCAGCGTGATGGTTTCAAAGCCCAGCATCTTTTTCTCGCCGCCCGCGACCTCGGCGGGCTGGGTGACCACGACCAGGTTTTCAATGCGGATGCCGTATTCGCCGGTTTTGTAGTAGCCGGGCTCGTTCGAGCAGATCATGCCTGGCTTCAGGGATTGCATCGTACCGCGCGAGGAAATGCTCTGCGGCCCTTCGTGTACGGACAAATACGAGCCGACGCCGTGCCCGGTGCCGTGGCCGTAATCCAAGCCCGCTTCCCATAGCGGCCGCCGCGCGAAGGCGTCGAGTTGCGCGCCGGTCGTGCCTTCTGGGAAACGCGCCAGCGCAAGCTGGATGTGGCCCCTGAGCACGCGCGTGAAGCGGTCCCGCATTTCCGCGCTGACCGCGCCGACCGCAATGGTGCGCGTCACATCGGTGGTGCCGTCTTCATATTGCGCGCCGGAATCGATCAGGAACAACTGGCCAGGTTCGATGGCCCGGTTGGTCTTCTTCGTCACGCGGTAATGGACAACGGCCCCATGCGGCCCTGCGCCGGAAATGGAATCGAAGCTGACGTCCTTCAACACGCCGGTGCCGTGGCGGAAAGCCTCCAGCCGTTCGACTGTGTCGATTTCGGTGAGCTTGCCCGTCGGCGCCTCGCGCGCGAACCAAGCCAGGAATTGCGACAGTGCCCGCCCGTCGCGGATATGCGCGCGGCGCGTGCCGTCCAGCTCGGCGGCGTTCTTGCAGGCTTTGGGCAATTGGCAGGGATCGGAGGCGCGGATGATTCTCGCCCCGGCTTTTTCCAGCCGCTGGAAAATATAGGCCGCGGCCCAGACCGGATCGGCAACGGCAGCCTTACCGCCGAGAGAATCCAAAGCGGCGCCGAATTCCGCAGGCGCGCGGACGCGGACTTCATTGCCCAGATGTTGCAGCAACTCGGATGAGGTCTTCTTTGCGTCCAGGAAAAGATCGACGCTGGCATCGGCGTTGAGGATCGCGAACGCCAGCACAAACGGCGTGTGCGGAACATCGGAGCCGCGGATATTCAGCAGCCAGCAAACCGAATCCGGCAAGGTCAGCACGGCGGCATCGGCGCTACGCTTCTTGAGATCATCGGCCAGACGTGCGCGCTTGGCGGCGGAGGTTTCGCCCGCTAGTTCGATGGGGTGCGGCACTGAGCGGGCGCGCGGCGGCTCCGGCTGATCGGGCCACACAGCATCCAGCGGATTGGACACAAGCGCCACCAACTGGGCGCCCGCGCGCTCCGCCGATAGCCGCAACCGCTCCACGCCGCCTTGCGTGTGCAGCCATGGATCGTAGCCAAGCTTGGCGCCCTTGCAGAGATTGGCCTCCAGCCAATTGGCCAGCCCGTCATTCATCACGTCGCGCGTTTCGAACAGAGTCGTGTCCGTCTGATTGCGGACCTGCAACGTGTAGCGGCCATCGACAAAGACCGCCGCCTTCTCAATCAGAACCGCGGCGACGCCGGCCGATCCCGTGAATCCGGTCAGCCAGGAAAGCCGCTCGGCGCGGCGCGGCACATATTCGCCTTGGTGTTCGTCGGCCCGCGGAATGAGAAATCCGTCAACCCCGCGCGCGGCAAGCTCCGTGCGCAGGCGCGCAAGACGCGGCGCGCATTCCGAAGCATCGCTTTGTTCGTCAAAAGTCTGGAAGGGCATATTCATGGGACAAGCCTACCCTCAGGGGCGGGAGAGGACCAGCGCCGACCAGGGTCCTTGGCGCAGCGCCTGGCGGAAGATGAGCCCTTGGGCGCAGGCAAAGCTCAGGACCAGGTTTTCCTGATTGCGCAGAAGACCCGAAAGCACCGCGGTTCCCTTGGGCGCCAGCGCGGCTGCCAGATCAGGCGCGAGCTTGGTCAATGGCGCGGCCAGGATATTGGCGAGTATCAGATCGAACGGCGCGCGGCTGCGAATGGCCGGGCTGGTAAATCCATCGGCAACCGCGGCATGGATCAGCGGCGCAACGCCGTTGGCACGGGCATTCTCGCGCGCCACTTCCACCGCAATCTGATCGATGTCGGTTGCCAGCACCGGCACGTGCATCAGCTTCGCGGCAGCAATCGCCAGCACGCCGGTGCCGCAGCCCAGATCGAGGATCGAGGGGGCGCGCTTCGGGGCCCGCGTCCTTCGCACGTCAGCACGACGCAGTTTGTAAAGTTGTGTGATCGCGTCCAGGCAAAGCGCCGTTGTTTCGTGGTGCCCCGTCCCGAATGCGAGCCCGGCTTCGATGCGGATGGGAATGACGCCCGCGGGCACGACACCGGCGTCATGCGCGCCGTAGACGAAAAAGCGGCCCGCGCGAACCGGCGCCAAGCCTTCTTGACTCTGGCGAATCCAATCCTGATCGGGCAGAGGCGCAACAATAACCGTTCGGCCGGTGAGGCGGCTCAGAAACGCCGCGTCGGCTTCGCAATCGTAAAGCGCTTCGACGATGGCATCCGGGCCGAATGGATCTTCGAGGATCAGCACGGCTTGCGGCTTTGGCGGCGCCAATTCGAGCAGCGCCGTCATGTCGGGGGCATGCTCTTTGGGGAGCGTGACGGAAGCTTTCCACAGGGGAGGAGAGGGCGC
Source organism: Alphaproteobacteria bacterium (assembly GCA_947473475.1). Taxonomy (GTDB): domain Bacteria; phylum Pseudomonadota; class Alphaproteobacteria; order Micropepsales; family Micropepsaceae; genus CAIYRG01. The sequence continues at coordinate 8,621 of CANJBZ010000049.1, forward strand.
GGTCATTGGGGGCCTGAATGCAGCGGCGAAGCGTGATATCGGAAGTGCCGGACGTCTTGTCCAGCATATTGTTGAAGATCAGGCTTTGAGGGCCAAACCGGTGAACAAAAACGCCATCGTGACCCTTGCCGTCGGCGGCGACTACGCTGCCCGCTTTGAGGCTTTTTGCCGCCCGAACTGGACCGCCTATGCGGCACGGCACGGTTACGATGTGGTCGTTATCACCGAACCGTTGGACACCAGCCCGCGCGCGCAAGCCCGCAGCCCCGCTTGGCAGAAATGTTTGATTTTCGAGGCGCCGCAGGTTTCCGGTTACGAGCGGGTCGTGTGGGTGGACTCCGATATCCTCATCAATCCGTCAGGGCCCTCCATTGTGGAAGACGTCCCGCCGGAGCGCATCGGCGTGACGGATGAGCACACCTATCCCTCACCCGCCAAGCGGCAGGCTACGCTGGCTTCCCTGATCGATTTCGTGCCGGAGACCGGCGCTTTCAACAAAGACTATTGGCGCGGTTGGACGGATGCCGGCGTCTGGCATTCGGAGGTTGGCCTGCCCGGCGGACAAGCGCACATCGTGCAGACTGGCGTGATGGTGTTGTCACCCTCTCATCGCGGCGTGCTGGAAGCGGTCTATCGCGAGCACGAGGAGGCGGGCCGTAATATGGAAATGCGGTTTCTGTCGCACGCGATTCAATCGCGCGGCCTACAGCATTGGCTCGATCCCAAATTCAACGCGCTGCTGTGGTGGCAGTTTTTGGACAGTTCGCGCGGACGCAACCAGATGATGAACGAGGCCGAACTACGCGCGTTCGTGCGCGACGCCTATGCGCGCAACTATTTTTTGCACTTCGCGGGCGCGGCGCAGCTGATGGCTCTGTTTCCTTAGCGGCGCGTCTTCCCGTTCAGGCATTCGTCTCAATCGCGGGGGTGTTTGTTGCAAGCATGGGGCCTTTCATCAATGCCTCGACTGCTTGGCGATCGATCTTACCGCTGGGGCCGAGCGGAATCGTGTGGGCCATTACAACGCGCACCGGGCGGAAGTTCGACGTGACGCTCCGATTGCAGTAATTCGCAAACGCCGCTTCGGACCATTTCTCGCCGGGGACAACCAGCGCCTGAACACGGGTGAGTCCGAAGCGATCGGGGGCAAATGTCACGGCCACGCCCGCAACGCCCGGACCGGCATGCAGCATCGCCTCAATCGCCTCCGCTGTGGATTTGACGCCGCCGATATTGACCACTCCGTCCTCACGACCGGACATGGTCAAAAGGCCGTCGGGCGACAGAGCGGCGATGTCGCCGGGACAGAACCAGTCTCCGTCAAAATGCGGATCTTCCGCTGGATCTTGTCCGTAGTAGGAGCGAATGACGCCCGGACCGCGGATACGCAGGTGGCCTTTGCCCGAAATGATGGGCAACCGCGTTGTAGGATCGACAATGCTCACTTCCAGGCCGGAATTTACAAAGCCGATTTCGCCTTTTTCGAGATCGAGCCGTTCAACGGGCGCCGCGGCGACTACACCGGTTTCCGACGAGCCGTAGCTGTAGATCAATTTCGGGCAAACGAATTCTTGGACACGGGCAGCAAGGGCGGCAGGCAGCGGACTTCCGCCCGTCGTGACGAGCTGAAGCGCGGCGAATGCCCCCGGATTCAATCTCCCGAACCGGGCAAAAAGCGTCAATTGACCGGGCGATGCGATCAAAACCTGCACGCCATACATGGCGATGCGCCGTGCCTCGCGCGCCATTTCGGGGTCGCGGAAACAGAATAATCCGCCCTCGGACAGTGTGCGCACCGTGTTGAGGTAACCATAGACCGTGGAAATCCCGATATAACCGAGACGGCGCTTGGCATGCGCGAACTCTAAGCCCCGGGAAGCATCCTGTTGCGCAATATTGGCTACGAGCTTGTCGTAGGTCACGGCGACAGCTTTGGGTGCGCCGGTCGAACCGGATGTGAATCCAATGCGGCAGATGTCGCTTCCCTGAACAGAGCGAGGGTCGGGCCGATAGGGTTCGTCCAGAAGCCATGCCTCATCCATGCGCCAGACGGGACAATTCTGCGGTGGCAAATTAAGGTCGGTGATGATGGCGCCGCATTCCACCGTCCCTAGAGCGGCCAGGCTGTTGAAGGCGACAGGCACCGCGCCGAGCCGGTTCAGCGCCAGACTCGCGACGATGTTGAACAGATTGTTTTCGAGGAACAGGCCGCAGAGAAAACCGGGTTTCACGCCAGCGCGGTGAAGGACGCCGCAGACGCCGTCGAGATAGGTCTGCAGCCGGCTATAGCTGACGGTATCGGAGCCAACTCCCCCAAGGCTAAGGGCTGGCTCGGAGCCCATCTTTTCGCATTGTTGGAGGATTTGCTCGACGATATTCATGACACGGTCCGGGAATTGGGATTCGTGCGCACCCTACCCTGACAGGCACATGAAGAAAATGAGAATGCGGAGGATCAGGCCTTCGCCACGAAGCCATCCATGACGCGCTTGGACCCGGCCTTATCGAAATCGACCAGCAGCTTGTTGCCTTCTACCGCGACAATGCGGCCGTAGCCGAATTTCTGGTGGAAGACGCGTTCACCGACAGTGTAGGTCGAAGCATTCGCGTCGGAGGTTGCGACCACTTTCGCCTTCGCGCCGATCACCGGCGCGCGCGTGCGGCCTGGGTCGTAAGACGAGGTGAAGGGCGATTGCTGCCCGCGCTGCTGTTGCGCGCGCCGCCAGCCGGGGCTGTCATAGCTGCCGGTACCCGCATTGCCGAAGCCACTGTTGTCGCGGAAGCCGCCGGCGCCGTAATTGCCATAGAAGCCTTCGCTGGCGACATTGTTCACATGGGCGTCGGGCAGTTCACCGATGAAACGCGAGGGCAGCGCGCTTTGCCATTGGCCGTGCACGCGGCGGTTGGCCGCGAAGCTGACGAAGACGCGTTTTTTCGCGCGCGTCAGGCCGACATAAGCGAGGCGGCGTTCTTCTTCCAATCCGGCCATGCCTTTTTCATCCAGCGTGCGCTGTGAGGGGAAGAGGCCTTCTTCCCAGCCCGGCAGGAACACCGTGTCGAATTCCAGGCCCTTTGCCCCATGCAGTGTCATCAGACTGATGCGGTCGTTTTCGCCGTCGTTCTGTTCCAACTCCATTACCAGCGAGACATGCTCCAGAAACGACCCGAGCGTTTCGAAGTTTTCCATGGAGCGCACAAGCTCTTTCAGGTTGTCCAGACGGCCTGCCGCTTCTGGCGACTTGTCGGCTTTCAGCATGTCGGTGTAGCCGGATTCCTCCATCACCATTTCGGCGAGTTCGGCTTGCGGAAGATGCATCGCCTGCTGCCGCCAACGGTCGAAGCTCTTGGTCAGGGAGCTTAGGGTGGAACGGGCTTTCGGGGACAGTTCGTCGGTTTCCGACAGTTCGGCCGCCGCGGCGAACAATGGCACGTTCACCGCGCGGGCATGATTGTTCAGAGCCTGAATCGTTGCATCGCCGAGGCCGCGTTTGGGTTTGTTGACGATCCGCTCGAAGGCGAGATCGTCGTCGGGCTGTGCGATCACGCGCAAATAGGCGAGCGCATCGCGGATTTCCGCGCGTTCGTAAAACCGTGGGCCGCCGATGACGCGGTAGGGAATTGCCAGCGCCAGGAAACGGTCTTCAAACTCGCGCATCTGGAACGACGCGCGCACCAATACGGCCATATTGTTGTACGGGTGGTTTTGCCGGTGCAGGTTCTCCGCTTCGGAGGCGACGTTGCGCGCTTCCTCTTCCGCATCCCAAACGCCTTCGACGCGGACCTTGTCGCCCTCGGCCTCGCTCTCGGTCCACAACGTCTTGCCATGCCGCGCTTTGTTGGCGGCAATCAGCCCCGACGCGGCTCCAAGAATGGCCGGCGTCGAGCGGTAATTGCGCTCCAGCCGGATTACTTTTGCGCCGGGGAAGTCGCGTTCGAACCGCAGGATGTTTTCAACCTCCGCGCCGCGCCAGCCATAGATGGATTGATCGTCGTCGCCGACCACGCAGAGATTTTTATTGGAGCCAGCGAGCAGCCGCAGCCACAAATATTGCGCGACATTGGTGTCCTGATATTCGTCCACCAAGATGTAGCGGAAGCGGTGCTGGTACTCCTCGATGATCTCGCGGTTGGATTTCAGGATCGCTATCGGTTCGAGCAGCAGGTCGCCGAAATCGGCGGCGTTCAGCGCCTTGAGCCTCTGCTGATACAGTTCGTAAAGCTTGCGTCCCTTACCGAAAGCGAAGCCTTGCGCGTCGGCATCGGAGACATCGCGCGGCAGCAGACCGCGATTTTTCCAACCGTCGATCATCGTCGCCAGCGTGCGGCTGGGCCATCGCTTTTCGTCGATATTCTCGGCTTCAAGCACCTGCTTCAGCAGCCGTAGTTGGTCGTCGGTGTCCAGAATGGTAAAATTTGGTTTCAGGCCGGCAAGCTCGGCATGGCTACGCAAGATTCGCGCGCCGATGGAGTGGAAGGTGCCGAGCCATTGCATGCCCTCGACAGTCCCGCCGATCAGGGCGCCAATGCGCTCTTTCATTTCCCGCGCGGCTTTGTTGGTGAACGTCACCGCCAGAATTTGGCTTGGCCAGGCGCGGCGGGTCGCCAGAATATGCGCCAGCCGGGTCGTCAGCACGCGCGTCTTGCCGGTACCGGCGCCCGCGAGAACCAGGACCGGCCCCTCCAGCGACAGCACCGCGTCACGCTGCTCGGCGTTCAGGCCCTGCAGATAAGCAGGGTCGGCCGCTGGGGCGGGCGGCGCGGCCTCGAACGGGGCGGGCTCAAAGGCCTCGTCCAGCGGATCGGCAAAGGGATTGGATGAAGTCATGTTCCACGCGATGGTACCAGCTTGAACGGACGCTGTGTCACACTTTGTTCTTCTTGTCACAGGTGAAAAACGTAGCGACAACCGCTGCCGAAACTGCACCTCAGCCGCGGGCACGATGATCGACAAGCGTGTTGCCACTGTTGCCGAAGCCTTGGCCGACGTGAAAGACGGCTCGGTTGTGCTGCTTGGCGGCTTTGGCGTGGTTGGGCAGCCGCAGCAGCTGCTGGAAGGTCTGCTTGCCCAAGGCGCGCGGGACCTTACGATTGTGTCCAACAATGCTGGGTTCGGCTCGCCGGGCTTGCCCAAGCTGTTTGCCTCCGGGCGGGTGGCCAAGTTGATCTGCTCTTTTCCGCGCCCGACACCGCCCGCGTTCGAGGAATTATACAGGTCTGGGAAAATCAAACTCGAAGTGGTGCCGCAAGGGACGATCGCCGAGCGCATCCGCGCCGCGGCCGTGGGCGTTCCCGCATTCTACACGCCGACTTCGGTTGGCACGCGGCTCGGTGAAGGCAAAGAGACGCGGGACTTCGACGGCCGCACCTACGTCATGGAACGTGCCCTACATGCGGATGTGGCGCTGATCCAGGCGTGGCGCGCCGATCGCTGGGGCAATCTCACCTATCGCGGCACAGGGCGGAATTTCAATCCGGTCATGGCCATGGCCGCAAAGCTGACCATTGTGCAGACGCGGCACATGGTAGAATTGGGTGACCTCGATCCGGAGCAGGTCGTGACCCCTGGAATTTTCGTGGACCGGGTCGTGCTGGTCGATTCGCCCGATCCACCGCCGGCGTAAGGATACGAAAACGTGAGCACCGCTGAGCAGATCAGACAATTGTCGCGCACCGAGATGGCCGCACGGCTGGCGCGCGATATACCAGATGGCTGGTATGTGAATCTTGGCCTCGGGCTGCCGACGCTGATTCCCGACTACATTCCGGAAGGCCGAGAGGTCGTCTTTCACTCCGAGAACGGTGTGCTTGGGATGGGGCCGCTGCCGCCCAAAGATGCCGTCGACACGTGGCTGGTAAATGCCACCAAGCAGAACATCACCTTGCTGAAGGGCGCTTCACTTTTCCACCATGCGGATTCGTTCGGCATGATCCGCGGCGGTCATTTGGATTTATGCGTGCTGGGCGCCTACGAAGTGGCCGAGAACGGCGACATCGCCAATTGGGCAACCAATGAGAACGATGCGATTCCGGCGGTAGGCGGCGCGATGGATTTATGCTCCGGCTCGCGGCGGCTGTGGGTACTGATGGAGCACACCACCAAAGAAGGCGCGCCGCGCATTGTGCGCCGCTGCTCTTACCCGCTCACCGCGGCGGGCGTCGTGAAGCGCGTCTATACAAATCTGGCGGCGCTGGAAGTTACGCCTGACGGCTTCACTGTTCTGGATATGGCGCCCGGCCTGTCATTCGAATCGCTGCAGGCCCGCACCGAAGCGAAGCTGCATCGCCAAGCTTAGAGGCCGCCCCCTCTCCATCAATCCGCCGATTATCTGGTCACCCGCGAAGGGCTAAAGGACGTGCCGCATGTGCGCGCTTTCAACGATTTTCTCGTCTGCCGCGCAGGCGCGATGAAACACATCATGCAAGGACGGCCGGCAAAAAAAACGGCTGACTAGGTGTTTAGTCCCGGCATTTGATGGAGGGGATCGAGGGTGAATCGTTCGGGCTCTTTTGTCCAGGTCTTACAGATGTATTCGTATGGGGTGAGGCCTTTGAGGGCCTTGGGGCGCTTGGCGAAGTTGTAAGCGGTTACGAAGCCGGAGAGATGGCTTCGAAGCTGATCGTGCCGCTCGTAAGCGCCTCCATGGCATCACTAAGGATTTTGGGCTCACGTCAGGGCGTTGAGCGGTGATGCTGCCGTCGAGCGTGGTGCGCCGGGATTTCTCCATGCCCGCTAACATAAACTCCGTGACGGCGGGCTGTTGTCGGGTAAGATCATCCGCGTCGAAGGTTCGTAGGAGAGAGCATTGAAGTCACGCGGCGAGGCCTTGCGCGATTACATGGTGCGGCGGCTCCTGCTGATGATTCCGACCTTCATCGGCATCACTTTCGTGACCTTCCTGCTGTGCCAGTTCGTGCCTGGAGGTCCCATCGACCAGTTGCGGCTTCAACTCGCAGGCGCAGGCGGGACGGGAGAGGCGGGTGGGGGCGGCGGTGCGGGACCCCGGGTTCAGCTCACAATCCCCGAAGGCCAGCTCAAGCAGCTCAACGAATATTACGGCTTCGACAAGCCGTTGCCGATCGCTTACGGCGAATGGCTCTGGCAGACCGTGCAGCTGAATTTGGGGCAGTCCTTCCGCTACAATGAGCCGGTTATAAAGGTCATCGCTGATCGATTGCCGGTGTCCATCTATTACGGCGTGGTCACCACGATTTTCGCGTTCGGCATTTGCATCCCGCTCGGCATTCTAAAAGCCATCAAGCACCGAACGCCCATCGACAATATAACGTCGATACTGATCTTCGTCGGCTACGCTGTTCCGGGGTTTGCGCTCGGCGCCGTGCTGGTCAATTTGCTGGCGGTGCAGTTTCAGATATTTCCACTGGGCGGTTTTGCATCCCCCGGCGCGGAAAACATGAGCACCCTTTCGAGAATCTGGGACATCGTCTGGCATTCGGTGCTGCCGCTCATCGCCTATCTTGCGGGGGCTTTTGCGCTGGAAACCATGCTGATGAAAAACAGCCTGATGGAGAACATGAGTTCCGATTATGTACGGACCGCGCTGGCGAAAGGCTTGACCTGGCGGCGGGCGGTGTTTGTGCACGCGCTGCGCAATTCGCTCATTCCCATGGCGACCAGCATCGGCAGCCTGCTCGGCATTTTCCTGACCGGCAGCGTGCTTATCGAACGCGTGTTCGACATCCAGGGCGTGGGGCTGTTGGCGTTTGAGGCCATTCAGACCCGCGATTATCCCGTCGTGATGGGCTTTCTGGTGATTTCCAGTGCCGTGTTGATGCTGGGCAATCTGTTGTCCGATTTGGCGGTCGCTTTCGTCGATCCGCGCGTGCGGTTCGAGTAAACCGATGGCCTGGATCAAACTGGACCCGATTACCAAGCGGCGCTTTGCGCGGTTTCGCAAGATCAAGCGCGGCTATTATTCGTTCCTGATCCTGACGGCGTTCATCGTGCTTTCGATCTTTGCGCCGCTGCTGGCGGAGAGCCGCGCCCTGTTCGTCAGCTATCAGGGGCATTGGTATTTTCCGACGTTCCAGTATTTCAGCATGGCGACGTTCAATCAGCCGCCGCCGGCGGGGTGGTCCACCGCAGACCTCGAAACGGAATATCTGCGCCTGCAGAAGGAATGGCAGGTCGAGCGATATTATTACGAACGCGAGCGCGGGGAGTCCGGCACCGATGCGCAGAAGATCGCGGCGCTGGATATGAAATATCCGAACCGGTCCAATTACGTCCTTATGCCGATGATTCCGTGGGACCCCTACGCCAGCGACTTCTGGTACAACGAAATCCTGAACGAGGTTCAGGTCCCGCTGAGCGCAGGCAACACCGCCGAAGCGGAACGTCTGGCGCGGCGTGATGGGCTGACGCAGCTCGGCGATCTGATCGCCAGCGGTGAAATCACGAAGTTGCTGGCAGACCGTGCGAAATCCCCGACAGGCAATCTTGTCGGCTTGGCGCGAACCGGGGCGCTTCCCGCGCTCGCCGGTTTGGCGCAAGTGCCGCCCAATCCGCCGGATTCAAACAGAGGCCATTATCTCGGCACCGACTCGCAAGGCCGTGATGTGGCCTCACGCCTGCTCTACGGTTTTCGGATATCCATATCCTTTGCTTTGATCCTGGTGGTGCTGGGACAGGTGATCGGCACCGCCATCGGCGCCATGCAAGGCTATTTCGGCGGCCGCTTCGACATGATTAGCCAGCGGCTGATCGAGATTCTGGTTTCGATCCCGTTCCTTTACGTGGTCATCATTCTGGCATCGCTGCTGACGCCCAGCTTTTGGCTTCTGGTCGGCATCATGGCGATCTTCCAATGGATCTCGATCACCTTTTACATGCGCACGGAGATGTACCGCGAAAAGACCCGGGAATATTGCTTGGCGGCCAAGTCCTACGGCGCTTCGCACATGCGCATCATCTTCCGGCATCTGCTGCCGAACACCTTGACGCCGCTGGTGACGTTCACGCCCTTTGCCGTGGTCGGGGCGATCTTCTCGCTCACCGGCCTGGATTATCTCGGCTACGGCTTGCCTGCTCCGACGCCCTCCTGGGGACAACTCATCGATCAGGCACTGCTGCTGGAGAACCGCGACAAGCTGTGGCTGACCTTGGCGCCGTTCAGCGCCATCACCATCACGCTGATCCTGGTGGTTTTCATCGGGGAATCCGTGCGTGAAGCCTTCGATCCCAAGCAATACGCGCGCTACGAATGACAAGGAGGCGGCCATGAAGATCAACAGACGGTCGGCGGCGCTTCTTGTGGGCGGGGCGTTGCTGTCGCGCAGCGGTCTGTCGCATTCGGCGGAAACGGCGAAGGACGCGCCACCGCCGCCCGCGCCAAGCGGGCCGGCGGTTCTTCCCAAAGACATCGCCTGGGAAACCAACAATGACGAGCCGCTGATCGGATCGCAAAAAGCGATCCGGGGCGGACGCCTGACGGTCGCCATCGGCGCCTATCCGCTGACGTTCCGGCTGATGGGGCCGAACAACAACGATTTCTTCGCCTCGTGGAATCGCGCTTTTACTATGGCGTTCGGCTTGGTCGGCATGCATCCGGTGACCGACAAATTCATCCCGATCATGGCGACGCACTGGTCCATCGATAAGGACCAGAAGACGCTGTATTTCAAGCTCGATCCGGACGCGCGCTTTTCCGACGGGCGCAAGATCACGGCGGACGACTACGTCTTCACCTGGAAGATGATGCAGTCGAAGTTCATTGTCGATCCGTTCTACAATTCGTATGCGGAGCGTTACTATCAATCGGTCGATAAGATCGACGATTACACGCTGCGCATTGTCGGAACGCGGCCGAGCTGGCGCCCGCTGGTCGATTACGGCGGGCTGTGGCCAACGCCTGGGCACGCGATCCAGCTCGACAAGGATTGGGTAACGCGGACGACCAATCAGTTTCAGGTCGCCGTTGGACCCTATACCGTTTCCGGTGTTGAGCGCGGACAGTCGGTTACGTTTAAGCGCGCGGCCAATTGGTGGGGCGATAAAAAGCGTTACTTCATCGGAATGTACAATTTCGATGAAATCCAACTGCGCGTCATCTCGCCCGAGCGGGAACTGGATTACGTCCGTCTCGGTCAGCTCGATCTGATGCAGGAAGGGACCGCACGCACCTGGAACGAGAACTACACGTTTCCTGCCGTGACCAATGGCTGGCTCCGCCGTTCTCGCGTCTTTGTCGATATGCCCGACGGGATTTCCGGCCTGCATATGAATCTGGAAGCGCCGATTTTCCAGAACAAGGAATTCCGCAAGGCGCTGCAATATCTGGTCAACTTCGATCGTCTCAACCGGAACCTGATGTACAATGAATATTTCCGGAAGACCTCGTTCTTTGAAGGTACCGAATTCGCCAATCCTAATCTGAAGGCATACCAGTTCAGCTCCGAGATGGCGCGTATGCATCTGGAGCGCGCGGGCTATCGCCGCCCGCCCAGCGTCAGCAATCGCAGCACGCTCGATCAGCTCCGCAACGTTGCCTACGGCCTGTTGTTCACGCGCACCGATACCGACGACATTCTCATCAATGCCAAGGGTGAAAAGGCCAGCTTCACGCTGATCTATGCCGCCAAGGGGCTGGAGCGACACTTCACGGTCATTCAGCAGGATATGCGCCGCGCCGGCATCGACATGAAACTGCAATTGCTGGAGCCCGGCACGGCGTTCGAGCGGGCGCTCGAACGCAAGTTCGAGATGGTCAATATCGGCATGTCGGGCGGGCTGTTCCCCGAGCCGCGCCAATATCTGGCCACGGAATTCAAGAAGGCGACCAACAACAACGATTTCTGGGGTTTCGGGACGCCCGAAGCTGATGGGCTGATTAAGACATACGAAGAGAGCCTCGACGCCGAGGCGCGCCGCAAAGCGATGTGGCGCGTCGATGAGATCGTTTACGACGAAGCGTTCTACATCCCGTTCTGGTCGGCGCCGTTCGTGCGGCTGGTCTATTGGGATTATGTGCAGTGGCCGGAATTCTATCTGCCGCGCCGCACGCAATCGCTGACCGATTGGATGGTGTATTGGATCGATCCGAAAAAGAAGGAACAGCTTGCCGCCGACATGAAGGCCGGCAAGGCCTATCCGGTCGATCCCAATCTGGACAAAGACTACTACATGGTCCGCAAACGCTTCGCGACGTAGGAAGGTCAGGGGGCACACATGCAATTGCATCTTGATCCTCCCCTGCGAAGCGGGGGAGGGGGACCGCCGCAGGCGGTGGAGGGGGCTGCCGCAAGTGCAGGTCTAATCCTCTTTGCCGGTCAGGGCAGAACCTCACCCGTTGATGCCGGCGCGATGAACTTTACATGCAAACCGGAAACGCAGAGCGCGTGGCCGCCCCCTCCACCATGCTTCGCATGGTCCCCCTCCCCCGTTTCACGGGGGAGTATCCAACGATCTGAACGGGGCAAACTTGGCGCTGCTTGAAATCGACAATCTGCAGGTCGCATTCGACACCGAAGCGGGACTTGTCCACGCGGTGGATGGCGTTTCCTGCCGTATCGACAAGGGCCGTACGCTTGGGTTGGTCGGTGAATCCGGTTGCGGGAAGAGCGTCACGGCGACGTCGGTTCTGCGGTTGGTGCCGAGCCCGCCGGGCCGCTACCTGGGCGGCGAAATCCGCTTCAATGGCGTCGATCTTCTGAAGCTGCCGCGCGAGGAGTTGCCCAAGATTCGGGGCAAGGACATCGCGATGATCTTCCAGGACCCGATGACCTCGCTCAACCCGGTCTTCACCATCGAAAAGCAGATGGGCGAAGTGCTTCACTTGCGCTTCGGTATGGATAGGGAAGCCGCGCGCAAACGCTTGGCCGAAATGCTGGCGACAGTCGGCATTGCCGATCCCTTGTCGCGTTTGGGCAATTACCCGCACGAACTTTCCGGCGGCATGAAGCAGCGCGTGATGATCGCCATGGCGCTTCTGACCGAGCCGCAGCTTCTGATCGCCGACGAGCCGACCACCGCGCTTGACGTCACGATTCAGGCGCAAATCCTGCAGCTTATCCGCGACCTGCAAAAGCGCACGGGGGCGGCGGTTCTCTTCATCACGCATGACATGGGTGTGGTTGCGGAAATGTGCGACGAAGTCGCCGTTATGTATGCCGGCCGCGTGGTGGAGCAGGGCTCCGTCGGCGATATTTTTCGCCGCAGCCGTCACCCCTACACGAAGGGTCTGCTGCGCAGCCTGCCGCGCAAGGGCCAGCCGAAAAAAGCCGAACTTCCGACCATCGAAGGCGTGGTGCCATCTCTGTTGAACCCGCCGAAATTCTGCCGGTTTGCGGACCGCTGCTGGAAACGAAAACGCTTGCCCGACGATCAGCAACAACGCTGCTGGAACGAAGATCCCGCTTTACGTCCGTTCGAGAATGGGCTGGTCGCGTGTCATTACCCGGTGCCGGAGGAAGACCTGTGAGCGCCGGTAACGCACCGCTTCTCGTCGTTGAGGGGCTGAAGAAATACTATCCGGTTCGCGGCGGCATCTTTTCCAAGAAGATCGGCGATGTGCGGGCTGTCGATGGCGTCGATCTCTCGGTCATGCCTGGCGAAACGCTTGGCCTCGTCGGCGAATCCGGCTGCGGAAAATCCACGCTCGGACGCACCATCATGCGGCTGGAAGAACCGACCGCGGGCCGCGTGACGTTCGAGGGGCGGGACCTCGCCAACGCCAGGGGCGATGAGCTGTTCCATCTGCGGCGCGATATTCAGGTCATTTTTCAAGACCCGTATTCCTCGCTCAATCCGCGCATGACAGTCGGGGAAATCGTGCGCGAGCCGCTGCTGGTGCACAAAAGGGGCGCCAAGGCCGAGCAGATCGAAAAAGTGCGCGAACTGCTGCAAACCGTCGGCCTGACGGGCGAAATGCTGGAGCGGTACCCGCACGAATTCTCCGGCGGTCAGCGCCAGCGCATCGGCATTGCGCGCGCGCTGGCGCTCGATCCCAAGCTCGTCATTTGCGACGAGCCCGTGTCGGCGCTCGATGTGTCGGTGCGCAGCCAGGTGTTGAACCTGATGGTGCGGCTGCAGCGTGAGCGCAATCTAACCTATATTTTCATCAGCCATGATTTGTCCGTCGTCGAACACATCAGCGACACCATCGCCATCATGTATCTCGGCCGTATTGTCGAGACAGGGCCAGCGGACGTGGTGTTCAACCGCCCGGCGCATCCTTACACGCGGGCATTGATTGCCGCCGTGCCGGTTCCCGATCCGGAAGCGCGGCATCAAGTGCCGCCCGTGCTCGGCGAGGCGCCGAGCCCCGTTGCGCCGCCGCCGGGTTGCCCGTTTCATCCGCGCTGCCCGTACGCAATCGAAGCCTGCCGCCAGATCGTGCCGCCGCTTGAAGCGGTGCCGCAGCCGGGCGCCCCGAACGTCATCCCCGACCCGCGCCACGTCGCGGCGTGCATCCGCAAACACGAAATTTAGATTTCTCGCGGAGCCGGGCAAAGAAAAAGGGGAACCACTAAGTGTCTGTCCGATGAGTTGTTGAATCATACGAATCGTTTGTGATTCAAGGGTGGTGGCCTGATTCGGAGGAGCCACCAATGTGGACGAGCGAGAATCGCGGACGTTATGACCGCAGCAAGTTACGCTATCCGAGCGATCTGACCG
>CANJBZ010000050.1 GCA_947473475.1 Alphaproteobacteria bacterium
GGAATCGTGAAGCTGCCGGAAGGCACCGAAATGGTGATGCCCGGCGACAACATCGCGGTTGAAATCGAATTGATCCAGCCGATCGCCATGGAAGAGAAGCTTCGTTTCGCCATTCGCGAAGGCGGCCGTACCGTCGGCGCCGGCGTCGTGGTGTCGATTATAAAGTAAGGAATCCTTGATGGCCGGGTTGGAGCCCGGCCATGGAGGAGTGTAGCTCAGTTGGTAGAGCGGCGGTCTCCAAAACCGTAGGCCGTGGGTTCGAATCCTACCACTCCTGCCAGTTTTTATTTGGAAAGACGTATGGCCGAACAAACATCCAAGGAGCTTTCCGCCACCCCGGTCCGCCGCGTGGGACCGCTGCAATTCTTTCAGGAAGTGCGGCGTGAAACCTCGAAGGTAACTTGGCCGTCCTGGCGCGAAACCTATCTAACCACGATCATGGTTTTCATCATGGTCGTGGTGTCCATGGTGTTCTTCGCGGTCGTCGATTACTCGCTCGGGCTTGCGCTCAATCTCGTGCTGGGCGTTGGCTGAGCAGGGGGCATGGTATGACGGCTAATTGGTACATCGTTCACACGTACTCGAACTTCGAGAAGAAGGCGGCCGAAGAGATCAAGCGCCAGGCGCAGATCCAGGGGCTGAACGATCTTATCGAAGATGTGATGGTGCCCACGGAGGATGTGGTGGAGGTGCGTCGCGGCCATAAGGTCAATGCGGAACGCAAATTCCTTCCCGGCTACATCCTTGTGAAGGCGGACCTCACCAATAATGAGGCGTATCACCTTATAAAGAACGTGCCGAAGGTGACCGGCTTTTTAGGCCAAAATAACAAGCCGATGCCGTTGCGGCAGGGCGAAGTGGACCGCATCCTGAACCAGGTTCAGGAAGGCGCCGAACGTCCCAAGTCCTCCATCACCTTCGAGGTGGGCGAGCAGGTGCGGGTGGCCGATGGTCCGTTCACGTCTTTCAACGGTGTGGTGGAAGAAGTGGACGAGGACCGTTCGCGCCTGAAAGTGGCCGTGTCGATCTTCGGCCGTGCTACGCCGGTGGAACTGGAATTCACGCAAGTGGAAAAGGTATAGCCACTTGTTATTGAGTCGTTGCGAAGGGCGCAAAGCATAGCCCGGAGCAACATAGACCCGCGGGAGGCCCAGCCAGGGCCGTAGGTACCGCGTACACCGCAAAGGAGGCGGGAAACTGAAATGGCGAAGAAAGTAACTGGTTATATCAAATTGCAGGTGCCGGCGGGATCGGCCAATCCGTCCCCGCCAATCGGTCCTGCCCTCGGCCAGCGCGGCCTGAACATCATGGAGTTCTGCAAAACCTTCAACGCGAAGACTCAGAACGAAGAAAAGGGCATGCCGATTCCGGTGACCATCACCGTGTTCTCGGACAAGTCCTTCTCTTTTGAAATGAAGACGCCGCCGGCTTCTTACTTCCTCAAGAAAGCGGCGAAGCTCGACTCCGGCTCCAAGGCGCCGGGCCGTGACTTCCGCGGCGTGGTCACCACCGAACAGGTGCGCACCATCGCCGAGACCAAGATGAAGGACCTGAACGCCAACGACGTGGAAGCCGCCATGCAGATGATCATGGGCTCGGCGCGGTCGATGGGTATCGAGGTGAGGGACTAGTTATGGCGAAAATCGGAAAACGCGTTGTCAAAAGCCGCGATGGCATCGACCCGCAAAAGCAATATCCGCTCGACGAAGCGGTCAAGCTGATCAAGAGCCGTGCAACGGCGAAGTTCGACGAGACGATTGAAGTCGCCATGAATCTTGGCGTCGATCCGCGTCATGCCGATCAAATGGTGCGCGGCGTGGTTTCGCTCCCCAATGGCACGGGCCGCACGTCGACCGTGGCCGTGTTCGCCAAGGGCGCCAAGGCTGAAGAAGCCAAGCGCGCCGGCGCCGACATTGTCGGTGCGGAAGATCTGGCCGAAATCGTGCAGAGGGGCGAAATCAATTTCGACCGCTGCATCGCGACGCCCGACATGATGGGCCTCGTCGGCCGTCTGGGTAAGGTGCTGGGCCCGCGCGGCCTGATGCCGAACCCGAAAGTTGGCACCGTCACCATGGACGTGACGCAGGCCATCAAGGACGCAAAAGGCGGCGCGGTCGAGTTCCGTGTCGAAAAGGCAGGCATCGTTCACGCCGGTGTCGGCAAGGCCAGCTTCGAAGAAAAGGCCATCGCCGACAACATCCGTGCGCTCATCGACTCCGTCGTCAAGGCGAGGCCGACAGGCGCCAAGGGCCACTATGTGCAGAAAATTTCCATCAGTTCGACCATGGGACCGGGCGTAAAGATCGCCCTCGATTCCGTCGGTCAGACGCAGATGAACTAAGAACTGGAGAACAGATTTTCGGCGCGCGTACGCCGGAAAAGCCTGTCCGAGACCGCAGGCGTCCGATACCGGACTTAATAAGCAAAGCCAGCGATAGACAGGGTGAAAGACTTTCCTTCCCGCTTGCGGGAAAGAAGGGTTTGACCCCTGGGACGGGAATAATCGCGGGAAAGCGGCGGAACGCCCAATTTCCGCGATCCATCACAGGGGAAGTTTGAGACGCGTCGAACTTTCCGTTTTCAAAGGAGTGGGTATGGACAGAACCCAAAAAGCGGATGCGGTTAAAGGCCTGAATGGGCTTTTCTCCGAAGCCGGTGCTGTCATCGTCGCCCACTACAGCGGCATGACGGTGTCACAAATGGGCGAGCTGCGTTCGCGCTTAAGAAAAGCCGGCGCTTCGTTCAAAGTGGCAAAAAACCGTCTTGCCGTGCGTGCGCTTGAAGGAACGAACGCGGCAGGAATCTCGGACCTGTTCAAGGGCCCAACCGGAATCGCCTATTCGGCCGATCCGGTTGCAGCTCCCAAGGTCCTGGTCGCCTACGCCAAGGAGAACGACAAGTTCAAAATCCTTGGCGGCATCGCGGTCGGCACGGTGCTCGATCCCGCGGGAGTGCAGGCTTTGGCCGCACTTCCCTCGCTCGATCAGCTCCGGGGCAAGATCCTCGGTCTCTTGCAGGCTCCGGCGACAAAGGTCGCAGGCGTGCTGCAGGCGCCCGCCGGTCAGCTTGCTCGCGTCTTTTCAGCCTACGCGAACAAAGAAGCGGCGTAAGAAGCACTGGAAACCTCAAACTTTAAACCCATATAGGAAATCGATAAATGGCAAATCTCCAACAATTGGTCGACGAGCTCTCGAAGCTGACCGTGCTCGAAGCAGCCGAGCTTTCGAAACTGCTCGAAGAGAAGTGGGGCGTATCCGCATCAGCCCCTGCCGCTGCGGCGGCGGCTCCTGCGGCGGCCGCAGCTCCGGCTGCGGTTGAGAAGACCGAGTTTACGGTCGTTCTCACCAGCGCCGGCGACAAGAAGATCAACGTGATTAAAGAAGTCCGCGCCATCACCGGCCTGGGCCTCAAGGAAGCCAAAGACCTCGTCGAAGCGGCTCCCAAAGAGGTGAAGGCGGATGTGTCGAAGGACGAAGCCGAGAAGCTCAAGAAGCAGCTCGAAGACGCAGGCGCGAAGGTCGAGCTGAAGTAAAGGAAGTGTGACGGCTGACAAAGCTGGCGCGCGATTGAACGCATACCCCGACTTCCCCGGCGGAAAAAATCCGCCGGGGAAGTCGGGTCTTTTTGTCCTTGATTTCATCCGCAAGGGAACCACCGATGACTCTCTCTTTCACAGGACGCAAACGGCTCCGCAAATTCTTCGGCCATATGGTCGAAGTGGCCGAAATGCCGAACCTGATCGAGGTGCAGAAGACCTCCTACGACCAGTTCCTGCAGGTCGAAAAGCCCGAAGGCGGGCGCATCGACATGGGGCTGGAGGCTGTCTTCAAGTCCGTGTTCCCGATTAGCGATTTCTCCGAAAGCTCGCTGCTCGAATATGTCGACTACCATTTCGAGGAGCCGAAATATGACGTCGAGGAGTGCCAGCAGCGCTCCATGACCTTTGCCGCGCCGCTCAAGGTGACGCTGCGTCTGATCGTGTTCGATGTCGATCAGGAAACCGGCGCCAAGTCGGTGAAGGACATCAAAGAGCAGGACGTCTATATGGGCGACGTGCCGTTCATGACGAGCAACGGCACCTTTGTCGTCAATGGCACCGAGCGCGTGATCGTCTCGCAGATGCACCGTTCGCCGGGCGTCTTTTTCGACCACGATAAGGGCAAGACCCATTCTTCGGGCAAGCTCCTGTTCGCGGCGCGCGTGATTCCGTATCGCGGTTCGTGGCTCGATTTCGAGTTCGACGCGAAAGACATCGCCCATGTCCGTATCGACCGCCGCCGCAAGTTGCCGGCGACAACGCTGCTCTATGCGCTCGGTTTGGATCAGGAAGGCATTCTCGACTATTTCTACAGCAAGGTTCCGTTCCACGTGGCCAAGACCGGCGGCTGGACGACTCCGGTCGAGCCGACCTGGATGCGCAACGCGAAACCCGGCAATCCCTGGCTCAATCCCAAGACCGGCGAAGTTCTGACCGAGCCCGGCCAGAAGATCACCGTGCGCTCGCTGCGGAAGTGGCAGGAAGACGGCATCAAAGCCATCGCCATGCCGGACGACGAGTTGGCCGGCCGCTATTGCGCGCTCGACATGGTCAATGTCGAGACGGGCGAAATCTATGTCGAAGCGGGCGATGAGCTGACGCTGGAAAGCATTTCCATCCTGCGTGACGCCGGTTTCCAGGAAGTCGTCACCATCAATGTCGATCACATCAACATCGGCGCCTATGTCCGCAACACCATGGCCGTGGACAAGAGCCACTCGCGCGAGCAAGCGCTGATCGAGATCTACCGCGTGATGCGTCCCGGCGAGCCGCCGACGGCGGAAACCGCCGAAACGCTGTTCGGCCAGCTCTTCTTCGATTCGGAACGCTACGACCTTTCCAGCGTCGGCCGCGTGAAGATGAACATGCGTCTGGGCCTGGATTGCCCAGACACCATGCGGACGCTGCGCAAGGAAGACATTCTCGCCATTCTGAAGGCGCTCGCGGATTTGCGCGACGGGCGCGGTGAAATCGACGACATCGACAATCTCGGCAATCGCCGCGTGCGTTCGGTGGGCGAGCTGATGGAAAATCAGTTCCGCATCGGTCTGTTGCGCATGGAGCGCGCGATCAAGGAACGCATGAGCTCGGTCGATATCGACACGGTCATGCCGCACGATCTTATCAATGCGAAGCCCGTCGCCGCCGCGGTGCGTGAGTTCTTCGGCTCATCCCAGCTTTCGCAGTTCATGGACCAGACCAATCCGCTTTCGGAAGTGACTCACAAACGCCGCTTGTCGGCTTTGGGACCTGGCGGTTTGACACGCGAACGCGCCGGCTTCGAAGTGCGCGACGTGCATCCGACGCATTACGGACGCATTTGCCCGATTGAAACGCCCGAAGGCCCGAACATCGGTCTGATCAATTCGCTCGCGACCTATGCCCGCGTGAACAAATACGGCTTCATCGAAAGCCCGTACCGCAAGGTGAACAGCAAGAACGTCACCGACGAGGTTGTGTATCTCTCGGCGATGGAAGAGGCGAAGTACACGATCGCCCAGGCCAATGCGGGGCTCGATGCAAAGGGGCGGATCGTCGATGAGCTGGTGTCGTGCCGGAAGGGCGGCAACTTCATCATGACGACGCCGGAGATGGTCGATTACATCGACGTGTCGCCCAAGCAGCTCGTATCCGTCGCCGCGGCGCTCATTCCGTTCCTTGAGAACGACGACGCCAACCGCGCGCTTATGGGCTCGAACATGCAGCGTCAGGCCGTGCCGCTGTTGACGGCGGAAGCCCCGCTCGTCGGCACGGGCATGGAAGTTGTCGTCGCGCGTGACTCGGGCGCGGCCATCGGCGCCCGCCGCACCGGCATCGTCGATCAGGTCGACGCCACGCGTATCGTTATCCGCGCAACGGAGGAGAACGATACGACGCGGCCGGGTGTGGACATTTACCGCTTGTCCAAGTTCCAGCGTTCAAACCAGAACACCTGCATCAATCAGCGTCCGCTGGTGAAAGTGGGCGATGTGGTGCGCAAAGGCGACATCGTTGCCGACGGTCCTTCGACCCAACTTGGCGAACTCGCGCTCGGCAAGAACGTGCTCGTCGCGTTCATGCCGTGGAACGGTTACAACTTCGAGGACTCCATCCTCATCTCCGAGCGCATCGTGCGCGACGACGTCTTCACCTCGATCCACATCGAGGAATTCGAGACGATGGCCCGCGACACCAAGCTCGGCCCTGAGGAAATCACGCGCGATATTCCCAACGTCGGTGAAGAAGCGCTGAAGAACCTCGATGAAGCTGGCATCGTCTATATCGGCGCGGAAGTGAACGCCGGCGACATTCTCGTCGGCAAGGTCACGCCCAAGGGCGAGACACCGATGACGCCGGAAGAAAAGCTGCTGCGCGCCATCTTCGGCGAAAAGGCGGCCGACGTGCGCGATACATCCTTGCGCGTGCCGCCGGGCGTCACGGGCACGATCGTGGAAGTGCGCGTGTTCAACCGTCATGGCATCGACAAGGACCAGCGTGCGCTTGCCATTGAACGGGCGGAAGAAGAACGGCTGGCCAAGGACCGCGACGACGAACTCGCAATCCTGGAACGCAACATCTATTCGCGTCTGTCCGAGCTTCTGCTGAACAAGACGGCGGCGGCGGGCCCCAAAGGCATGGCGCCGGAAACCAAGATCACGCAAGCCGTGCTCGACGGTGTGTCGCGTCATCTGTGGTGGCAGGTTGGATTGCGCAACGACAAGGCGCAGGTCGAAATCGAGGGTCTGAAGAAGCAATATGACGAGTCGCGTTCGCGTCTCGACAAACGCTTCGCCAACAAGGTCGAAAAGCTCCGCCGCGGCGACGAGTTGGCGCCGGGCGTCATGAAGATGGTCAAAGTCTTTGTGGCCGTGAAGCGCAAACTTCAGCCGGGCGACAAGATGGCCGGACGTCACGGCAACAAGGGCGTTATCTCGCGCATCACGCCCATCGAGGACATGCCCTATCTGGAAGACGGCACGCAGGTTGACGTCGTGCTCAATCCGCTGGGCGTGCCGTCGCGCATGAATGTCGGTCAGATCTTGGAAACCCATCTGGGATGGGCGTCCGCAGGGTTGGGCCGCCAGATCGGCGATATGCTCGACAAGGTCCGGCGCGATGGCCGCATAGACGGTCTGCGCAAGACGCTGAAAGCGGTCTACGCCAACGATGAGCGTTTGAACGAAATCGACGATGAAGGCCTCATGGAATTGGCCGGCAATCTGCGCCAGGGCGTGCCGATGGCGACCCCGGTGTTCGACGGCGCCAAGGAAAAGGACATCGTCGATATGCTCAGCCAAGCCGGTCTGAGCGAGACCGGTCAGGTGACGTTGCATGACGGCCGCACGGGCGAGGCGTTCAAGCGCCAAGTGACGGTGGGCTACATCTACATGCTGAAGCTGCACCATCTCGTGGACGACAAGATCCACGCGCGCTCCATCGGCCCGTACAGCCTCGTCACCCAGCAGCCGTTGGGCGGTAAGGCGCAGTTCGGCGGTCAGCGTTTCGGCGAAATGGAAGTGTGGGCGCTCGAAGCGTATGGATCGGCTTACACGCTGCAGGAAATCCTCACCGTCAAGTCGGACGACGTCGCGGGCCGCACCAAGGTCTACGAGTCCATCGTGCGCGGCGAGGACAATTTCGAGGCGGGCATTCCGGAAAGCTTCAACGTGCTCGTGAAGGAAATGCGCTCGCTCGGCCTCAATGTTGAGCTGCTGAACCAATAAATGTTGCCCTGGTCATGGGCGGTGAAAGCCGCTCATCCAGGTGTTGAAACCTCTTGCCGCAGAGTGTGCGGCGAAAATGAATGTACGGGCCGCGCTGACGCTGCCCGTACATGGCGAGGATCAAAAGCATGAACCAGGAAATGATCAACGTCTTCCAGCAGGGGAAAGAAATCCCCACTTTTGACCGGATTCGCATTTCGCTCGCGAGCCCGGACCAAATTCTTCGCTGGTCGCATGGTGAGATCAAAAAGCCTGAAACGATCAACTATCGTACCTTCAAGCCAGAGCGCGACGGTCTGTTCTGCGCCCGCATCTTCGGCCCGGTGAAGGACTACGAATGCTTGTGCGGCAAGTACAAGCGCATGAAGTACAAGGGCATTGTCTGCGAAAAGTGCGGCGTCGAAGTCACCGTGCAAAAGGTCCGCCGCGACCGCATGGGTCACATCGAGCTGGCTTCGCCGGTTGCGCATATCTGGTTCTTGAAGTCGCTGCCCTCGCGCATCGGTTTGATGCTCGACATGACGCTCAAGGATCTGGAGCGCGTGCTGTATTTCGAGAACTACGTCGTTCTCGAACCCGGCCTGACGCCGTTGAAGGAGCGCCAGCTCCTCACGGAAGAGGAATATTTCAAGGCTCAGGACGAGTACGGCGAGGACAGCTTCACCGCCATGATCGGTGCCGAAGCGATCCGCATCCTGCTCGAAGCCATCGATCTTGAGAAACTGAAGAACGATCTGCGCGCGGAAATCGCCGTCGCGCAAGGCATCGAAAAGCCGAAGAAGCTGGTCAGACGCCTGAAGATCGTCGAAGCCTTCTTGGAATCGGGCAACCGTCCGGAATGGATGATCCTGCAGGTCGTGCCGGTCATCCCGCCGGAATTGCGTCCGCTGGTTCCGCTGGATGGCGGCCGTTTTGCGACGTCGGACCTTAACGACCTTTATCGCCGCGTCATCAACCGCAACAATCGTTTGAAGCGGCTGATGGAACTGAAGGCCCCCGACATCATCGTGCGCAACGAAAAGCGCATGCTGCAGGAAGCCGTCGATGCTCTGTTCGACAACGGCCGCCGCGGCCGCGTCATCACGGGCGCCAACAAGCGTCCGCTGAAATCGCTCGCCGACATGCTGAAGGGCAAGCAAGGCCGCTTCCGTCAGAACCTTCTCGGCAAGCGCGTCGATTATTCGGGCCGTTCCGTCATCGTGGTCGGTCCCGAACTCAAGCTGCATCAGTGCGGCCTGCCCAAGAAGATGGCGCTCGAACTGTTCAAGCCGTTCATCTATGCCCGGCTTGAGGCGAAGGGATTCTCCGCCACCGTCAAGCAATCCAAGAAGTTGGTGGAAAAGGAAAAGCCTGAAGTCTGGGATATCCTCGAAGAGGTTATCCGCGAACATCCGGTGCTTCTGAACCGCGCGCCGACACTGCATCGTCTGGGCATTCAAGCCTTCGAGCCGGTGCTGATCGAAGGCAAGGCTATTCAGCTTCATCCGCTCGTCTGCACCGCGTTCAACGCGGACTTCGACGGCGACCAGATGGCCGTGCACGTTCCGCTGTCGCTGGAAGCGCAGCTGGAAGCGCGCGTGCTGATGATGTCGACCAACAACATCCTCTCGCCCGCGAACGGTAAGCCCATCATCGTGCCGACGCAGGACATCGTGCTCGGGCTCTATTACCTGTCGCTGGACAAGGAGAACGAGCCGGGTAACGGCATGGCCTTCTACGATATGGGCGAGATCGAGCACGCGCTCTATTCGGGTGCGGTCACGCTGCATTCGAAGATCGAGGCCCGCTACAAGACGGTCGACAAGGACGGCAATCCCATCGTGCGCCGCGTGAAATCCACGCCGGGCCGCATGATGCTGGCCGAACTGCTGCCGCGTTCGCCGGCGATTCCCTTCGAGCTGATCAACCGTCAGCTCCGCAAGCAGGAGGTCAGCCACATCATCGATGAGGTTTATCGCCATTGCGGGCAGAAGGAGACGGTTCTGTTCTGCGACGCCGCCATGACGCTTGGCTTCCGCGAAGCCTGCAAGGCCGGCATCTCCTTCGGTAAGGACGACATGGTTGTGCCGGAAGCGAAGGGAAAGCTGATCGAAGAGACGCGCCATCGCGTGCGTGAATTTGAGCAGCAATTCCTGGAAGGTCTCACGACCGACCGCGAGAAATACAACCTCGTCGTCGATGCGTGGTCCAAGTGTACCGATCAGGTCGCCGCGGAAATGATGCGCGAAATCTCGCAGCCGCGCGTGGACGAGGCTGGCCGAACGCAGGAGCTGAACTCCATCTTCATGATGGCGAACTCCGGCGCCCGCGGTTCGCAGCAGCAGATGAAGCAGCTTGCGGGTATGCGCGGGTTGATGGCCAAGCCGTCGGGCGAAATCATCGAAACACCGATCCTTTCCAACTTCAAGGAAGGGCTGACGGTTCTCGAATACTTCAACTCGACTCACGGCGCGCGTAAGGGCCTCGCCGACACCGCACTCAAGACGGCGAACTCGGGTTATCTGACCCGCCGTCTCGTGGACGTAGCCAACGATTGCATCATCACGCAGGAAGATTGCGGCACCAAGCGCGGCGTGACCGTGCAGGCCGTGATCGACGGCGGGCAAGTTGTGTCGTCGCTGGCTGAACGCATCCTCGGCCGTACCGCAGTCGAAGACGTGAAGCATCCCGACACCAACGAAATCCTGGTCAAGAAGGGTAAGGAGATCACGGAAGATCTCGCGGAGAAGATCGACTCCTCTCTTGTGCAGAAGGTGAAAGTCCGCTCCGTGCTCTGTTGCGAACTGCTCGATGGCGTTTGCGGCAAGTGCTACGGGCGCGATCTGGCCCGCGGAACGTCCGTGAACATCGGCGAAGCGGTGGGCGTCATCGCGGCGCAGTCCATCGGCGAGCCGGGCACGCAGCTTACCATGCGTACCTTCCATATTGGCGGCGCGGCGCAGGTTGCGGCGCAGTCGAAGATCGAAGCCTCGCATGATGGCAAGGTGAAGATCATCAACCGCAACGTGGTGCGGAACTCCCAGGGCCAGTTGGTGGCCATGGGCCGCAACATGCAGGTGGCGATTGTGGATCACCGCGGCAATGAACGCGCCGCGCACCGCGTCACCTATGGCGCGCGTTTGATGGTGGACGAAGGCCAGGCCATTAAGCGCGGCGAACGTATCGCGGAATGGAATCCGAACTCACTGCCGATCCTGACCGAAGTCGATGGCATCGTCCGTTACGACGACGTCGTCGAAGGCCTGTCGCTGAAAGAGGTCGCCGACGAGACCACCGGCGTCAGCCAGAAGATCATCACCGATTGGCGCGTGGGCACGAAGAACTCGGACCTGCGGCCGGCGATGACGATCGTCGACAAGAAGGGCAAGCCCGTATCGCTGCCAACCGGCGAAGCGCGCTATGCCTTGTCGGTCGACACCATTCTGTCGGTGGAAGACGGCGCGGAAGTGAAGGCCGGCGACGTGCTCTCGCGCATGCCGACCGAAGGCGCCAAGACCCGCGACATCACGGGTGGTCTGCCGCGCGTGGCGGAATTGTTCGAAGCGCGCAAGCCCAAGGATTGCGCCGTGCTTGCGGAAACCGATGGCTACATCGAGTTCGGCAAGGACTACAAGAACAAGCGCCGCGTCATCCTGAAGCCGAAGAACGAAAAGCAGGAAGCGATCGAATACCTGCTGCCGAAAGCCAAGCATGTCAGCGTGCGCGAAGGCGACTATGTGGAAAAGGGCGACTTCATCATCGAAGGTCATCCCAGCCCGCATGACATCCTGCGCATCAAGGGCGTGGAAGAACTGGCGGTCTACCTCATCCAGGAAATCCAGGAAGTCTATCGTCTGCAGGGCGTGAAGATTAACGACAAGCATATCGAAGTGATCGTCCGCCAAATGCTGCAGAAGATGGAAATCGAGGACGGCGGCGAAACCACTCTGTTGGTCGGCGAACAGGTCGATCTGCTGGAGCTGGAAGAGGCCAATAAGAAGACGGTCGAGCAGGGCGGCAAGCCCGCGCGCGGCCGACCTGTGCTGCTCGGCATCACCAAGGCGTCGTTGCAGACGCGCTCGGTGTTCTCGGCGGCATCGTTCCAGGAAACGACGCGCGTCCTCACCGAAGCTGCGGTGCAGGGCAAGGTCGATACGCTGGAAGGCCTCAAGGAGAACGTCATTGTCGGCCGTCTCATCCCGGCCGGTACGGGTGGCGCCATCGCGCGCATCCGGCGCATCGCCGCCGAACGCGACAAGGCCATCCAAGCCGAACGCGCTGCGGCCGCAACGCCGGTTCCTGCCCTGGAAGCACCCGCAACCGCCGCGGAATAAGCGCCGCTTCAACCAAAGTGAAAAAGCCGCCCGGAGCAATCCGGGCGGCTTTTTCTTTTGCTCGCGCGTGCGAAATATTTGCGTGGTGGAAAGATCACCCACTCATACCAACGGCCTTTGATCCAGCCCTCTTTTGTCATGGCCCTGCTTGACAGGGCTCATCAGCGCGCGTCTGCGCGCTGATGAGCCCTACGTTCTCCTGGATGGCCCGCTTTTGCGGGCCATGACACGAAGAGTCGATGATCTGGGCCGCTGGTATCAGTTGTCGGTATGGCTGCGTATCCCCTCTCCCCCACCGGGGGAGAGGGTTAGGGCGAGGGGGCGGTCTCAAGCGCGGATAAGACAACCTCCAGCACACCCTCGGAACTTTCCAACAGCTCGGTATTCCAGAAGCGAAGCACGCGAAATCCCGCAGCCTTCAAAAAGGCATCGCGCTCCCGATCATACGCCTGCCGCTCGACGTGCTTATCGCCATCGAGTTCAACGATGATCTTCCGTTCCAAGCAAACGAAGTCGGCGATGTAGCTGCCAATAGGAACCTGCCGCTTGAACTTGAAACCGCCGAGTTGTCGTGCACGCACGAGCCGCCAAAACAACTTCTCGCACTTGACTGGGCTACGGCGCATGCCGCGCGCCAGAGCGCGCTGTGGCTGCTTCTGTGCGCGAGCGCGAACGACATGTGCGGTGGGCATATCTCCCCCTCACCCCGACCCTCTCCCCCGTTGGGGGAGAGGGAGGTTTTAGCCCAAATCGGCGAGGTGTTCGATTCCCACTCCCCATTTCCGGGAGAGGGTTAGGGTGAGGGGGCGGTCTCGCCGCTGTTCATTCTAAGAAAGTTATTCCGCTACGTCCGCGAACCGGTCTGCTGAGCGTTGCTGGCGGTCCCACATGGCGGCGTAGGTGCCGCCGCGTGCGAGGAGCACCTCGTGCGTGCCGCGTTCGACGATTTCCCCATCGTCCAGAACCAGGACTTCATCCGCGTCGATAATCGTCGAAAGCCGGTGGGCGATGACGAGCGTTGTGCGGTTGGTGGAAATCTGCCGCAGGTTCGACTGAATCTCCGCCTCGGTGCGTGAATCCAGCGAACTGGTTGCTTCGTCGAAAATCAGAATTTCGGGGTTCTTCAGAATCACCCGCGCAATCGCAACGCGCTGCTTTTCGCCGCCAGATAGTTTCAGGCCACGCTCGCCTACGCGCGTCGCAAATCCATCCGGTAGCTTCGCGATGAAATCCTTCAACTGCGCGCGCCGCGCGGCCTCCTCAACATCCTCCAGCGAAGCCTCAGGACGCCCATAGGCGATGTTGTAGAAGATGCTGTCGTTGAACAGCACGGTATCCTGCGGCACGACGCCAATCACTTGCCGTACGCTTTCCTGCGTCACATCGCGCACATCCTGGCCGTCGATACGGACGCTGCCGTTTTGCGGATCGTAGAAGCGGAACAACAGCCGGGCGATGGTGGACTTGCCGCTGCCGGTTGGACCGACAATGGCGACCTTGTGCCCGGCTGGAATCTCAAAACTCACATCGCGCAAAATCTGCCGGCGCGGATCATAGGCGAAGCTGACGTGATCGAAGACGATGCGGCCGGGCCCCGCGCGCAACGGCGGTGCATCTGCTTTGTCTTCCACTTCGGTCTGCTCCGCCAGAAGCCCATACATCTGCTCCACGTCGGTGAAGGCCTGCCGCAGAATGCGCCACACCCAGGAGAGCATGTTCAGCGGCTGATACAGTTGCAGCAGATAGGCATTCACCATGACGAAATCGCCGATGGTCAGGCGGCCCGCCGCAACACCGTAACCGGCGAGCAGCATCACGATAACCACGCCCAGCGACAGAATGGCGGATTGGCCGATGTTGAACGTCGAGAGCGAGCGCTGATTGGCGATCGCGGCGGCGACGTAATCCTGTTTCGCTTCATCGAAGCGATCCAGCTCGTGCTGCTCGTTGCTGAAATATTTGACGGTCTCGTAATTCAGCAGCGTATCGATCGCGCGGGTGTTGGCCTCACGGTCCTGCGTGTTCATCTCGCGGCGGTATTTGATCCGCCACTGCGTCGCTGCCGAGACATAAAGCGCATAGGCGATCACCACGCCGAAGGTCGTCGCCGCAATCGGAAAATCGAAATAGTGCCAGAGCACGCCGGTCACCAGCACCAGTTCCAGAAAGATCGGCGCGATGTTGAACAGCAGATAGGTGAGCAGGGATTCGATGGCTTCCGTGCCGCGCTCGATGGCGCGCGACAGACCGCCGGTTTGGCGGTCGAGATGGAAGCGCAAGGACAGGTCGAGCAAGTGCTTCAGCACGCCGACCGACACCAGCCGCAGCGCGCGTTCCTGAACATTGGCGAAAATCAGATCGCGCAGCTCGGTCGTTGCGGATGAGGCGATGCGCACCACGCCGTAACCAATAATCAGCGCCACCGGCACGACAATGGCGGCACGCGGTCCAGTCGAAAGTGCATCCACCACCCATTTGTAAACAAGAGGGAGGATGACGCTCACGACTTTGCCAAGCAGGATGAACGCGAAAGAGCTGACCACACGGATTTTCAGGCCGGTCTCGCCCTCTGGCCACAGTAGCGGCAGCACGCGCTTCAGCACGCGCATCTGATCGCGCCAGCCGAGCCCTGGCTCGCGTTTGTCGGTGCGGCCACGGGCAAGGGCCCAGTTGTTCGCCATCGGCAGGGATAATCCGGTAAATGCCCGCTCTATATCGTATGCCTGGGTGGCTCTCTCAACCCTTGGCGTCAGAACTTGTCTTGTGTGGACACATTTTGCTGCTGCCTAAAGAGGTCACCGGGAGATCGCGGACCGCCTGGCCGATGCGGCAAACCTGTGCAGCACGAAGGGGAGTGGGCAAATCAGCCCGATGGACCAGTGCAAGAGCGTGGTCACAGCCAGTGTCTGCTCTCCGCCGAGATAGTAGAGAAGATAGCCGCTGACCACGAGCCAAGCGAAGATCGCGAACATCGCGCTCCCGCTCCATCGGCGGCGCAACGAGCGCCAGCCGTCCACGATATGCGTGCCCCACAGCATCCCGAACAGCCACAGCGCGGCGAAGCCGAAGGCGCCATGTGCCGCGCGCGACCAGAATTCCAGCGGATGGGGGCTGGGGCCGAACGCCGTCTCCTGGGTCAAGAAATAGTGCAGGACAAGCCAGAGCGAGCCCGACACCCACAAGCCCAGACCGACAATGTAGACGGACATACGCTGCTCGCAGGCAAGACGCGGTGGCCGCACCGGAAGAGGAATTTCTGTCTTCACGGGGAAATCGCGGCGATCTGCCGCCAGCCGCTTGCCGGGTCGTGAAAATAGGCGATAGCCCCAAACGCGCGGAGCATATCTTCGCTCTCTGACCCCAGAGCCAGAACCGGCTTGGTAAGAGCATCGGCGAGGAGACAGGTCTCCGCTACGACGGAGGCAAAACGGTTTGCCGAGACTGGAGTGCCTCTATGGGTATCCACATGCGAGCCGCAGATTTTCCCGTCGAAAAGATGCGGCGTGCGGTGACCACTGCTGCTCGCCACGGCGGCGTCTTGAATGTTGAGCACCGGAAGAGCATCGGCCGGCATCGGGAGCTGCAGCGCGATGCGTTCTTCGTCCGGCCCGATGACGCGCAGATCGCCGCCCGCATTCACGCACACCTGCTGCGCACCGAAATGGGCGATGCATTCAATTGCCCGGTCAACGGCGTAGCCCTTTGCGATGCCGCTTACGTCGATCCAAAGCGGACGGCGAAACCGCACGCTGCTGCAATCGTCGCCCAATTCGACATCCCGCCAGCACGCCGCCGGATCGGGCTGGCGCCGGCAACGCGGCGCCGGGAGCAGGTCCCACGCCACAAGCTTTGGAGCCACCGTGACATCGAAAGCGCCAGCTGACGCTTCCGCGATGCGCCCGGCCCAGTGCAGCACTTCGAACGTAGCCGGATGCACCTCTATTGTTCGATCGCATGCGTCGTAATTCAAGCGGCTGATATCGCTATCCTGTTCTTGAAAGCTCATCAGCCCGTGTACCAGGGCGATTTCGGCGAACGCCGCATCGATCGCGCGGTGGGCTTTGTCTTCGGCCAGGCCCTCCACGCGAATGGAAACCGTCGTACCGAGAAGCGGGCGAGCCCGCTCAATCCTGGGCAATGGCGAGCGCATAGGTAGCGAGCAGTCTTTTGATTCCATCGGTGATGTGGCGGCTGGAAAGCGTCGCGCCGGAGATGTTTTGGATGTCCTTTGTCAGGGTCGGCGCGGCGCCGTGCCTTTTGCCCGTGAACTGGCCGCGCCATGCGGGATTGCGCACCTGATCGCCATAGGCTTCGCGATATTCCAGAATTTCGACCGCCATCACGGCGCCACCAGCGTCGAGCCCGAGCGCAATGGGGATGTACTCATGCTTGCCGACGACTTGGTCGGCAATGAACCAGCCGCCCGTCGAAACGCGCCAAATCTTCAGATCGCGGTTGCGAACCGCAACGCCCACCGCTTTTTCAATGGCGCCAGCCTGTTCTTTTGACAGCATTCTGAAGTCCGGCGTCAGCGTCGCGCCCGGAAACATCATCGTTTGCGCCTGTTCAAGGCTCATATAAACGACCGCATGGGCAGGCTCGACGAGGGCCAGCGTTGCAAACGGCACCAGAGAAAACGCGGCTCGCATCAGAGGCGGGCTCCAAGCCGGAGGCGCACGCGGAAGCGCTCGGCTTTGGTCAAAAGCCCATGGGTGAGTGCGCCCGGCTCATGAGCGGGGTTCCCGGCCCAGGGGAGTTGCTGATAGACGGCAAGGGTCGCCCACCAGGTTTCGCTGCCGAAGTGCAAGGCGGGGCCGAAATAGAAGGCGTTGGTCTCTGCGTTCGCGTGGTCGAACAGCAGATGGCCTTCATAGCCATTCTCGTTCAGCAGCTCCACGCCGCCATACCAGCCCGGCGCAAAGCGGTACGAAGCCCCGAGATAGAATTCGACGGCCGATTCGTGCTCCCAGTCGCCCGTCGTGACGTCGTGCGCCCACTCCCATTCGAAATTGATGTTCGCCACGAGAATCAGGCGGTCTTCGAGGAAATTCTTCTGGAAGAGAAGCTTGCCTTCGATGGCTCGCTCGCCCGCGCCGATCTCAGGCTCGACATAAAGGGCAAGTCCAAGCGGGTCCGTGAAGGGATTGAGGACTTGGTAAATAGCCTCTGCCGAGAACCCGGTGAAGCGGGTTGTGTCGGTAATGCCATCGCGAGCGCCGGGGCCGCTCGGCCTAATCCCGGTCCATTGATAGTTGGCGTAGAGCGCCAGCTGGAAGCGGCTGGTGACTCCATATTCGACTTCCGTGCGTCCCCTGACCACGTCAAACCGTTCGTCCGGTTTGCTGGTAGACCATGTAACCCATTGTTCCGCCTCACGTCCTCCTTCTGGAAGAAGCTCGGTTGTATAGATCGACGCGAAGGGCGAATCATCTGCCAGGGCTGGGCTCCAGAACGCCAGAGCAGCCACAATGACCGGCAGACTCGGGATACGATTGATTCTCACAACGCCAAACCTCCTGTTGATAATGAGTTGCAATTGCTAGTATCCAGCTGAATTTCCAATGTCAATGCGAGTCATTCGCAACTTAAAGGGCGGCTGGAACACAAGAATGGCTGCATCTGCGCCCTTGGCCAGGTCCCATAGGAAAGAGCTTAAGAAAGCCTGCCTTTTGGGTTGACGGCAGGCGACACTCGCGGATATACACCCGCACCTTCACGACAGGCCGTCGAGTGCTTCGGCACCCGAGACGCTTTCGGAAGCAAGTAGTTAATAGACGGGTCAAGCGCGATCCGGGGTTATCTCCGGATCCTCCGCATGTCACGGGCAGCCTCCAGAGGGAGGCGCGCCCGGTTCATTTGTTGTTTGTTGTGGTCTTTGTTTTTGTGGTCGCAGGCGGCCGTAAGGCCAAGAACGGGAAGCTCGAACGTATGCCGACAGTCAACCAGCTCATCCGCAAGCCGCGCGGCGAAAAGCCGAAGCGCAACAAAGTGCCGGCGCTGACCAATTGCCCGCAGAAGCGGGGCGTCTGCACGCGCGTCTATACGACGACGCCGAAGAAGCCGAACTCGGCGCTTCGCAAAGTCGCCAAGGTGCGCCTCACCAATGGCTATGAAGTGGTGAGCTACATCCCGGGCGAAGGCCACAATCTGCAAGAACATTCGGTCGTGCTGATCCGCGGCGGCCGCGTGAAGGACCTTCCGGGCGTGCGCTATCACATCCTGCGCGGCGTGCTCGATACGCAAGGCGTGAAGGACCGCAGACAGCGCCGCTCTGTGTACGGAGCAAAAAGACCAAAGTGATTTTCGCTTAAGCGAAAATAGCCCCGGCTGAGGTGGAGCCGAACGCCGGGGTCCAGAGGAAGAAATACGAAGGAACTCCCGTCATGTCCCGCCGCCACCGTGCAGAAAAACGCGAAGTCATTCCGGACGCCAAATTCGGCGACGTGATTCTCGCGAAGTTCATGAACAGCCTCATGTACGAAGGCAAAAAATCTGTGGCCGAAGGCATTCTTTACGGCGCCTTCGACACCATTCAGGGCAAGACTAAACAGGAACCGCTGGGCGTATTTCACGAGGCGCTGCGCAATGTCAGCCCGGCGCTCGAAGTGCGGTCGCGCCGCGTCGGCGGCGCCACCTATCAGGTTCCGGTTGAAGTGCGCGTGGAGCGCAGCCGTGCTCTCGCAATTCGCTGGATCATCACGGCGGCCCGCAGCCGCAACGAGCCGACAATGCAGGGGAGACTATCGGGGGAGCTTATGGACGCCGCAAACAATCGCGGCACGGCGGTGAAGAAGCGCGAAGACACGCACAAGATGGCGGAAGCCAACCGCGCGTTCTCGCACTACCGCTGGTAATTTTCTAAGGACCTCCCGACGATGCCCCGCCAAACTCCGCTCAACCGCTACCGAAACATCGGCATTGCCGCGCATATCGATGCCGGCAAGACGACCACGACTGAGCGTATTCTTTATTATACGGGCCGTTCCCATAAGATCGGCGAAGTCCATGATGGCGCCGCCACCATGGATTTCATGGAGCAGGAACAGGAACGCGGCATCACCATCACGTCGGCTGCGACGACCTGCTTCTGGAACGATCACCGCATCAACATCATCGACACCCCGGGCCACGTGGACTTCACCATTGAGGTGGAGCGTTCCATGCGCGTGCTCGACGGCGCGGTCGCCGTGTTCGACGCCGTCGCCGGTGTCGAGCCGCAATCCGAAACCGTGTGGCGCCAGGCCGACAAATACAAAGTGCCGCGCATCTGCTTCGTCAACAAGATGGACCGCACGGGCGCGGACTTTTATCGCTGCGTGCAGATGATGATCGACCGCCTCGGCGCTAAGCCGATGGTGATCCAGCTGCCGATCGGTGTGGAAGCGGGTTTCAAAGGTATTGTCGATCTCGTCGCCATGAAGGCGATCGTCTGGAAAGACGAAAATCTCGGCGCCGACTTTGAAGAGGCGGAGATTCCGGACGACCTCAAGGAAAAGGCCGCGGAATATCACACCAAACTCGTCGATATGGCCATCGAAGAAGACGAGGCGCTTCTCGAAGCCTATCTCGAAGGCACGCCGCCGACGGTCGAACAGCTTAAAGCCTGCATTCGCAAAGGCGCGGTGAACTTTCGCTTCGTGCCGGTTCTGTGTGGCGCCGCCTTCAAGAATAAAGGCGTGCAGCCGCTGCTCGACGGGGTGGTGGATTTCCTTCCGTCGCCGCTCGATGTTCCGCCGATCGAAGCCATGAAGCCGGACTCGGATGAGATGGTCATTCTTGTTCCGGATGATAATGCGCAATTTGCCGGTTTGGCGTTCAAGATCATGGACGACCCGTTCGTCGGTTCGATCACCTTCGTACGCATTTATTCGGGGATGGTGACCTCCGGCACGTCGGTGCTGAACTCGATCAAAGACAACCGTGAGCGCGTTGGCCGCATGCTTCTGATGCATGCGAACAACCGCGAAGATATCAAAGAAGCCTATGCCGGCGACATCGTCGCTTTCGCGGGGCTAAAGAGCACGACAACCGGTGAAACGCTGTGCGATCCGAGCAAGCCAGTGATCCTGGAACGCATGATTTTCCCCGATCCGGTGATCGAGATCGCCATCGAGCCCAAGTCGAAAGCCGATCAGGAAAAGCTGGGCATGGCGCTCAATCGCCTGGCCCAGGAAGACCCGTCCTTCCGCGTCTCGACCGACCAGGAGTCGGGCCAGACGATTTTGAAGGGCATGGGCGAACTGCATCTGGAAATCAAAGTCGACATTCTGAGGCGCACCTATAAGGTCGATGCCACCATCGGTCAGCCTCAGGTTGCTTACCGCGAGACGCTCTCCAAGCCGGTTACCATTCTGTACACGCACAAAAAGCAGACCGGCGGTTCGGGCCAGTTTGCCGAAGTGAAGATCGCGTTCGAGCCGTTGCCGCCGGGCTCCGGTTTTGAATTCGAGAATGACGTCGTTGGCGGCTCGATCCCGAAGGAATTTATTCCTGCCGTCGAAAAGGGTCTGAAGTCGCAGAAGGAAAGCGGGCTGATGGCCGGCTTTCCGGTGATCGACTTCAAGGCCACGCTCATCGACGGCAAGTACCACGAAGTCGACTCGAACGCGCTGACGTTTGAAATCGCTTCGCGCGCGGCATTCCGTGAACTTGCCAACCGCAACGTGGTCAAGTTGCTTGAGCCGATTATGAAAGTGGAAGTGGTTACGCCCGATGACTTTACCGGCGGCGTGATCGGTGACCTTCTGGGCCGTCGCGGACAAGTGCAGGGCCAGGACACGCGCGGCAATGCGCAGGTCATCAACGCGATGGTGCCGCTTGCTAATATGTTCGGTTACATCAATACGCTGCGTTCGATGTCTCAGGGCCGCGCGCAGTACTCGATGGAATTCGATCATTACGAGCAGGTCCCGCAAGCGATCGCGGAAGAAGTCAAAGCGAAATACGCGTAACGAATTAAGTCAGCCTACGGAGAAATAAAATGGCCAAGGCAAAGTTTGAACGTACGAAGCCGCATTGCAACGTCGGAACGATCGGTCACGTCGACCACGGCAAGACGACGCTGACAGCGGCGCTGACGCGGGTGTCGCACGATAAGGGCTGGACGACGACGGCGATTTCCTATGATCA
>CANJBZ010000051.1 GCA_947473475.1 Alphaproteobacteria bacterium
TCAAAGCGTTGGCCCGAAAGGCTGGTACCAGAACTGCCGAGGCAACCTGGCAGCACATCGGAACGCTGATCGACGGCTTTTCCCCAACAGAATGCGCTAACTACATCGCAAATTCCGGGTACGCTTCCACCTAACTCAAACGTGCTCTAAACGAACGCGCCACCCAACAGCGTAAACACCGCGCCGCTCGGTCCCCCTAGCCTTCCGGGGCAGTGGGTATGTCATAAAGCCACCGCATCCCGGGAAACTTCACGCAGCCGCACAGCACTGCCAAGCTGCCCCCACCGCGGGTAGTAGGTAGTGGGGCAGATTACTCCTCGGCGGGGCGTTTCTGGCCTTGGGGTCCTTTGGGCCTGGCTTTAGTATGACACTTGGACGCAATCCTGAGGAGGGGAAAGGTGATCGCTGTCGGCATCAATGAAGAACAAGAAAGCGTCGAAATTCTGTTTGATGAGGATGGGATTGATCACCTGATCAAAATTCTAACGCGGCTCAAAGTGAAGACGACGCATGAACACCTGATGACCCCTTTTTGGGGTGCCACGAACTAGCGGGAAATCACGAACTAGCGGAAAATATAGTGGGGCCAAGCAAGCTCGTGCATCACCTTTTGGTAGTTTCGAGAGCGTCCTGAATTCAAACTGAGACACTACCGGGTAGTATCCTAATTTGAAATTCAAACCATACCGAAATGGCGAAGGGTCGCTTCGATAGCTAGGCGCTTATCAGCCGGGCACGGGTGTTCCCGAGACTTTGGGCTGATCCTATTTGTGGCCACCCGCGTTGTGAGGCCGTGGTCTGCCATGACATGGGCAATCCAGCATGTCTTCGGCACGAAGCCGTCCTTAGCCTTCACCCGCTCCTGAATCTGTTTATAGGTCGCCACGCTCATCTCCTATTTCCTCGTTTGTACTTCTTACAGGTGCGCTACAATTGCGTGTCATCAGCACGCGATCGCGTGCAGGTGGCCTTCCTGCGCATAGGCGAGCAGTGCCGGATTGCGCGTCACCAGGGTGTAGCCGCATTCGCGGGCCGTGGCGGCGAGAATGCAATCGGCAGGGTCGCGCAGGAACTCCCCCGGCAGGAACGATGACGAAATCAGGATGGACGGAGACATATCCGCCAGCTTCAGCCCCGGAATTTTCAGCAGACGCTCAAACCAGCGATGTAGCGGCAAGACGGATTTGAATTGGCCGCGTGCCACCAGCGTGCCCAGCTCCCAGGCGGTGATCGGAGAGACGAAGGTGGGCTGTCTTGTGTCGAACGCTTCATCCATCGCGGCAACCGCCGCATCGGACAAGGGCGCGTCTTCGGCAATCCAGATCGCAGCGCATGTGTCGAGCAAAAGAGGAGCCGTCATTTGCGCTCCTCCGGCCCATTCTTCGTGCCTGAGGCATCGCCCCATTCCGGCAGAGCCGGTTCGGCGAGGTCCGCGCCCGAATCAATCCGAAGCGCGCCTTTCAGGGCGCCGAACGCAGGATGGCGGCGCGGCGTGCGAATGTGCGGCCCGGCGGGGCGCGTCTCATATCGGAATTCCTGCTGCGGCTCGTAGAAGCCCGAAGGGTTTTCCGGCTCCGCGGCCACCCGTTTGAAAACAAGCCGCTTGCCTGGAAGGTCCACGCGCTCACTGCGAAAACCCGCGTCTACCCAGACTTTGGTCATCACATTGTTTGAGGGATTGTTGCTCCACCAAGCGCGCTGAAACTGAGCCTTGGGCGGCAGCGGCACCCCGGTGACCTCCTCAAGCTCAGCAAAACTCATGGCAACCTCTGAGCGGGGCTGTTCCCGCAGGTATTTGCCCAGAAGGTCATATTTGCTCATCCTAAGCCGTCCCTCATGCGATCAACATACACATACACACACTGTGTGTAAACACATACGAGACCCAGAATGCGTCTAGCCTTATTTGAACCGGATATCCCGCAAAACGCCGCATCACTCATCCGGACCTGCGCCTGTTTGGGCCTGGGGATGGACATCATCGAGCCCTGCGGCTTTCTTTTCAGCGAAGCGAGGTTCAAGCGCGCGGGGATGGATTATCTGGAGCTTGCCGAAGTTATGCGGCACCGTTCGTGGGAGGCATTTCGGGCGGCGAGTAAGTCACGGCTCGTCTTGCTGACGACAAAAGCCGCCCTGCCCTACACGGCATTTGCCTTTCAGCCCGATGACACAATTTTGCTTGGACGCGAAAGCGCGGGTGTGCCGGATTACGTCCATCAGGCGGCCGGGGCGAGGCTGTTCATTCCGATGCGGGAAAGTTTGCGGTCGATCAATGTGGCGCAGGCTGGCGCAATGGTATTGGGTGAGGCACTGAGGCAAACAAACCAATTCCCTGCAAGGACTTCCCCGCCATGAACGCACCCCTCACCGCGGCCGCTTCCACAGAGGAGCGCAAGGCCGCTGCCGCCCGCTGGTTCACGTCCCTTCGCGATTCGATCTGCGCCACCTTCGAGGCGATCGAAGACGAATATGCAGGCGCGCCGGACAAGCCGGCCGGCCGTTTCCAGCGTACAACGTGGAAGCGCCCCACCCAGGACAGCAGCGATGGCGGCGGCGGCGCCATGTCCGTCATGCGCGGGCGCGTGTTCGAGAAGGTCGGCGTCAACATATCAACAGTGTACGGGAAGTTCGAACCGCAATTCGCCAAGGAAATTCCCGGCGCCGACAAGGACCCGTCCTATTGGGCCAGCGGCATATCGCTGGTCGCCCACATGCACTCGCCCCGGGTGCCGACCGCCCATTTCAACACCCGCCACATTGTGACGGCGAAATCCTGGTTCGGCGGCGGCGGCGACCTGACGCCGATGATCGCCGAGCAGCGCACGGCCGAACACCCCAACACCCGCGCCTTTCACGCCGCATTTAAGGGCGCCTGCGATGCCCACGATCCCGGCCATTACGAGCGGTTTTCCAAATGGTGCGACGAATACTTCTTCATCAAGCACCGCAACGAAACCCGCGGAGTGGGGGGTATTTTCTACGACTATCTCGAAAACGACTGGGACCGCGACTTCGCCTTCACCCGGGACGTGGGGCGGGCCTTTCTAGCCGCCTACCCTGCCGCCATCCGGGCTACGATGAATGCCCCCTGGACAGCTGCGGAAAAAGACGAACAGTTGATTAGACGCGGGCGGTATGCCGAATTCAATCTGGTCTACGATAGGGGAACGCGGTTCGGGCTGATGACCGGGGGCAACACGGAAGCGATTCTAATGTCGCTGCCACCCGAGGTACGTTGGCCTTAGCCGGCAATCGGTAAGGGGTACGGGGTGGATTTATTATCGTCGTCGGCGCTGTTTGCGCTCGCGCAAGTGCTGATGATCAACATCGTGTTGTCGGGGGACAACGCGGTCGTTATCGGCATGGTGGCCGCCAGGGTTTCGGATAAGGACCGGCCCAAAGTCATTCTGTGGGGCATGGGCGCGGCAGTCATCCTGCGGATATTGCTCGCGCTGGTGGCCGTCGATCTGCTGAATGTTCTGGGGCTCACGCTGGCGGGCGGCATCCTGCTTCTGTGGGTGTCATGGCGGCTGTATCGCGATATTCGCGAGCAGCAAGCCGAAAAGGCCGGCGCTGACGCCGTCTCCGGACATGGCGGGGTTCACGTAAGTCCCGCAAAGGCCGTAACCTTTGGCCGCGCGATCCGGCAGATCGCCATCGCCGATATTTCCATGTCGGTCGACAATGTGCTGGCCATCGCGGGCGCCGCCAACGAGAATATTCCGGTCCTTGTGATCGGACTTGTGGTTTCCATCGCCCTGATGGGCGCGGCGGCGGGTTACATCGCAGGCCTGCTGCAAAAATATCCCGCGCTGTCTTATGTCGGCCTTGTGCTGATCGTCTACGTCGCCGGCGAGATGATCTGGGAAGGCACGGAAGACGTTCCGGAAATCATCAAGATGTTCACCTGAACGTCAGGCACGCGGGAAGCCGTAAAGCGCGATCGGGTTTTCCACCAGAATGCGGTGGCGGGTTTGCTCGTTGGGCGCCCATTCGGACAGCAGATCGAACAGCGCCGCGTCGTTCGGCTTTGTCGGACCGGGCGATGTTGGATGCGGCCAGTCGCTGCCCCACACCAGGCGCTCCGGCGCGGCTTTTACGAAGGCCTGGGCAATGGCGGTGGCTTCCGGGTAGGGCGGCCCAACCTTGCTGTTGAGATAGGCGCCGGACAGTTTGACCCAAGCGCGGTTCTTGTCGATCAACTCACGAATGATGGCGTGCGAGGCATGCGAGGCGCCCGCGGGCAGCGGCGGATTGCCCAGATGATCGAACACCATCGGGACCGGCAACCGCCGCAGCACAGCGGCCAGCTCGACGATCTGCTCGCCCTGCATGTTGAACTGAATGTGCCAGCCCAGCGGCGCGATTTTCTTCGCCAGCGGCTCGATCATTTCCGGCTTCACCACAGAGGTTGCAGGGTCGCCCAAACTGAAGCGCGTGCCGCGGATGCCCGCATCGTTCAGGCGCTTTAATTCCGCTTCGGTCACATCGTCGTGCAGCACGGCCACACCGCGCGCATTGCCAAGTTTGGCGATGGCATCGACGGTGGCGCGATTGTCGGTGAAATAATTGCGCGGCGTCACCACCACGACGCGCGTCGTGCCATTGCGCTTCTGCAGCAATTTGTACTGGTCGACGGCCGCGTTGGTGGGCGCCATACGCGGGCTTGGCGGCATCGCGAACTGCGCCGGATTGTAAATATGCATATGGCAATCGGCGGCATTTGCCGGCGCCTTCAGCTTCGGCGATTCCGTGCCGGTGGAATTCGAGACCGCGATCTGTCCCTTAGCGCCGCTCGTCTGCATCACGCCTGTCATGCTCAATGCCGCTGCCGCTTGTACGAAAGTGCGCCGGCCGATGCCGCTCATAGTTCTTCTCCCGCCTGATAGCCGCACGATATAGCACAGGCTACCGAACCGGGCGTGGCTCCGGTCAGGCGCGTAATCTTAGCAGCAGCGCGGTGGCGTCGTCGCTGCGCTTGAAGCGGGGAAAGCGGTTGCCGTCCGGATCGGCCGCTTCGATGGCTCGCAATTCCTCGCCCAGAACTGCGAGCCCGCGTGTCGTGGCCGCATCCAGAAGCTCTTCCGGCGTGTAGCGGTCATAATCGCTGGCGAGCGCGAGGAAGCCGTCGCTGGCGAGCAATAGGGGCGCACCCGGCGCAAGCACCGCGCGCGCTTCCCTGGCATGGTCCGCGCAGGCTTCATCGGGCGCAAACAGCCATTCTTCCGCTGTGTTCACGTAGTTGCGGCTGGCGCGAAGCACGGGAAGGAATTCGTCGCGTACGCCGGCGGCGGCCGGTCCCGGCCTGCCAGGTTTCACCAGACGCTCGACGCGCGCCCGTTCGCTTTCCTTCCGGTTGATCGTTTCGCCGAACAAATGAAAAGCGCCGTCCACGGTACGCAGCAAAGCGGCGCAGTCGCCGAACCAGAGAAACGATATGGCGTCCGCATCCGGTGCGCCCATGATCGCCGAGGCGTAAGCCACCTCGTAATTTTCGACAGGGGGGCGAAAACGTAAGGCGTTGAAGCTTGTCTCCGCTTCGGACGCCGCCGAGCGCAGCCAATCGCGTATGCTTCCCTCGCCTTCCCCGGCATGGGCGTTGAACCGGCGCGCCCCGAACTGCGCGATCCAACGCGCGTCCGATGGACCCGGCATCAGCCTTTCGCCAAGCCCGGTGGCCCCGTCAAACACGCACGCCGCCGCGCCCGAAACGGCGAAACTGTCTTCGTTTGGTTTTGCGGCATCGCCGGGAAGCGTCAGGCTGTCGATCAGTTCAAGATGCATGTTCACACGCGCGGTTTGGTGACGATGTTTTTCAAGTGTTGAAGCAGCGCGGCCCGATCCGGCTGGAAATCCCGGTCGATCCACCAGGACTCGGCATCTCGCAGCGCAATGCCAATTTGGCGCCCTTCTTCAATCCCAATCGCCATGACGTCATTACCGTCGAGGGGGAAAATCGGCGGCTTCCAAGTCTGGGATAGAGTTAGCAGCGCCCGCCATGAAGCATCATCTGCGGGAGCACCTGAACCCGCCCATTGCCGCAACACCTGATCGCGGAAACATGCCCCGCCCAAACGGTATATCAGCTGGCGCGCTTCCGCATGGGACAGAGCCGCACCGATCCGGCTGTCCGCGTCTGCCGCCGCGATGAGGCGGTCGCGTATGGCGTTCGACAAGCGCAACTGTCCCGCGACGCTGCGCAGCGCCGGCTTGCTGTCTGGAAGCAACGCAGAGAACCGCAACACCGCGTCGGGGACCAGCGCGTTCGCTTCCTCGATCGACAGCAAGCGCCGCAGACGCGGCAGATCGATCTCGCCTGGGAGAATCTCGGCAAGAATTTGCGTCCGCAACATGGCCTCAAGTGAGGGCAACGGGTCCTTGGCTTCCAGCAGGCGCAGCAATTCCTTTTGCACGCGCTCGCCCGAAAGTTTCTTCAAGCCCGTTTTTTCGGCGACGGAGGCATCAAGCGCCTCGCTGTCGAGCTCACCCCGGCCGTACCAGGCATGAAACCGGAACAGCCGCAGGATACGCAAATAATCTTCGCGGATACGTGCCCGCGCATCGCCGACGAAACGCACGCGACGGGCTTGCAGATCGGCAATACCGCCGAAGTAGTCGTACACGACGCCTTCGCGGTCGGCATAGAGCGCATTCATCGTGAAGTCCCGGCGCAGAGCGTCTTCGCGCCAATCGGCGGTAAAGGCGATCACCGCACGGCGCCCGTCCGTTTCGACATCGCGCCGCAGCGTCGTGACTTCGTACGGCGTTCCGTTGGCGACCGCGGTAATCGTTCCATGCTCGATGCCCGTGGGAACCGCGCGCAAGCCCGCGGCGGTCAGGCGCCGCATGACCTCCTCGGGGACAAGAGGCGTTGCAATATCGACATCCGCGACCGGCTCGCCAATCAGCGCGTTGCGTACGGCGCCGCCGACGAAGCGCGCTTCGCCGCCTAGCGCATCCAAGACGGCGTGCGTTTCCGGCGCTTGCATCCAACCCTGTTGGGCAGGATCGAGTTTCGCATTCACTTCGCGGAGCCCGGCTCGACGTGGCCCGGCACAACGCGGCCGTTCTCCACATGGGGCGCAACGTAGACACCCTGCTGGCCAGCCCCTTCGGTAATGCCCCAAATCAGGAAGCTCGCGGCGACGAGCCCGAGCCCGGAGGCAAACAGAACTGTCCAGGGATGCTCCGGCTTGGGCAGCGATTCTTCCTGTTTGGATAGGCGCAAATAGAGCCCGTAAAGCGCGAAGGGCAGCAGAAACAGCAGGATCTCAAAGGCAATCCGCCGGATCATCGATAGCCCAGTCTCTCCGAGAGATTGACGATCATGGCCGCTGTCGCACCCCAGATCGTATGGCCATTATACTCGATTGCGTGAAACTGGCGCACAATACCGCCGCGCTCCAAGCTTTTCAGGGCCCGGTTTGCCGGATCGAGCACATAGGCAAGCGGTGCTTCGAACACTTCGGCGACCTCGCGGGGATCGATTCGCAACTGATAGCCGGGGGACAGAAACCCGACGACCGGAAGAATATTGAAACCCGAGTTCAGGGTGTCGTGGGAATCCAGGAAACCGGCCACTTCTACCTCACCGGACGGCAAACCAATTTCTTCCTCAACCTCGC
Organism: Alphaproteobacteria bacterium; assembly: GCA_947473475.1. Taxonomy (GTDB): domain Bacteria; phylum Pseudomonadota; class Alphaproteobacteria; order Micropepsales; family Micropepsaceae; genus CAIYRG01. The sequence goes on from CANJBZ010000051.1 coordinate 7,626, forward strand.
GCAGCGCCGTACGGATGAGCGTCTCGTCGCTGGCGTGATAGCGCCCGCCGGGAAAACAGATTTGCCCGGCATGAGAGGGCAGATCTTCGGTACGCCGTGTGAACAAGACCGATGGTGTCCTGTGCTCTACGATGGGAAGCAGCACGGCGGCGGGACGCAACGCCGCCTGAGCCGGGCTGACGGGCGGCGGAGTCGCGCGCAACGCCGCGCGGATAACGTCGCGCGAAAAGGGCTTCGCCGTAGCCTCCCCCGCTTGCTCGTTTTTCGCCTTAGGCACTTTGCTCTTCACAGCTTTTTGTCATCGCCCTGCCTCATACGGTTCCACGCATCCGATCCCCTTCCGTTAGGCTGTTGCATGCGCCGCGCAAGGGTGCAACGGTATCCGTCCCGGTCCCCGCCCTGGGTCAAGATTTCAAGCGCGGGATGAGTTGGGCGTTGTGCCAGGATGACGGAACAACCGGAACACATAACGTAGCGGAACCCACGACATGAGCACTGCAGGTGGCGTCGACACGGCGCAGTTCAAAGGTATTGCCCCCGGCCTGGACAGCCTCGACGCCGAGGCGCTGGCCGACGAACTGGGCTCGCGCTTTTCAGCCGCGCGCGATGCGATCTCCAGTCACATTTTCGGCCAAAAGGCCGTCATCGATCAGGTTTTGATTTCGCTTTTGGCAGGCGGCAACGCGCTGCTGGTCGGCGTTCCCGGATTGGCCAAAACGCGCCTCGTGGACACGCTGGGCATCGTGCTCGGCATGGATACCAAGCGCATCCAGTTCACGCCCGACCTGATGCCCGGCGATATCGTCGGTTCCGAAGTGCTGGAAGAAGATGAGCACGGCCGCCGTACCTTCCGCTTCGTCAAAGGCCCGGTTTTCTGCCAATTCCTGATGGCCGATGAAATCAACCGCGCCAGCCCGCGCACCCAGTCCGCCCTGCTGCAGGCCATGCAGGAGCGGCATGTGACGATTGCCGGCCAGCGTTACGACCTGCCGCGCCCGTTCCATGTGCTGGCGACGCAAAACCCGCTGGAACAGGAAGGAACCTATCCGCTTCCGGAAGCACAGCTTGACCGTTTCCTTTTGCAGGTCGATGTCGGCTATCCCGACCGCGAAGCAGAGCAAAGAATGCTGCTCGCGACCACGGTCGGGGACGAGCGTCCGCCCCAGAAAGTGGCCGATCCCGAAACGCTGATGAAAGCGCAGGCTTTGGTGCGGCGTTTGCCGGTCGGCGAGAAAGTCGTGCAGGCTATTCTGACGCTGGTTCGGTCCGGACGCCCGGACGAGAGCTCCAGCGAAACGGTGCGGAACTTTGTGGCCTGGGGTCCGAGCCCGCGCGCGAGCCAGGCCTTCATGCTGGCGATCCGCGCCCGCGCGCTGCTGGAAGGGCGCTTCGCACCCTCCGTGGACGACGTGGTTGCGCTGGCGCATCCGATCCTGCGTCACCGCATGGCCCTGAACTTCTCGGCCCGAGCCGAAGGCGCAACCTTGGCACAGGTGATCGACGGTTTGTGCCAACCCTTTATCTGATGACCGCCCTTCATCCGATGACCCCGCAGCAGGCTTAAGCGTTCATGGCGAGCACCGCCTCAAATCCCTTGGATAAGCGCAAATCGGAACTGTGGGACCGGCCACGCGAGGAAGCCGAAAACCTCGCCGCGGCGCTTCCGCCGCTGCTGGTGGAAGCCGAGCGCCTGACCTCGGGAATCTGGCTTGGCGTTCACGGGCGGCGTAAAGCCGGCATGGGCGAGACGTTCTGGCAATTCCGCCGCTATCGCCATGAAGATCCCTCCACGATGATCGATTGGCGGCAATCGGCGAAGTCGCAGCACGTCTATGTCCGCGAGCGCGAATGGGAAGCGGCCGAAACCGTCTGGTTCTGGCGCGATGCGTCCGCCAGCATGCGGTACGCCTCACTCAAATCAGTCCCCGAAAAATGGGAGCGGGCGACCGTGCTGTCGCTTGCTCTGGCTTCCCTGCTGGTGCGTGGTGGTGAACGCATTGGGCTGCTCGGCTCCGGCGCTCCGCCGTCATCGGGGCGCATTGCGATGCGCCGGATGGCGCACCGTCTGGCCAGTCCGGCCGAAGAAGAATCCGATTTGCCGCCGGAACTGCACGTCAAGCGGCAATGCGAATGCGTCTGGATTTCCGATTTCCTTCAACCGCTCGATTCCATCGAATCCGCGATGAAGGGGCTCGCCTATAGCGGTGCGCACGGTTACCTCGTGCAGATCATCGATCCGGCGGAAGAAGATTTTCCGTTCACCGGCCGCGCCCGCTTCGAGACGTACGGCGTGCGCGACACGCAAATTCTCGGCCGCGCCGAAACCGTCAAAGCCAGCTATCGCCGGCGCTATGACGCGCATTCCGAAGCGGTGGGACAACTGGCCCGCAGACTTGGCTGGAGTTTCCTGCGCCATCGCACCGATCATTCGCCCGCGACCGCCTTGATCTCGCTTTATGGCGCCCTTGGCGGAACGCGCGCCCAGAGAGGGTTCTGAGCCATGTTCGCTGGCCTCATCGCCGGTCTGACGGTCGGAGTGCCCTATGTTCTTTGGGCGATGCTCGGGCTTCCCGTCATCTATTGGCTGCTGCGTGTAACGCCGCCTGCGCCCAAGCGCATCGTATTTCCGCCGCTGCGGCTGCTGTTTGGCTTGAAGGCGACGGAAGAAACACCGGCGCGTACACCGCTTTGGCTGCTGCTGCTCCGTCTTTTGGCCGCTGCCATCGCCATCCTGGCACTGGCCGAACCGCTCTACGATCCAACGCCCGTGGCGCGCGGCAATGGTCCGCTCGTGCTGGTGGTCGACAATGGCTGGCCGTCGGCTGCCCAGTGGCAAACCCGGCAAGCCGCGATGAACCGGGCGTTGACCGGCGCCACGCGTGACCGCCGTCAGGTCATGATTGTTGCGACCGCGGAGAACGCGCCCATCACCGCGCAGTTCCTGGATCCCGGCAAGGCGCTGAAGACCGTCGAGGATATGCTGCCGCGCCCCTGGCTGCCGAACCGTGCCAAGGCGCTGGCGCAATTGCAACAGATGAAATTCACCACCGGCACGCCGCAAATCATGTGGCTTTCCGATGGGCTGGATCACGGCAACGCGCGCGCGTTCGGCGATGGCTTAGCAAAGCTCGGCTCGCTTGGCGTGTTTCAGGACGCAGTAGACAAAATGCCGATCGCGATGCGGCCGCCGGAAAACGCCGACCGCGGCTTCGGCATCACGCTGGAACGTCTCCCGGTCGACAACCAGCGCGATGGCCGCGTGGCGGCGCTCGACGCGCGCGGACAAGTTCTGGAAACCGCGCCGTACCATTTCGGGCTGCGCGCCGCGCAAGCCAAGACGACGATTGCCTTACCGCTGGAGCTGCGGAACGACACGGTCCGCATCGCGGTGATGGCGAATGAAGCGGCGGGCGCCGTGCAGCTGGTGGATGCGCGTTTCCGCCGCCGTCCGGTGGGTATTGTGTCGGGCGCCGGCGCCGACACGGCCAACAGCCCGCTGCTTTCGGACGTTTATTACATCGAGAAGGCGCTTGCCCCTTACGCCGAGGTTCACAAGGGAACGCTCGATCAGGTGCTCGACAGCGGCATCGCCGTTCTCGCCGTCTCCGACATCGGCCGCTTGTCACAAACCGAGCATGATCGCGTCGCGAAATTCGTTGAAGAAGGCGGCGTTCTGCTGCGCTTTGGCGGTCCTCGGCTAGCCGCACAAAGTGACGATCTGGTGCCGGTGCGCCTGCGCGCGGGCGAGCGTCTGATGGGAAGCTCCATGACGTGGGCCTCGCCACAGCGTCTGACGCCGTTTGGCGATGAGAGCCCGTTCCGCGGGCTGAACATCGCCAATGAAGTCACCATCACGCGCCAGGTTCTGGCCGAGCCTTCCGTCGAACTTGCCGATCACACCTGGGCGCGTTTGACCGACGGCACGCCGCTGGTCACTGGCGGGGCCAAGGGGCGCGGCTGGGTTGTGCTCTTTCACGTGTCTGCCAGCCCAGGCTGGTCGTCGCTGCCGCTCTCGGGCCTTTACGTCGATATGCTGCGCCGTGTGGTTGAGCTTTCCGAAGGCATGCGCGGCGGGGCGGCCGGAGCGAAGACGGGGACCTTCCCACCCTTCCAGACGCTCAACGGGTTCGGCCATCTCGAGAAGGCGTATCCCGAAGCGACACCGTTGCGCGCCGCCGACATGGAAACGGCGACCGTTGGGCCATTGCATCCTCCGGGCCTTTACGGCGTTCAAGGCGCTCTCATCGCGTTGAATGCCTTCGGTACACATTCGACTCTGCGCCCGCTGGCAATCGGGCGTACAGTCTTCCCCTATGCGGGAACCGCCGCGCAGGAACTGAAGTGGCCCATGCTCGAAATCGCTCTGATCATTCTTCTGCTTGACGCGCTGATTTCCCTCGCGCTTCGCGGCTACATCACGGTTTCCGGCCACCGCTACCGCAAGACGGCGGTGCGTGCGGCGACCGCCATTCTCGTGCTCGCAATGCCGTTCGCGTTGGCGATGATGTCCACGCCGGCATCGGCGGCGCCGTCACGTGCGACCAATTTCGAGGACAAGGCGCAGGAATCGGCACTCGACACGCGGCTCGCCTATGTTGTGACCGGCGATTCCGAAGTGGACGGAATGAGCAAAGCGGGCCTGTTCGGCCTGGGTCTCGAATTGAAAGCGCGTACCGCTTACGAGCCCGCCGATCCGATCGGCGTGGACCTGGACCGCGACAATCTCTCGTTCTACCCGCTGCTGTATTGGCCGATGTCGCAAGCGGAAAAGGACTTGTCGCCGGCGGCGGTCGCCAAGATCGACCAGTTCATGCGCGAAGGCGGCACGATCCTGTTCGACACACGCGATTCTCCGATCGGCGGGTTGGGCGCCGGCGCTTCGCCCGGTGAAGCGGTGCTGCGGCGCTTGCTGTCCAAGCTGGACATTCCGCCGCTTGAGCCCGCTCCCGCGGACCACGTCCTGACCCGCACGTTTTATCTGCTGAAGGAATTTCCCGGCCGTTGGAGCGGCGGTCAGGTTTGGGTCGAGGCTCTGCCGCCGGTCGATCCGAAGAACCCGCCGTCTCAGCCCGTCGCCGCACGTGGCGGCGATGGGGTCTCGCCGATCATCATGGGCGGCAACGATTGGGCCGCAGCCTGGGCGCGCGATGAGCGTGGCAATGCCCTGGCCGCGGTTGTGCCCGGCGGCGAAGCGCAGCGCGAGCAGGCGGTTCGGTTCGGCATCAACGTGGTGATTTATGCTATGACAGGCAATTACAAGACCGATCAGGTCCACGTCCCGGCGCTGCTGCAACGGCTGGGGAAATAGGAGCGCCATGTCGTCATTCGGCATTGCCTTTGCGCCGCATCTGCCGCTCTGGCTGCTCGGTGTTTTCGGCGGGATCGCGCTTCTGATCCTGGCCTATTCGGTGTACCGGCGGGCCCATGGCGCCTGGGCGCGCATGTTCGCGTTTGTCGTCATTATTTTGGCGCTCGCCAACCCGCTGGTGGTGAAGGAAACCCGCGAAGGGCTTTCCAACATCGTGGCCCTGATCATCGACCGCTCGCAGAGCATGGAGATCGGCACCCGCAAGGCCGACGCCGAAAAGGCGCTGAACGCGCTGCGCGACAGACTGAAGACCATGAATGTCGAACTGCGCGAGGCCGAAATCCGCACCAATGCGGATGCGGGCGACGCCGGCGGCACGGCTTTGTTCTCGGCCCTGAACGCGGCTTTAGCAGACGCCCCGCCGGACCGGGTTGCCGGCGCTATCGTCATAACCGACGGCGAAGTGCATGACGCACCGGACCCACGGACTTTCCATCCGGGCGCGCCGTTCCACGTGCTGTTGACCGGAGCGCCGAACGAACGCGACCGCAAGCTGACCGTCGTGCGCGCGACGCGCTTCAATATCGTCGGCAAAGACGCCGAAATCACCTTCCGCATCGACGATTACGGTGGGAACCAGTCGGCGAACGCACAGCTTTCCCTGCGCATCGACGGCAAGGATGGCGGCAAGCGAACTGTCCCCGTTGGCAAGGACACGACCATCAAAGTGATCGTCGCGCATGGCGGCGAGAACGTGGTCGAACTGGAAGCAGCCCCCGGCACCGCCGAACAGACGCTGCAGAACAACCGCGCCGCCGTCATCATCAGCGGCGTTCGCGACCGCTTGCGTGTGCTGCTGGTTTCCGGTGAGCCGCATGCCGGCGAGCGCGTGTGGCGCAATCTGCTGAAGGCCGACCCGTCGGTCGATCTGGTGCATTTCACGATTCTCAGGCCGCCAGATAAGCAGGACGGCACCCCGATCAGTGAACTTGCCCTGATTCAATTCCCAACCCGGGAGTTGTTCGCAGAGAAGCTCAGCCAATTCGATCTGGTGATTCTGGACCGCTACCAGAACCGCGACATCCTTCCGCCGGCCTATTTCGACAACATCGCGCGCTATGTCGAAAATGGCGGGGCGCTGCTGCTGGCGTCCGGCCCGGAATTCGCCGACGACACGAGCATCTACCGCACGCCGCTGGCGGCCGTGCTGCCGGCGCAGCCGACTGGCGAAGTGGTGAGCCAGGGATACAAGCCGCAGATCACCAAGGCAGGCTTTGCCCATCCCGTCACGCGCGATCTGCCGCAGAGCAATGAATCGCCGGAACTGTTTTCCGACCCGACCGGGATCCAGAAGACGGAAGCGGCGCCTCCCGGTCCCACGGCGTCTGCCGCACCGGTCCCGCTGACGCCACCGCCTGCGCCGGCAACTGCCGCGCAACGTGGCGCGTCCGATCAGGCACAGCCGGCTAACCCTCTCGCGCCAAAGCAGCCCGATTGGGGCCGTTGGTTCCGCATTATTTCCGCGCAGAAACTGTCGGGCAACACCGTGATGTCCGGCCCCGGCGACCGGCCGCTGCTCGTGCTGGACCGCGTGCAGAAGGGCCGTGTCGCCCAGCTTTTGTCGGATCAGATTTGGCTGTGGGCGCGCGGTTACGAAAACGGCGGACCGCAAGCCGAATTGCTGCGGCGTCTGGCCCATTGGCTGATGAAGGAGCCCGACCTCGAAGAAGAACGCCTGATGGCGGAAGTGTCCGGCGGTGAGCTGCGCATCACGCGCCAGACCATGCTGGACAAGGCGCCGAACGTTACGGTCACCACGCCCACGGGTACGCAGCCGGTCAGCGTGGCTCTGGCACCGACGAGCCCCGGCAAGTTCACGGGCCGCTTGAAGGCGGAAGAACTGGGCCTCTATCGTCTGAACGACGGTACGCTGAACGCGGTCGCCGCGGCAGGTCCGCTCAATCCGCGCGAAGTCGCGGACATGCGGGCCACCGATACGGTCTTGAAGCCCTACGCCGATGCGACGGGCGGCGGTGTGCAATGGCTGTCCGATGGACTGCCGGATTTGCGGGCAGTCGATCAGGGCGGCACGACACGCGGCTCGGGCTGGTTCGGGATCGAACGGCGGGGCGCTTTCCGGGTTACCTCTGTCGACAGCGATCAGCTGATGCCGCCATGGCTGGCGCTGATCCTGGTGCTGACGGCGATCCTGTTCGCTTGGCGGCGCGAGTCGGTTTAGGCGGTTAGGGCGCGGGGCGCCGTCGCCCCCTCCCCCGCTGCGCAGGGGAGGATTAAGAGGAGTTAGGCCGATGGCTAAATTGCAAAGGCTGCTAGCGGCGGCAGTTGCGGCTTCGCTCAGTTTCGCCCCGGTGTACGCGGCAGAACTGACATCAAAGCAGCAGATGTTTCGGGACATCTACAAAGAGCTTGTCGAGATCAACACGACAGACTCCGTTGGCGACACGGTACGCTCTGCCGAAACGATGGCGGCACGGCTTAGGGCTGGCGGCATCCCCGCGGCTGACATTCAGGTACTCTCGTCGGGTCCCCGCAAGGGTAATGTCGTTGCGCGGTTGCGGGGTACCGGCGCGCGCCGTCCGCTGCTGTTGATCGCGCATATGGATGTGGTGGAAGCCAAGCGCGAGGATTGGGATTTCGATCCCTTTAAACTTCAGGAATCGGGCGGGTTCTTTCGCGCTCGCGGCGCGATGGACGACAAGGCCATGGCGTCGATCTTCGTCACCAACATGATCGAATACGCCAAAGAGGGCTTCAAACCCGACCGCGATATCATTCTGGCTCTGACATCGGACGAGGAGCTTTCCGACTCGCCGCATGACGGCGCGCATTGGCTGCTCGACAACCACCGGGCGCTGATCGACGCGGATTTCGCGATCAATGAAGGCGGAACCGGCGTGCTGCGCAACGGCAAGCCGTTCAGCCTGGGCGTTCAGCACGCCGAGAAGGTGTATCAAACATACGTCCTCGAAGTGACCGATCCCGGCGGGCACAGCGCATCCGGCCGGCGCGAGAGCGCGATCTACCGGCTGGCTGACGCCCTGCGCAAGCTGCACGAATTCGATTTTCCGGTCGGGCTCAATCCGGTGACTCGCGCCTATTTTGAACGCGTGCAGAAAGCGGAAAGCCCGGCGATGGCCAATGCGATCAAGGCGATGCTCGAAGGGCGCACCGGCGAAGTGCTGATGCCGCTGACGCTGACGCCCAACTACAACGCCGTGATCCGCACGACCTGCGTTGCAACTCTTCTGGACGGAGGGCACGCCGAGAACGCTTTGCCGCAGACGGCCCGCGCGACGGTGAACTGTCGTATTCTGCCGGATCAGCCCGTGGCCGACGTTGAACGCACACTCGTGCGGGTGATCGCGGACGATAAGGTGAAGGTCATCCCCAAGGGCAAGGCCGTATTAAGCCCACCGTCGCCGATCGACGCCGACATCATGCGCAATGTGGAGGGTATCGCGGCCGAGATGTGGCCGGGCGTTCCGGTGATCCCAACGATGGCCGGCGGCTACACCGACAGCCGCTGGCTGCGCAATGCGGGCATAAAGTCTTATGGCGTGTCGGGATTGTTTACCGATCCGCTCACCGTCGGCACGCATGGGCTGAACGAGCAGATCGGCGCGAAAGAACTCTATGACGGCAAGGAGTTTCTCTACCGTTTGGTGAAGCGGCTGGCCGCGTCGAGCCAGACCAGCACGCGGTAGATTTGAGGCGCGGCCGCCCCCTCCACCGCTTCGCGGTCCCCCTCCCCCGCTGCGCTATGCTTCGCAGGGGAGGATCATAAAGATGCGGTTGCGGCTGCGCGTTGGACGCTTTTCTTCAGCGATAGAACCACTACCGCCGTCATTACAGGCGCGGCGGCGAGGACCGCCATGGGGAGCGCGTAACCGCCGCTTGAATCCTTGAGCACGCCGACCAGATACGGGCCGATGAAGCCGCCCGCGCCGGTGCCGATGGTGTTGATAAGGGCGATGCCGCCGGCGGCTGCGGCGCCTGACAGATAGGACTGCGGCAAGGACCAGAACGGTCCCTGCAGCGACATCAGGCTCATCACCGCAAAGCTGAGCGCAAGAAAAACCACAAGGTTGGACCCTGTCGCGGCGGAGACCAGGAGGCTGGTCATGGCGATCAGCGCCGGGATGGCGACATGCCAGATACGCTCGCCAGAGGCATCGCTGGAGCGGCCCCAGAAGAACATCGCCGCCATTGTAGCCGCGAACGGCAGCGCCACCAGGAAACTGGTCGCGAGGTTCGAGAAGCCCATCGCCTGCACGATCTGGGGCAGCCAAAGCTGCACGCCGTAATAGCTGATCGAATAGCCGAGATAGATAAAGCCGAAGGCCCACACTTTCAGATCCAGCAGAGCGGGCAGGAATTTCTGATGCCGTGAGGAATTGTCGGCCGCGAGCCGCGCGGTGATCGCGGCCTTTTCATCGGCCGAGAGCCATGTCGCTTCCTGTGGTCCGCTGGGCAATCGCGTAAGCACGGCAAAGGCGATGATGGACGCGGGCAATCCTTCGATCAGGAACAGCCATTGCCAGCCATGCAGACCACCGATCCCCTCCATGCCGAGAATCAGGCCGGAGATCGGGCCGCCGACCATGTTCGCGAAGGGAATCGCCAGCATGAAATTGGCCACCAGACGGGCGCGATACGCCTTGGGAAACCAATAGGTGAGATAGAGCACCATGCCCGGAAAGAAGCCGGCCTCCGCAACCCCCAGCAGAATACGCACGAGATAAAACTGCTGAGGGGTCGTGACCAAGGCATTGCATGCCGAGACCGCACCCCAGACCAGCAGGATGATAAAAATCCAGCGCCGCGCGCCGATGCGTTCAAGAATGAGATTGGCCGGTATCTGAAACAGCGAATAGCCCAGGAAAAACACTCCGCCGCCGAAGCCGTAAATGGCCGCGGTGAAGCCCAGATCCTTGTTCATGGTGAGGGCGGCAAAGCCGACATTCACACGGTCGACGAAATTGATCAGGTACAAGAGGAAAATGAACGGGATCAGCCGCCAGGCGCATTTGTCGAAGACGCGATTATCGGTCATGCGGTGGTTCCATTCAGGTTGGCCATTCAGCCTGCGTTCACAAACGCTATCATACCCAGAGGTCCAACCGTGTAGCGTTAGCTTAGGTTGCGGAACGGCCGGGGCCAATTGCGGCTTTCCTGCTTTTCGATTGCCGCAGGCGGCCCTATCCTCCCGCCGAATTGGCCGGATTGACAGGCCAACTGCATAAACCGGGATCGTTGTCTGGCCGGAAGGAGATGACACTATGAACCAGCATTTTCTTAACCGGCGCCAATTTGGTGCGCGTTGCGCCGCCCTTGGTCTATCGCTTCCCACCGCGAGTGCATTTATGGCGGGGCAAGCCAGCGCGCAGGATGCCGGCGCCGGCGCGGAGTCGCCCCCTGCACCACGCACCGTCACGTTTCCCAATGGCACGGTCGTCCCGGCGCTCGGTCAAGGCAGCTGGCATCTCGGCCAGGGAGGCCATCCCCTGCCCGTCGAGGAAGAGGCGATGCGCACAGGCATCGCGCTTGGCATGACGGTGATCGATACGTCGCGAAATTACGGAGAAGGCCGCTCCGAGAAATTCATTGGCCGCGTGATCGCCGGTCAGCGCGACAAGGTATTTCTCATCTCCAAGATACAGGAGGATGAGATTGTTGCAGGCAATTTCACACGTGCTTTCCAGGGGAGCCTGTCTCGGTTAGGGACCGACTATCTCGATCTCTATCTGCTGCATTCGCCAGTCCCCAAAGTTTATCTCACCAGAACCGTCGCCGCGTTCGAAAAACTGCGGGCGGAAGGAAAGATTCGCGCTTGGGGCGTCTCCAACTTTACCGTCGACAAAATGGAAGAGCTGTTCAGTGTTCCGGACGGCCATCGCTGCGCGACCAACCAGGTCCGTTACAGTCTGCGCTACCGGTACTTTGAGAATAATGTTTTGCCATGGTGTACGCAGCACAAAATACCGATGATGGCGGCTTCACCACTCGGTGGGATCGAAGATGCCCGCGTCCTGCTTGGCGACCGCACAATAGGACAGATCGCATCTGCGCACGGTGTGTCGCCAGCCGCGGCGGCGCTGGCCTGGGTGATGCGCAGCGGGAACGTCATCGCAATTCCCGAATCCGGCAATCCGGAGCATGTGAAGGAAAACGCTGCCGCGCTTTCCATCCGCTGGGTCCCGCCTGACGCTTAGGTCAGGATGACGTTGCCGCAAACGAAACAATTATGGCTCAGGGTTTTGCAGATGCCGCTGGCGCGCCTATCGAGTGTCATGGGCCACGTTCAGCGGCATGAGCGCAAAGCAGCGGTGCTGGCGTTCGCCTGCAATTTCTTGCTGCTGAGCAGCTATTACATTTTGCGGCCTCTGCGCGACACAATGGCCACGGTCTTTGGCGTGAACGAGCTACAGAATCTTTTCACCGGCACGTTCGTCCTCACATTGCTCTGTTCGCCGCTTTTCGCATGGTTCGCCGCAAGAGTGGCGCTATCGAAACTGCTTCCTGGCGTGTTTTGGTTTTTCCTGAGCAATCTTTTGATCTTCTATCTCCTGTTTCAGATCGCGCCAGGGGGCAGGTGGGTGGCGGCGGCGTATTTCTGCTGGTTCAGCACCGTGAACCTGATTCTGATCTCCGTCTTCTGGACCTTCATGGCGGATCTCTTTTCCGCGGGACAAGCGACACGGCTATTCGGCTTTATCGCGGCGGGCGGCAGCCTCGGAGCCATCATGGGGTCCATCGTCACGACCTCATTCGTTGCGATCGTGGGGATGAATGGGCTGCTGGCGATCGCAATCGCAGGCTTTTTGCTGGTGATTGTGCTGCTGCATATGTTGATGCGCGAAAAGCGGGGGCTGCATGAGCCCGCCTTCGATGCCCCAACAACGACCTTCGATCATACGCTGCCCGGCAATCCTCTTCGCGGTTTCGCGTTGCTGCTGAAATCGCCAAACATGATGGCTCAGACAGCCTTCATCCTGCTGATGACCTGGATCGCCACCATTCTGTATTTCCTGCAGACGGACCTGATCGCCCAGGCCTATTCGGATGTTGAACGCCGGACCATCGCATTTGCCGACGTGGACCTGTTCGTCAATATCTGTTCCGCGGCGGTCCTGATCCTGGGATTGGGCCGCGTCATGCGCAAGTTTGGCGTGACCGCAAGTCTGGTCCTAAGTCCCGTCATCATGGTCGCGGCATGCGTCGGCCTCATCCTCGCCCCCACGCTTATCATGGTGCAGACGGCGCGGGCGCTGCAGCGCATTTCGCAATATGCGATCGCACGGCCAAGCCGCGAGGTCCTGTTCACGGTGGTCGATCAGCAGAGCAAATATAAAGCCAAAAACGTCATCGACACCGTCGGTTATCGCTTCGGCGATCTCACGGCAGCATGGATGCAGGCCGCCTTGCGCGCCGGCGGATTTGGCATTCTGGGGGCGGTAGCGTTGGGTGTCGGCGTGTCGGCGGCTTGGGGTTTCGTCGCCGTCGCTCTGGGCAGGCGCTATGAGGCCATAAGAGGCGCGCGCGAGGTCAACCCCGTCGTGCCCGCAGCCGGGTAACGAGAGGACGCGGTTAGACCGCGCCCCCTCCACCATGCTTCGCATGGTCCCCCTTGTAACTTGAAATCGTCGTCATCGGATAAGCTGTCCGATGCGGTGGCGGGCGGAAGACCGATTCCCCCCAGGGTTCGAGCCCGTGGGGAGCAAGGCTCTCCGCCTGCCGTTCCATTGA
>CANJBZ010000052.1 GCA_947473475.1 Alphaproteobacteria bacterium
AGTGGTACTTTGCGGGCTTGCCGGGGATAATGGGGCAGACTTCACCCGCCGCATTGTTGCAGACAGTGATGATGTAATCGATTTGAACGCCATCGGGTCCAGTGAACTCGTCCCATGATTTTGAGCGTAAACCGCTCACATCGTAGCCCCTGCTTTCCAGCAACCGGATGGTGCCGGGATTTACCCGCCCCTTCGGCTGGCTTCCGGCGCTGTATGCTGTGAACTTGCCAGCACCTAGCCGGTTCAGGATTGCCTCGGCCAAGATAGAGCGCGCCGAATTGCCAGTGCAGAGGAACAGGACGTTGCGGATCATCGGCGAGCGCGGTTCTTGGGAGGACAACAGTCTTTCGCAACCGATGCGAGCGGGGCACATACTTCGGGCCGTCTCCCACAGCAGTCATCAGTCAAAAAGATCAGAAGCGAACTCATGGCCTCGAAATCTGCTGCATAGATGATGGAGCGCCCGTGTCGGCGGGCACGGATCAGTCCGGCATTGGAAAGCAGGAGAAGTTGCGCGGACATGGTATTGGGCGGCGTCTTGAGCTTGCGGGCAAAGTCGCCCGCCGCCATCCCTTCAGGGCCGGCTTTCACCATCAGGCGAAAGAGCGCCAGCCGGGCGTCGTGCGCCAGCGCGGATAGCTGTTGAACTGCCTTTTCGTTTTCCATATTTCAACGAATATAGAAATGAGTGGCAGCCGTCAAGATCGCGTGAGACTGAATGTCCGCTTTGGGGGGTAACGCGGACATTCTGCCTGTCACGATCCCGCCCATCGCACGACAAGCTCAAGCGGCTCCGCCTCGTCTGGCCCTGCAAGCGCCAGGCTGGGCCTGCCCCAAGCCCGATTGAGCAGCGCCTCGCTGGCGGCAACGCGAGCCGATGCCGGTGCCGTCAGATCGACTGCAATGCCGCGCAAGGCTTCGATGGCGTCCGCTGTGTGAACGCGGGCTAGATCGCGAATCTCGCCAATCTCGCGTGGCCGCCCGCCGGGGTTGCCGCTCATGCCTTTTTGGAACTGCCCTGCATTCTCGGCCATCGCCTGATCCGCCCTGATGTCTGGCCTAATATATACACCATAATTTGTGTATTTAATAGCCAGCATGGTCGAGCCTAAAAATCGGGCCCATTTGTGTGGCTGACCTATCTCAATATCGACCCCACCCCGTCGAAGAAGACCCCCCGGCGGGGGTCGAGCGTCCGTCAGAGCCTGTCAATTTGGCTATGTGGGCCACTGGGTTTCGAGGCCCCCTGGGGGCTGAATTGGTTTTGTGCCGCCAGCGCGCCTTTTGTTTTTCAAAAAACGGATTAAGCCAGCGCGTTACCCAGGCGTTACCCAGGAACAAACTTTCGTTGTTGAATTTCAAGCTAAGCATTGGTCGGAGCGGAGAGATTTGAACTCTCGACCCCCAGTCCCCCAGACTGGTGCGCTAACCAGGCTGCGCCACGCTCCGTGCCAAATCGCAAGCGCCCTATGCCGGGACTCGCGCGAGGCGCGGACTATAGTCGCGCGCCTTCCACACCGCAACGCATCATTGCGGCGTAAATCTTTACCGGGATGAGTATTTCTGCCGCGCCGCGGCCAGGCGTGCCTTCAGGTCGACGAGTTCATCCAGCAGCCGCGTGACACGCGCATGGGCTTCCCCGCTCATGCCCGGCCCCGACGCGACGACTCGCGGGAACGGATGATGTTGGAGCCTTCATATTGCACGGCCGCCGGCGCGGGCTCTGGCGCCCTCTCCGGCGCTGAGAACCCGGTTTCACCGCGGCCTAGCTCCATCACATAGCGGGGCCCGCGCTCCCGCAGAATCTTCTGGACGCCTTTGATGGTGAGCCCATCGCGATACAGCAGAAAACGGATGCCGCGCAGCAGATACAGATCGTCCGGCCGGTAATACCGCCGTCCGCCGCCGCGTTTCAGCGGCTTGACCGTCGCAAACTTCGTTTCCCAAAATCGTAGGACGTGCTGCGGAACGCAGCCACTTCGCTGATGGTACGAAACGCTTCCGGCGACTTTTCCGCGACTCCAAAGTCAGATGTCACGCCTACTCAGCCTCATGCAGGCTGGAGATGTCCTGCCCGTTGATCTGCGCCTTGAGGACATGCGACGGGCGGAAGACCAGGACGCGGCGGGGAGCGATCGGCACCTCGTCGCCCGTCTTGGGATTGCGGCCGACCCGCTGCGATTTCTGCCGCACCTGAAAGGTGCCAAAGGACGACAGCTTCACCGTCTCACCGCGCGACAAGGCTCCGCAGACTTCTTCCAGAATGTGCTCGACCATCTGCGAGGATTCGTTTCGCGACAGTCCCACCGCGTGGAAGACAGCTTCCGTCAGATCGGCCCGCGTCAGTGTCTTGGTGTTCATGCTCCGCCCCCAAAGCCGCGACTCTTTAGCCGCAACCGGGACGGTAGGCGAAAGCCGTATTTGCCGTCAACGTCAAAGGCTTGGGCGGACCGGCTTAGGTTCCCTACCAGCGCAGCAAAGCGGCGCCCCAGGTGAAACCGCCGCCCATGGCCTCCAGCAGCACGAGGTCCCCGCGCTTGATGCGGCCATCTTCCACCGCGACGCACAGCGCCAGCGGCACCGAGGCGGCTGAGGTATTGCCGTGTTCGGACACGGTGGAGACTACGCGTTCGGGCCGGATGGAGAGCTTGCGCGCCGTTCCATCGAGGATGCGCTGGTTCGCCTGATGGGGAATGAACCAGTCGATATCGGCGGGCGTGATCCCAGCTTCCTGGGTCGATGCCTCGATGGCCGCCGCAATATTGGTGACGGCGTGCTTGAAGACTTCGCGCCCCTGCATGCGCAGATGGCCGGCGGTTCCTGTCGAGGACACGCCACCGTCCGTATACAGAAGATCATGCATGCGGCCGTCGGAAAACAGCTTGGTGTTCAGGATGCCGCGATCGGCATTGGACCCTTCGCCGGGCGCCGCACGCAACACCACCGCGCCCGCGCCATCGCCGAACAGAACACACGTGCCGCGGTCGTTCCAATCCAGAATACGCGACATGGTTTCCGCGCCGATGACCAGCACGGCTTTCGCCTGACCGCAGCGGATGAAATTGTCCGCAACCGACAGCGCGTAAATGAAGCCGGAGCACACCGCCTGCACGTCGAAGGCGGCACCGCGCGTCATGCCCAGCCGCGCCTGCACTTTGGTCGCGGTGGAGGGAAAGGTTTCGTCCGGCGTTGTTGTCGCGACCACGATCAAGTCGAGCTCGTCGGGCTGCATGTGCGCCATGTCGAGCGCGCGTTTGGCGGCGTGTACGGCAAGATCGGAGGTGACCTCTCCATCAACCACCATGTGGCGCTTCTTGATGCCGGTGCGCTCGGTGATCCATTCGTCCGAGGTCTCGATCCGCTTGGCCAGATCGGCATTGGTGACGACATTGGCCGGCAGATAGGCCCCGCAGCCAACCACGATAGAACGCGTAATACTCAAGAGACTGCCGCCTGGGCCGTACCGGCACCGCTGGATGGTTCGGAGATAGCGCCGGACGAATCCGGCACCGAGGTTACTCTGGCACGATCCGCCACAATCCGCTGAATCATGTCGGAGCCGCCCATATCGATAGCAAGATCGATGGCACTGGCAAAACCCAGCGCGTCGGTGCCGCCGTGGCTTTTCACCACCACGCCGTTCAAGCCAAGAAAAACACCGCCGTTCAGACGCCGTGGGTCAAGCTTGCGCTTGAGCACGCGCAAGGCGCCGCTCGCCAGCAACGCTCCCAGACGGCCCAGCAGCGAGCGATTCAATGCACTGCGCAGATAGTGGATGATCAGCTTGGCGGTGCCTTCGGCGGTCTTCAACGCGACATTGCCGGTGAAGCCGTCGGTGACCACGACGTCCACCGCCCCGCTTCCAATATCGTCGCCTTCGATGAAGCCCTGAAATTCCATCGGCAGTTTGGAGGCCCGCAGGATTTGCGCCGCACGTTTGACCGATTCGATGCCTTTGACTTCTTCCTCGCCGATATTGAGCAGACCGACGGTAGGACGCTCGACACCGAACACGGCGCGCGCAAACGCCTCGCCCATGACGGCGAAATCGACGAGCTGCTCGGCTTCGCAGCCCGCATTGGCGCCGACGTCCAGAACCACGCTCTGTCCACGGATGGTCGGCCACAGTACGGCTATCGCGGGGCGCGAGATGCCCTCGATCAAGCCGATGCGGAACATGGAAATGGCCATCAGCGCGCCGGTGTTACCGGCGGAAACCGCAACCTGTGCCTCGCCTTTGGCTACGGCATCGACGGAATGCCACATGCTGGTGTTGCGCCCACGACGGACGGCCTGAGACGGCTTTTCCGCCATCCCGATGACGCCGGGCACATGACGGATTTCAGCCCGTCCTGCGAGCGCACGGTGCTGGGTGAGCAGCGGCTTAAGCACGCCCTCATCGCCATACAGCAAGAATCGCACAGACGGGTGACGGCGGCGCGCCAGCGCAACGCCAGCGACGATTGTGGCGGGTCCGGAATCGCCCCCCATTGCGTCGATTGCCAGAATTAGTTCCCGGACCACGTCTTTGGGTGCCCCGTTCGTCCGCAGCCGCGCGTGAGGCTAGGGCGCAGCACATCAGAGCCCTTACGGGGCTCGTCGCTCAGGCTTCCGCTGCCACGACGGTACGACCGTCGTAATTGCCGCAAGCCGCGCACACATGATGCGGCCGGGCCAGCTCTCCGCATTTGGAGCATTCGATATAAGCCTGCGGTGTCAGCGCATGATGCGAACGGCGCATGTTGCGCTTCGAGGGCGAGGTCTTTCGCTTTGGAACCGCCATGGCGGATACCCTTTCTTAAACAAATTCGCGCGGTTCTGCCGCTTCTAACCCACAGGTTCCCAAACGGAAAATGTGAGGGGCGGAGGTAAACCGAAACAGGCACCGGACGCAAGGAAAACTACAGCCGGGGACCAAGGTTAACGTCAGTTCCGCTTTTTTCCGCTTCCGGCATCGGCGGGCTGAGTCGCGGCGGACTTTAGCCGTTCCAGCACGGCAAAGGGATTGTCGGCCGCAGACTTTTCTTCCTCTGGGGCCTCAAATTCCACGCCCGGGGCCCGAGGGTATGGGTCCAGCGCGAGGCTGACCTCTTCCAAAAGCGGGGCGGCCAAGTCGATGACCGTGCTTTCAATCATTTCGACGTCGTTGTCCTCAAGGGTGGACAATTCCACGGTGGCCGGGGGATGCTCTTCGACGCGACGGCGGCCGTGCGCGCGGGGGATCTGCTTGAAGGACCGGCGAAATTCTCCGGTAACATGCCCGGAAACGGGCTCCAGCGTCACCACGCAGGCCTGCACGACATCTGCCGCAAAGCTCGCGGCATAGGCGTATTCGTCGTCGCCCGTGCGCGAGAGGTGGATGGTGGCCGTCAGGCTGGGGAGCGCCTCGATTTCGAGCCAATGGGCGATGGCGTCTCTCTCGGGACCGGCGGGCGCAAGCGTCACGTCCGTACCGGATTCCGACAATCTTCCAAGGTCGAAAGGCGCGGTGAAGGGAAGGATTTGTTCTGACATCGGACGTCTCACATAACAGGCAAGGGACCAAAATCCACCCGCCCTTCCAGCAAGTGCTCGGAATGGGCGCGCAGGCGAAGCTGTAGCTCACTTATGTAGTGCGCGAGAACCTCACTTTCACGGCGCATCGTCTCCTCGCCGCGATAAAGATTGCGCAGCAAAGCCGCAGCCAGCTCCGGCTCGCCTGAGGCGCTCCCGTAAGCTTCCAAGCGTCCATAGAAGGCGTTGGCCATCGCTTTGATTCGCCGCCCCAGGCCCATGTCCGAGACGCCGAGCTGCCGCAGAGCGTCCTCGAACCCCGCGAAGATCACATTGGCGAATTCCGTACCGACTTTTCCTCCGGCCGGTCCCAAGGGCTTCAGCGCGTCCATGACCGCGAAAGCGTGCAGAGTCAGAAGATCGAATCGCCCATCCAGACTGTCGGCAACGGCAAAGTTCGTATGGAAAACCTGTTCCCGCGCACGGCTGACGATCGCGTCGTAAAGATGCCGCGCAGGGCTGACCGGCTTGGGAGTTCGCGAAAACAGCGCCATGCTGCAAAGGTTCCGGGCTTGAAAGACCACTGCAACGAGGTTAGCACATTCGGTAGGGCAGCAACGGGGCAGGAGTTTAGGGAGTTGGAATCAATGCGCCGTTCGTTTTGGGCATTTCTCGCAGGCACGGCCGCGCTTGCCGCTTGCGCGCCGGTTGAAAGCCAGCGCGGCTATGTTCCCGATCAGGAAGCCATATCCAGCATTCAGGTTGGCGTCGATACCAAGGATATGGTGAGCAAGAAGCTTGGCGATCCGTCGACGGCCGCCACGTTCGGCGGCGACACCTGGTATTACATTTCGACCCATGTGGAGCAGAATGCGTTCTTTGCGCCGCAAGCCAGAGACCGCAACATCGTCGCGGTCCAGTTCAGCAAAGAAGGCATGGTCTCCGACGTCCACAAATATTCGCTGGCGGACGGACGCGTGGTCGACTTCGTCACGCGCGAAACGCCGACACGCGGACGCGAACTCACGCTGATCCAGCAGATCTTCAACGCCGTACCCGGACAGATCGGCCAGTCCGCGCCGACGGAAGCCACACCAGGCGGCGGCGCGCCTCCGCCTATTCCGGGACCCCGGTAACCGCAAAAAAGAAATGGCCCGCGCGAAGCGGGCCATTTTTTTGTCCGGCTAGTTTTACCCGCCTGGCTTAGGTGCCTAGCCGGGCAAGCACGGCGAGCAGCAGCAGTGCGACGATGTTGGTGATCTTGATCATCGGGTTCACGGCTGGGCCGGCGGTATCCTTGTACGGATCGCCAACGGTGTCGCCCGTGACGGCCGACTTGTGCGCGTCCGAACCCTTGCCGCCGTAATGGCCGTCTTCGATGTACTTCTTGGCATTGTCCCAAGCGCCACCGCCGGAGGTCATCGAAATCGCCACAAACAGGCCGGTCACGATCACGCCCAGAAGCATCGCGCCCAGAGCGTTCAGTGCCGACGTCGTACCGGCGACAGAGCGCACGAACACGAACAGCACGATCGGCGACAGCACCGGCAGCAATGAGGGAAGCATCATTTCCCGGATGGCCGCTTTGGTCAGCATGTCCACGGCACGGCCATAGTCGGGCTTCTGCGTGCGCAGCATGATGCCGGGCATTTCCCGGAACTGACGGCGCACTTCTTCCACCACGGCCTGGGCAGCTCTGCCGACCGCCGTCATCGCCATGCCGCCGAACAGGTATGGCAGCATGCCGCCGATGAACAGGCCCACCACAACCCAAGGATCGGTCAGAGAGAAGGTCGGAACCTCGATTCCCTTAAAGAAGGGGTAATCGTTGCTGTTGGCGATGAAGTAGCTGATGTCTTCCGTATACGCCGCAAACAGCACCAGCGCGCCGAGACCGGCCGAACCGATCGCATAACCCTTGGTCACCGCTTTGGTGGTGTTGCCGACGGCGTCGAGCGCATCGGTCGTCTTGCGTACAGCGCCTTCGAGGCCGGCCATTTCCGCAATGCCGCCGGCATTGTCGGTAACCGGGCCGAATGCATCGAGCGCCACGATCATGCCGGCCAAGGCCAGCATGGTGGTCACGGCGATGGCGATGCCGAACAATCCCGCAAGCAGATACGTCACGATGATGCCGCCGCAGATCACCAGGGCCGGCAGCGCCGTCGATTCCATCGATACGGCGAGGCCCTGAATGACGTTGGTGCCATGACCGGTCACGGAGGCTTTGGCCACGGACTGTACGGGGCGGAAATTCGTGCCCGTATAGTATTCCGTGATCCAGACGAGCAGGCCGGTCACAACCAAGCCCGTAACGCCGCAGAGATAAAGGTCCAAGCCGGTGAAGCGCGCGCCGCCGAGGATGGCGTATTGCGTGTTCATACCGACCAGCCAATCGGTCACCGGCCATAGCACGGCCAGCGACAGTGCGCCGGTCACGATGAGGCCCTTATACAGGGCGCCCATGATGTTGCCCGACGCGCCAAGGCGCACGAAAAACGTGCCGATGATCGAGGTCAGAATGCACGCGCCGGCAATTGCCAGCGGATAAAGCATCATGGATTCGCGCTGCTGGTCCATGAAGAAGATGGACGCGAGCACCATCGTAGCCACGGTCGTCACGGCATAGGTCTCGAACAAGTCTGCCGCCATACCGGCGCAGTCACCAACATTGTCGCCCACGTTGTCGGCAATGGTGGCCGGGTTGCGCGGGTCATCTTCGGGAATACCCGCTTCGACCTTGCCCACCATGTCGCCGCCGACGTCCGCGCCCTTGGTGAAGATGCCGCCGCCAAGACGGGCGAAGATGGAAATCAGCGAAGCGCCGAAGCCAAGCGCCACAAGCGCATTCACAATGACGCGGCTTTGCGCCGGGTCGGTGATCGAAAGCCCAAGGCCGCTCGTCAGAATTGCGTAATAGCCAGCGACGCCGAGAAGACCGAGCCCAACCACGAGAAGGCCCGTCACTGCTCCCGATTGGAACGCGACCGTCAAACCCTCTGCCAGTCCGATCCGTGACGCTTCCGCGGTACGGACGTTGGCGCGAACCGAAACGTTCATGCCGATGTAACCGGCGGCACCCGACAGCGTCGAGCCGATCAGAAACCCAACCGCCACCTGCCATCCGAGCACCGCGAAGGCGGCAATGAAGATCACCACACCAGCGATGGCGATGGTTGTGTATTGCCGGTTCAGATAGGCTGCGGCGCCTTCCTGAATGGCTGCGGCAATGGCCTGCATCTCGGCATTGCCGGGACTGCGGCGCATCAGCGACTGCGTAAGCCAGCCTCCGTAAAGAAGTGCGATCACACCGCAGGCAAGTACGAGGATCAGAGGCAGGCTCATGTGGCAGTCCCTATAAAGATGGAATCGCGTAAGACGGGAAACGCGCGTTGCCTCTCACATCACAGCGGATGCGGCAAGCCCTATCCCGTTTTAGGGGGCGGAACATGCCAAAGTCGACGCCCATAGGCAACCACGAGAACAGGACAGTATGGCGCGGGCCTATTGGGCCGCGATCGGGGTCATGACGATCGGCTCGAATTTGATGCCGGAGACCGTGTCCTTAGGCAGAATTTGGTTAACACGGGCCATCAGGCGCTTCTTCAGCGCCTCCTGATCGACCTTTTTGGGGTCGTTCGCCTCGGCAATGGAGGCCTTGTTGACCTCACGCAAAAAGCCGTCCTGCAGGAACGGGACTTTCTCGCGGATCAACAGCGCCTTATCGCGAGTCGAAGGCGTCAGTTGGATGGAGATGTAGGCATAGCTCTCCAGCCGGTGGTCGACGATCATGGGGGCCAGCAAAGGGGGCATGTCGACGTCGGGAGGGCCTTCGTCCTTCTTTTCACCCTCCTTGGCGTCCTTAGGCTCCTTGGCCGCTTCCGCGGCATGAGCCGCAAGTACCGGAAAAACCAGCAAAAACGCGGCGAAGGCGGCGAAGTTTCGGATGGAAGCCATGCCCTGAGCATGCAGGACAGGGCCTAAGAGTTGGTTACCACCTTAGAAGTGCGTGAACCCTGCCCGTCCCATGGAAGCGGGCTGGCCGTGATCGTCCAAAAGCGTCACCCCTGCCCCAGGTTGGACGTATCCAATTTCGTGTACCGGCACCTCGGAAGCGGCAGCGGCCTGCATAATGGCCGTGCGTGCGCTTTCCGGGGCCGCAAACGCGATCTCGTAGTCATCCCCGGCCGTCACCGCCCGCTGGACGGCGTTGTGGCCCCAGAAATTGGCGCAGGCGGGTGACAATGGGACCGATGAAGCCGTCACGCGGATGCTCACCCGGCACACCTCGGCGATATGCCCCAGATCCGCGATAAGGCCGTCCGAGACGTCGAGCGAAGCCGATGCCAGCCCTACGAGCCGCAGACCCAACGCCAAGCGCGGCTGCGGCACACGGTAGCGGCCGATCAGATATTGCCGCTCGGAGAGTGAGTGAGGCCCCTCGCCTCCTTTCAGCAGCGCCAGACCCGCGCCGGCATCGCCGATCGTTCCCGACACGAACACCCGATCCCCCGGCTGTGCGCCTCTACGGCGAATCGTGCGCCCCGCTTCTATGCTCCCTAGCGCCGTCACCGAGAGCGCCAGCGGACCCGGCGTCGCGGTTGTGTCGCCCCCAAGCAATGACAACCCGAATTCCACCTGATCCTCGCCAAGCCCTGCGGCGAAGCGGGTCAGCCACTCGTCCGTGCACCACGGCGCGACCGAGAGGGAAAGAAGGTAGCCGATGGGCGTTGCGCCCTTGGCGGCCAGATCGGACAGATTCACCCGCAGCGCCTTTTTGGCGATCAGATCGGCCGGATCGTCGCGAAAGAAATGCACGCCCTCGACGATGGCATCCACCTTGGCGACGAGTTCGTGCCCAGGCGGAAGAGACAACGTCGCAACATCGTCCGCCAAACCAAAGGCGCCCGCACTTGTGGCGAGCGGCGCGAACAGTTTCGCGATCAGCTCAAACTCGCCGAGCCGTCGCGGCGGATCAGAACTGGAGCTCGTCATCGGGTGGAGTTTCGCCAAACTCGATCGAACGTTTGCGATGCGCCAGCTTGTCCAGCACAGCATTGACGAAACCGGGTTCGTCGCCTTCGAAGAAATCGCGCGCCAGTTCGACATATTCGTCGATCACGACTTTTGCCGGCACATCGCGGCGCGCCACCAGCTCGTAGCAGCCCGCGCGCAACAGAGCCCGCAGAATTGAATCGATCCGGGTCAGGGTCCATCCCGATGCGAGCGATTTGGCAATGCCACGGTCGATCTCGACCTGATGCTTCAAGACGCCATGAACGACATCGGAGAAGAACACCTCATCGTGCACAATCTCCTTGCCGGTTTCGGCATCCAGTCCAAAGCGATGCTGAATGAATTCATCGATGACGTCTTCGGGCGCATTGCCGGTCATTTCCAACTGATACAGCGCCTGCAGCGCCGCCAGCCGCGCCGCGCTGCGCGCCTGATGCGGGGTTGTGTTTTCTGCTGTCATCGCTTTTCAAAACTCGATTTGACCGCCATGAGTGCGAGACACGCCCGCGCGGCATCGCCGCCCTTGCCGCCGTTGGCAGAACGGACCCGCGCCAATGCCTGTTCTTCATCTTCAACCGTCAGAATGCCATTGCCGATCGCAAGCCCTTCCCTGATCGTCAGATCCATGATGCCGCGCGCGGACTCGTTGGCGACGATTTCGAAATGGTAGGTCTCGCCGCGAATGACGCAGCCCAGTGCGATGAAGCCGCCATAATGATGGCCCGCCAGCTTGATGACGCCGGGAATTTCCAACGCGCCGGGCACGGCAATGCGATCGAACTTGACGCCCGCCTCTTCGAGCGTCCGCACAGCGCCATCGAGCAGCGCGTCGGAGATATGCGGATAAAACCGCGCCTCGACAATCAGCACACGGCTCATGACGAAGCTCCGGGAACGACCGGGCGCGTGCCCGAAATGTTCAACCCATAGCCTTCAAGCGCCACCATCCTGCGCTGCGAATTGGACAGCAGGATCATATCCCGCACGCCAAGGTCGAGGAGAATTTGTGCGCCCACGCCATATTCTCTCAGGCGTGACTGCTCCATGTCCGGCATGGTTTTGGTCGATTGCGCGAGAACTTCGGAAACGGACGCGATCCGATGGCGGCGGATCAGCACCACCACACCCCTGCCCTCGTTGCCGATCATGCGCATCGACTCGTCCAGGATGTTGCCCGGACCCCACTTCGCAGCCAGCGTATCGTCGAACAGGTTGTAGGCGTGCATGCGCACCAGCGGCGGCTCAGGTCCGGTGATGTCGCCTTTCACCAGCGCCACATGCTCCTGATTCTCAATGGTGTTCAGATAAATCATCAGCTTGAAATGGCCACCATTGCGGCTTTCGAAATCCATTTCCTTGATGCGCTTGACGAAGTGATCGTGCTTGCGGCGATAAGCGATCAGATCGGCAATGGTTCCGATTTTCAGGCCATGCAATTGCGCGAACTTCACGAGATCGGGAAGACGCGCCATGGTGCCGTCATCGTTCATGATCTCGCAGATCACGCCTGCGGGATAAAGGCCGGCGAGGCGCGCGATATCGACAGCCGCTTCGGTATGGCCGGTACGGACCAGAACGCCGCCATGACGCGCGACCAGCGGAAACACGTGACCGGGCATAACAATGTCGTCCGGCCCTCTGGTCGGATCCATCGCGACGGAAATCGTGTGCGCGCGATCGTGCGCGGAAATGCCGGTGGAAATGCCTTCCTTCGCCTCAATCGAAACGGTGAAGGCCGTCTGATTCCGAGTGCGGTTTTCCACCGCCATCATCGGCAGCTTCAGCTGATCGGCGCGCTCCTGCGTCATCGCGAGGCAAATCAGGCCACGGCCGAAACGCGCCATAAAGTTGACCGCTTGCGGCGTACACATCTGCGCGGGGATGACGAGATCGCCTTCATTTTCACGGTCTTCGGCATCGACCAGAATGAACATGCGCCCGTTGCGCGCATCTTCGATGATATCGGGAAGCTCGGAAATATGGTCGTGAAAAATGTTGGTCATTTTATCCAAATCATTTGGCTAACCGGGCCACATAGCGCGCCAGGAGGTCGACTTCCAAATTGACATTGCCGCCAGGCTGGGTGCGGCCAAAGGTGGTGCTCGCCAGCGTGTGCGGAATCAGATTGATGCCGAATTGCTTCTTATCGACTTCATTGACCGTCAGCGAAACCCCATCCAACGCCACCGATCCTTTGGCGGCAATGAAACGCATCAGCTCAAGGGGCGGTTGGAAGGTCATGCGGCGGGACTCGCCTTCGTCTTTCATCTCGATGATGGCCGCTACGCCATCGACATGGCCGGACACAATGTGGCCGCCCAATTCGTCGCCGAGCCGCAGGGGCCGCTCCAAATTGACCGAGTCGCCCTCCCGCCAGTCTCCAACCGTGGTCTTGGCGAGGGTTTCGCCCGACACGGTGACCGCAAACCAGCGTTCCGCCGCACTGCCTTTGTCGACAACCGTCAGGCAAACACCCGAACAAGCGATAGAAGCGCCAATGTCGATCGTGCCCACGTCATAGCGCGTCGCGATTACGATGTGGGTGTCGCCGCGCTTCTCGACGTGGCGAATCTGGCCGATATCCGTAACGATGCCTGTGAACATGAGTTCTTTTAAACCTCGACGGTGAAGCTTTCCAGGACGTCCGGTCCAAGCGGCGTGCGTTCGATCAGCGTCAACCTTGGAGCCGTGGCAAGCTGCCAAGGCGCGCCTGGAGAAATCGCCGCTTTACCGCCCGCTCCCAGCAGCAATGGCGCGCGATACAAGTGGATGATGTCTACCGCCGAAGCCGCCAGAAAGGAGGCTTGCAGCGCCGGACCGCCTTCGACGAGGACGCGGGTGATGCCGCGGGCAGCAAGCACCCGCAGAGCCGCCATCACGTCAGGGCGGCCTTTCGGGTCCAAGGCAATTTCAGCGGCTTCGACGCCGCACTTGGTCAGCGTGTCTGCCGCTGAGGCGGCCTTTGTGAAAACCAACGTTCGGTGTTGCCGAGCAGTTTGCGCGAGCTGCGAGTGCGGAGAAAGCCGCCCCTGCGTGTCGAATACGACGCGCAAAGGGGTGCGTGCTTCCAATCCTGCCAACCGGCAGGTGAGAAGCGGATCGTCGGCAAGCACCGTTCCAATGCCCGCAACAATCGCGTCGTAGCGTGCTCTTAAAAGGTGTCCGTGCGCGCGGGCCCGCTCAGATGTGATCCACCGGCTGTTGCCCTCCGCGTCGGCGACGTAGCCGTCCGCACTTTGCGCGATCTTTAGGGCGACGAGTGGACGGCCTTCCGTGACGCGCTTGAAAAATCCCGCATTGAGCGCGTGCGCCTCGTGTTCCAGGACGCCTCGCGTCACGGCAATTCCGGCGCTTTCCAGCCGCGAGAATCCGCCACCCGCGACTCGCGGATCGGGATCGACGATGGCGCCAACGACGCGGGCCACACCCGCGTTCACCAAAGCGTCGGCACAAGGCGGCGTGACGCCATGATGCGCGCACGGTTCGAGCGTGACGTAAGCGGTGGCGCCGCGCGCTGTGTCACCCGCTTGGGCAAGCGCGACGGTCTCGGCGTGGGGACGGCCGCCCGCTTGCGTCCAGCCGCGGCCCACCACCTGCCCCTTTGGAGAAACGATCACGCAGCCGACGGACGGATTGGACGCCACATTGCCCAGACCGCGCTCCGCCAAGCGCAGGGCATGGCGCATATGCCGAATGTCGTCGGGCGACGTGCCGCTCAATCCCGATCGACGCCGGACAACTCGCCGACGAAGGCCTCGAAGTCCTTCGCCTCGCGGAAATTCTTGTACACGGAGGCAAAGCGGATATAGGCGACCTTATCCAGCGAAGAGAGCGCCTGCATCACCAATTCTCCGATCGTCTGCGAGGGGATTTCGTTCTCGCCCAGACTTTCCAGGCGGCGCACGATGCCTGTGATCATGCGTTCCACGCGCTCGGCTTCCACCGGGCGTTTGCGCAATGCGTGGTGGATCGCCCGTTCCAGTTTTTCGCGGTCGAAGGACTCCCGCCGCCCACCCTTTTTGACCACGGTCAGCTCGCGCAATTGCACGCGCTCGAATGTCGTAAAGCGCCCGCCGCAACCCGGACAAAGCCGCCGCCGCCGGATGGCGGCATTGTCGTCCGAAGGCCTGCTATCTTTTACCTGGGTATCGTCATGTCCGCAGAACGGGCAGCGCATCGCAAGAAAAGCCTTTCCTGGTCTTCAGTAGATGGGAAAATGCCGGCACAGCGCGATGACGCGCTGCTGTACGCTTGCTTCAACCGCCGGATCGCCGTCTTCGCCCTTGGCGGCAATACCGTCGAGCACATCGACAATCAGATTTCCAATCTCGTGGAATTCGTTCACGCCGAAACCGCGCGTGGTGCCGGCCGGCGATCCGAGCCGCACGCCCGAGGTAATGGCCGGCTTCTCGGTGTCGAAGGGAATAGCGTTCTTGTTGCAGGTGATGTTGGCGCGATCGAGCGCCCGCTCGGCGGCGCGTCCCGATACCTTTTTCGGGCGCAGATCGACCAGCATCAGATGCGTGTCGGTTCCACCCGACACAATGTCGAGCCCGCGCCCCTTCAGCGTCTCCGCCAGAGCTTTAGCGTTCTCGACAACCGCGCTCGCATAGACGCGAAATTCCGGCTTCAACGCCTCCGCGAAGGCGACCGCTTTCGCGGCAATCACGTGCATTAATGGGCCGCCCTGTAATCCTGGGAAGACGGCCGAGTTGATCTTCTTGCCCAGATCGGGATCGCGCGACAGCACCACACCGCCGCGCGGGCCGCGCAATGTCTTGTGAGTGGTCGTCGTCACGATATGGGCGTGATCCAGCGGATTGGGATGCGCGCCACCGGCGACCAAACCGGCGAAATGCGCCATGTCGACCATGAGATAGGCGCCGGCGGCATCGGCGATTTTGCGGAAGCGCGCGAAATCGATAATGCGCGGATAAGCCGAACCGCCCGCCACGATCAGCTTGGGCTTGTGTTCCAGCGCCAGCGCCTCGACTTCATCCATGTCGATGCGCTGATCTTCGCGGCGGACATTATAAGGAACTGGCTTGAACCATTTGCCGGACATGTTCACCGGCGAACCGTGGGTCAGGTGCCCGCCCGAAGCGAGGTTGAGCCCCATGAAGGTGTCGCCCGGCTGCAGCAGCGCGAAGAACACCGCCTGATTGGCCTGGGCGCCCGAATGGGGCTGCACATTAGCAAAGGTACAATCGAACAACCGGCAGACCCGCTCGATGGCGAGCGTCTCGGCAATGTCGACATATTCGCAGCCCCCGTAATAGCGGCGTCCCGGATAGCCTTCCGCGTATTTGTTGGTGAGGACCGACCCTTGGGCATCAAGCACCGCCCGGGAAACGATGTTCTCGGATGCGATCAGCTCAATCTTATCGCGCTGACGGGTCAGTTCCTTGGCGATAGCGCCCGCGAGCTCCGGATCGGTGTCCGCAACCCCGGAATGGAAGAAAGTCTCGCCAAACGACGCCATGATGCGCTCCTGTTACGCCAATCGTGTTGTGCCGCAGAAAGGGTTCTTTACCAAATCTTGCGGCGACGCACGAACAATCGTAGGCCCCCGCACACAGAAATCTTGCCGTTGCGCCCATGATTCTCCCGGACCGGGTGCGGAAGCGCCAGCATTGCTCCTCCCAGGCCGAAGCAGGAAAGCTGCTTCACAGGCAAATTCCCAGGAAAGCACTATCTAGATAAAGACAAGAGCCTACCTTCGGCAAGAAAAGACCATGATCAATAGCCCCGCTTGGGGGAGAACTATTCACATTTATTTCGCTTCCCAAGAAAACGAGGGGGACTTTTTGTCCGGTACTGGACTTTCATTTTTTGCATTGCGGATGCATACAGTCGTACCAAGTATTGCACCGTCTTTGTCTGCAGGAGTTTTGGGATGCCACAGCTTTCGGAGGGTCATTCCTTGAGATCGGACGATATCCTGAAGTTAGCGACTGAGATTGTGGCCGCCTATGTCAGCAACAATCCTATTCCTGCTTCTGAAGTACCCGCGATGATCAAGAGTGTGCACAGCACGCTCGGCAGCCTCGGTGGCGTCACGCAGAACGAAGTTCAGACCAGCCAGAAGCCTGCCGTTCCTGTAAAGCGGTCGGTGAATCCCGATTACATCACCTGTCTGGAAGACGGCAAAAAGCTGAAAATGCTGAAGCGCTATCTGCGCTCCAATTACAACATGAGCCCTGAGGAATACCGGGCGAAATGGGGGTTGGCGGCGGATTATCCTATGGTAGCGCCCAACTATGCCGCCCAGCGTTCGGAGTTCGCCAAGAAAATCGGCCTCGGCCGCACGGCCTCGTCATCCAGCCGCCGCCGTAAGGGTTAACCCCCGGCGTTCTTCTTCAGGACATATTCCAGCTTGTTGAGGGCGGCGGCGTCCATGCTGGCGCGCGGCGCATTGGCGGGACACGTCACGGAAACTTCTGTGCCGGTGGCCGAATCAATCGCGGTCACCTTGGCGTAGGTTCCAAGCGTCACAACTTCGATGAAGACATCGCGCCCAGCACCAGCGCGTTGCCCGGGCATCAGGCGGCGCGGCGAAGCCGCAGCGCCGTCCAGACCGTGTCGATCGCTTCGACAAGATGGTCCATCTGCGCATCCGTGTGGAGCGGCGACGGCGTGATGCGAAGGCGCTCGGTTCCCCTGGGAACGGTGGGGAAGTTGATCGGCTGCACATAGACCCCGTGGGTAAAGAGCAATTCGTCCGAGACGACCTTACACAGCGCCGCGTCACCGACGAGCACCGGCACGATATGGCTGGGCGATTTGATCAGGGGCACATTGCGCTTGCTGAGGAGGCCTTTCAGGCGCGCGGCGCGCTCTTGCAGGCCCTCACGCTCGGCAGTGCTTTCCTTCAAGTGCCGGATGGCAGCCAGGGCGCCGCCGGTGATGGCGGGAGGAAGCGAGGTGGTGAAAATGAAGCCCGCCGCGAAAGACCGCACGCAATCGATGATCGCCGTCGAGCCGGTGATGTAACCGCCCATCACGCCAAAGGCCTTAGCCAGCGTGCCTTCAATGATATCGACGCGATGCATAACGCCGTCGCGTTCGGCAACGCCGCCGCCGCGCGATCCGTAAAGGCCCACGCCATGGACTTCGTCCAGATAGGTCAACGCGCCGTATTTATCGGCGAGATCGCAAATCTTTCCGATCTGCCCGAAATCGCCTTCCATCGAATAGACGGATTCAAAGCAGATGATCTTCGGCGCGCTTGCGGGCGCCGCGCCGAGCAGTTCGTCCAAATGCGCGACATCGTTGTGGCGATAGATGCGCTTCTCGGCGCCTGAATGGCGCATGCCTTCGATCATTGAGGCATGGTTCAGCTCGTCCGAGAAAAAGATGCAGCCCGGCAGCATGCGGGCGATCGTCGACAGCGCGGCGTCGTTCGAGACGAAACCCGACGTAAACAGCAGCGCCGATTCCTTGCCGTGCAGGTCGGCAAGCTCGCGCTCCAGCTCGACGTGAAAATGATTGGTGCCCGAGATGTTCCGTGTACCGCCGGAACCCGCGCCCGCCTTGTCGATGGCAGCCTTCATGGCCGCAACCACTTTGGCATTCTGGCCCATGCAGAGATAATCGTTGCTGCACCAGACGGTTATCGGGCGCGTTCCATTCGCCGCGTGATGCACGGCGGAAGGGAACTCACCATTATGGCGCAGAATATCCGCGAAAACCCGATAGCGCCCTTCGCGCTTGAGCTTTGCAAGATTGTCTTTGAAGACGTGGCCGTACGCGAACGGCATGTGGTCCCTACTCTCCCCGGCTCGGCCGATCTTCTATACGACGGCTGCTTCGGAGAATAGTCCGTACCATTCCTTAACGCATGTGAATTGTCGCAGAGACATGGTTAGCGGCAAAAAATTTTCGACCCACTTGAGAACGAGTCGCGACTGGTGCCCGGATTGGTCTCTCGCCAGTCCGGGCGCCGGGGAATGGGTACCATCTTAAAGCCGGTAACGGACTTGATCGAGCCAGAAGCGTTCCAGCCGCCTGAGACTCGTGTTCATCTCTTCAAAATCATCGCCGCAGACATTGCCTACAGCTTCAATCGAATCGAGGTGGCGGTCGAAAAGCTTGGCAACGACTTCGCGGACGTCGCGGCCCTTCTCCGTCAAGCTGACATGCACCGAACGGCGATCCACGTCGGAGCGCTCGTGATTTATGTAGCCGGACTCGACCAGCTTCTTGAGATTGTAAGAAACGTTGGAGCCGAGATAGTGACCGCGCGTGCGCAGTTCGCCGGCCGTCAATTCCTGGTCACCGATATTGAACAGCAGCAACGCTTGCACGCTGTTGACCACACGTTCGCCGCGGCGGTCCAACTCGTCCTTGATCACATCCAAGAGTTGGCGATGCAGGCGTTCGACAAGGTTGAGCGATTCGAGGTAGCGCGACTTGAGCTTATGTGTCTGCTCCAGCCTCTCCCCGGATTCCGTTTTCGCAATGATCGTCATTTCTTCCCCTTTGGGGCTCATTACCCAACGGCGAAGCTAGCAGTGCTGCGTTAATGCGGGCTTAGCGCGACGTCTCCATTCGCGTACCAATTTGAGCCATTAGAGCACGTTTGAGTTAATTGGAATCGGGAGGGGATTCCCAAAGGGCTGCGAGTCAGATTCAAGATGCTGGCTGGGATGGAGGCCAGCATGGATGGCGCGCCCCTATTCTGAAGATTTGCGAGAGCGGGTTGTTGCGGCGGTCGAACGCGGGATATCGCGCAACGCTGCGGCCAAGCTATTTGGTCTAAGTCCGTCCTGCGTTGTTAAGTGGATGCAGCGCAAGAAGGCGACCGGCAGCATTGCGGCCAAGCCAATGGGGGGCCGTCGTCCCCTTGCAGTGGCTGGGGAGCGCGTCTTCGTTCTTCGCCGCAT
>CANJBZ010000053.1 GCA_947473475.1 Alphaproteobacteria bacterium
AAAGAAACCCGGAACCGACAGCTGCGCAGCGATGCCAGCCTGACCTCACAGACCGGGGCGCCAACCGCTTGCTCCCCGATAACCCGTCAACAAAAAAGCGGACACATCACGAGCTACATAAACCGGACAACTTGATTAGCTAGCAACAGTTGCGCAGCGCAGGCATATCTTGAGGAGCTAAGCCGCTGCAATACGGGCGATTTCTTCGTCCAGCAGCGCCGCGGGAAGCGGCATGAGGCGGGCGCCGTCGGTCCAGACGAGCGCGCATTCGATTCGTTTGCCGGGGTAGATTTTCTGCAGGGCCGCCCGGTAGAGCGCCATTTGCGTGCGGTAAATCCTGGGCGTGTCCGCCACCGTCATGGGCGCCGGCCGGTTGGTTTTGAAGTCGGCAATCAGAACCGCGTCATCCGTCACCGCTAGGCGGTCAATCTGTCCGCTGACGCGCGCGTGACCAAGTTCCGGCAATTCCGCAATCAGCGCGACCTCAGCCCTGCTGTGGGTCCCGAACAAAGGCGCAAAGGCGGCATCGTCAAGAATGCCGAACGTCTCCCGCAGCAACGGCTTGACCTCGGCCGGTGTCACCCCACGTCGTTGCAAATAGGCGGACCCTGCCGCCTCGCGGTGCTCGTGGGCGATGGCCGGTAAATGCGCCAGAAGCGCATGGACCAGCAAACCGCGCTGAAACCGTTTGCCGGTCTCAACAAGGGGTGAAAGTGCCGGAAGCTCTTCCAGTCCGGCTGCTTCGGAGGGACGAAGAAGCCGCGACGCGGGCTCGGGCGACGCTGCGCGCTGGAAGTAGACGGGCAGAACCGCATCGTCGCTTGCCGCGCTGAGGCTCACAGGCGCCCCCGTACCGGCGTGCAGCGGGGCTCCCATGACGATGACGGTCTCGCCGCCGATCTCCTCCTCGCGGCCAATTCGTTTGCCGGCCTCGCGCAAATGGCGATACCAAGGCGCCGCCGAACTGGCGACTTTGTTTTCGTAGCCGCAGATCACCAGGAATTCGCGCGCGCGAGTCGCCGCCACATAGAGCAGGCGGCGGTATTCGCGCATTTCCTTGCGCTGCGCGGCCGCCTTGGCGGCGGTCACAGGCGCGGTCTCCAATGCCCTGGGAACGCCAAAGAAGACGCAGTCGTCCGTATACAGAAGAGGGCCGCGCCGCTCATGGTCCGGCACCTGCAGAGTGTCCGGCAGAATCACGACATTGGCTTCCAATCCCTTGGCGCCATGCACGGTCATCACGCGAACCGCGCCGCCGCCTTGCTCCATATCGCGCTTGACGTCGGAGGCGCCTTTGACGAACCAGTTCAGGAAGCTTTCGAGCGACGGCGGATGCGTACTTTCATGCGCCAGCGCCAGGGCCAGGAATTCGTCGATGGCGTCCGCGGCTTCCGCGCCGAGCCGCGCAATCAGGCGTTTGCGCAAGCCTTTGCCGAGCGCGCGGGCATAAAACTCAAATGGCGGCAGAAAATCCGCTTCGGCAAGGACACGGCTAAGGAATGCGTGCGCCTCTTGAAACGCTGGGCGCTCGTCCTGCCGCGCCCGCAATTCGTCCCACAATTTTCCTGTGCGCGGCTGCGCCAAATCGTAGACGTCTTCTTCCGAAAATCCGACCAGAGGCGAGCGCAGCAGCGCCGCCAGATTCAGATCGTCTTCCGTAAGCAGCGCGAAACGCCCAAGCGAAACCAGATCGGCTACCGCGATCTGCTCCAACAGAACCATGCGGTCGGCGCCGGCGACCGGCACCTTCAGGTCGATCAATTGCCGGATCATTTCTTCGGCGAAGGCATTGCGCCGCCGCACCAAAATCATGATGTCGCCGGACGTAATCGGCTTGTCGCTGCCGGGAAGACGCGTGCCGCTGTTGATCCATTCGGCGATGCGCGCGGCGATGCGGCCCGCCAGAACGATCTGCGCGCTGCTGCGGGAGGGCGCATCCACCGCTTGTTCCCAGGGGTTGCGATCCTCGGTCTTGGGCGGTTTCACACTTGGCCAAATTTCCACGCGGCCGATTTCGGCGCGATGGGGATCGTGATGAATGGGATCGCTGGTGGAGGTCAGGCCGTCGCGGGCGTCGGCCGACGAAAACACCTCATCGACATATTCCAGAACGCTGCGGGCGCTGCGCCGTGAAATCTGTGGGCGCAGATCGGCAAACGGCAGATCGGCGCCCCGCGCGCGTTTTTGAAACAGGTCGCGGTGCCGCCCAAACTCCAACGGATCGGCGCCCTGAAAACTGAAGATGGATTGCTTCTCGTCGCCGACGGCAAACAGCGTGCGCGGCCGCGGATATTCGCGCACACCGCTCCCGGCGAAGAATTCCTCTGTCAGCCGCGTCACGATCCGCCATTGTTCGGGGCTGGTGTCCTGCGCTTCATCCACCAGAATGTGCTCGATGCCACCGTCGAGCTTGTAGAGCACCCACGAGGACGCATCGCGGCGGTCGAGCAACTCAAGCGTGGAGCGCGTCAGGTCGTCGTAATCCAGCGCCGCGCGCGACCGTTTCAAGCTGTCATAGACATCGAGCACCGACAGCGCGACGGTGATGACCGCCTCCGTCAGCGCGCAGGTTACTGCGCGGCGGCGGCGATCTTCGACCGCGTAGACGCGCTCTTTGAGCGTGTCGAGGTAATCCGCAAGCTGCGGGGCAGCATTCACGGCCGCTTTCGTGACCAGCGATTTTCGCGGTTCGTTTTGACCCGTGAAGAAAATGGCGCGTAGCGCGTCGAACTTCCCCGCCGGCAATTCCGTCGCGAGAAAGCGCGTGACTTGCATGCCCAGTTTCCGGTCGTTCGTGGAACCGCTCGCCAGCCATCCGGCAACGCGCTCGCACATCGCGCGGTCTTGGGTCAGGTCGTCGCAGAAGCGTTCGAGAATGGAGGCTTCGCTTTCACCGGCGGCAATCAGCAACGTCTTGCGCAGATGCGCAAAGAAACCGGCCTCATCGCCATGGCAACCGATGCAGGCACGCAACTTGCTGCTGTCGCCGATGGCGACGTCGAGGATGTCGGCAAAGCGTCCGTCCGCCGCCCGCGTCGCCAGCACCGCAACGGCGTTGGCAAGACGCTCCTCTCCCTTCGCGGCGCGGCGCAGCACGGCGTTGCGCGCCTCGGTCATCAATTCGGAGGCACTGCGCTCGTCCAGCACCGTGAAACGTGCGGGAATGCCGGCTTCGACCGGAAAGCGCGCCAGGATGTGCTGACAGAATGAGTGGATGGTCTGAATTTTGAGGCCGCCCGGCGTTTCCAGCGACTGTGCGAACAGCCGCCGGGCGCGGGCGCGCATGTCGGCGGACACGTAATCCGCGCCGATGGTCAGAAGCCGCTGGTCCAGTTCATCGTCGGGCAGCAGCGACCATTGACCGAGCCGGTCGAACAGCCGGCTTGCCATCTCCGATGCCGCCGCCTTCGTGTAGGTGAGGCACAAAATGCGCGAGGGATGCGAACCGGCGAGCAGCAGCCGCGTCACCCGGTCCGTCAGCAGATACGTCTTCCCAGCCCCGGCATTAGCCGAAACCCAAGCCGACGAAACCGGATCGGTCGCGGACGTGTGGGAGTAAGCCATTAAGATCCTCCACTGCGAAGCGGTGGAGGGGAACCATGCGAAGCATGGTGGAGGGGGCCACCGCGCGCGCTATTCTGTCCGTTCAAAACCGGCGACGCGCTGAAATAATTCTCGACAGTAGTGGGGCGGCCGCCCCCTCCACCGCCTTCGGCGGTCCCCCTCCCCCGCTTTGCGGGGGAGGATCTAAGTGTCCGCGCCATCATTCGTCGTCCTCGCGTTCCAGCGACCATTCGCGCACGCGGGCGAGGTGATCGTAATCGCCGACGTCCGAAAGCCGGTAGGGCATTTCGCGCGAACGATAGGGCTGCAGAGGATTGTCATAGCGTTCGATATGCGCTTTCAGCCGCGCGAGCGCCTCCGTGGCTTTGCTGCTTGCATCGACATTGGCCACGTATTCGCGCCCCGGTGGCTCGCCGCCGGTCAGCTGGATGTGTACGAACTCTCGCAGCTCCTGCACGGGCCTATCGCCGAATGCGCCCAGTATCAGCATCGCCCCTTCCAGCGGCAGTTGCGGAGCGATGAGCTGTTTGATCTGCTTGTCGCTGGGCACGCGCCCGGATTTGTAATCCATGATCGAGGCCGACCCGTCCGAGAAAAAATCGATACGATCCGCGCGCCCGCCCAAGGTGAATTTTTTACCGCTGTCGATGTCGAGCGTGCCTTTCATTTCGACCAGCGTGCTGGCGATATCCGCGCGCCGCTCGCGCTCATAGGCCAGGAACCAGCGTGCGGCGCGGGCGAAGCGCGGCCGCCAAAGCGCCAGCACGGCATCGGTCGCGCCCGCTTCCGCAAAAGCGGCATCGCCGAAGCGCAGCAGTTCCTCAAACGCGTGACCGGGCAACACATCCGGATAGGCGCGCAGGAATTGCTCCAACGCTGCGTGAATGGCTATGCCGCGTTCCATCGGCCCGGGGTCCTGGTCAAGCGGCTTCACCGGCTTCAGGCGCAGAATATGCTTGCCGTAAATCGCATAGGGATCGCGCAGCCAGGTTTCGATCTCGGTGATCGAGAGTGCGCGCGGCCGTGCGGCCACCGGCGGACAGGGCGCCGCGCGCGGTACGCGCGTATCGCTCTTGCCGGCATCGATCAGACGCGCCCAGCGCAGAAGATCCTTCCGCGCACCGAGCGCGGGTTCCGCACCCAAGCCTTTGGCCAATTGCTTGATGCGCAACAGCCATCGCGAGGCCACGGTTGGCGCGCCGTTCTCTTTCAACGAACGCGTCAGCAATACGCGTCGCGACGCGGCCAGAGTTGCGAAATCGTGCGCCGCCAGCCCCAACCTGCGTTCGGGCGCTTCCAGCCCCAAAGCCTCGCGCATGGGACGCGACAGCCACGGATCGGTTGCGGCCTCAGACGGCCATTGTCCTTCGTTCAGTCCCGACAGGATGACCAGATCGAAATCCAGCAGACGCGCTTCCAGCGGCCCCAGAATGGCCAGGCGCGGATGTAGATTGTACAGCGGGCGCACGGCGCGCATCGCAGCGAGTGTTCGGAAAACCTCGCTATATTGCTGCGCCGGAGATATGGCAATGTCGCCCCCTTCGCGCATGAGGGCGGCGATGAGACCGGCTGCGGATTCGCCACTCGGGCCGCGCCAGAGAGACTCTTTTCCCGACTCGCTGTTGGTTGCCGCCAGGGCCTCGGCCGCGGTGGCGTGTACCTGGGCCAGCTCGCCCAGCGTTGTCTCCTCCGCGTTCATGCATTCGGCAAAGGGCATGAGCTTCTGTGCAAGATGCGAGAACCAATTCTGCAACCCGGCGCGCGCACCAGCTTTTTCCAGCCTCTCGGCAATGCCTTCGAGACCGGCTTCGGGACGCAATCCGCGAAGCGCCGGTTGCTCCAACGCACGGACCATGTGACGGAACGAGGCGCGGTCTTCGCCGCCTGCCGCCAGCGGATGCTTCAGCAGCGCAAGCAACGGCACCGGCGCAAAGCGTTCGGCGGCAGCGCGTGCGAGCAGCGCCAGAAATGTCCCCGCAGGCGTGCGCGTCAGCGGCTGCCCCGCCGAATCGTCGATGGCAATGTCCCAGCGCGTCAGTTCGGCGGTGACCCGTCGTCCCAGCGAACGATCCGGCGTCACCAAAGCCGCGGTTTGGCCCGGCGTTTCCAAAACTTCGCGCAAAGCACAAGCGACGACCAACGCCTCTTCGCGCGAAGTCTGCGTTTCGACCAGCGCAAGATCGTCCACGCCGGACGCAAGCTCGCCCGGATTTTCCAGAAGGTGACGCCACGTATCCGTGGTCGGAGGCGGACGCATGGCCTCGCTCAGAAAGT
The DNA here is from genome assembly GCA_947473475.1 of Alphaproteobacteria bacterium. GTDB lineage: Bacteria > Pseudomonadota > Alphaproteobacteria > Micropepsales > Micropepsaceae > CAIYRG01. The sequence continues at coordinate 5,839 of CANJBZ010000053.1, forward strand.
GTACGCGCTGGTTCACGACGCCCGCGCCTTCTGGCAACGGAGACCACAGCGCAACATCGCCCCGGCCGATCGTAAAATACTCAAGCAGTTGCCGCTGGCCGAACTGTGCATGTGCCGCATCCAGGCTGTCCCAGCTTTCGCTGTCGAGCGTCGTATCGAGCCCCGGTAAAACCACCGCGCCGGACGGAAGCGCGGCAACTGCTTTCAAAAGAGCAGCGGTGGCAGGGATTGAACCTGTCGAGCCTGCCGCAATCACCGGCGCATTGGGCGGGACTGCCGTAAGCTGCGCTGCCAGCGCGCGCAGCTTGGTATCGCGGTAAGCGGCGGCTTCGACCGCGCCCTCCGCGGCGAGCAAGGGTGGCCATTGGTCCGACACGATGCCAAGGAACTGCGCGACATCCACCCAGTGGGCGGCGAGCCAATCGGGGGCGAGCGTCTTGACCTTCGCAAGATCGACTTCATGCGTGATCGCTTCGTCGAGAAAGGCGCCCAGCTCGCCCGCATAAGAGAGCGCCTGCGTGAACGGAATGGAACCGCCCTTCGCCCGGCTCCACTGCTGCACCAGCAGCGACAGCAACAGACGCCGCCGCAGCGGCGCTATGGGCGGCTTGGAATCCAGGTCGCCGCTGTCGGGGGTAAATGGATCGCTTTCTTCGCCAACATCGCCCAGTGCGATAATGCGCGGCAGCAATGCTGCGCCGCCAAGCGTTTCGGCAAACACCTCGCGCAGATTTCGTCCCGCGCGCCGCGTGGGTACGAATACCAGCGTATCGGCAAGGATCAGCGGATCGCCGCCGGCACGCGCGATCGTGCCCTTGCTCAGTGCCCGCGCGAAGGGGATACCGGCAGGGATATTGAAGACGTTCAGACGCCGTTCGGGCATTCGTCAGGGTTCGAGGGCAAGGTCGCGCAGGAAATTCTCCGCGTCCTCCAGCCCTTGCGGCGTGCCCACGTGAATCCAAACCCCGTCCAGCCGCATGCCATAGAGCCGGCCTTCCTCCTTGGCTTTGTCCCACAGTGGGTTGATGGAGAACCGCCCGGTTGGCGCGCCGTCGAAGAGACGCGGATGTACGATTTGCAGTCCGGTCCACACAAACGGGGCCAGGTTCATTTCGGCGCGGCGCTTCAGCGTGCCCAGCGAGTCCATCTGGAAATCGCCGCTGCCATCATACCCGACTGCGGTCGTGCAGGCGCCAAGCAGCATCAGCGCATCCATCACTTGCGAGTCCCAGCGCGTTTTCATGCGCGCAATCGCCGATCCCATCCCTTCGACCCATAGCGAATCCGAATTGTAGGTAAAGAACGGCTCGCCCTCGAAAAGGGAAAGCGCCCGCGCGATGCCGCCGCCGCTTTCCAAAATCTCGTCCCGTTCGTCGGAGATAACAAACGTCACGTTTTTGTCGCGTGCGCGGCGCTGTTCGATATGCGCGATGATCTGGTCGGCCAGATAATGCACGTTGACGACAATGTAGTTGATGCCGTTGCACACGAGCCGGTCGATGCAATGGTCGATCAGCGGCTTGCCGTTCAGTTCGATCAGCGGCTTGGGCTTCTGAAGTGTCAGCGGGGCCATCCGGGTGCCTAGCCCTGCGGCCAGGATCATGGCGCGTTTGATCTCGCTCATGAAAGCGCTCCCGCAAAGCGCGGCGCATCGCGCGCGTCTTTCGGAATCGTCCGGTCGTACCAACGCTTCAGCGGCGAAAGCTGAGGATGTTGCAAGTCCTGCTCCATGTAGCGCCAAACCCGTGGCAGGTGCGCAAGATAGCGCGGTTTATTGTCCCGTTTGGCAAGGCGTGCAAAAATTCCGATGATTTTCGCATTGCGCTGCGCGGCGAGCAGTGCGGCGGAGGCGCGGAAGCGGTCCGGATCGGCCGCCGCGCCATTGATGCGCGCGCGTTCGAGGTAGCGGCGGATCATGGCGATCGCCAGTTCGGGCGGCACGTCACGGCGGGCATCTTCCAGCAGCGACACCACATCGTAAGCCGGTGAGCCGGCAAGCGCGTCTTGGAAATCGATCATGCCCGCGCGCGCAAGGCCCCGCTGTCCCTCGCGCCACAGCAGATTTTGCGCGTGGTAATCGCGGTGCACGAAGACCGCCGCCTCTCCGTCCTGCATCGTCAGCGCCTCGCGCCAAAGCGCGCGGTGCTCGTCGATTTCAGAGGCATCCGCAGTGCGGCCGAGGGCGGCCGGCAGGAACCACTCTGTTAGAAGATCGACTTCCGCGAGTTGCGCGGTCTGGTCGTACGCAAACAAGGGCTTGTCCGCCGCCAAGACTACCGGAGCGGATTCGGCATGCAGCAGGGCAAGCGCGTCGATGGCGGTTTCGTACAGTGTCTGCTCGTCGCCACCCCTGGCCAAAACATCCGTATAAAGATCGTCTCCTAGATCTTCCAGAAGAAGAAATCCGTGCGCGGTATCGGCGGCATAAACGTCCGGCGCGGCCAGCCCGCGCCCGCGCAAATAGCGCGCTGCCGCGACAAAGCGGCCGCAGTCGGCCCCTGCGAGGCGCGCCAGGGCGTTGTAACCCTGGGCGCGGCGTTCTTCGGGTGTCGCCTGCGGCCCGGCGGCGGGTGCTTCCGCGCCTTGGGGCTGGTCCATCAGCATGGCGGTTCTGCCGCCCAGGTGCAGCCGGACATAGTGGCGGGTGGAGGCATCGGCCGGCAGCGGCTGGCGCTCGGCCGCGCCCCAGCCGGCATTGGCAAGAAACGCCGTCACGGCGTCTGTGCGCGCTGCGATGACGTTCATGACGGGAAGTCCGCAAGGCTGCGCCAGCGCTCTGGGCCGGCAATGACGGCCTGCCGGGCAGTTTCTCCGATCGCAGAGAGGCTCACGGTCAGCGCGTCGTTGCTCCAGGCTTCCGGCATGCCGTGATCCGGCCATTCGATCAGCACGGCCCCGTCGTCCTTGGCCTCGTCCAAACCAAGTTCGCGCAATTCGCTTTCGTCCTCGACACGGTACAGGTCGAAATGGTGCACGATCAGGCGGGGCGTCTCATAAATTTGGACAAGGGTAAAAGTAGGGCTGGGGACATGGCCCATCACGCCCAGCGCCCACAAAATCGCACGCGCAAGCGCCGTTTTACCCGCTCCCAAATCGCCGGAAAGCGCCACCACATCGCCAGGACGGAGCGCCGCGGCAATGCGCGCGCCGAGTGCCGCCGTCACGGTTTCGTCGTCCAGCGTCAAGTGTGTCTCGAATCCGGCCACAGCTGCCGTTGTAACTTGCAGGGGCAGACGGCTCAACGTGGCAGTTCGCGGATTGCACGGACTTCGCTCGATTGCGGGAAAGGCCGCGCGCGTGCTAACGCGCACCGTCGGGGTCGGGAATTTGAAATGCAGCGCGTCGTCATCATCGGAGCAGGGCAGGCTGGCGTTCAGGCCGCCGTTACGCTTCGGTCGGAAGGCTATGACGGCGCCCTGACCCTGGTGGGGGAGGAAATCTATCCGCCCTATCAGCGCCCGCCGCTGTCCAAGGCCTACCTGTCCGGCGAGCTGGTCCGCGAGCGATTGTTTTTGAAGCCTGACGCTTTCTATAGCGAAACGGCCTGCGAATTACGGCTGGGTGTTGCGGCCCGGCAGATCGACCGTGCCGCAAAGACGGTGTCGTTGTCGGACGGAACATCGCTTGCCTATGACCGGCTGCTGCTTGCGACCGGCACGCGGGTTCGTAAGCTGCCGCTGCCGGGCGCGAGCCTCCCCGGTGTCTATTACCTGCGTGGCATCGACGATGTGGATCTTCTGCGGCCGGAAATGCGGGCCGGAGCCCGCCTCGTCGTGGTAGGCGCGGGCTTTATCGGGCTGGAAGTGGCTGCCGTCGCTGCCAAGCATGGATTGCACGTGACGGTGCTGGAGGCCGCCAGCCGCGTCATGGCGCGGGCGGTATCGCCGCAACTCTCGGCCTTTTATGAGCGAGAGCATCGGGCGCATAGCGTGGTCTTCCGCTTCGGCGCCGCGCTTGAGGCGATTGAAGGCGCCGATCATGTCGAAGCCGTGAGGGTCCAGGGCGAACACGTCCCGGCGGATTTTGTGCTGGTGGGCGTGGGCGTCGTGCCCAATTGCGAAATCGCGCAGGCTGCGGGCTTGGTGTGCGACAATGGCATTGCGGTCGATGAATACACCGCAACCTCGGACCCGGACATATTCGCGGCCGGCGATTGCACAAGCCATCCCGCATTTGCCGGCGGGCGCGTGCGGCTGGAGTCGGTCCAGAATGCGATCGATCAAGCCAAGCACGCGGCCCTGGCGATGCTGGGCAAACCCGTCCCGTACCGGGAGGTCCCCTGGTTCTGGTCCGACCAATATGATCTCAAGCTTCAAATCGCCGGAATAGCGCGTCCGGGTGATGTGACGGTGCTGCGTGGACTGCTGGACAGCCGCAAGTTTTCCGTATTCCACCTGCGCGACGGTGTGATTGCCGCGGTGGAAACGGTTAATGCCGCGCCCGACTACATCATTGGGCGAAAGTTAATCGCTGCGCGTGCAATCATTGCGCCGGAACGGCTTGCGGATATAAGCGTGCCGGTCAAATCTCTGGCTTAATTTTCAGAAAGACTTTGGATGCCGAAGATTACCTATATTGAAAATAACGGCACAACGCGAACCGTTGACGTACCTGCGGGCTGGACGGTGATGGAGGGGGCGGTGAAAAACCGCGTTCCAGGCATCGATGCCGATTGCGGCGGAGCCTGCGCCTGCGCCACCTGCCATGTCTATGTCGATCCGGAATGGGTGGCAAAGCTGTCTCCGCGTCAGGACATGGAAGATCAGATGCTCGATTTTGCGCAAAACCTGAAATCCAACAGCCGGCTGTCCTGCCAGATCAAGGTCACCCCGGCATTGGACGGCTTGGTCGTTCGCACGCCAAAGACCCAGCACTGATTCTGCTCCCTCGCCCCCGAAGGGGGAGAGGGCCGGGGTGAGGGGGAGTTCTATCCGCCTCCATGCTTCGACAGACGTCCAATTCTCCAGACCGCCCCCTCACCCCTTCCCTCTCCCCGAAACGGGGAGAGGGAAGTATGATCCTCGCCTCACGCGGGAGCCCGGCATGCACAAAATCGCCATTCCTCAGGCTATCGTCGATCAGGTGATCCGGTCGCGCGGCCGCGAGCATTGTTTCGACGATCTCGATCCCAGGTCCACCGCGTTGCTGGTGGTGGACATGCAGAACGGCTTCATGATGGAGGGCGTTGCGCACTCGCTCTGCCGCGAGGCGCAAGAGATCGTACCCAACATCAACCGCTTGGCGGGCGCCCTACGCGAGGCAGGCGGAACGGTGGTTTGGATTCAAAACGCTGCCACCGCGGAGACGCTGGAAAGCTGGTCTGTGCGGGTCGACATGGACGGACGCGAGCGCACGGTAAAGCGCCTCGAATCCATGACGCCGGGGTCCATCGGTTATGCGCTATGGGCCGATTTACAGACCCAACCCGGCGATCTGTTCGTGCAAAAGACGCGGTTCTCCGCCTTCATCCAAGGCTCATCCGATCTGGAGGCGCAGCTTCGGGCGCGTGGGATCGATACGGTCATCGTGACCGGCACGGTGACCAACATCTGCTGCGAATCGACCGCGCGCGACGCGATGATGTGCAACTTCCGCACCATCATGGTCAGCGATGCGAATGCGGCGATGACCGACGACATGCACAATGCCTCGCTCATCGCCTTTTATGTACGCTTCGGCGATATCATGCCGACGGACCATCTGTGTGCGCTGTTGAACCCAAACACAGTCGCGCGCACAGCTGCCCAATAGAGCGTGCGATCAATCCGGCCGCTCGGTGGTGGGATCGATCATCTTACGAACCTCCGTGATTTTGCTTGCCGGAAAGCCGCTCATCTCGGCGTGACGGCGGATCATGCCTTCATCCGTCGCGAGATAGATGCAGAAAATCTTGTCATCCGTGACATGGCTTTCCAGCCATTGAATATCCGGCCCCAGCTCGCGCAGCACGCCGTTGGATTTGGCGGCGGCGCCTCGCAGCTGCTCGCGGTCCAGTGTCCCCACCTTGGGAATTTCGCGTTCAATGATGAATTTCTTCAGCGCCATAAAACCCTCCCGGCGAATATCGCCGCCCTCAATTGACCGGGGCAGAGTAATGGCAGGGTTTTTGCCGGTAAAGGCGCGTCAGGCGGCTACGCCGGGCTTTCTCGGCCGCTGTTTCCCGAGATTGCGCGGCAGATGACAGGTCACGCGCGTGCCCTGTCCATCGCGGGATTCCAGCTCGACCCAGCCGCCATGAAGCTCGACAAAGCGGTTGACCAGGGCCAAGCCAAGTCCTGCGCCCGGCCGTCCGACGGAATTGCCCCTGGCGGTGAAGCGTTCGAACGCGGACGGCAGGAAATCCGGCGGGACGCCTGGCCCGGTGTCCTGAACCCAAATGCGCACATCCTCGCCGGCAATCTCGCCGCCGAGAGTCACTGTTCCGCCGCGCGGCGTGTATTTGAACGCATTCGAGATGAGGTTGAAAATAACCTGTTTCACGCGCCGTCCATCGGCGACGAACAGACCGCTTTCTTCCTTGCATTCGACTTTCAGCGACAGGCCGATTTTGGCGGCCCATTCCCGCGCGTACTCGCCGACGCCGAAGAGCAATAGGAACATTTCGAGCTTCTCCAGCTCCAATTCCATGGTGCCCGCTTCGATCTGCGAAAGATCGAGCACGTCGTTGACGAGATTGCGCAGTTGGTTGGAGGCCGTCACCATCGCCTCCACATATTCGGACTGGCGGGTGTTTAGCGGTCCCGACATGCCGTTTCGCATCATCTCGGCGAAGCCGACAATGGAATTGAGCGGCGTGCGCAGCTCATAGGACATGCGTTTGACGAATTCGGATTTCAAATTGTCGCTGGCTTCTAACGCATCATTGCGCTCACGCAGAGCCGCTTCGATGCGGAAGCGGTCGGTCACATCCTCAAAGCTCAGGAGTGTCGCGGCGTCCGGCAACGGCGCGGCAACCAATCCGATGATCCTGCCGTCGGTGCGCTCGATTTCGCTCCATTCGTGGTTGCGTTCGGAAACAGCTGACATGACGCTGCTGACCACGATGTCCCAGGTGCGGTCTCCGCCGAACCGGCTTTCGCACGCCAGGGCAATCTGCCGGAGGTGCGGTTCGCCCGAGAGTTCCTCCGCATCGAGTTGCCAGATCCGCGCGAACGCCGCGTTGTACAGTTTCAGCTTTCCGTCGGGGCCGAACACGGCCACGCCCTCATGCAGCGTGTCGAGTGTGGCTTTTTGAACTTTAATCAGTTCGTTGTAGCGGCCTTCCAGCCGCACCTGGTTGCTGACGTCGTCGAACATCAAAAACACGCCGCCGAAGGGGTGCGGCTGTCCCGTCACCCGCAGTGTCTGGCCGGTGGGAAGGTGCCAGAGTTCTTCCGGCGCGTGATCGCGCTTCTCGAACAGCTTGCCCCGCTGCTGTTTCCAGGCGCGGAAGTCGGACTGCTCGGGCAGGCGGCGAAGTTCACGCAAGCGGTCCAGGATCTCGCCGTGCAGCGGATGCGTCTCGAGCCATGCTTCAGAGAGGCCCCATAAGCGTACGAAGGCATGGTTGAAAAATCCGATCCGGCGGTCGGGCCCGAAGATCGCAATGGCCGTCGTCAGTTGATTGAGAATGTCCGCATGGGCATCGATATGACGCTGCAAATTCAGCCCGGCTTCGGCAATGTCCGTAACATCGTGCGCTGTCCCAGCGACGCCGCCCTCAAAGGCCGACAGCGTGAACTGCAATGCGCGTCTCTGCCCCGAGAGCACGGCAAAACGCTTGGCAACCACCGGTTCGCCGCCGGCATAGGCGGACGCGGCAAGCTCGCGTTCCGACTTGTCGAAAGCAAATCCGCCGCCCAGCGCTTCGTCCTCGCTCCGCCCCGATGCCGTCAGGAATGCTTGATTGACGAAGGCCAGCGTTTGGTCGCTTTGCCTGATCCAAACCGGATGGGGAAGCGCGTCAAGCGCAGCGCGGAAATCAAGTGCCTCCGAGCGTGTGTGCATGTCGGTATCGAAAAAGACCGTCAAATATCCGCCTGCGGGACGGCCACGCACGGCGACTCGTTTCCCGCCCGATGTCGTGCAGTTCAGTGTGAAGGGTACGCCGTTGGCGGCGAGTTCGTCCAATGCGGAAGATAGCGACAGTGCATCGGATCCCGAAAGACACGCCTGCATGATTTCGGCGCCTTGGCCGAAACTCAAAGGCTCGGCCATATCCGCGCCCCAGAAACGCGCGCGCCCGCGCCCCCGTGATACGCAGCGTCCTGCGCAATTGCCGTGATTGTTGACGCTCGGCAATGGCCCATAATCCGCCGGCGGCGGCCAGCGCCCCTGCCGCCAGAACGACGACGGTCATTGCGGTTTCGGTTGAAAACACATCGGCGGGCGCTGCGGCAGCGACTGTCGGAATGGAAAGGAAAAACGCAGCGAGCTTCGCAAGCGGTCTGCGTGGGCTGCGATTGGTTCGCGCGCCCCGCTTAGGTGTCCGGCCCGTTAGGGACGCCATGCCCCGCTGCTCCGTTTGTTCGAACCGACGAATCACTGACGAATCAACATGATAAGAAGTGAAAACAATGCCGCAAGTAATCGTCAGCGAAAAAGAAGCCGTGACGAGATATTGCGCTAGATGCTACGCCGCCCCGCAGAAGCAGGCTCGGATTCTCAAGGCATCTGTAAAATATCCGATGCAATGACGGGCTGCATTGATCTGTGCCCGTCAAGCCTGGAAGCGTTCGCGATTTTTTTGAACGTCTGTTTGGGAAATAGTTCGAGCTGGCTACCATTGTCTGGTCTGCGTTTTGCGCCTGATCCATCGCTCGAGAAATGGGACAGGGCTGAGGTTGCGATTGCGGACGGCTAAGCGGACTCTTGAATTCAGGTTTCCCCGTGACGACCGAAGCAAATCCCCCGCGCTTCTAACCCCTTTATGCCGCCAATTGTCCGTATACGCAAAGTAAATCATTGGTTCCGTTTACGGATGGAATCGGAGGTTCCATTCTTCAACTATGGGTCTCATGCCCATCAGCGACTCGCGGGGTGTCGAAGCGACCGTTCGTATAAGGACGCGCCCTTTCGTATAGGTTGCGCTATTATTCGGTGGAAACCAGGGAGACATGGCCATGATGCGAAGCGCAATAGCTGCAATTTTGATGATGAGTGTGACCGCGGTCACATCTGGCGCAGCTGCGCAGATGATCATTGAGAAAAAGGTCATCACCGCCGAAGCCGCACGGAAAATCGCGGAGGGTTGCGAGGCGTATGCCAAAGGCAAGGGGTGGCATGTCAGCGTTTGGGTGCTCGACGAGACTCTGACGCCTCTCTATTTCTATCGGATGCAGGGCACGCCCATGTTCACTGTGGAACCGGCGCTTGCGAAAGCCAAAGTCGCGGTGCGCACCGGCCAGCCGAATGAAGCGTATGTCCGCAACGCCGAAACGCGCGGGCAGTTCGTCGCCACGGTGAATGCGGTCGCGGGCGGGTACGTGCTGTCGCCGGGCGGCTTGCCCATCATGGTCGACGGGCAGGTGGCGGGCGGCATCGGCATCGGCGGCTCGACGGACGACCGCGCCTGTGCCCAAGCCGGCATCGACGCGGTTTTCAAGAAATAGCCGGCGCGAATCAAAACGCGCGCGTTGCAGAGCAACGCGCGCGTCCTTGCAGGTCCGGTCTTTCTCAGTAGCGGTAATGATCCGGCTTGTACGGGCCGTCCTTCGCCACGCTGATATAGGTCGACTGCTTGTTGGTGAGCTCGGTCAGTTTGGCCCCGATCTTGTTCAGATGCAGGCGGGCGACCTTCTCGTCCAGATGCTTGGGCAGCGTGTAGACATTCTTCTCGTATTTGCCCGGATTGCAGAAAATTTCCATCTGCGCGAGCGTCTGATTGGTGAAGGAGGCGCTCATCACGAAGGATGGGTGACCCATGGCGTTGCCCAGATTGACCAGACGCCCTTCCGACAACAGCAGAATGCGCTTGCCGTCGGCGAACTCGATTTCATCGACCTGCGGCTTGATGTTGTGCCATTTGAAATTGCGCAAGCCTCCGACCTGAATCTCGGAATCGAAGTGCCCGATATTGGCGACGATGGCGCGGTCCTTCATGCGGCGCATATGGTCGACGGTGATGACATCGACATTGCCGGTCGCCGTGATGAAGATGTCCGCGCGCGGAGCGGCGTCGTCCATGGTGGTGACTTCATAGCCTTCCATCGCCGCCTGAAGCGCGCAGATGGGATCGATTTCCGAAACCAGCACGCGGCAGCCCGCATTGCGCAGTGAAGCCGCCGAGCCTTTGCCGACATCGCCGAAGCCCGCGACCATGGCGACCTTGCCGGCCATCATCACATCGGTGCCGCGGCGAATGCCGTCGACTAGGCTTTCGCGGCAGCCATAGAGATTGTCGAATTTCGACTTGGTGACCGAGTCGTTGACGTTGATCGCCGGGAAGAGAAGTTTCCCCTCCTTGTGCATCTGATAGAGGCGATGCACGCCGGTGGTGGTTTCTTCGGTGACGCCACGGATGTTCTTGGCGAGTTTCGCGAACCAGCCCGGCTTCTCCGTCAGCGTGCGGGTGATAAGGGCGAACACCACCTCTTCTTCTTCATTGCCTGGGTGACGCAGGAAATCCGTATCGCCCTGTTCAGCCCGCAAGCCAAGATGCACGAACATCGTCGCGTCGCCGCCGTCGTCCAGGATCATGTTCGGCGTGCCGCCGTCATGCCATTCGAAGATGCGGCGGGAGTATTCCCAATACTCTTCCAGGCTCTCGCCCTTGTAGGCGAAGACCGGCGTGCCGGTGGCCGCAATCGCCGACGCGGCGTGGTCCTGCGTCGAATAGATGTTGCACGAGCACCAGCGAACTTCCGCGCCCAGCGCGGTCAGCGTTTCGATCAGCACCGCCGTCTGGATTGTCATGTGCAGCGAGCCGGCGATGCGGGCGCCCCGCAGCGGCAATTCCGGGCCGAACTCCTCGCGCGTGGCCATCAGGCCCGGCATCTCGGTTTCGGCGATGGCGATTTCCTTGCGTCCCCAATCGGCGAGCCCGATGTCCTTAACGGCGTAATCCTGGGCGTTCTGGGTCGTCATTGCGGTCGCTCTTTCCATGGTTTTCTCGGGACGCCTATAGCAGCCCGCCGCCCTTATGGGCAAGGAGGATATAAAGAAATCTGCATATGGTTATGCGTTTACCAGATCAGTATTGGGTCTGGAAGTTGACTACCTGAAAACCGCTTACCGTTTTGGAAATCGAAACAAAGAAATTCGGCGAATCCGTCGCCGAAAGCGCAAAAGCCAAGTCGTAGGCGTCCAAACCGCCCCGGAACACGGCACGAAGCTGAACCGGGGGCCCGCCGGGCTTGAAAACGGCGGTCCGGAAGGTGTTGAACCGCTGTGCCGCGCGGTTGGAAATAATGAGCGGCAGCAGGCCGGTGACCTCGTCAAACTTCGCTTGCGACGTGGCAATGCCGTTCCAGAACGTCGTCACCGCGAGCAATTCCGGGTCCGTGATGCCATCGTCCATTGCGGCATAGGCTTCTTCGCTTTGCGGCGGGCACATGGGGGCGACGAGCGCCATGGGCGTTGCCGGCTCGACCCGCTCGTTCGGATCGTCCGGTGTGCTGTCCCAGGCGATCGCGCCGCCATCGCCGCGATGCGCGAACACCTGCCGCGCGGTAAAGCGGCAAACGCCGGCGCGCGAACGCGCCACCGCGCCGAAGGCGTAGAACATCTGAATCGGCTCCCGCCCCGCCTGGGTGATGGAGGCGACCTCAATCGCTTCGCCGGGATGGGTGCGCAGGTAATCGCCGGCCGGTTCGGGCGCGGAAGCATCGCCGCTGTAATAGATGTGACGTTCGCGGCTGCTGTTCTGGGCTGTGGCCGGAGACAGCACCGCAACCGTTGCAAGCGCAACCAGCAGCATCGCGGGGTTGATGAAAGTTCGCATCGCTAGGTCTCCGGGCCGCAGGCATTCTCATCGGTGCCGGCGCGCTCAACTTTGTAGCCTTCGCCGCAGAGGAGCGCCAAGAGCCCCGCACGGCCGCCGATGTGGGCGACGCCGACGGTGATCATCGTGGTGCTGCTTTCCTGCGCCAGAACGTCGTTAAGGACTGGGAGCCAATAGTGGTTGCGGCGGTCGATCAGCAACTCCTGCGCTTCGGGATGTCCCCGGAAATAACTGTCGAGGATCGCGTTCATGGCCTTGGCATTGCCGCTTGCCCACACTTGGCGCAACACCGTCTCCTGCTCGCGCGAGCCTGGAAGCGATTGAATCAAGGCCTTCAGCGCCCTGAGTTGGCTTTCATCACTCCCTGCTGTCAGCAGCTTCATCTGGTCCTGGATGCTTTCCAGATACAGCAGGGGGCGGTCATGCTCGCGGGCGTATGCCATCACGTCATCGTCGGCGCCCTTCAGTGTTGTGAGATCCCTGGTGTGCAGGTAAGCGAGGCCAACCATGACGGAGGCGAGCCAGGGGCGGTAACGCTCGTAAAACATCGCCTTGATTCCGGTGCGGCGCAGGACGGCGGAGTATCTCTGAAATTCCGCCGGGCTTAGCAGGCCACGCAGCGTTTGCCGGTTTGCAAGAATCCCATTCTGGATGACGAATTCCTTTTGCGCTTTCAGAGCGTCTTTATCGACCGGCACTTCAAAGTAGAAGCGGTCCGAAGCCGCCATCGCGGCCTCAATCTGAGGCGTGCGCCAGGAGAAATCGCGCGGCAAGATGTGAAGCGAGCCCAACAGATAGACCGTGCTCGTGCCGTGTTGCACACGCCACAGCGCGGGCGCTGCTTTGCTTATGGCGGTTTCTGCGGCGGCAGCACCGGCAGCTATCGCCAGCATGGCACAGGCTGCGAACAGCATGTGCACCGCCCAAAGCGGCATTCTCCTCATAGCGACTCCCACTGCACTTTATATTTTCGAGGATGCTAGGGCGTGTCGTCATTTAAGCCAAACGATAGCGCAAACCAAATGCAGTCCTGCGAGAAAGTTTCGCGCGGTTTTCTCGTATCGGGTAGCGATGCCTCGAAAATGCTTGATGATGCAGAAGAAACGCTCGACGAGATTGCGTTCGCA
>CANJBZ010000054.1 GCA_947473475.1 Alphaproteobacteria bacterium
CTATCCGGACAGCCTTGCCGCTAATCGCGTCATCGCGACGAAATCGGCCCACGGTCATATGCTGGGAGCCGGCGGCGCGATGGAACTTATTCTTGGCGTTCAGGCGCTAGTTGCGGAGAAGGCGCCGCCGGTGCTCGGTTTTTTGGGGCGGGACCCGGAATGCGACCTGCCGCTTGTGCTCGAACCGGAAGCCTTTGCTGCCGACGCGCTGGTTTCATCCTCTTTTGCGTTTGGCGGCCTCAATTGCGTGCTAATTGCCCGGCGCTATCCCGCTTGAGCCCGCGATTGATGCAGCGTTCTTTGTGTGGTCTGCTCAAGCGATGGACATTGAAAACGAACTGCGCGCGATCGTCGGACGAAAGCTCAATCCCGGCATAGAGATCGAAAACAGCGCGAAGCTTGCCGAAGCCGGTCTCGACAGCCTCGACGTGGTGGAAATTGCCTTCGACGTCGAAGACAAGTTCCGCATCCAGCTTCCGCCATTGGCCAGCCAAGTTGGCGATGTGACGTTTCAGGACCTGATGCGCTTGGTTGAGGAGCAGCTTGCCGCGAAACCGGCTGGCGCAGCGTGATCCGTATCGACGTTCTGATGCGGTTCATTCGGTTTTGTGTCTGCTGTGAGCCCATCGGCGGAGTTCGCCTTTGACCCTGGCGCATATCAACAAAATCGCGACGGCGGTGCCGCCTTACGACGTACACAAGGCGTTCATCGCGTTTGCGCGTTCGCTGCTTGATAGCGATCCGCGCCGGCAAACTCTGTTCGACCGCATGCTGGACCGCGCGGACATCGAGCACCGCTACTCCTATATCTCTCCGGACGGCGTGCTCGACAAAGGCGGCATTGCCGCGACGGATTTCTACCGCCGCGGAAATTTCCCCAGCACCGGCGCGCGCATGAAGGCGTTCGAGGCGCAGGCCCCGCTGCTGGCGCAAGCGGCCATCGACCGGCTGGAGATCGGCCCGGAACGTGACCGCCTGACCCATATCGTCATCACCTGCTGCACGGGCTTTTCGGCGCCGGGCCTGGATCTGGAAATCATGAGCCGCTGTGGGCTTCCAGGCTCCATGGAGCGCACCATGGTGGGTTTCATGGGCTGCTATGCGGCGATCAACGGACTGAAACTGGCACGGCACATCGTGCGGTCAGAACCGAAAGCGCGTGTGCTAACGCTGAATTTGGAACTTTGCAGCCTGCATCTTAAAGAAACAGCAAGTCTGGACGAAATTCTCTCCTTCCTGATTTTCGCCGATGGCTGCGCGGCATCGATTGTCTCCGCCGATCCGGTTGGGCTGGCGATGGACAGCTTCCGCGCCGTGCTCGTGCCTGACACGCGCGAGCTGATTACCTGGAACATCGGGGACAATGGTTTCGACATGTTCCTGTCGGGTAAGGTGCCCGGGACAATTCAGGAGTCACTGCGGGGCAGTGCGGATGAAATTCTGGACGGCGCATCGCTGACGGATATCGAGCTGTGGGCCGTGCATCCCGGTGGCCGTTCGATACTGGACGCGGTTGAGCGCGCGCTTTCCTTGAAGCCGTCGGCGTTGGCGCCGTCGCGCCGTGTGTTGCGGTCGTTCGGAAACATGTCTTCGGCAACGGTGATGTTCGTATTGCAGCAGATGTTGCGCGCGAGCGCCGGCACGCGCGGCTGCGCCATGTCGTTCGGCCCCGGATTGATCGCCGAGACCATGCTGTTTCACGGCACAGGCTGAGCCGCGCGGCGATGACGTTTTTGCGCCGCCTGGAACCGGAATGGCTGGACGAATTGCCGGCGGACGATCCGCGCGCCATGCGTTCGCGGCGCGATCTGAAGCGCATCAACGGCTGGATGTTGCAGACCGCAATCATGTCCAGGCTTCTTCTTTCCCATTCCACCCAGGCCCCAAAGCAGATTGTGGAATTGGGGGCAGGCGACGGCACATTCATGCTGGCGGTGGCGCGGCGTTTGGCGAAGCACTGGCCCGATGTGACGCTCACATTCGTGGATCGCCAGAATATCGTCTCGCCGAACACGCACGATGGCTTTCGCAAGCTGGGATGGCAGACTGAATCTGTGACGGCGGATATTTTCGCTTATCTCGCTAAGGAGCGTGACAACGCCGGCATCGTGACGGCGAATTTGTTTCTGCATCATTTCGAGGACGAACCCCTGCGCGAATTGCTGACGGGCTTGGCGAAGCGCACCTCTTTGTTCGTAGCGTGTGAGCCTTTGCGTGCGGCGCGGGCGCTATGGGGAAGCCGCATGCTGTTTGTCATCGGCTGCAACGATGTGTCCAGGCACGATGCCGTCGTCAGCGTGCGGGCAGGCTTTCGCGGACACGAGCTTTCCGCTCTCTGGCCGAAAGAGCCCGGCTGGTCTTTGCAAGAACGCGCAACATTGCCGTTCACGCACTGCTTTGTGGCGCGCCGCGATGTATGACGCGCTGATTATAGGGGCCGGTCCCGCCGGCGCGACCGCCGCCCGGTTGCTGGCGAGTGCGGGCTGGTCGGTGGTTCTTGTCGAAAAATCGGAATTTCCCCGCCGCAAGGTGTGCGGCGAGTTCATCTCGGCGACGAGTCTTCCGCTGCTTTGTGACGAACGGATCCGGGGAGAATTTCTGCGGTCGGCTGGCCCGGAAATCCGGCGTGTGGGGCTGTTTGCAAAGAAGACGGTTTTGAACACGCGCATGCCGCCTGCGTCCGGCTCGATCAGCGGCTGGGGGCGGGCGCTTGGACGCGACCGGCTGGACACGTTGTTGTTGGAAGCGGCCGTGCAAGCGGGCGCCGCGTTGTGGCAACCCTGGAAGGCGGTTCAGATAGAACGCACAGGCGATCGGTTCGCGTGTACCCTTGCCGCGGGCGAGAAACGCGAGACGCTCAGCGCCCGGCTTGTCATCGCCGCCAATGGTTCCTGGGAGAAAAGTCCGTGGCGGCCGGAAACGCGCGCGCATAGACCGTCCGATCTGCTCGCGTTTAAGGCCCACTTTCAGCACACACGGCTTCCTTCCGAATTGATGCCGCTCATCGTCTTTCCAGGCGGTTATGGCGGGATGGTGCATAGCGACAGCGGCCGCGTCAGTCTTTCCTGCTGCATCCGCCGCGATGTTCTGGAGACATCCCGGAACGCACAGCCCGGCCGCTCTGCCGGCGAAGCGGTGCTGCAGCACATTTTCCAACATTGCGATGGCGTGCGCGATGCGCTTAGCCCGGCCGAACTCGAAGGCGCATGGCTTGCGGCAGGCCCCATCCGCCCCGGCATCCGGCCGCGATACGCCGACGGCATTTTCTACATCGGCAACGCGGCGGGGGAGGCCCACCCCATCATCGCCGAAGGCATCAGCATGGCGATGCAGTCGGCCTGGCTTCTGTCGCAGCGTCTGTTGCAAGCAAAGGATCGGGCGGCGACGTTGGAAGCGCAGGCCCAAGCGGGGCGTCTCTATGCCAGGGATTGGCGCACCGCGTTTGCGCCCCGCCTCCACGCCGCGGCCGCCTTCGCCCATTTTGCCATGTGGCCGGGGGCGAAAAGACTGTTGCCTGTTGTCGAGCGGTTTCCGAACATCTTACGCTGGGGCGCGACGCTGAGCGGGAAGACGGCCCAGCTTGTCCGGTGATAGAAAACCGCGTGACAACGGGAGACGTCTTGGTGACGGGCAGTGGCGCTTGGCAGTTCTGGATCGATCGTGGGGGCACGTTCACCGACATCGTCGCCCGCCGCCCCGATGGCGCGCTCGTTACCCACAAGCTGCTGTCGGAAAACCCTGAGCATTACGACGATGCGGCCATCGCTGGCATCCGCGCCCTGATTGCCCGTTACGGCGAAGCGCCGACCGCCGCGGTGAAGATGGGAACGACCATTGCCACCAATGCGCTGCTCGAACGCAAGGGTGAGCCCACGGTGCTCGCCATCACACGCGGGCACAAGGATGCGTTGAAGATCGGCTATCAAAGCCGGCCCAAATTGTTCGCCCGCCATATCCTCTTGCCGGACGCTCTCTACACGCGCGTGGTGGAAATCGACGAGCGCGTTGATGCCGCGGGCGAAGTGTTGCGGCCCCTGGATGAGACGGCAGCGCGCGCGGCCCTGACGGACGCTTTCGCCGCGGGTTTTCGTTCCCTCTCCATCGTGCTGATGCATGGCTATCGCTTCAGCGACCATGAGAAGCGGGTCGCCGCAATTGCGCGCGAAATCGGATTCCCGCAAATCTCGGTCAGTCATGAGACGGCCGCGCTGATCAAGCTGGTGCCGCGCGGCGACACCACGGTTGCCGATGCGTATTTGTCGCCGCTTCTAATGCGCTATGTCGGAAAAATCCGTTCGCGGCTGGAACAAGAGACGCGGCTGTTCTTCATGCAAAGCTCCGGCGGGTTGGCCGAAGCAAGCGCCTTTCGCGGTAAGGATGCCGTGCTTTCCGGTCCTGCGGGCGGCATTATCGGAATGGCGCGTGTGGCGGCGGAAGCGGGCTTTCCGCTCGCCATCGGCTTCGACATGGGTGGAACGTCGACAGATGTGTCGCATTTTGCGGGACGCTACGAGCAATCACGCGGTACCGCGATAGCAGGCATCCGCCTGGATACGCCGATGCTGGACATTCACACGATTGCGGCGGGCGGCGGCTCCATCTGCCGCTTCGATGGTATGCGTCTGCGCGTCGGACCGGAATCGGCGGGTGCCATTCCAGGGCCCGCCTGTTATGGACGCGGCGGCCCGCTGACTGTCACCGATTGCAATGTGATGCTCGGTAAACTTCAGCCGGAATTTTTCCCGCATGTGTTCGGACGCTCGGGCGATACGCCGCTCGACCGCGCTGCCGTAAAAACGAAGTTCGCGGCGCTGGCCTCGGAAATCGCCGAGGCAACAGGAAAGCCGGTAAGCGCGGCGGAAATTGCCGAAGGATTCCTTACTATCGCCGTCGCCAACATGGCCAAAGCGATCAAACAGATTTCCATCGAGCGCGGGCATGACGTGACGCACTACACGCTTGTCGCTTTCGGCGGCGCGGCAGGTCAGCACGCCTGCATGGTTGCCGATGCGCTGGGGATCAACCGGGTGATGCTGCATCCGCTGGCGGGCGTGCTGTCCGCCTACGGTATGGGCTTGGCGGAGCTGAAAACCATCCGTGAGCAGACTGTCAACAGCCCGCTTGCCGGAGCGGCGGCGGCATTGGAGAAAGCATTGCGGCCTCTTGCGTCGGAAGCCGCTGCGGCGCTGGCGGCACAGGGGGCCGAGCCGTCGCGCATCCGCACACATGCCCATGCAGAGCTGCGTTACGAAGGCGTGGATTCGGCCCTGCCGGTGCCGCTGCGTTCGGAAACCGAAATGCGCGCCGCATTCGAAGAGCAGCACCGCAAGCGCTTCGGTTTCATCAGCCGTGAAAAGCGTCTGATCGTCGAAACATTGTCGGTCGAAGCCGTGGAATTGTCGGCCGATGCGGGCGCCGCAGCCGCGCCCACATCAATCGCCGCGCCGGAAGCAAAGGTCCTGGCTCAGGTCGATGCGCGATTTGGAGGCGAGGAATACCTCACCTCCGTCTACGACCGTGACAGTCTTTCTCCAGCCGCCCAGGTGGATGGTCCGGCAATCATCAAAGAAGCCAATTCGACGACCGTGTTGGAGCCCGGCTGGCGCGCGATTGTCGATGCGCGGCGCAATCTTATTCTCGAACGGGCGCAGCCGCGCGCGCAGCACACCGCACTGGGCACGGACGCCGACCCGGTAACGCTGGAGTTATTCAACAATCTCTTCATGGCGGTCGCCGAAGAGATGGGCCTGTCGTTGCAAAACACGGCATCGTCGGTGAACATCAAGGAGCGGCTGGATTTTTCCTGTGCGCTGTTCGATCCCTGCGGTGCGCTCATCGCGAACGCACCGCATATCCCCGTGCATCTTGGCTCCATGAGTGATTCCGTGCGCGCGATCATCGCCGAGCGTGGAAAGAATCCGAACGGCGTGCCGCGCGACGGACGCGGCATGAAGGGCGGCGACGTCTATGTGCTGAACGCGCCCTATCACGGCGGTTCGCATCTGCCGGACGTCACCGTGGTTATGCCGGTGTTCGACGGATCGGACATTGCCGCCTTCGTTGCGGCACGCGGACATCACGCCGATATCGGAGGGATCACGCCGGGCTCCATGCCGCCTTTCAGCCGCACCATCGGCGATGAAGGCGTTCTGATGGACAATGTTCTTCTAGTGGACGAAGGGCGCTTTCTCGAAAGCGAAATGCGCGCGCTGCTTACTGCCGGGGCGCATCCGGCGCGCAATCCCGACCAGAATATCGCCGATTTGCACGCGCAGATCGCGGCCTGCGTCAGAGGAGCCGGCGAATTTCGTGCGCTCATCGCACGCTACGGACGCGAGGGCGTACACGCTTATATGCGCCACGTTCAGGACAATGCGGACGAATGCGTGCGGCGTGTGATCGATACGCTGAATGGCGGAACGTTTGCCTGTGAAATGGACAATGGGGCGGTCATTCGCGTCGCTGTCACGGTGGACCGCGCCGCGCGCCGCGCCCGCGTCGATTTCACCGGCACGAGCCCGCAGCGCGACGACAATTTCAACGCGCCCGTCACCGTGTGCCGCGCGGCGGTGCTGTATGTTTTCCGCACGCTGGTTGCGGATGAAATCCCGCTGAACGAAGGCTGCTTGAGGCCCATCGAACTGATCGTTCAGGAAGGTTCGATGCTCAATCCGCGTTATCCCGCCGCGGTGGTGGCCGGCAATGTGGAAACCAGTCAGGCAATCACCGACGCTTTGTATGGGGCGCTAGGCGTGCAGGCGGCCTCGCAAGGCACGATGAACAACTTTACCTTCGGCAATGGCGTACACCAATATTACGAAACGATCTGCGGCGGCTCTGGCGCGGGCCCCGATTACGACGGCACCAGCGCCGTACACACGCACATGACCAACACGCGCCTAACCGATCCGGAAATTCTGGAGACCCGCTTTCCGGTGCTGGTTGAAGAATTCGCCATTCGCGAACATTCCGGTGGCGCCGGCCGGCATCGCGGCGGCAACGGTGTTGTGCGGAAAATAAAGTTCCGCGAACGCATGACAGCTTCCATGCTGTCCAACCGCCGCCGCGTGGCGCCGTTCGGCCTCGATGGCGGAGAGCCTGCCGTCCCTGGCCGCAATTCGGTTGTCCGCGTGGATGGCACTACGGAAATCTTCGGCGCTACGGCGTCCGTAAGCGTGGAGCCCGGCGATATCTTCGTCATCGAAACGCCCGGCGGGGGTGGTTTCGGCAAGCCGGACGTCGAACCGCAATGAGTCTGTTGCCGCTGCTCGGCGTGCTCGTGGTGGTGCTGGGTTTTGCCGCACGGCTAAATCCCCTGCTCCTCGTAATGGCTGGGGCCATCGTCAGCGGTCTTGCAAGCGGGCTTGATTTTGCCGGGGTGATCTCCGCCTTCGGCAAAGCATTCAACGACAACCGCTATGTCAGTGTGACGTGGCTGGTGCTTCCGGTCATCGGCGCGCTTGAACGCGCCGGGTTGCAGGAACGCGCGCGCGACATGATCGCCCGCATTCGAGGGGCCAGCGTGTTTTCGATTCTGTGCCTTTATCTTCTGATGCGGCAGAGCGCGGCGGCGATTGGCCTCAATTCGCTCGGCGGGCAGGCGACCATGATGCGCCCGCTGATTGCGCCGATGGCGGAAGCGGCCGGTGAAGCGCGCCTCGGCGCCTTGCCGGAAAAGCTGCGCGAAGACATACGCGCGCAAGCCGCGGCGGCGGAGAATGTCGGCTGGTTCTTCGGCGAGGACGTCTTTGTCGCCATTGGCTCCATTCTGTTGATCAAGGGATTTCTCGAACAGAACGGAATTTCCGTGGAGCCGCTGCAATTGGCGGTGTGGTCGATCCCGACAGCTGTCCTGGCGTTCGTCATTCATGCCACGCGCCTTTATGTGTTCGACCGCCGTCTGGTGCGTGCATCCCGAACGGCCCCCGAAGGGAACCGCGCATGATCGGCATCGGCGCGGTCTATGTTTTTGCGGGATTGGTGTTCGCTGTTATCGCGCTGCTTAGCGCCGGCGACAGCGGCAATCCCAAGCGTTGGGCCAACACGGCGTTTTGGGGTTTGTTCGCGCTGAGTTTCCTCGCCGGCGATTATCTGGGCGATTTCGGCAACGGTCTGTTGGTGCTGGCCATGGTGCTCATCGCCGGTACGGTCGGTTTGGGCATTGGAAAGAACCAGACGACCACGGTCCAACAACGCGGTACATCCGCGCGTCTGTACCGCAACAAGCTCTTTATACCCGCACTGACAATTCCGGTTGTCACGCTGATCGGGTCGTTCACCTTCAAGCATATCGCGCTGTTCAATCCGGCACAGATAACATTGGTGTCGCTGAGCATCGGCGTGATCGTTGCCTTGTTGCTGGCGCGCGTACTGCTCAAGCAGCCGATCCCTGCGGCATTTCAGGAGGGGCGTAAGCTTTTGGATCTACTCGGCTGGGCATCGTTATTGCCGCAAATGCTAGCGGCCTTGGGCGCGGTGTTCGCTCTTGCAGGCGTGGGGCAGGCCATCGGCGGTCTGGCGGCGCAGGCAATTCCGGGCGGCAGCCGTTTCGCCGCCGTTGCCGCCTACACGATCGGGATGGCGGCGTTCACCGCGATCATGGGCAACGCCTTTGCTGCCTTTCCTGTGATGACGGCGGGCATCGGCTTGCCGCTGATCATCGCGAAATTCGGCGGCGATGCTGCGGTGATGACGGCCATCGGCATGTTGTCGGGATTCTGCGGCACGCTGATGACGCCGATGGCCGCCAATTTCAATATCGTCCCCGCCGCGCTTTTGGGCCTGCACGATCGCTATGCGGTCATCAAGGCGCAGCTTCCGACAGCGTTTCTGCTGCTGGCCGCAAACACGGTGCTGATGTATGCGCTCGTCTTCCGCTGAGGTTCGCCTTCCGGTCTTGGATGCGGCGTTTGCAAGCCGCCTTTCCGCAATTGCCCTATCGCATGTCACGCGCGAATACCCTCATCGTCTGGATCAAGTGCTGGCTGGCCCTGAGGACTTGCAATCGCCGCGCGCGCTGCATCCCATTTTCCACGGCAGCTTCGATTGGCATTCCTGCGTGCATTCTTATTGGCTTCTGGCGACGCTCTTGCGCCTCGTTCCGGATAATTCGGAAGCGCCGTGTATCCGCGATCTGCTTTTGTCCTCGTTTACAGAACGCAATGTCGCCGCGGAATGCGCCTATCTGAAGCGCAAATCGGAACGGCTGTTCGAGCGGCCCTATGGCTGGGCATGGCTGCTGATGCTGCAAGCTGAATTGTCGCGTCATGACACGCCGGACAGGCAGCGTTGGGCCGCTCTATTGCAGCCCCTATCGACGATGTTCGTGGAGAAATTTTCCGATTATCTGCCCAAAGCGGCATTTCCCAATCGTACCGGCACACATGGCAATACCGCTTTTGCGATGACATTGGCGCTGGAATACGCACAAGCTGTGAACGATAAGGCTCTCGCGCGGCTGCTGCGCCAGACCTCGCGGCGATGGTACGCTAAAGATGTGGACTGCCAAGCCTGGGAACCGAGCGGCGCGGACTTTCTTTCGCCGGCGTTGATGGAAGCCGAGTGCATGCGCCGCATGTTGAAGCCTGATGCGTTTCGCGCTTGGCATCGCCGCTTTCTGCCCAAGCTGAAGCGGCGCGAGCC
This sequence comes from Alphaproteobacteria bacterium, assembly GCA_947473475.1. Lineage (GTDB taxonomy): Bacteria > Pseudomonadota > Alphaproteobacteria > Micropepsales > Micropepsaceae > CAIYRG01. The sequence goes on from CANJBZ010000054.1 coordinate 9,643, forward strand.
GAAAACATTATTCACGCCTGCGCGTGTCACCGACAGAACGGACGGACACATCGTTCATCTGGACGGACTTAATCTGTCGCGCGCATGGTGCTGGCGTCATCTGGCGGAATCGCTGCCGCCCGCTGATCCGTTACGCGGCATCGCGGCAGAGGCAGCGCGGCGGCATTTCAAAGCCAGCGCAAACTATCTTTCCGGCCACTATATGGGCGAACACTGGCTCGCGACGTTTGCCCTGCTGGCCCTGCGTCCCGAGCCTTAGTTTGACGGCTTTGTCCACTTTGGCGGATTGCTGGCCTTCACGCGCCGGGCATCCTTGACCAATTCTTTGACCGCCCCCGTCACCGGCAGCGACAGGCCCGCCATATCGGCCATTTTCAGAACGATCTGCATGTCTTTCAGCGCCCAGGTGAACGTCGTCTGATCCCAATCGTCCAACGCTTTGGACGCGCCCGAACTCATCATCAGCGCATCGCGCAAATTCGGCAGATCGATGCCGGTGGATTCGGCAATGCGCCCGGCCTCAATCAGCCCGATGGAATTCACCCACAGCAGCAAATTGTTGAGCGCCTTACCGACCTGACCGTGGCCGACCTCGCCCAGCACCGCAATGTCAGAGCAAAAGGCGCTGTATACGGCGCGTCCACGGGCAACGACGTCAGCCCGCCCGCCAAACAGCGCGAGCAATTTCCCCTCATCGGCGAACCAGCGCCCCCGGCAAATGGGTGCGTCCAACACATCGCAACCCTTTGCGCGTGCCGCTTCGTCCAGCGCCTTCACCGTATCCGGCGCCACGGTGGAAGACACCGCAACAATCGACCCCGGCGCAAGCGTCTGCAGAACGCCTTCCGGCCCCAGCGTCACAGCGTTGACCTCTTCGTCATAGCCGACACCCAGAATAACGAAGCTGCAACGGCTGCCCAGTTCCGCCGCAGTATCGGCAACCCCGGCGCCCAGCTCGCGTGCCTTGTTCAGATTGGCCGGGTCGATGTCGCAAGCGGTCACGGTGAAACCGCGTTTCAGAAGATGCTTGACCATCGGTAAGCCCATGCGCCCAACGCCGATGATTCCAACCGTTTCCATGATGCCTCTCAAACCTCGCCGCGTTCCCGACTGACATAACCTTCTGCAATATCGCGCGCGGCGTTCGCTGTGTCGCGCTCCGGCGGCGGACCGTAGCCGCCGCCCCCGGCGGTTTGGAGCAGGAATTTCGCGCCGGCTTTCATCTCATACCGGCCTGACGCAAAAACCTCGCGTTCTTCGGTCGTGCCAAGTCCCGTCACGAATCGCGCTCTCGCGCCATCTTGCCCGCCGGCCAGGCCGCGAGGCGGGAATTTCGCCTTGTCGAAGCGGCGAATCACGGTGGCATCTTCCAGCAGCTCATATTCGCGGATCAGACTCGCGCCGCCACGCCAGCGTCCCGCACCGCCGGAATCCGGCACGATGTCGAAGCGCGTTACGCGGCAGGGATATTCCGATTCCAGGATTTCGATGGGCGTGATGTGCAGGTTGCTGAGATGGGTCGCCGTGCCGGTGACGCCATCATGACCCGCGCCGCCGCCGTAAGCCGAGCCGATGATTTCATATTGCATGTTGGACTGGCCCGGACGCTCCTTTCGCCACGCGATGCTAAGTGCGCTCGACGATCCCGCGTTGGCAACCGCACGCGACGGATTGAACTGCGCCAGCGCTTCCAGGATCACGTCGACCAATTTCAAATTGACCATCTGATAATTGGACACCGGCGCGGGCGGCTCGGCATTCGTGATGGTACGCGGCGCGAGTACGATGCGCACGCAATCGCGCATGCCGTCATTGAATTGCAGTCTGGGATCCAAACAGCCAATCAGACAATAGAAGACACACGCCTCGATCATTGAGGGCCGCAGATTGACGGGCCCGCGCGCCTGCGGCCCGCTTTTGGAAAAATCGAAAGCCGCTACGCCATCCTTGATTGAAACGGTAACAGCAAGCGTGATCGGCTTATCGGTTTCCACGCCGTCGCTGTCGAGCAATCCTTCTGCCGATGCTTCGCTTTCTGGAAGACGCCGGATAGCTTTGCGAAGTTCTTCCGCCGCCCCAGCGAGAATCGCTGCAAAGGCGCCGGTCACGACATCTTTGCCGAAACGTCCGCACAACTCTTTCACCCGCGCGGCGCCCATTTGCGTCACGGCGATCTGCGCTTCCATGTCGCCGCGCACGAGCTGCGGCTGGCGGCTGTTGGCCAAAATGATCCGCTCGATATCGGGCAGGAAACGGCCGGCATCCCAAATCCGGATCGGCGGGATCAGAAGGCCCTCGTGATACATCTCCGTCGCATTGGCGGACGTGGAGCCCGCGACCGTGCCACCTATATCGGCCTTGTGTGCGATGGAGCCGGAAAATCCGACAATTACGCCGTCTGCAAAGATGGGGGCGACGAAGGCCATGTCCGAGACATGCGGCAGACCACCGTCATAGGGATGGTTGGACACGAAGACGTCGCCATCTCTAATGCTATCGCCATAGGTCCTAAGGATGTGTCCGACCAGATGCCGGTAGACGGGCGCGTGGAAAAACATCGGCGGCGCGGTGATAAGCCGTCCGTCGCGGTCCACGATGACGCAACTGAAGTCACGCGATTCCCGGATGATCGTCGAATAGCCGGAGCGGTAAAAATGATAGTGCATCTCATCGGTGAGGCTGGCGATCTTGTTGCGCAGGATCTGGACCGTGATCGCGTCGATGCTCATGGTTTGGCTTCCAGGATCAGATTGCGCGCGCCATCGACCCGGGCCGTCCAGCCGGGTGGGATCACCGTGGTCGCATCGAATTGCTCGACGATGGCAGGTCCGGGAATTGACGCCCCCACGGCCAACCGGTCGCGTTCGTAGAGCGTGGTTTCCGTGGCTGTTGCGGCATTGAAGTACACTTGGCGCGCGCCTTTGCGTGCATCCGAAATTGGCGGCGGATTTGCCGGGGCGGGTTCCTGCTGTAACTGGTATTTGGGAACGGCCACACGCACGCGCAGCCGGTAGCTGACAATCTCGACCGGCCTCTCCTTCGCGGAATGCCCATGAACCTGCGCGTGCCGTTCGTCGAAACGTGCACGCAACTTGGGAAGGTCATCCGCGCTCAGCTGGCCCCGATAGTGACCTTCCAGCGAGGTGCGCAATTCGTACCCCTGTCCGGCATAGCGAAGATCGAGTTCGCGCGTGAACGCGGCGTCACCGGGCGAAAGCCGCTCCGCCGCAAGCTCGTGCAAGGCGCGTGAGGTAAGTTCGGCGAAAATCCGTTCGGCATATTCGGCGTCGATTTCCGCAAGCGGCTTCAAATCCGAACGAATGAAGTCGTGCACGACATCGGTGCAAAGAAGACCGAGGGCGGAAAAGGCGCCGGGCCGCGCGGGCACAAGGATGCGTTTCATCCCAAGTTCTTCGGCCACCGCCGCCGCGTGTACCGCGCCCGCGCCGCCGAACGGCAGCAGCGTAAAGGCGCCAAGGTCAACGCCGCGCTTGGCGGCGAACACGCGCACCTCATCGGCCATGCGCATGTCGACAATGCGCCGGACTCCGGCAGCGGCTTCGCGCACGGTCATGCGCAAGGGATCGGCAATGTGGCGCTTCAGTGCGTCATGCGCGGCAGCCATATCAAGCTTCTGTGCCCCGCCCAGGAAATAATCCGGGTTCAGAAAACCGCAAAGAATATCGGCATCGGTTACGGTGGGGCGCTCGCCGCCGCGGCCATAGCAAGCCGGGCCGGGATCGGCGCCCGCGCTCTCCGGTCCGACCACGAGAAACCCGCCGCCGTCTACCCGCGCAATTGAGCCGCCGCCCGCCGAAATCGAACTCATGTCGAGCGCGGGCACGTCGAGCTGCCGCCGCGCGATCACGCCTTCGGTGACTTCAAGCGGCGCCCCGCTTTCGATAAACGCGATATCGGCACTGGTGCCGCCCATGTCGAGCGTGACCAAGCCACGGTGCGCATCTTCCCGCGCCAGATGCGCGCTTGCCTGCGCGCCTGCGGCCGGTCCGGAAAACAGCGTATGCACGGTGCGGCCGCCTTCGATGGTGGCCGAAAACGGCATGACGCCGCCGTTGGACTGCATGAGGAAGCGCTGCTGCGTCACGAACCCGGCGTCATCCAGGCCCTGGTTCAGATGCGCGATGTAGCGAACCAGAACCGGCTCCAGATAGGCGTTCAGCAGTGTGCTGGAGAGCCGCGCCCATTCGCGAATGCGCGGCAGCACATCGCTGGATATGGAAACGGAGACGCCGGGAAATTCCTCCTGAAGGATCGCGCGGGTTTTCTGCTCGTGCAGCGGATTGGCGTAGGAGAACAGATAACACACCGCGATCGATTCCACGCCCGCCGCCTTAAGCGCGCGCGCCGCGCGGCGCACATCGTCTTCGTTTAGCGCAAGCAGCGCGTTGCCTTGGTAATCGGTACGCTCGCCGATTTCGTGGGTCAGGCTTTGCGGCGCAATAGGAGCGGGCTTGGAATAGAAATAGTCGAACGGATTGCCGTCACGCGCCTGGTTCTGCACCTCTTGCACCGCGCGATAACCCTTGGTGATAAGCAGCCCGGTTTTGGCGCCGCGCATTTCCAGCAGCGCGTTGGTGGTGATCGTGGTGCCGTGACCGAAAAATCCGATGTCTTTCGCGTGTACCCCGCGCGCAATAAAACGGCTGACGCCGTTCAACACGCCAAGCGCCGGATTCTTCGGCGTGCTGGAAACCTTTTCGACCAGCAAGGCGCCTGTCTCTGTGTCGAGCAGAACCAGGTCGGTGTGGGTGCCTCCCACATCGACGCCGAGCCGGTAGCGTGCAGTGCCGCGGTCCATGGTGTTTCTTTGCGAGCGGGCGTTATGAAGCTAGAACGCCGATGTGTTAGCGTAAAAAACGACGGCTTTGTACGAAAAGCCGCAGGAGGAGATATGCGAAAGGCGCATTTGGCGCGTCTTGCCGGATTTTGTGCGCTGGTGGCCACAGGTGCTGCCGCTGCGCCGGCGCAACCGGCCGAGAGCTTCTACAAGGGCAAGCAGATCACCATGCTGATCGGCACGGCTGCCGGCGGCGGCTACGACACCTATGCCCGCACGCTGGCGCGGCATATGCCCAAATACATTCCGGGAAATCCCGTCATCGTGCCGAAGAACATGCCCGGCGCCGATGGGGCGGTGGAGATGGGATCGCTCTACAACAGCGCGCCGCGTGACGGCACAGCCTTTGCCGCGCTGACCAACGGCATCGCCTTGGACCCGCTGTTCGGGAAGTTCAACGGCCGCTTCGATTCGCTGAAGCTCGGCTGGATCGGCAGCATCGGCAAGCTGATGAATGTTTGCGTCACCTGGCATACGAGCCCGGTGAAAACCATCGAGCAGGCGCAAAAGCAGCAGGTCATCGTCAGCGCCTCGGGCGCCACCAGCAATTCAACCATGATGCCGCGCATTTCCAACGCGCTGCTGGGGACGAAATTCAAAGTGGTGACGGGGTATACCGATCAGGACGTCACGCTGGCGATGGAGCGCGGTGAGGTCGATGGCGTCTGCGGACTCGCCTACACCACGCTGAAAGCCGCGCGTCCCACCTGGTTTCGCGACCATAAGATCAACGTGCTGTTGCAGGTGGGCATGAGCAAGTTTCCCGATCTGCCGAACGTGCCCAGCGCCATCGATCTGGTGTCGAAGCCCGAAGACAAGAAGACTCTGGAGCTGATTTTGACGCGCCAGGAAATGGGACGGCCGTTCGCGGCGCCACCCAATGTGCCGGCAGACCGGCTGCAAATCCTGCGCCGGGCCTTCGATGCAACGCTGAAGGATCCCGCTTTTCTGGCCGACGCCAAGCGGTTGCAAATGGAGGTCGACCCGCTGACCGGCGAAGAGGTGGAGAAGCTCCTCCGCACCGCCTATGCCGCGCCCAAAGACGTGGTCGCGCGCGCCGCCCAGCTTATTCCGTGATTACCCACCCACGATAGCGCGGACGATCAGATAGAAAATCGACGGCGCGACTAGACAGCCAATGCCCGTGTGAAACGTCGCCGTGAGCGCGCCATAGGGAACCAGCCGGGGATCGGTGGCGGCAAGGCCGCCGGTGACGCCGCTGACGGTGCCCATCAGACCGCCGAAGGCCATCGCCGAGCGCGGATTGTCCAGGCCGATGGTCTTTGCCACAAAAGGCGTGCCGATCATCACCAGCACCGCCTTGAATACGCCCGTCGCGATGGACAGCGCCATCACCGGCGAACTCGCGCCGATGGCCGATCCAGTGACGGGTCCGACGATGTAGGTAATCGCCCCCGCGCCGATGGTCGTCATGGAAATGGCGTCGGTATAGCCGAACGACACCGCGACGCTGGACCCGACAATGAACGGTAGAATAGTGCCGATGGTCAGCGCGATGACGCCCAGCAGCCCGGCCCGTTTGGCCTCCTTCACATCCACTTCAAACGCTGTCGCGACAATCGCAAAATCGCGGATCATCGCGCCGCCCAAAAGGCCCAGCCCGGCGAACAGCGGAATATCCGCAAGCCCGTTCTTGCCGCCCGTCGTGATGCCGCCCGCATAGGCCAGCGCAAGGCCGAGCACGATGGCGATGGCAGAGCCGTGGATGCGCCCAAAGGTCAAATGCTTTGAGATTTGATAGGAAATCCACATCACCGCGCCGACCACGGCGAACGCCATGATCAGACCGTGTTCGTTGGAAAGCCGTGTAAGAAGTTCGCCCATACCTGGTTCCTATTCCGCCGCGCCGGAAAGCACGCGCGCCGCATGGGCTTCTGCGGCGCGGTCATGCACGGTTTCGGGCTCACGCATAATACGGGACAACAGCGCCGTCGCGGTAAAGCACAGAACGACGGTAATGCCGCCGGCGAGAAGGACGATTGGCCCGCCTCTGACCGCGGCCACGACGTTCTGGATGGACGCCATCGCCACCACAATGGGGATGTAAAGGGCCGCCCAGAATTCGATGCCGAGCGTGAAGCCGTGGGTGAGCTTACCCTTGCGCATCAACCAGGCTCGGCCGGCGATCAGCAGGATCATCGCAATGCCGACCCCGCCGACATTGGTCTTGGCCCCCAGCACCACGCCGAGCAGATCGCCCAGAAAGGCCCCTATCAGCGTACAGATCGCCAACAGGGCAACCCCAAAAATGGTCATAAACCCAAGCCTCCCAACGGTCCCGGTGCAGCCGAAACGCGCTTTAAGGCTGGAGGCTACAGGGAGCGCGGAACCCTAGTCAATTTTGCCGTTGGCCGCGTACGCCGCATACCAATGCGCGCGCGATCTGCGAGGGAACAGGACACAGGCGACGGTGCTGGAAGCCGGAGCACGCGCGAACCATGATTGATTTCACAAGCTATAGGATTGCCTGCATCGTTCACCGTGGCAAGCACGCTGAATCGAACATGTAGTTAGCTCGTGATGTGTCCGGTTTTTGTAGCTCGTGAGTTGTCCGGTTTTAGCGTGCCCTGAACAGAGGGGTACGCGATGAACCGGGCAGCATTTCACGAGGGAGTGCGCCGGATGCGCTTTTCGAGCATTTTAGACCGTCAC
>CANJBZ010000055.1 GCA_947473475.1 Alphaproteobacteria bacterium
AGCCTTCCGTCAGCGCCTCGACGCTGCCGGAAAACCCAAAATGGTCGCTCTCATCGCGGTCGCCAGAAAACTACTAACCATCCTGAACGCCATGCTCAGAGACAAATCACCATGGAAAACAGCTTGACCAACAAGACAGTCGCTCCCCCTAACCCCCTCCCGCAAGGGGAGGGGGGATTCTGAGCTTTGGTCGTCAGACATTCGCACCAGCGCGGTGAAGCGGCTGCTGCTTTTTACACGATCACGATGGAAAGCGCGTCAGCCGAGGAATTTGACGATTTCTTCGGTCATCTTCTTGGCGTCGGCGAACAGCATCATGGTGTTGTCGCGGAAGAAGAGTTCGTTCTCGATGCCGGCATAGCCCGAACCCATGCCGCGCTTGATGAACAGCACGGTCTTGGCTTTTTCAACATCCAAAATAGGCATGCCGAAAATGGGCGATTGCGGATTGTTCTTGGCGGCTGGGTTGGTCACGTCGTTCGCGCCGATGACATAGGCCACATCGGCCTGCGCGAATTGCGAATTGATGTCTTCCAGCTCGAACACTTCGTCATAGGGCACATTGGCTTCGGCCAGCAGCACGTTCATATGGCCGGGCATGCGGCCTGCTACCGGATGAATGGCGTAGGAGACTTTCACCCCTTCGTGCTTCAGCTTGTCGGCCATTTCGCGCAATGCATGCTGCGCTTGGGCCACCGCCATGCCGTAACCCGGCACGATGATGACCGAACCGGCATTCTTCATGATGAAGGCGGCATCTTCCGCCGAGCCCTGCTTCACGGGGCGCGTCTCTTTTGCGCCGCCCGCAGCCGCCACTTCGCCGCCGAACCCGCCCGCGATCACCGAAATGAACGAGCGGTTCATGCCTTTGCACATGATGTAGGAGAGGATCGCGCCAGAGGAACCGACAAGCGCGCCCGTGATGATCAGCGCCGTGTTCTCCAGCGTGAAGCCGATGCCGGCCGCCGCCCATCCCGAATAGGAATTGAGCATCGAGACGACCACCGGCATGTCGGCGCCGCCGATGGGAATGATCAGCGTGATACCGATGACAAACGACAGGACAGTGATGGCCCAGAAGGTCCAGATCTGCTGCGCCACGACGAAATAGACAATGAGGCCAACGATGGCCGCGGCGATAAGAATATTGATGACATGACGCGCCGGCAGCATGATCGGCGCGCCCGACATGTTGCCGTTGAGTTTGGCGAAGGCGATGATCGAACCGGCAAAGGTGACTGCGCCGATCGCGACGCCAAGGCTCATTTCGATCAGGCTTTGCATGTGAATGGCGCCCGGCTCGCCGATGCCATAGGCCTGCGGACTGTACATCGCCGCAGCGGCGACCAGCACGGCGGCAAGACCCACCAGCGAGTGAAAAGCGGCCACCAATTGCGGCATCGCCGTCATCGCGATCCGGCGTGCGGTGACGGCGCCGATGGCCCCGCCAATGCCGATGCCCGCGACGATCATGCCCCAGGTCAACGCGTCGGTGACGCGCGCCACGGCCAGCGTGGTGAGGATCGCCAGCGCCATACCGATCATGCCGCGGTTGTTGCCCAAGCGGGCGGTTTCCGGCGAGGCGAGGCCCCGCAGTGCAAGGATGAAAAGCACGCCCGCGACGAGATAGAGCAGTGCGGCGATATTGGCGTTCATCGGGGCCGCCTCACTTCTTCTCTTTCTTCCTGTACATCGCCAGCATGCGCTGCGTGACCAGGAAGCCGCCGAAAATATTCACGGACGCCAGAATGAGCGCGAAGAAACCCAGGCCTTTGGAAATCCAGGATTCGTTCGAAATGTCGGCCACGGAAACCGCGAGCAGCGCGCCCACCACGATCACCGAGGAGATCGCATTGGTCACGCTCATCAGCGGCGTGTGCAAAGCGGGCGTCACCCCCCAGACGACGAAATAGCCGACGAAAATCGCCAGCACGAAAATCGAAAAGCGGAAGACGAAGGGATCGATCGCTTCCATCATGCTCTCCGTGAGCGGATAGACCGGCGGCAGAGGGAGATCGTCATGGCGCGCCTATTTCGGTTGCAGCGCGGGGTGGACAATGGCGCCATCGCGCGTGATGCCCGCGCCTTTTATGATCTCATCATCCCAGTTCAGCGCGAGAGCGCCGCTCTTCTTGTCGACGAACAGGCTGACGAAGTTGAACAGGTTGCGCGCGTACAGGCTGGACGAATCGACCGCCAGCCGGCCCGGCAGATTGGTGTAGCCTATTAAGGTTACCCCATGGGCCTCGGTTACTTCATCGGCGCGGGTGAGCGGGCAGTTGCCGCCCTGCTCGGCGGCAAGATCGACGATGACCGAGCCGGGCCTCATGGTCTTGAGCATGTCTTCGGTCACCAGCACCGGCGCCTTGCGCCCTGGGATCAGGGCCGTGGTGATGACGATGTCCTGTTTCTTGATGGTCTCGGCGATCAAGGCGGCCTGTTTGGCCTGATACGCCTGGGACATTTCCTTGGCGTAACCGGCAGCGGTCTGTGCCTGCTTGAACTCATCGTCCATGACCGCGACAAATGTTGCACCCAGGCTTTCGACCTGTTCCTTGGTCGCCGGACGAACGTCGGTCGCGGACACGATGGCCCCCAAACGCCGGGCGGTGGCGATGGCCTGCAACCCCGCGACGCCCGCGCCCATCACCAGCACGCGCGCGGGCGCGATGGTTCCGGCGGCTGTCATCATCATGGGCATGGCGCGGCCGAACTGTGCCGCCGCGTCGACCACCGCCTTATAACCCGCAAGATTGGCTTGGCTGGACAGGACGTCCATCGCCTGAGCGCGCGAAATGCGCGGCAGGAATTCCATGGCGAAAGAAACGATGCCCGCTTCGGCAAGTTTGGGAAAGAGAGCCTTCTCGGTAGCCGGGGACAGCAGGGCCACCAGCACGGCGCCCCGCTTCAGCAGTCCGGCCTCATCGCCGGAAGGCGCGCGCACCTTGAGAACGATGTCGGCATTGCGAAGGGCCGAAGCCGCGTCGGGCGCAATGGAAGCCCCCGCGGCGACATAATCCGCGTCCGAAATGCGCGCCGGGCCGCCGGCGCCGGTTTCCACCGTCACCTCCAGCCCAAGGCCCTTCAGCTTTTTGACAGTCTCCGGGACAGCGGCAACGCGGGTTTCACCGCCGCGCCGTTCCTTCGGGATTGCTACGATCATGGCCATCCCGCGGTCTTTGCCCGAATGTCCGCTCAGTATCCGTTATGGGTGCGGAAAATCGCGAGCAGCGCCGCCAGCGCGATCAGCCCGAAAGTGGACCACTTCGCCGTGTTCCAAAAGGCGAGATAAGTTTTCTGTTGCTCGGTGATGTTCATGCCGCCCGAAGCAGGCGCGTGAGAATGGTGATTATCGGCCATGAGTGCCCCCGAACATTTTGCGAATGTCTGCCGAACTATAGCAAACGACTGGTAAGAGCAAAGCAGTGAAGTCTCGCACGGAGAAGCTTAACGGCGACTTAACGTCGCGCAGGGTATTGATCTTCCGCAACTGTGTCGCCGGGCATTGTGGGACAATGGTGCAAACTGGGACGGATTTTAAACAGGCCTTTACGTTCGACCACGACAATGCCGGCCGCCCTCCCAACCTGCCAGGTCCATGAGTCAAACCGTTCTTATTGTCGATGACGATCCCGTCCAGCGGAGGCTGCTCGATGCGGCCATCACCCGCATGGGCTTGCAGACGATGACGGCTCCCGGTGGTAGTGCGGCGCTCGAGCTGCTCCTTTCGCCCAAGGGCGAGCGAGTCTCGCTCATGCTTCTCGACCTCATGATGCCCGAGGTAGACGGCATCCAGGTCCTGACCAAGCTCAGGGCCGTCAATCAGAACCTTCCCGTGATCGTGCTGACCGCCAATGGCGGGATCGATGCGGCCGTCGAAGCGATGCGCGCCGGCGCCGGCGACTTCCTGGTGAAACCGGCCAGTCCAGAACGGATCAAAGTTTCCATCCAGAATGCGCTCAAGCTCGGCGCGCTCTCGGGCGAAGTCTCGCGGCTGAAAAAGAAGCAACAAAATCGACTGATGTTCGGCGATCTGATCGGTGGAAGCCACGCTATGCGTCAGGTCATCCGCGTTGGCGAACGGGCCGCGCAATCCACTATTCCCATCCTTATCGAAGGCGAATCGGGCGTCGGCAAGGAGCTGATCGCCCGCGCTATTCAGGGCTGCTCGGACCGGGCGGGCAAGCCTTTCATTACCGTCAATTGCGGCGCCATTCCGGAAAACCTGATCGAAAGCATCCTGTTTGGCCATGAACGGGGCGCTTTTACGGGCGCAACCGATAAGCATCTGGGCAAATTCCAGGAGGCCGATGGCGGCACCCTGTTTCTGGACGAGATTGGCGAGCTGCGGCTCGACATGCAGGTCAAGCTCCTGCGCGCGCTGCAGGAAAGCGAAATCGATCCGGTCGGCGCCAAGCGTCCGGTGAAGGTCGACGTGCGCATTATTTCGGCGACCAATCGCGATCTGGCGGAGCTGACGCGCGAAGGCCGCTTCCGGGAAGACCTCTATTACCGGCTCAACGTCTTTCCCGTCATGATTCCGCCCTTGCGCGAACGGCGCGAGGACGTTCCGGCGCTGGCGCAGCATTTCGTGGCGCGCTTTGCCGCCGAAGAAAACAAACAGGTCTCCGGGTTCTCCGCCGAGGCGCTGGAATTGCTGAACACCTATTCCTGGCCGGGCAATGTGCGGCAACTCGAAAATACTATCTTCCGCGCGGTCGTCCTATGCGATTCCGACGCTCTGGACGTCGTGGATTTTCCGCAGATCGCCAGCGCCATGGGTGTGACGCCGCGTGGACGAGCGCAGACGGAAGCCGTCAGTTTGACTGAAGACCATGCCGCGGCAGTGCGTCCCGCCGCGGCTGTGCGTACCACGAGCGCCTACGCCATCGCCGGCGTCGATGAATCGGGGCATATGCGCAAGCTCGAAGTCCTTGAGGCGGACATCATCCGCATGGCCATCGCGCGCTATCATGGTCGCATGTCCGAGGTCGCGCGCCGGCTCGGCATCGGGCGGTCCACGCTCTATCGCAAATTGAAAGACCTAGGTCTGGAGGAAGAAGCAGGCGTGTCTCCCGAGGCTGACGGCCAGAATACGCTCGCCGCAAACGGTTGAGCGGCTCTATCGCCCCGGCGCCGTAAGCATTGCGCCGCGCTCAGGGCCGTCAAGGCGGCTTTCCCGCCGCTTCGCGGTGGCCTGACGGTCAGCCTTGACCGCCCTTGCGCGCGGCGACCACGTGAATCGTGGCCGGGACGGAGAAACAGCTCCGGCCGAACAAAGAAACGGGCGCAAGGTGCGCTATTGGGCAGGCGTGTCGGGCGATGACGGGGCCGCGTCCCGTGGTGCAGGCTGTTGATCAGGCCAGGGCGGGATGGGTTTGCTCTCGCCAGGCATCAATCCGCCGATGTGATCGAGCAGTGGCTGATATTGCGTGTCGCCCGGCACCAGAACCAGGACGGCCTCAGCGCGCTCGCTCGAACCGCGTCCGGGTACGCCAATCATGATGCTGCCGTCCGCCATCATGCGCGCTACGCCGATGGAATTGGTCCCTGCCGGATTTTGCGTGGGGGGAGAAGAAGATTCGACTGCCAGAACCGGTCCCGGAAACGCCAATAGGAGAGTACTTACGGGACCGCCAAGGTTCATCCCCTCAGCTTCGCATACCCAGCGCCGAAAGATAGAGGTCCAGGATCGCTTCCATCTCCTGCCGGTCGGCCTTGTCGAGCTTCCGGATTCGGATGACCTGACGCATGATTTTGGTGTCGAAGCCTTGGCCCTTGGCTTCGGCATAAACTTCGCGGATGTCGGCGGCGAGCGCGGCCTTTTCTTCTTCCAGGTGCTCGATCCGCTCCACCAGCGATTTCAACTGTCCTGCTGCGAAGCCCGACTTGGTCATGGCCGCCCTTTCAATGTGTACGCTAAAGCATGATCTGATTGAATCAGATCGTGCTTTAGCTTCCTTGGTTTGCCGCGCAATCTAACGGCGAACCGGCGTCCACTTCGCCGGATTGCGCTCTAAGGCCCTGCGATAGACCGAAAGCGCCGGGCATGGAAAGGCAAGGAGCGCCGCTTAGCTGTGAGTCTTCTGGCTCATCGCCTTGGCGAACTCGGCCTGCTGTTCCGGCGAAGCCTCTTTCTGGTAGCGCTCTTTCCATTCAGCGGGAGGCATTCCGTATACGATTTCACGCGCCTGATCCTTTTCCAGCGTGATCCCCTTTTCCGCCGCGGATTCGCGGTACCAGTCGCCCAGGCAGTTGCGGCAGAATCCGGCAAGTCCCATCAGATCGATGTTCTGCACATCGGTGCGCGCGCGCAGATGCGCAACCAGACGCCGGAAGGCTGCGGCTTCCAGTTCGGTGCGGGTCTTCTCGTCCATGGCTGGTCCTTTCGCGGCCGGCAAAGGCCGGGTGAATTGAATGGCAGGGGCGCCCATCGCCTCTATAGCGTCGCGCAAAATGCGTTCCAACCGGGCGGCCCAGCGGGCGGCGCCGTCTTCGTCGGCAATCAGGTCCTGGCGCACTTCCACAAGAACGTGCGGCAGGCCGTTCATGGTGCCATGCCGGTAAAGGCAGTCATTCGCCAACGCGCCCGTGTAGGGCTCGTTATCTCCGGCAACGATGTCGCCTTCGCGGTGGAGCCGTGCCAGCAGCGGTTTCGCAAGCCGGGCGTCTTTGTCCCACAGCACGCCAATGTGCCAGGGCCGCGGCTTGCCCCGCCAAACCGGCGTAAAGCTGTGCATGGAGATCAGCACCGGAAACCCACCCTTCCCACGCGATTCGGCAATGCGGGCGGCAATCGCCTGATGATAGGGCGCATGATACCGCGCGATGCGATCGGCGATCCCTGCGGCATCCAAGTCCCGGTTGCCGGGTACAATGCGTTCGTCGGACAGCTTCATGACGACGGTTGGGTCATCCTCCCCGCGGTTGAGATCGACGACCAGACGGGACCAGCGCGCGATGAAGGCGGGGGCGGCGAAGCGGTCCGCAAGCGCGCGGGTCAGGCGTGCCGCCCCGATATCGTAGCCGATATGCCGCTCGAATTCGGCGGGCGGCAGGCCCAAGGATCCTAACTCTTCAGGAACTTTGTTGGAGGCATGGTCGCACAGGAAGATGACGCCGTCGGGCGCTTCCGGGTTGTGCAGCTCATAGGCGCTTGCGTCGCAGGCCGTTGTCATGTCCGCATTGTACCGTGTTGCCGATTCGATTTGCCCGGCCGGCGCGGGAATATCTCTGGCCTGCAATGCTTTCAGTTTGCCCGGCACGGTCCCATCCTGGAATTGGCCGCTTGACGCAAGCCGGAATTTGGAGACTCTCCACTAGATGCGCCGCAGCCGAAAAACCAAAATCGTAGCCACGCTGGGACCGGCCAGCCATACGCGGGATCACATTCGAGCCTTGTTCGTTGCCGGGGTCGATGTTTTCCGCATCAATATGAGTCACACCAGCCACGGCAATCTGACCACTTTGGTCGAAACGGTGCGCGCGGTCGAAAGCGAGGTCGGACGGCCGATTGCCATTCTGGTCGACCTTCAGGGTCCAAAGCTCCGGCTGGGGAAAATCGAAGGCGGTGAACGGCGGCTGGAAACCGGCAAGACCATAACATTGGTGCGCGCGGAGACGGCGGCGGGTCTCGAGGAACTGCCCATTCCGCATGCCGAAATCTTTGCGGCGCTCAAGGCCGGCTCCAGTCTGCTCATCGATGACGGCAAGGTGCGGCTTCTGGCCGAGCGGGTGACCGACTCGCGCATCGACGCGACGATCATCCAAGGCGGGATGGTCAAGAACAACAAGGGCGTCAATCTTCCCGACACGCTGCTGCCGATTCCGGCGCTGACCGCGAAGGACCGCAGCGATCTGGATTATGCGCTGTCGCTGAATATCGACTGGCTGGCGCTGTCGTTTGTGCAGCGCCCCGACGATGTCGCCGAATTGCGTAAAGCCGCGGCGGGACGCGCGGGCGTCATGACAAAGCTGGAAAAGCCGTCGGCCTTCCGCGTGCTCGATGAGATCATCAGCCTGTCCGATGCCGTGATGGTGGCGCGCGGCGATCTTGGTGTGGAGCTTCCGCTGGAAGCCGTGCCGGGGCGCCAGAAGCAGATCATCCAGGCTGCGCGGCATGCCGGCAAACCGGTGGTCGTCGCGACGCAGATGCTGGAATCGATGATCCTGAGCCCCATTCCAACCCGCGCCGAAGTCTCTGACGTCGCCAATGCCGTCTTTGAAGGCGCCGATGCGGTCATGCTGTCGGCGGAAACCGCGTCGGGGGCTTTTCCCGCCGAGGCGGTGGCTATGATGGACCGCATCGCGCAATCCGTGGAAACCGATCCGCTCTACCGCAACATCCTGAACGCGCAGCGGCAGGATCCCGAAGCCACACTGCCGGACGCCATACTGCACGCCGTCCATGACGTGACGCATACGATCAACGCCGCGGCCATTGTGTGCTGGACGAAGTCGGGTTCGACGGGCCTGCGGGCCGCGCGCGAGCGTCCCGATGCGCCGATCCTGGCCTTGACGCCGATTCGCGAAATGGCCCGGCGGTTGACGCTGGCCTGGGGCTTGCACTGCGTTGAAACCGAAGACGCACACGATCTTGACGATGTGGCGCAGCGCGCCTGTCAAATCGCGTTTGCGCAGGGCTTTGCCAAGCCGGGCGAGCGCGTGGTGATCACGGCCGGGCTGCCCTTGGGCACGCCGGGCGCAACCAACATGCTGCGCGTGGCTTTTGTGACGGGCAAAAATCCGTAGGGGCGGCGTTTACGAGCCGACGTAGCAGGGCGGAAATTCGAATTTGTCGATCCGCTTCTCGATAAACAAGAAACTCACATCGTGCAGCCGCGCCCGAAATTCGTTCGGTGCGGAACATTCGATCGTGTACGAATTATCGAATACGTCGGGTTTGCCGTCGATGGTGATGGATATCATCCGCAGCACGCCATCGCGCACCGACCATTTGCCGGTTTCGGTCTGCCGCCAGACGACTTCGTTTCGCACGCATTTGCGGAATTCGGAGTGGAATGTGCCATCGGCCGCATAAGCGTCAATGTACGAGATGCTGGGATCGTCAGGCTCTCCGACGCCGTACCAGTTCCCTACGATGGCGGAAGCGGGGATGTTCAGCCCGCGTTCAACTTGTGCGGCATTCGCGGGTTGAAACATGGCGATTAAACCAAACGCCAAACACGCAATCCGAAAGTGACTCACCCGGTTACACCAAAGGCCTTTGATCCAGCCGCCCTTTGTCATGGCCCTGCATGACAGGGCCATCCAGCAAGCGCGCGTCTGCGTGCTGATGCGCTCTACGTTCTCCTGGATGGCCCGCTTTTGCGGGCCATGACACGAGGAGTCGATAATCTGGACCACTGGTATTACCCGCCTCACGCGCCATTCGGGCATTCGGGAAAATCGAACTTAAGGACCCGGTGGCCGACAAACTCATATCCCTGCGGGTCCATGCGGATACGCCGCTCCGAGTCGGTTAACATGACGATCTTGTAGTCGGCTTCCGCAACGGCCGGAGTTCCATTTATCTCGCTCGCCCTGATGTGCTCGACCTCGCCCGCCACCGACCAGGTGCCCGATTCCGTCTGATAGCCGACGAAATCGCCATCGGCGCATTTGCGGAATTCTTCGCGAAATGTGCCGTCGGCGTTGAATTCGATCAGCGACATGACATTGGGCTCGTCCGGCTGGAAGGGGCTGAACCATATTCCGACCATGCTGGACTCTGCCGAAAGCGGCGTGGTCAGCGCCAAGGTTGCGGCCACGGCTAACACAAGCGATGTCTTACTGGGCATCCTATCCCCCGGCGGATGGGCTTTGCTTCGGCCTAAATGCCCTGGCCTTCGACGGACTTGGTCAATTCCTTGATGCGATCTCCAATGCCTTCAATCTGCGGATCGATGGCTTTGGCCTGCTTGTAAGCGTCCAGGGCATGCGCTTTGTCGTTATATTCTTCCAAAATCGAGCCGAGCTCGGCCAGCGCGACGAAATTCTTCGGCTGCAGGGTCAAGGTCCGGCGCAGCGAACTGAGCGCGTCTTCGTAATCGTCCTTTTGTGTGGCCAGCGTTGCCCGGCGATGCCAGGCTTCCGCGAAATTGGGCGCGATGGCCGTCAGCTTCACGGCGATGTCGTGCGCGGTGTCGAAATCATGGGCTTCCATGGCCTGATCGACCCGCTTCAGAAGCAGGTCGGCGCTGGGGCTTCCGGTATGCGCCCAGCGGGCCCTCAACTCCCGCTCGATCGGACGCGCGGCCCGTTGGTCGGCTGCCTTGGCGAGCTTCGCCAAGAGCTGATCGTCCGTTTCGGGCGGTTTGGGCGCGGGCCGTCCAGCAGCACGGGGCGCCTGGGCTTGCGGGGGCGGCCCCCCTTGCGCACCGGGCGCACCTTTAGGTGCAGGGGCCGGACCGGGCGTTACCTGCAAGTCAGGAACGTCACCGCCCTGGTGAGGGTCTGCGGGTTGCGCCACGGCCATACCGGCGATGGGCGCAAGGAGCACAAGGCTGAATAGCATCTGGCGCATGGCAAGCATGCTAGCCAAAAAATATCAGCGAGGCGATAGGGACCGAACCGCGTTAAACGTGATCGTGAGCACGGGCTGAGCCCGAGCCAGCCGGGGTTAGCCCTGGCGTGCCTTAAACCGCGGATTCTTCTTGTTAATGACGTACACGCGGCCCTTGCGGCGGACGACGCGGCAGTCCTTATCGCGCTTTTTCAGCGAGCGCAGAGAATTGCGCACTTTCATCGTCGTCTCCGGTGTTAAGATGCGGCCAAATCAGCCGAAAGGCGCGGGAACCTATGCAGGGCAGGGCGGTATGTCAACCACCTCGCCGGGCCGGACTTGCGCTTTGGGGGCGGGGATAAGGAGAGGGGCATGGATTTGAATTTGACCACCACGCTGGCCGTGGTGGTGCTGACATTCGGCGTGTTTGGTTTCGCCAACTGGCGGGCGCGGCAGCCGGCTCAGCCGCTAAAAGTCAGGATGATCAATTATCACGTCGTCCAGATGGTCTGCATCGTCGTTATTCTTCTGATGGCTGCCCATCTTGTGACCCTTTTCGCCGGTAGACCGGTCACCGGTCAGCAGCCCGGAGGACGTCCGTTCTAAAGCGCAATCCGGCGAAGTGGCCGCCGGTTCGCCGCTAGATTGCGCGGCAAACCAAGGAATCCGGGGGTAGGATGCGGCATGCGGCATAAGGACCTTGTTGCGGCCTTTCTGTTCAGTGTGGCGGCTCTGCCGGCCCTCGCCGCGCCCGCCCCGCGGAATATTCCCATGCCGGTCCCCATGCCGGAGCAGGAAGGCCGCTTCTATGCCTTCCTGCGGGATTTCAAGGACAATGCCGTCAAGGCGGGTATCCGGGAGACGACTTACGACCGGGCCGTGGAGGGCATCGCGCTTAATCGGCGTATCGAGGAACTGAACGAAAAACAGCCCGAATTCGTGCGGCCTATCTGGGAATATCTGGGGGGCCTTATCTCGGACACGCGCGTCAATCGCGGACGGGAGTTGATTGCCGAGAATGCCGAGCTGTTCACGCGATTGCAGGAGACCTACGGCGTCCCGCCGGAAGTTCTCGCGGCGATATGGGCCGTCGAAACCGGCTTTGGGCAGAATGTGGGCCCCTACAATATTTTCGAAGCGCTGGCGACACTCGCTTATGACGGGCCGCGCATGGAGTATGGCCGCCGCCAGTTCGTCGCGGCGCTGAAAATCGCGGAAGTCGAGGATCGCGACCCCGTCACGATGAAAAGCTCGTGGGCGGGCGCCTTCGGCCATACGCAATTCGTGCCGACCACCTTTCTGGAAAGCGCGGTCGATGGCGATGGCGACGGCAAACGCGATGTGTGGGATTCGCCGGCGGACGCTCTGGCCTCGGCGGCCAACTATCTGAAGCGATCCGGCTGGCGTGTGGGCGAGCCCTGGGGCGAGGAAGTGCAACTGCCCGAGTCGTTTGCGTATGAGACGGCCGATCCCGACATCAGAAAATCGCTGGCCGATTGGGTGAGCATGGGCGTTCGGAAGATGTCCGGAGAACCGCTGGAAAGCAGCACGGATCAGGGGGCAATTTTTCTTCCCGCCGGCTATCGCGGCCCGGCATTCCTTGTACGGAGCAACTTCAACGCCATCCTGAAATACAACGCTGCCACGTCCTATGCGCTAGCGATCGGCCTTCTATCGGACCGCTTCAAAGACGCGCCCGGCGTGCAGGCGAGCTGGCCGGTGGACGAAGCCCCGCTGGATCAATCCAGCCGCGTGGCGTTGCAGAAAGGCCTGATGACATTGGGCTTTTCCACTGGGGGCGCCGACGGCCAGATCGGCCGCATGTCGCGCGCCGCCATCCGCGCCTATCAATCCAGCCGCGGCCTACCCGCCGACGGTTTCGCCACCGCCAGCCTCCTGACGCGCATCCTGAACGAAAGCACGCTTAGCACCCATTAGCGCAGACTGTATGGCCGGCTTGGCGTTTACTTGCTCAAGCGCAGCAAGAGCGATGTGTGGGCGGTCAGGAAGACGACGTAACGGCCGTTGGCGACGCCCAGATTTTCTTGCCACCACAAATCGCGCGCACGCCACGGCCCGCTGATGCCAAGCTGCTCCCATGACACAGCAACCGGCGCGCTTTGGGCGCCGTGGTTGAACAATCCCACCGCGACCGAGCCATCCGCCAGCGTGCGCGCCCACACTTCCGTGTCGCCGTTGCGGGCGATGCGTTTGGCTTGCCGCGCCGATGGGTCCTGATCGATGGCGATGACTTCGGGATTGGTGAGAAGCGCGACGGTGTCTTTCGTCATGATGCGGACGTCGTTGCCCAGCATCATCGGCGCTGCCATTACGGCCCACAGATTGAGCTGCGCGCGGTATTCGTCCGCCGTCATGCCGCCATTGCCCACTTGAATCAGGCCGGGATCATTGATGCGTCCGGGGCCCGTGTAGATATCTTTGCCGGCCTGTGTGCTGCTCGCCTGTATGACCGAATCCCAATCGTCTTTGGTGCCGGATCCGGTGCGCCACAGATTAGCGCCCGTCTTCATGCCCCAGCTTGCGACGTCGAACGTGCCGCCCTGGCTTAGGCCGAACACAATCTCGCGGCCCGACGCGCGCAAGGCCTCGCCGATTTTCTGATACGCGGCTTGTTGTTCTGCCTGTGTGGGATACAGGGATTCGGCACCGCACCAATCGGCGACGATGTAATCGACGCCCCACGTGGCGAACAATTTCGCGTCGTCGGCTTCGTGGCCGTAGCTTCCTTCGAAGCCGCCACAGCTTTTCGGCGCGGCGGAGATCTGCAAGCCGAATTTCAATCCCTTGCTGTGAATGAAATCGCCAAGTGCCTTCATGTCAGGAAATTTGGCGTTGGGGTGCAGCACGCCATTGGCGTCGCGCACGCCCTGCCAGCCGTCATCGGTCTCGACATAGCTGTAGCCCGCGGCCCGTAAGCCCGTCACATCCAGGCTCTCTGCCGCGTCGCGAATCGCATCGTCATCGATGTCGGTGCCGAGCCTGCCCCGGGTCGCCCAACCCATCAGCGGCGTTTTCGCAAGGCCGTTTGGCGGCAGATCGCGCAGCGCCGGTAAGGGCAGTTTTGCGGGCGGGCCGGACGACGGCGCCGCGACGCGCGGAGGAGGCGGTGGTGCGGCGACGCGTGGTGCCGGGGCCGCCTGTGGCGGATTGGGAGCCGGCGGTGGCGTCAGCAGCGCAACGGCTGGAGGCGGTGGTGCGGCCGGAAGCGCTTGCGGTGCGCGGGCCGGCAGGGTTGGGGTTGGGTTGACCGTCGCAACGCGCGGCTGCGCGGGGAAGGCCGCGCGATGCGCCGTCATGCGGAAAGCGCCTTGGCCTTCATCCAAACTGGTCAGCTGCAACGCGTCGCCGTCGATCGTCCCGCCGTAGTGGATGGTCACATAAGGCGCGCCAGGAATGACGAGCGTGAACGCTACGTCTGAGCCCGCATCGCGGACATCGAACAAGGGCCACTCGTCCGCGCCAACGCGCATCGTGCCGCGGTTGCCGGTGAATGCGATGGTGGCTTGAATGGGCGCGGCTGAGCCCTGTCCGGATTGTTCGGCGCTCCATTCTCCATTTAAGCGTCCGCTGGCGATCGCGTTCGGAATCGCTGGGCGTGGTGCTGGGGCCGGGGCCGCTACGGCAGGCGCTACTGCGGGTGATGGAGCGGCCACCGGAGGCGGTGGAGCGGGGCGCGGTTGGCCGGATTGCGGAGAAGGTGCGAGCGAAGCGACTTGGGCAGGTGGCGGCGCGACTGCTGGAGGAACAGGTTGCGGCGGCATCGTGGCAGCAACACGGGGGGCGTCGCGGCTGGTACGCTCACGCGGTGTGCGGTGAGCCGGTAGGCGCCATCGCCGCTCGCCAGATCGAGCACGTCGTCCTTCAATGTGCCGCTGTAGTTGATCGTGACATAGGGCGCGCCGGGAATGACACGTGTGAAACTGATTGTCTCGCCGGATTGGCGCACCTCAAACAACGGTGTCTCATTGCCGCCAGCGCGAAGAGTGCCGGTGAGTGTACGGCCGTTGCGTGAGAAGACGAGCGTTGCTGGGCCGCTTTGGCCTGGACCGGTTTCTTCGACGTCCCAAGCTCCGGCGAGATTTCCGGGAGGCACAGCGGGCGGCCGTGAGACGGCAGCGGCAGGCCCTGCCGTAGGTTGCGCGGATGCAATCTGGGGAAGCTCCGGGCGCGGCGTGGCGGTTTGCGCCGGCGCACGTGGCGGTGGTGCGGCTGCTGGCGCGGGAGCGACTGGCGGCGCCGGCGCGCGCGCCAGTGCGTTCGCCAGCATCTGCGGAATAATCATTTGCGGCGCCCCTTGCGCAGGCGCAGCCGGAGCTGGTGGTACGGGAGGTGACGGTGCACGAGCTGCGGGCGCTGCCACGCGCGAGGTTGGCACCGCCGGTGCTGGAGCCGGTGCCGGGGTTGGTGCGGTGACCGCGACCACGGGCGGCGCGACCGGGGTGGGTGCAGGTGCTGCCGCCGGTGCGGGCGGCGCGATACGGTTAGCTGTGAGGGTATAGACCGCGTGGCTCTCGTCCGAGCCGACGAGGCGGATTTCATTCCCCGTCCGCGCGCCGCTGTAATGGATCGAGACATAGGGCGTGCCGGGAATGACCACGGTGAACGACAGAGCCGTTCCACTCTCGCGCACGTCGAACAGCGTAATTTCATCGGCGCCGGAGCGCATGGTGCCGCTAAGCGCGGCGCCCCGCCGGTCAAAATTCAGCGTGAAGTCTTTTGCGGCGCCGCCATCGGTGGCGCTCTGTTCGGCGGTCCAGCGGCCTTCGATGCCGTTTTGGCCCGCGGGCGCTGCTTCGGCGGCGGTGACGATCGCCAAGCCGAGTCCAAAGAGGGCCGCACGCATGTTTCCGCTTTCGCCCATGCCGCCTCTTCCGTTTCCGGCGAATCGGCGCTCGTGTTATTTACCGTGAGGGAGAAGCCTAGTTATAGCCGCAAGATTCCACCACCGTATTTTTCCCCAAGGAGCACGCAATGACGATTTCCATGTATCGCGCATCCGCACCTGTCTTTCTGCAGATGCTGCCCGCGCTGTCCGCCTGTCTCGACAAAGCGCAGAGCTTCGCCACGGCCAAGAAAATCGACCCCTCGGTTTTGCTGCAGGCGCGGCTCGCCCCCGACATGTTCGCACTGACCAAGCAGGTTCAGATCGCCACCGATTTCGCCAAGGGCACGGTTGCCCGTCTCGCCGGTGTCGAGCCGCCGAAATATGAGGACAACGAAACCACCATCGAGCAATTGAAGGCGCGCATCGCCAAGACGGTGGATTTCATCAAGGAATTCAAACCGGCCCAAATCGACGGCTCGGAAGACCGCGACATTTCGCTCATGCTCGGCGGGCAGGCGCGCAATTTCAAAGGCGAGAATTATCTCGTCGGCTTCGCGCTGCCGAATTTCTATTTCCACGCCACGACCGCTTACGCGATCCTGCGCCACAACGGTGTAGAGTTGGGCAAAGGCGATTACATGCGCGCGCCGGGTTAAGCGTTTGTTTTGTGAATGAACCCCTGCCGCCGAGTTCATCCGCGGTTCAGCTTGAAACTGGCATAAGCCGAACAAATATCTCGGTAAATCAGTGGAGTGTGTCGATGCGTAAAATCACGACAGGGGTTTGTTCCGTAGCCGCGCTGGCGGTGCTCGCCGGCTGCGCCATGCAGCCGGTGGGGCCGACGGTGCGCGTGTTTCCCGCGCCCTATAAGCCGTTCGATGTATTTCTGGCCGACCAGGACGAATGTGAGGATTACGCGGCGAGCCGCGTTGCCGGACGGGCGCAGGAGGCAAACAACCGTGCGCTGGGCGCAGCGGCGATCGGCGCTGCTCTGGGGTTGGCCGTTGGCGCGGCCACCGGCGATGGCCGTGCTGCAACCGTGGGTGCGGTCGGCGGCGGAGCCGTTGGAGCAACCATTGGTGCGGGTCAGTCCGACGATGCGAATTTCAGTCTGCAGCGGCGCTATGATGTGGCGTTTACGCAGTGCATGTACGCGAAGGGCAATCAGGTGCCGGGCTTCCAGCGCCAGGCCGCCCCTCCGCCTCCTCCGCCGCCGGGCGGACCGGGCAACTACCCGCCGCCTCCCCCGCCGCGGCGCTGATTAGAGCACGTTTGAGTTAGGTGGAAGCGTACCCGGAATTTGCGATGTAGTTAGCGCATTCTGTTGGGGAAAAGCCGTCGATCAGCGTTCCGATGTGCAGCCAGGTTGCCTCGGCAGTTCTGGTACCAGCCTTTCGGGCCAACGCTTTGAGCTTGGAGAAGACTTGCTCGATGGGATTGAGATCGGGGCTGTATGGCGGCAGGAAAAAGAGATGCGCTTTCGCGGCTCTTATGGCAGCTCGAACCGCT
>CANJBZ010000056.1 GCA_947473475.1 Alphaproteobacteria bacterium
AAGCCGAACGCTATGCCAAGGAAGGCGTGCCGCTTTCCCTCTCGACCTTGGCCGATCAGGTGGGAGCGGTTTGTGCCGTGCTGGAACCACTCCTCCTGCGTTTGGAAGCGCATGTCTTCGCGGCCGGACGATTGCACGGCGATGACACCACCGTTCCGGTTCTGGCCAAGGGCAAGACGGATATCGGGCGATGTTGGGTTTATGTGCGCGATGACCGCCCGTTCGGCGGACCCGCGCCTCCAGCGGCGATGTTCTATTATTCGCGCGACCGGGCAGGCGAGCACCCGCAAACGCATCTCACCAACTACGCGGGGATTTTGCAGGCCGATGCCTATGGCGGATACGGCAAGCTTTACGAGCCCAATCGCAAACCCGGACAAATCCTGGAAGCGGCGTGCTGGGTCCACGCCCGCCGCCCATTCTTCGCCCTGGCGGATGTGGCCGAGAATGCCCGCCGCAAGGCGCAAGGCAAAACTGCGGGAACGATTTCCCCGCTGGCTCTGGAAGCAATCAAGCGCATCGACGCGCTGTTCGAGATCGAGCGCGCGATCAATGGCCAAAGCGCCGATAAGCGCCTCGCCGCCCGGCGGGAAAAAAGCGCGCCCCTCATCGTTAGTCTGGAACGCTGGATGCGCGAGGAGCGTGCCAAGCTCTCGCGCGGCAACGATATCGCCAAAGCGATGGACTATATGCTCAAGCGCTGGCCGTCCTTCACGCGCTTCCTCGACGATGGCTGCATCTGCCTCTCGAACAATGCTGCCGAACGCGCGCTGCGCGGAATTGCCCTTGGAAGAAAATCGTGGCTCTTCGCCGGCTCCGATCGCGGCGGACGCCGTGCCGCCGCGATGTACAGCATCATCGTCACCGCCAAAATGAACAACGTGGATCCGCAAGCCTATCTCGCCGACGTGCTCGCCCGCTTCGCCGAGCACCCCGCTCACCGCCTTGACGAACTCTTGCCATGGAATTGGCAGCCTCTTCAGCCGTGCGTCCGGCAGGCAGCCTGACCTGTGCTGCGGTTCTCACCGCAGGCTTACCTGCCCACAAGGGGAGGCAATTTGTTGCTCAATCCGAATATGCGATTTCCCTCCCGGAAACAGGGAGGGAAGGGTGGGGGTTGACCGGCACCCCCACCCGACGCTTCGCGTCGACCTCCCCCTTTCAAGGGGAGGAAATTTTTACAGCGGGCGGACTTCGACTTTGCGCCACTTCACGATGCCGGCGCCGTATTGCAGGGCGAAGTAGCCGCGCAGGTGCTTTTCATCGCGCACGGCGGTTACGGTGCGCTCGCCGTTGAAGGTGATCGTCATGTACGGGCCGCGTGCTTCGATATCGAGCACGTTCCACTTGCCGCCGGCATGCGGCATGGGATTGACCTTGGCGACATTGACGATAGCGCCGGTTCCGTATTCCGGCCCAGGGCGCTTGTCGAAGATGTTCACTTCATAGCAGGTCATGGCGCCGACCATCTTTGGGTCGCTGCAGCGAATGAAGATGCCGCTGTTCGCATCGTCATCGACCCAGACTTCGGAGTGAATCTGGAAATCGCCGTATTGTTCCTTGGTGACGAGGAATCCGCCTTTTCCGGCGTTGGCCTGCACGGTCCCTTCGGCGACCTTCCAATTGGCATCGCCGATGGCGTCGAAATTCTTCATGTCCTTGCCGTCGGTCAGCGTGACCCAGCCGCCCGCATTGGCTTGCGCGAAAACGGTTTGCGAAAGTCCGAACGCGCCCATACCTGCCGCGAGCACGCCGGCAGCAATCAATGACCGTTTCATGTTCAATCCTCCCCTGAACCCAGGATCAGCCCCGGATGTCCCAAGCAGAATATCAATGGCGAGGGTATGGCGGAAGCCGTGGCCCGGTACCTTGGCCCCAAAACAAAGGCGGCGCCGGTGAGGGCGCCGCCTTCTGCATTGCTTAGGTCTGAACCGCTTACGGCATGGCCGTGATGCGGTTGACGGTGGCGCCGTCGGCCGCCCGTACGCCCTGCACGCGGACCTTGCCGCCGACCTTCACGGCGCCCTTGTCGGCGTCGCTGAAGCGGAAGACCGGAATGTTCGGATCGGGATCGAGGACCAGGTCGGATTCACCGCCGGGGAATTTCACCTTCATGACATTGCTGCCGTTCACGATGGCCGTGCCGGTGACGGTGGCGTTGGTCATAGTCTGGCTGCGGGCGTCGTTCATTGGACGCTGGCCTTCGCCGATACCGCGCATTTTTTCCGAGAAGATACGCAGCTCGGTCGAGTGCAGCTTGCCGTCATCCTTGCGGACGGCCGCGGAGGCGACGAAGTCGTTGCTCTTGATGTCCGACAGCTTGGCGGGAGCCTGCTGGATGTAGAGCACATTGGGGGCGATCTTGAACATTTCGACGGCGCCGCCGTCGTCGTTCTTCACCGAGATGGTGGTGGCGTCCATCTTATCGACGGTGCCGAATACGTTGATGGCGTTGTTGCCCTGCGCCATCGCCGGAACGGCGAGGAGCGCGAGGAAACTTCCAATCACAAAAGCTTTGCGCATGGTCCATTTTCCCTAGAGTTCCGGGGCCGCATCGCGCGGCCGGCGCCCTTTTAGCACATAAGGCAAAGGTCCGCACAAGGCCGTGGCCAGCCACCTCACGCTGACTTGCAGGGCGTCAGCCATTCAATGCATGCTCGTTTGAACCGTGTTTTTAAAAGGAAATCCCATGCGTTATGGCCGAATTCTGGGGGCTATGGGTGCGTTTTTGCTAGGCTCAAGCAGTGCGATGGCCGGGGTGGTCGTCACCTCGACCTACACCAAACTGGACGTACACCAGACCAATCCGATGACCATTTACGCCGACAGCGACCGGCTGAAAGTGGTGACGCCGGAAGCGACCGTGATCTACCGCGGCGACACCAACCGCATGTGGGTAATCATGCCCCAGCAGCGCAGCTATATGGAGATGACCCCGGAAACCCTGCAACAGCTTGCCGGGGCGCAAAACCAGCTTGCCGCGGCGCAGTCGGCGCTGCAGGAGCGGCTGGCGCAAATGCCGCCGCAGCAGCGCGCCATGATGGAGCAGATGCTGGCCGGGCATGGGCTTGGCGGGCTCAGTGCGCTGGCGGGTGCGCCAAGCTCCGGGACGCCGCAGATTGCCTTCGCTAAGGTAGGCGGCGGCAAAACGGTCGCGCGCTGGAATTGCGACAATTACACCAAGACCGTGAACGGCCAGAAGGAAGAAGATGTGTGCATCGTCCCCGTCAGCGCGACGGGATTGGCGGCCGCCGATTTTCAGGTGTTGGAGCGGTTTTCGGCCTTCATCCAGCCCATACTCTCTTCCCCTTTGGTGCCGAAAATGGATTACATGGACTGGAGCGGCATGAACAAAGCCATCGGCTTTCCGGGCCTGCCGCTCGACACGACCATTTACACGCAGGGCCGCCCGACTATTCAGCATGCGGTCAGCACAATAGAGCGCACCAACATCCCCGCCGGGACCTATGATTTGCCCGCGGGCCTCACCAAGCGCGATTTGCCGGGCATGCCGCGCTAAATAGGGAACGACGACATGAAACTCGGATTTATTGGGCTGGGAATTATGGGCCGGCCGATGGCAGGTCATCTGATGGCCGCGGGCCATACGCTGTATCTGAACACGCGCAGCGGCGTGCCGCAGGAGATGATCGACAAGGGCGGCATCGCCTGCAAGACGGCGCACGAAGTCGCCGAAAACGCCGACGTCATCTTTGTGATGGTGAACGATACGCCGGACGTGGAAAAGGTGCTGTTCGGCGAGAATGGCGCGGCAGCTGCGCTGAAGTCCGGCAAGATCGTCGTCGATATGAGCTCGATTTCGCCGATCACGACGAAGGAATTCGCGAAAAGGATCGAAGACCTCGGCTGCTTCTACGTGGATGCGCCGGTATCCGGTGGCGAAGTGGGCGCCAAGGCCGGAACGCTGACCATTATGGCCGGCGCGCGGGATGAGATTTTCGAACAGGTCAAACCGCTGCTCCAGCTCATGGGCAAGACGATCACGCTGATCGGCGGCAATGGCGATGGTCAGACCGCCAAAGTGGCCAACCAGATCATCGTGGCCCTCAACATCGAAGCGGTCGCGGAAGCGTTGTTGTTTGCGTCGAAAGCGGGCGCCGACCCGGCGAAGGTACGCCAGGCGCTGCTGGGCGGTTTTGCGGCTTCGCGCATTTTGGAAGTGCATGGCGAGCGCATGCTGAAGCGGACGTTTGCGCCGGGCTTCCGCATCGATCTGCACGCCAAGGATCTGGCGATTGCGCTGGCCGGCGCGCGCACGTTGAATGTCCCGCTGCCCAACACCGCCTTTTGCCAGGAACTGTTCAACGCCTCTTTTGCCGCCGGTGAAGGTGGGCTCGACGATTCCGCGATGGTGAAAGTGTTGGAGCGGATGGCCAACCACGAGATCAAGGCGAAGAGTTGAACGACGCGACGAACGGTTTGTTGCGGGCGCTGTTCGACGCCGCAGTGGATGCGGCCGGCGCGCAGTATTGCGTGCCGCCAAATCTGCCGCCTCCGCCGAAGGGACGCACCGTCGTTGTCGGGGCCGGGAAGGCTGCCGCGGCGATGGCGAAGGCGGTGGAAGACAATTGGCCGGCGGACCCGCCGCTCTCCGGCTTGGTGATTACTCGGTACGGCCACGGCGTTCCGTGCCGTACCATTCAAGTGATCGAAGCGGGCCATCCGGTCCCGGACGCTGCCGGGCTTGCCGCGGCGGAACGCATGCTCGCGGCGGTGCGCGGCCTTGGCGAAAACGATCTGGTGCTGGCCTTGATGTCAGGCGGGGCGTCTTCGCTGCTCGCGCTGCCTGCGCCGGGCCTTAAGCTCACCGATAAGCAGATCGTCACAAAAGAACTGTTGAAGTCGGGCGCGCCGATTTCAGAGCTCAATTGCGTGCGTAAGCATCTTTCCGCCATCAAGGGCGGGCGGCTGGCGCTCGCGGCGGCGCCGGCGCGGGTCGTCAGTCTCATTATTTCCGATGTGCCGGGCGACGATCCCGCAACGATCGGTTCGGGACCAACCGTGCCCGATCCAACAACGCGCCAGGAAGCCCTAGCTGTCTTGGAAAAGCGCGTCTTCGCGATGCCACGGGCGGCTCGCGCCTGGCTCGATGATCCCGCATCCGAAACGCCCAAGCCGGCCGACCCAGCTTTTGCGCAGGTCGACAACCGCGTTATTGCGACCGCGCAAGCATCGCTTGATGCAGCGGGGCGTATGGCTGCGCTGCACCAATTGGAGGTGATCAATCTCGGCGATCGTATCGAAGGCGAGGCGCGGGAGGTGGCACGTAGCCACGCCCATTTGGCGCTTCACCATGCGAAGGAAGGAAAGCCCTGCGTTCTCATTTCCGGCGGTGAAACCACCGTGACCGTGAAGGGGCATGGCCGGGGCGGCCGCAATGCCGAATACCTGCTGGCGCTGGCCGTCGCGCTCGCAGGCGCGCCGGGAATATCCGCGATTGCATGCGATACCGACGGCATCGACGGCACCGAGACAAATGCGGGCGCCATCATCGGTCCCGATACGCTGGCGCGGGCCTCTGCGCTCGGCCTCAACGCGCGGGTCATGCTGTCGAATAACGACGCTTACACGTTTTTTGAAAAGCTCGGCGATCTCGTCGTAACCGGCCCGACCCGCACCAACGTCAACGACTTCCGCGCGATTCTAATCCAACCCTCCCTCCAGGGGAGGGTGGATTCTCTTTACGAATTGCGTGGGCCGATGGGGACCATCATCTGGCCTGAGGTGCTGTAGCGCTTCAGCTCGTCGGCCGCCATTGTGAAGGTCGGGTCGAGATCGAGCGCCTTGCGGTAATCGGCATAGGCGCCGCGCGTATCGTTCATTTTCTCTTTCGCGAGGCCGCGGTTGTAATAAGCGAGATGCACCTTATCGAGGCCAAGGTTGATTGCCTTGTTCAAGTCGGTCAGCGCTTCTTGCGTGCGGCCGAGATTGATCAGCGCCGCGCCGCGATTCACATAGGCCTCGCCGATACCGGATACGCGGACAATCGCCAGATCGATGTCGCCGAGCGCGCCGCTCCAATCGTGCACCCGCAGACGCACGACGCTGCGGTTGATGTAGGTCGCCGCGCGATCGCGCACGGACATTTCCATATCCGAAAGCGCCCGCGTGCAAATGTCGAACGCCTTGAACGCATCGCCATATTCCGCCGTCGCGTAGCATTGTGAGCCGGCGCCACCGCCGAGCACCAGCACCACGGCGTTCGCAGACGTCGCCGTGCATACGGCGCCCAACAACGCCAATGCCGAAACCGCATTCAGGATACGCATGGATGCAAACCCTCCATTGCTGAAGCCGGACCTATCCTCCGGCTGCACAATTCGCCCAACCCGGCCGCCACGGCCGATGCTCCTAAGTAAACGCAATACCACTTTTCATATCGCGCGTGTATCCCGCCGTCCCCCGCAAAGACGACCCGCCGTCGGCTTCCGAATGATCGAATGATTCTTAAGCCTTTGCTCTTTCAGGATGTTTGCCGAATAAGGCTCAGGACGTGCCGAAATCCTTGACCGCCTGAAGCGGCACATGCACCGAGCGGCGGCTGCCCGAATAGAACACCAGCGTCATGCGCTGTCTGCGGCCGTCCCATTCAAGCTGCGGCGCGACGCCGTTGTGTTTGTGGAAGGCATGGCCGTCGAATTCCAGCGGCAGGGGCGCCACATGCGGCCAGGACGTCTCCAGGCCTTTTTCGAGTTTATCGCGCAAATCGGCACGGTCGCCTTCGGATAGGGGCTCATTGTCCGACGTCGCATTGGGCGCGGACACACGGATTTTCCCCGCCGAATCGATTTCCAGCCGCGCGACAATCACCAGCGCCGGGTCTTCATACGTGCCCTCCCACCGGCCAACGGGCGGGCTGGCGTCGAAACAACCGGCCGCCAGGAAAGAGGCGAGCACGAGGGCGGGGATGGTCTGGATCGGGCGCATTTTCCGCAACTCTCACAACCCCTAAGTTTATGCCCAGAACCTTTCGGAAGCGTTTAGGAAACCTGCGCGGGACCGCTCTCTCGTGCTTGCGCCGCCGTGCGGCCATTGCTAGGTCTGCCCGCCCATTTCTTGATCGGAGTTAACCATGGCTGCCCTGCCGCCGGGCTTTCTTGCCCGGGCCCTCGGACGGATCAAACCCTCGCCCACGCTCGCGATGACCCAGAAGTCGCGCGAACTGAAGGCCGCGGGCCGCGACGTCATCGGCTTGGCCGCGGGTGAGCCCGACTTCGACACGCCGGACAACATCAAGGAAGCCGCCATCGCGGCCATCCGCCGGGGCGAGACGAAGTATACGAACATCGAGGGCATTCCCGAACTGCGGGCAGCCGTCGCCAAAAAGTTCAAGCGCGAGAACGACATCGACTACACCCCGGCTCAGACTTTCGTGGCGCCGGGCGGTAAGACCATCATCTACAATTGCATGATGGCCACCCTGAACGAGGGCGATGAGGTCATCATCCCTGCGCCGTATTGGGTCAGCTATCCCGATATCGTGCTGCTTGCCGGCGGTACGCCCGTCATCGTCGAGACGCGCCTGGAAGATGGCTTCCGCCTGATGCCCGAAGCGCTGGAACGCGCTATTACGCCGAAGACGAAGTGGATCATCTTCAACCAGCCGTCCAATCCGACGGGCGCCTGCTATTCCAAGGAACAGCTCAAGGCGATCACCGATGTGCTGATGCGCCATCCGCATGTCTGGGTGCTGACCGACGATATGTATGAGCATCTCGTCTTTGGCGGCTTCAAGTTTCATTCGGTCTGTCAGGTCGAACCGGGCCTTTATGAGCGCACGCTGACCATGAACGGCGTGTCCAAGGCATACGCCATGACCGGGTGGCGTATTGGCTATTGCGCCGGACCGCAGCCGCTGATCGCCGCCATGGCGAAGCTGCAAAGCCAGTCCGCGACGAACGCGACCTCCATCTCGCAATGGGCGGCCGTCGAAGCCCTCAACGGGACGCAGGACTTCATCCCGAAATTCCAAAAGATATTCGAAGGCCGTCGCGACTTGGTGGTGTCGATGCTGAACCAGACCTCCTGCATCGAATGTCCGGTGCCGGAAGGGGCGTTCTACGTCTACCCGTCCATCAAGAAGATGATCGGCCTGAAGACACCCAATGGCACGGTGATCAATACCGACGAAGACTTCGCCAATGCGCTATTGGAAACCGAAGGGGTGGCCGTGGTGCACGGCGCGGCGTTCGGTCTGTCGCCGTTCTTCCGGATTTCCTACGCGACGTCGAACGAAGTCCTGGAAGACGCGTGCAGCCGCATCCAGCGTTTCTGCGGCAATTTGCGCTAAGCGGTTCGGGAACTTCAGAGGAACATTAAGGCGCGGAAACCCGGCTCCTATTGCCAGGCTTCCGCGTTAGTATGCATTCTTCTGGCAGTTCCTATTCCGGCGCGACATGACCGATACCACCCAGGCCGAAATCTTGGTCCCCTCCTATGCGGCGGCGAAGCCTGCGCGAACGGCCGAACGGCGCGCGGGCTACCTCTTTGGACCGATCTTGGATTTCATGCTGCTCGGCGGCGGTTCGGTTCTGACCTGCCTGTTGATTTTGCTCCTGCTGCCGAAGGGCATTTCGACGGTACAGCAGGCGGTGCTGGTGACGGTGTTGATGACGCTGATCAATCAGCCGCACTTCGCGCATTCGTACCAGATGTTCTACCGGAACTTTCGGGATAAGGCGTTCGGGTCCTACGCGCCGTCCTTGCGCTATCGCTACATCTTCGCCGGTCTCATCGTGCCGGTGCTGCTGATCGCGTTTCTCACGGGCACGGCGGTGACGGGCAATGTGCGGGCGCTCGCCATGGGCGCCAATCTGATGTTTCTGACCGTCGGCTGGCACTATGTGAAGCAGGGCTACGGCATCCTGATGGTGGACTCCGTGCAGAAGCGTCAGTTCTTTTCTGACGGCGCGAAAAAGCTTCTGCGCATCAACGGCTACGCCTGCTGGGGCATGGCATGGCTGGGAGCCAATCATGAGATCGCAAAACCCAATCCGTATCTTGGGTTGACCTATTTCTCGATCCCATTCCCGAGCTTTGTCTATTACGCCGCGATTGCCTTCGCGGTGGCGACGAGCGCCGCGGTGGTGTGGGTGCTGGCCGCCCGCTTTCGGAAAAGCAAAGGCGCACTGCCGTGGAACGGCGTCGTTGCCTATCTGACCACGCTCTATCTCTGGGTCATCTTCGTGCAGATC
The DNA here is from genome assembly GCA_947473475.1 of Alphaproteobacteria bacterium. Taxonomy (GTDB): domain Bacteria; phylum Pseudomonadota; class Alphaproteobacteria; order Micropepsales; family Micropepsaceae; genus CAIYRG01. Next base: position 9,216 of record CANJBZ010000056.1, read on the forward strand.
AATCCGCTGTTCCTGGCGGTGATCCCAACGTTTCATTCACTGCAATATCTGGCGGTGGTCTGGCGTTACCAGTTGAACGCAGGCGCAAAAGGCGCGACGGGTTCCCGCTCGTTCCTCAGCGGGCTCTGGCCAAGCGGCGTGCTGCCCAGCTTGGCCATGTTCATCGGTATCGGAACCTTTCTGGGTTTCGTTGGCTTCATGGGCGCCCCGCGCGTTCTGGATGCGGTGTTCCCGTATGACAAACACGTTTTTGGCCCGAGCCTGTTCCTGTTTGCGTTTTACATCTTCATCAATGTGCACCATTATTTCCTGGACAATGTGATGTGGCGCCGCGGTAACCCCGACGTCGTGCAGCATATTTTTTCCCGGTAATTGCGCCGTTCCTTTAGCGTGCGCCGCAGTACGCGCAAATGTGCGCGCCTTCACACAGCCGTAACCTCCGCGAAAATCAGAACGCCCTTGCATCGGGCGCGAAACAGGCGTGAGCTTAGAGCGCAATCCGGCGAAGTGGTCTTCCGGTTCGCCGCCAGATTGCGCGGCAGACAAAAGCCAAGGCACGCGAAGGAGGCAGATATGCCCAGAAAAAATGGAGGAAGCGGGCCACGTTGCGTGGCCCTCGTAGGTCCATACGGCGCCGGCAAAACGACGCTCTTGGAAAGCATTCTTTGGATAACAGGCGCGACACAGCGCAAAGGTTCGGTCCCCGCCAAAAATACGGTCGGCGATGCATCGCCGGAAGCGCGCGCGCGGCAGATGAGCGTGGAAACAAACGCTGCCACCACCAAATTCATGGATGAAAGTTTTACGTTCCTGGATTGTCCGGGTTCTATCGAGTTCCTGCAGGAGTCGTTGAACGTCCTGCCCGGCGTCGATATGGCCATCGTCGTATGCGAGCCCGAGCCCGGAAAAGTGGCGATGCTGCAGCCCTATCTTAAGCGGCTTGCCGATTTCAACATTCCGCATGTGTTGTTCGTGAACAAGATCGACAAGGCGATGGGCTCGCTGCGCGAGTTGCTGACGATTCTGCAGAACGTCGCGCCGAAACCGCTCGTGCTGCGTCAAATACCGATTTGGGAAAACGGCGTCGCCACCGGCTTCATCGATCTCGCGCTTGAGCGGGCCTATGTCTACCGCGAGCATGCCGCGTCCGAGCTGATCGATATGGGCGACGACATCAAGGCGCGCGAAACCGAAGCGCGATTCCAGATGCTGGAAAAGCTCGCCGATTACGATGAGCACCTGATGGAAGAATTGCTTTCCGACATTGCTCCGCCGCGCGATGAGATTTTCAACGATCTGCAACGCGATTTGCAGGAAGGCTTGATCGTGCCGGTGCTCATCGGTTCGGCGGGCGGCGACAATGGCGTGCGGCGGCTTTTGAAAATGCTGCGCCACGAAGCGCCGGAGGTCACAGCCATCCGCAAGCGGCTGGGCATTTCCGGTGACGATACCGTTTTGCAGGTGCTGAAGACCTATCACACCGCGCATGGCGGCAAGCTCAGCCTCGCGCGCGTCCTGAATGGGCATATCAAGGACGGCGCTGTGCTCTATCGTCAGGACGGCAGCGACACGCGCGTTGGCGGGCTGTTCGCACTGCGTGGCGAAACGCAGATCAAACTTGCCGATGCCGGTCTCGGCGATACGGTCGCCCTTGGACGCCTGGAAGACGTACACACCGGCGAACTGCTGTGCGCAACGAAGGGCGGCGCGAAGATCAAAGCCGCCGTCGAAACGCTCACCCCTGTTTATGGCCTCGCCATCACAGCGGCGGACCGCAAGGACGAAGTGAAGCTCACCGGCGCTATCGCCAAATTACGCGAAGAAGATCCCTCGCTGTTGTTTGAACAAGACGCGGCGCTGCATCAGATGGTGTTGCTCGGTCAGGGCGAAATTCACTTGAAGGTCGCCGTCGAAAAACTGGCGTCCAAATATGGCCTGAAACTCGACACGCATCGTCCGCGGGTCCCCTACAAGGAGACGATCCGGAAATCGGCGACACAGCATGGACGGCATAAACGCCAATCCGGCGGCCACGGCCAGTTCGGCGACGTCGTGCTCGAAATCAAACCGTTGCCGCGCGGCGCAGGGTTTGTGTTCGACGATCAGATCACCGGCGGGGTGGTGCCACGCAACTTCATCCCGTCGGTCGAGAAGGGCATCGTCGAATTCTTGAAGGAGGGACCGCTGGGTTTTCCGGTTGTCGATCTCACGGTCGCCTTGGTGGACGGCTCGTATCATACCGTCGATTCGTCGGATGCCGCCTTCCAGACCGCCGCCCGCATCGGCATGACCGAAGGCATGCCGAGCTGCGGGCCGGTGCTGCTGGAACCAATCATGCACGTGAAGATTCACGTGCCATCACACGCGACGGCGGATGCGAACAGCGTCATCTCCACGCGGCGCGGCCGCATTCTGGGATTTGACGCCCGTTCGGGCTGGCAGGGATGGGACACCGTCGAAGCGGAAATCCCGCAAGCCGAGTTGCACGATCTCATCGTGGAATTGCGCTCGCTGACGCAAGGGGTGGGGACGTTCGAGATGACGTTCGACCATCTGGCAGAACTATCGGGCAAGCTCGCCGAACACGTCGTGGCGGCACGGAAAGTCGCCGCCTGAACGCGTGATTTGCCATTGCCGGGATTGCCGGCGCCATGTTTAAGAGAAGCCCGGCAGCCCTGCCGGGCTTCTTGCTTCCGGCGTCCGGGTTTTCTTGTTCAATCTTCCAGCCTTTCCTCCGCTCGTGTGGGTGCTGCTCGGCGGCACGCTGCTGACGCGCGTGGCGTTCTTCATCGTTTGGCCGTTTGTCGCGATCATTCTGCAGCGCCGTTTTCAGCTCACGCCTTCGCAAGTCGGCGTCATTCTCGGCAGCGCCGCGCTGTCGGCCAGCGTGACCGGCTTTTATCTGGGCAATCTGTCCGACCGGCTCGGCCGCCAAAATCTCATGCTCGCTGGATGCGCCGGAAGCATCGCGGCCTTTCTGCTCCTGGCGAGCGCCAACACGGTCGCGCTGTATGCATTCGCCGCGATCCTTGTGGGTCTTTGCCGTTCCGCGATCGAATCGCCGGGAAGCGCGCTGATGTCGGAATCCATCCCCGACCAGGACACCCGCGAACTCGCGTTCCATGCGCGGTACTTCCTGGCGAATATCGGCGCTTCGCTCGGGCCGCTGATAGGGTTTGTCTTCGGACTGGCCACGCAGCAGGGCACGTTTTTTCTCACCGCCGTGGCGTACACGGTGTTCGGGCTCGTGCTGGCGCGCGGGTTTCGGCATGTGCCAATTCGTCCACGGGGCAGCGATGACGGCGCGGCCCGACTATCGCAAGCGATACGCGCGGTGAACAATGACCGGCGTTTTCTGATGGTCATTCTCGCGACGTTCCTGACCTATGTCGCGTATGCGCAAGTCGAATCCACTCTCGTGCAATATCTGAACCTGGACGGCGGCGGGAATGGAATTTCGCTTGCGACCACCGTGCTGGCGACGAACGGCCTGACCATCATCGTCTTTCAGTTTCCGCTGCTGCATTTTCTGCGGCGTTACGATTTGCACGTGCGCACGCAAGCCGGCGTTGCGCTGTTTGTGGCGGGATTTCTCGCCTATTCCGTTCTGCCCATCGATTCATACGCCGGATGGATTGCCGCGACCTGGGTGCTGAGCATGGGCGAAGCGATTTTGTTTCCGACGCTCAACCTTCAGGCCGACCGCATGGCGCCCGATCATCTGAAGGGCAGCTATTTCGGCGCCATCACGCTGAGCAATCTGGGCTTTGCCGCGGGTCCTTTGTTGGGCGGAATCATGCTGCAGAATTTGGGCGGGCGAACCACGTTTCTGCTGACGGCTTTGATCACACTGCTGGGCGGCGTGAGCTATTGGCAATCGAGCCGCATGCGCGGTGCAGCGGTGAGCGACTAACTGAACAATTCGGGAAGCAGCTTTCTCTCGCGCAAGAAATCCAGCACCAGCGCGTTGAAACTGGCGGGGTCCTCGATGCAGCAGGCGTGCCCGGTCCCCGGCAGCACTTTGTGGACGGCGCCCGGCACCAAGCTCGCGGTGCGTTCTCCGGCCTTCAGCGAGTGATCCAATTCGCCGTTGATCACGAGGGTGGGCACTTTCATCTCCGGCAAGCGTGCTGTGGTATCGGTCGAATTGCCCGCTATGAAAACCTGCGCGATGGCGTCGCCCGAAAGGCGCGGTTCGCGCTCCACAAACATGTTGAGCAGGTGCCGGCCGAGGCGGCTTTCTGCAAAAGCCGGCGAGACCAGTTCGCGCATATGTTTGATGTGATAATCGCTAAGATCGGCGCGATAGCCGTCGACGCGCTTGCCATAGCGGTTGCTCGACCCGCTATTGCCCCCGACAAGGACAATCGCCCTAAACCGGTCCGGATGGTCAAGGCCCAGAAGGATAGCCGTCCCCGAGCCGACGCTGCAGCCCATCAGCACTGCGCTGCCGATGCTCAATTCGTCCATGACGCCGATCACGTCATCGCACATGTCCTTAAGCGTGAACGGCGCCGTAACTTTCGCCGACCGCCCGTAGCCCCGGATATCGATGCCGATGACCCGAAACCAAGTGGAGAAGTGGGCGTTCTGGTAAAGCCAGAGGTCGTGATCGAACGGGTTGGCGTGGATCAGGACGAGGGCGGGGCCATCGCCGGTAACCTCGTACCAGATATCCACTCCGTTCCTGCGGCTGTACGGCATGGCGTTGCCTGCGATTTGGGCACTCGGCGCGTAACGAATTGCGAACAATGAAGCAAGCGCGGTCTCGCCTGGGCTTGGTGTTACCGGAGGCGGGGGCTATATTTCGGCAACAGACGGGAACGTGATTTGCCGCCCCTGTAAGGTGCCTTTAGCCCCGGGCGGCGTAAGGCTCGCCTTTGCGCGGCCAGGAGAATGCCATGCTGATCAAGATTAAGCCGAGCTGGGAACTTCCCGAACGGATCGTCACGCCCGAACATCTAGTCATGAACCGCCGGGGCGTGCTGAAGACCGCCGGTATGCTGGCCGCCGCGGGCGCCCTGGCCGGATGCGATCAAAGCAAGGTGGCCGAGACGCCGCCTGCGGCGCCAGGCGCGGCAAGCGATGCGGACCCCACGGCGTCGCTCTATCCTGTAAAGCGCAACGAAGCGTATCAGGCGGGGCGGGAGATCGCGCCGGAAGAAATCGTTTCCCGCTACAACAACTATTATGAATTCGGCGTCGATAAGGGCGATCCGGCGCTGAATGCGCACCGGCTGCCGATCCGCCCCTGGGAAATCAGCTTCGAGGGTTTGGTCGAGAAGCCGTTCAAGACCGATTTCGATACGCTCGTCAAAGCCATGCCGCTTGAGGAGCGCGTTTACCGCCACCGTTGCGTCGAGACATGGGCCTTTGCAGCGCCCTGGTCCGGCTTTCCCATGAAGGCGCTCGTGGACTACGCCAAGCCGCAGTCGGGCGCCAAATATGTGGTGATGAAATCCTGGATGAACACGGACGTGTCGCCAGCCCAAACACAAGTGTGGGTGCCTTGGCCGTACACGGAAGGTCTGACGATCGAGGAAGCCACCAACGAACTCGCGTTCATGGTGACCGGCGCCTATGGCAAGCCTCTGCCGAAACAGAACGGCGCGCCCTTGCGGCTGCACACGCCGTGGAAATACGGCTTCAAATCAGCGAAGGGAATTCAGCGCATCATCTTCACCGACCAGCGTCCGCAAACGTATTGGATGGCGCTTGGTCCGACCGAATATGGCTTCTGGGCCAATGTGAATCCGCAAGTTCCACATCCGCGCTGGAGCCAGGCGTCCGAAGAAGTTCTCGGCACCGGCCAGCGCGTCCCGACACAGCTCTACAACGGCTATGGCGAGCAGGTAGCCTCGCTGTACGCGAACCTCGCCAGCGAGCGGCTGTTTATGTGAAGTGAAGGCTTGATCCAGCGAAGCTGGTCTTCATTGATGAGACCTGGATCAAACCCAATATAGCTCCAGGCGCTCTGCGCTGCGATCGGCTCTGCTTGACGTGGCCATACAGCAAGTGCGCGTCTGTGCGCTGATGAGCCCTACGTTCTCCTGGATGGCCCGCTTTTCCGCGTCATGACCCGAGGAGCCGATGATCTGGGCCACTGGTATAATATGACCACAAAAAATCAGCCGCTTAAAATCCGTACCCTTTTGGGCAAAGTCAGGAGGATTGGAGAATGCAGCCCGGAGGGAGCTGAATTTGGGCTCCCGCGCGATTCACTCGGTCAACAGCTCTTGCCGAAAACCCCGCGTATATTGGGCGAGCAACGCATTTGAAGGCCCGTGGAGAAAATGAGACGCGGGGTAGGTGGCGGACAGGGCGTCCGCC
>CANJBZ010000057.1 GCA_947473475.1 Alphaproteobacteria bacterium
AGTTCCACTGTGAACATCCTTCCAGCCCCTCCATGCCCTTCAAGACATAAAGACGGCCTAGCAGGACCGGTACACTTTGCCGCCGCCTTCCAGCAGCCAAATCAAAGCCGGTTCAGTGGTACACTTTGCTCCCGCGATTTATAAGCGGAAGAAACCGACGACGGGGGGCCTTGAGTGTCTACTTTTTTAACCGTTAGATATCATGTGACGGTAACCCGGCAGGGCGACGAATGGCGGGCTGTCTGTCCGGCGCTTCGACATCACGGCGCCGATATCGGCGGCGTGACCCACGAGGAAGCGCTCACCCATATCGACAATGCGATCCAGATGATCCTGGCGCAGATGCAAACTAACGGCGTTTCGCCTCCGCCCGACGAGCTGGTGGCGGACAGCGTCGTGCTGGTGCTGTCAGGCTAACGCTAACTGTTCTCCGTTTGCGCCGATGCTGAAGGTCGCCGCGATCCTTTCAGTAGGCTGGCCCCTTGCTCTGTCTGTTCCGGCTTTGACACAGACGGCGGCCATGGGCGCGGAGTAGGCGCGGGCGGAAGCAATCCGTCCCGCTCATCCATGCCCCGCTTGTTCATGATCTTCCACGCAACATAGCTGCGCAAGCGCGCCGCATCCTCTTCGGTGAACCGGCGGTCTTTCCTGCGCTTTCGTTCTTTCCAGACCTGTATGGTAGTTACGTTAGTCACGCTGCTTCTCCTATTAAGCCGAATATCCTACGCGCCATGATGTAGTGGACGGGCCGCCACTCATGCGACGGTACAACTCCATCTTCTCCGACTCGGTGTACGGCGGCTCGTTATACGGCGCGCCGCGAATGCCGAACGTCGTGACCATGATCAGCCCCCCGCCACGTTCTGGCAGTCTGCAAGTTCGGCTTGGAGTTCAGCTATCAACGCCTGTGCCTCTTCCAGTTCATTAAATAGCTCCCCTTCGCGCTCAGTTTCGCACTCCCCAGCCGCATACAAATTGCCGAGGAGTTCCTCGATGACATCTGCCGCATCGCCCAAGGGGCCGTTCTTGCCACGATCAGCTTTCCGTAAAAAAGTGATAGCCTCGTCAGCCTCAGGGTAGGTGCCATCGCCGCATACATCGGGCCGGCTTTCAGTATCGGAGACAAGCTGTTTCCGGCCTTTCCAAGCCGAAAATGAAATGACTTTGCTCATGGGAAGCTTCCTTTTTAGTGCTTCAGGCGGATGCCTCGGCGCACAATATGGATCAAGTGCCGTTCGTAGATTCTAGCATTATGGGGGCCGCATTGAAAGCGGGGCGCGGAGTGGCCCGCCTCAATCTCTGCGGGCTCCGCTGGCGGGCCTCATAAGCTCTGCCCGCTTGCGGCCCCTCAGCAGCTCCATAAGCTCCTTAACCAGGGCCTCTGTCACATCGGATGACGGACGCGCTTCCTCCAGCTTGGCGATCCGCGCAGACAGCGTCCTAGGCGTCGCGACAGTCGCCCGGCGGCCTATCATGCCCCGTAGCGCGCCTCCAGACGCGCCACACGGGCAGTCAGCTCGTCAGCCTCCCTGAGGCGGCTCAAGCCCGAAAGCGCCGTGATGAGCGTCGAGGCGGACTCCACGGATATTTCACCAGCGGTGGCCGCCTTGAAGACGAGCGTGGCCCGTTCTGTCAGCGGCGCATCGCCATCAAGGTCCACTAGGGTCACCGGCGCAGCTTCTGCCCGCAACGGCGGCAGGACGCGGTCTAGGATAATGCGAGCGGCCTGCAGGTCGCCCTCTTTAGCTCTCTGCACGACGGCGGCGAGGATCTCCGGAAGGGCGCCAGCAAGGGCAACTCTGATCCGACCAGTTTCGCTCAGTGTGCCCTTAGCCTTTCCGGCCGGATTTAGGCTTGTGCCTGGCAGTACCCTGCCGCGAGCGTCGCGCTGTGTTGGAATAATTTCCACTTGCAAATTCCTGCATGTAGATGGCGCCGACGACAGAAGCGCCATGCGAATACGTCCTTGCTATTATAGCCCAATAGCGGTGCTGCGGCGATCAATGGATGCCGCCGACCATCCTTTTTCGAGGGGGGGCATCATGGCCCCTGCCTGTTGTCACCAATGTCACTTGAGGTTTTTGCCCATAAGTCACAGAGGTAAGAAATGAAGAATAAATCTATATCTTCGCGCGCAAGTGACAACGGTGACAAAAGGGCTTCACCCCACCTTCGTATCGGTAAGCTCTGCCATTACCTGCCGGACATTCTCCCTGCGGACTTTCTCTTCTTGGGCACGAGCTTCGAAGAGGCTGTGGACCGCGGGATTAACCCGCCACCTTGGCGTCGCATTCGGTGACGGCTGCTGTTCCAGGTCGACCCAGCCAAATGCCTCCAGGCGTTCTAATAGCTTCTTAGCCTCGTCTCGGCTCAAGGCTTTCATGCCCTTGCTGCCGCGCTGGAGGTCCCTGAACGTCATCGTCGTCTTGTCATGGGCGAGGATGTAACCGGCTATATCCAGCAGGTGTTCGTGATCCTCGGACAGCCCGATCACACTGCTGTAGAAGGACATGGCGTGGCCGAGCAAGAACTCATTAAGAAACTGGGCGGCCCGCTGAACTGTGTTTTTGGCGATGTGTGTTGGTAGGCAATCCGCACCTACGTTCTCGATGCAGTGCCAGATGACGCTTAACCGCGCCAGCAGCCCGTCGTATTTTCCTATGTGAGACGCGAGCTTCGGATTGACCGCCTCCATCTGCTGTAGCCTGTGATGTTGTGCTTCAGCCAGCCGCCAAATTTCCTGAGCATCAGGCTCATATCGCAGAACGTCACCGTCGAACATGCATATTTTGACGTTTCGTAGCTCCGTAACCAGCACTTCATATTCGGACGCGACATCAGGCGTAGGCTCGTCTTTGCCGACGCGGGACGGCCGAAGAACGATCGCAAACAGACGCTGGATCAGCCCATCGTCGTGTGCCTCTTTAATCGTTTTTCTGATCAGTTCGGGCTGGATACCGCCGAGCAGCGTGACGGACAAGTTAGGGATGTCGGAAAGTCCACGACCCACCCGGTTGATCGTATAGGGCCCACCGTTCCAGGACTGAAGCCAAAAGGCTCTATCCTTGGCGGCGCCTTTCGCGCCGCTGTACTTGTCCATGGAGCCGAACCAACCCGAAAGTTCATCCTGGACGCACAGCACGCCTCCTGGGTTGTCGTCCAAGACCAGTTGCGCCCCCTCGATCGTTGTGTCTTCAAGGATCAGCTGAATAGCTACGGGCTCTGGCTGAGCGGCTCTCTCCTTATCCGGCAACTTTTTATATGCCGCGAGTTCTTTCTTGTAAGCCCGTATCAGCTTGGAATTTAGCTTCCTTAGCGGCTTGGCTGCCACTGACATGATAGGGCTCTTCTTCGCGCTGGGCGGGCCGATGAGGCTCACCCAGATGCGTGGCGCCTCCGTCCATCCGCGATCGTGCTCCTTTACCTGGAGTGTTACGCTGTCCGGGATCGCAGAGGCACAGACCGCCAGCGCCGCCATGGCGAGACCTGCGGGATCGGCGCCCATTAGCTCTCCTTGAACCCGAGCGAAGCGCTCAATAGGCGCAGGAAGCAGGCCTTCAGGTAGAGGCGGCGGATCATATCGCCGCCACAAGTCGGTGGGGGCGGGGCTATCTACCGGGCCTTCATGGTATGGCGGCTCCAGGCCGGATTGATCGCGCGCAAGCCTCGCCTCGTTAAACATTTTGATCACTGTGCGCATGGTGACGAGGCGCTGCCCAGTGCGCTTGGGCCGGTTGAAGCTGTCCCACTGCGCCTTCAGGGCCTCTTCTGAGGGGTACTTGCCCCCGCCCTCACTCCAGTCGTTCCAAAGATCAAAGCCAGTGTCGTCGCCCTCGGTCTCGTGGTGCAGGGCCATGCCGACCCTGATCCACTCATCTCGGCCCATGTCGGGGTCGAGCCCCGCCAGCAGGGTCTGCATCTGCTCGACGCTCAGGCCGACTGCGGGCTCGAGGCCGGCGAAGGGGTCGTCGGGATCGGCGACCGGCGCCGGGGTGCTGCGGCCGAAGCGGGTCTCGCAGAGGGCGCGCGTGTTGTCGTCGACGTCGGCGACGGTGTCGTCGAGGTCGAGCAGCTCAATGTGCGGCAGCAGGTTGCCGGTGAAGGTGACGAAGCCGTTGCTGGAAAAGGTCTCGAAGCCGTAGCGGCCGGCCTCGGCAAACGACTTATGATTGCCCAGATCGCCCTTCACGAAGGCGCGCACGCCCTCGCCACTGGGCGAGTACTCGGCGTAGGTGCGGCCGACGATCGTCAGTATGTCGGGGGGCAGGTGCCCCGCGTCGACGAAGCACTTGTCGAAGTCCAGTGCGGTGATGCCCCAGTCGGCGAGCATGGCCAAGCCCACGCCGGTGAAGCCCTTGCGGGCGGCGGCGTCGCGCGCGGCGACGAATGTAACTAACTTGGCGCGATCGTCCGGGCTGCCCTGACGCCCATACCGACGCCCACCTTCGGCGTAGTAGGGAACCTTGAGCTGCTTGTCGCTTCCGCCCTGCGTCTCATAGCGCCAGATCAGCCAGCCCGGCAGGTCCCGCAGTTCCGACGGAGCGATCAGCGGTTTATTCGCAGAACACGAAGAGCTCATTTTTGCCCCGCTTGTTCTGCGTGTGTACACGCCTCCTATTGGGTAAACGTGGCGACGCATCGATAACGGACCGCAGGTCCGAGCGTCGCCACCTGGGCGTTTTAGGCATAACGTAGTATGGCGGCGGCAGGATGCCATCCCGTACATCACGCCAGAAAGTTGATATCGCCCGCCCTGTCTCAACGGCAGCTTCGTCGGCCTTCAGCAGAGGATCGTCTGGGCGATAGACGGGGGGGCTGCTCTGCAATTTCTTGCGGTGGCGCTTTTTCATGTCCGACCCTTACAGGGGCACCAGACGATCCGGTGCGATGGACAGTGTTATTAGCCGCGATAAGGGCTTCTAGCTAAACTGGAAAACTGGCGTCCAGTTTAATAGCGTCCAGTTTAAATTACCCAGTTTAGTGAACTAGGACTGCCTTTGCGGCCGACGGCCGCGCTCGGTCCACTCCCGTGGTGCCAGCCTTCTGCGCACGTCTTTAACTGCTGTAAAACCTACATCAGGAAAACGCTCTTTCATGGCAGCTAAATCCTGCTCTCGGTTTGGAGACGTGCCACCTTCCTTAGTTTTCTCTGCAACATAGTCCCGATACGCAGCATCGAGTTTCGCTTTAGAATATTTTTGTTTTGACTGCCCGCCACTTTGATGCAGTGGCAGTTTGGGTTCTTCCAGGGGGGCGGCAATCATATTTTTGCGCCAAAATTCAGCTGGCGCGTAGCCTTGCGTTTCTAGCCACCGATAAAATTCGCCATGCACAACTTCGACAGAGGGGACAAAAATCTTGCACTCCTCGATATCCCAATCGGGGCTCCATTGTTCGGCAATGACCGCAAATGCATCGGAGCACTCCTCCTCAGTCCAGTTTTTTTGGTTGGATGACGGGACCTTCACGCGCGGGCGCGGGTCGACCAGGGCACCACCGTCTTCAAGCTCTTGTAATTCAGCCGGCCCCGGTTCGTCTCCTACAAGAAACACGAGGTCGTCTTGCGTCGACTTGAACATTGCACGTAGCAGATCGAGACGGTTTGTCCGCCCGACGCTCTTCAACTCGCCGCCAAACCAAGCTTTCGCTAGGGTAGTGAGGAGCTCTGCGTGGGTGGCACTAGGCTTTATGTCCCGTGCCCAGTAGTCAGCAATTTCCGTCAGGGCTAGCTGTTCGGCCTTTATTGGAAACATCTCCAACACCTTCGCCGTTTTGAAAACTGCAGCAGGGGCGCCGCTCGCGCAGGAACGTGGATGCCCGCTCTATGGCCGCAAGTAAACTACAGTAGACCAGCGTAGAGGAGCATTTCTGGTTTAAGCCAATTCCACCAACGGGCCGCAGAGGAGCGCGATTAGTGCCTTGGGGGTAGGCTTGGGGGTAGAAACCTAAATTATGATATAAGTCATTGATATTGTTGGGTGTAGTGGCGGATGGGGAGGGATTCGAACCCCCGGGAGGCGTGAACCCCCGCCGGTTTTCAAGACCGGTGCTTTAAACCACTCAGCCACCCATCCGCATGGCGCTGGACGCGCTTATCGGCTCCCACGGCAGCGCAAGCAACGGATCGAGCGCCGAGGTGTCGCAATCGCTATCACGCCGGGCGTAAGCCCGCCAAGGCTTTAACGCTGGCCCCGGGCAGGGACCGGAAATCGAGGCAAAGGCCTGAGACAGGTTTCCGTAACCTCTTTTTCAGATGCCGTTTCGAGACGCCGTCCGCTTCTGATAGTTTCCGGGAAGGAACGGGCCCCTGCCGGCCGCAATTGGAGTTCATGCGTGAAACGGATTCTTCCCTTCTTTCTGCTGCTGACCGGCTGCTCGTCGGTTTCCATCGACGCGACCAAAATGGATCAGCTGCAGAACACCTACGAGCTGGCACATCGCCGGCAGTTTGTGGCTATCGCCGGTGATGAATCGATTGGGCGATCCATCGCCGCGACCGCCGAGGCCGTTTGCGGCCAGGCGGGTGTTGCTCTGCTGGACGTGAAGCGCCCGGACTACATCACCGTTCCGATGAGCCCTCGCGGCTATCTGCACTGCCGGCAATAATCCTCACACGGTGGACTGCGGAGCCTCCCGCGCCGGGGCAACCCGGTACAGAAACATCAACAGAACCAGAAGCGTCATTGCGCTCAGCGATAACGACAAGTGAATGCCGATGACGCCGCCCAGGAAGCCCACGGTAATCCCGCTGAAGGCGCGTAAGCCAAGCGCAGCCATACTGTAGAGGCCAATGACACGTCCCCGGATAGCGGCGGGCGCATGCATCTGTACAAGCGCCTGGGCCATGGAATTAAACGACAGCTCCATGAATCCGGCGGCGAACAGCAGGAGGAGCGCCAAGGGGTAGGACGTTGAAAGCGCAAATGCCGCAATGGCGCAGCACCATAGCATCGCGAGAATGAAAGCGGCGCGGGGGTTGGGATGCAGGCCGCGCGTTTCGAGCACGACCACGCCGGTGAGTGCGCCGAAGGCATCGGCCGCCAGCAGCGCGCTGTACAGAAAATCCGTTCCCTGGTTGCCGTGTCCTAAATCGATTCCAAAGCCCGGCATCTGCGCCTGATAGGCATTGGCCACCAGCATTGCTGCCGTGCCCGACAGCAGAGTCATCGAGACGATGATGCGGTTGCCCCAGATCGCTCGCGCCGTGCTGATGATGTCGGCAATGCCTCGCACGGCCGCCGGTTTGATGGCGCTGGCTTGCCGGTGCCGTGGCCCATAGGGCGCCTTCCACAGCCAAAGGGTAAGCGGCAGATAGAGCAAGGCGTTCAGCATCAGCCCGTGAGGTGCCCCGAAAATAAGCAGAAACGCGCCGCCTGCTGCGGGACCGGCGACCAGCCCCAGATACCGCGAAGCGGCCATCAGCCGGACCGCGCTCGGCAGTTGCGTTGAACCGACCATGTCATGGATCAGAACTTGCCCCGGCGGTCCCCAGAACACCCCGGCGCAGCCATGCAGCAGCAGAAGCACTGCCGCGTGCCACATCTCCAGTCTGCCGCTCAGGATCAAAACGGCCCAAGCCAGAGAGCAGAATATGAAGATCATCATGCCGATCTGCACGAGCCGCCGTGAATCGTAGCGATCCGCCAGAGCGCCCGAGAGCGTGGAAAAGAACAGAAACGGCAGCCAGTGCGACAGCATGGCGAAGCCGCCAAGCGTCGGCGAATGGAACTTTTGAAAAGCGACCCAATAGGTGATCGCGTGCTCGACGCTGTCGGCCATCATGGCCAGCGCGTTACCCGACAGGTACGCCCGATAGGCCGGATGCTTAAGCGCGGCGAAAGACTGACGCGGCGCCACGGCGGAGGCAGTGGTGCTCAAGGTTTCTCATCCTGAAGCTGCGCCGGCGAGGCTCGCCGCGTCCGTCAGGGAATATAAGCGCGGGGAGCGGCGGTCAATGCGGGCCGCTCTAAAAGCACCAAAGGCGGAAGCCATTTCTGGTCCCCGCCCGTGGTGGTCAATGCCCCTTGCCTCGACGCAAGATTTGATAGGCGCAAACTAGCGAAAGCAGGTCTGCAGCCTAGTGCGGTGATGTACGTAGGATTTCGCCCGATTGGAACAGCGGGCATTTGGTCCCGCCATGCCCAAGCGGCAGGACTGTGGTAGTAACCATGATGTTCAGAGCCGGAGAGATTATGGCGGTCGATACAGCGGATCAGCCCACTCAAGCGCAGACACCACGCCGCCCAACGCGACTTACGCGCGGCGGCAAAGAGCTGATCTATCGTCACAGCATTGCCGTCAGGCTCACCCATTGGGTGAATGTGCTCTGCTTCTTCGTCCTGCTGATGAGCGGTATGCAGATTTTCAACGCCCACCCCATGCTGCACTGGGGGATAAAGGGTGCGGAGACCGATCCGTCCATTCTGTCGATCTATGCCGAGGAACAATTGGACGGTCCACCGATCGGCTGGACACAGATCGGCAGCGCCAAATTCAACACCACGGGCTGGCTGGGCGTGTTTCGCGACCGCGACGGATTTCCATCGGGCAGGGCGTTCCATTGGCGGGTGACGCTGCCGAGCTATCAGTCGCTTGCGGAGGGGCGCCGCTGGCATTTCTTCTTTGCCTGGCTGTTTGCGATTAACGGGCTGATCTACCTGATCCACAGTTTTGTGGCGCGCCATGTGCAGCGCGATCTGACGCCGACGCGCGCTGACCTTCGCAATATCGGCCGCTCTATCCTCGATCATCTGAAGCTTAAGCACCCGCGCGGCGAGGAAGCCAAACGTTACAACGTGCTGCAGAAGCTGACCTATCTGATCGTTGCGTTCGTGTTGCTGCCGTTGATGATTTTGACGGGGCTCACCATGTCGCCGGGCGTGGTTTCGGCAGCGCACTTTCTGCTGGACATTTTCGGCGGGCGGCAATCCGCGCGCACCATCCATTTCATCGTCGCCTCGCTGCTTGTGCTGTTCGTTTTGGTTCATGTCATTGAAGTCCTGCTCGCGGGCGTATTCAACGAAATGCGTTCGATGATCACCGGCTGGTTCGCGGTGCGGCCGGACAAGAGCGAAGGAAACAAGCCATGAAACGCGAGCTGATCACGCGGCGCGCGGCGCTGCTGGGAACCCTAGGGGCGAGCGGGTTGGTACTTTCGGGCTGCGATCAGTTAGGCCAAAACCGCACCTTCGCGCGGATGCTGGAAGCCGCCGAAAAGCTGAGCCTGGGCGGACAGCGTCTCGTGCTCAATTCGTCAGCGCCGCTGGCCCGCGAATATGCCAAGTCGGACATCTCGCGCGTTTTCAAGGCGAACGGTACGACGCGCCCCGATACGGATGTTTATAAGCGTTTGCAGATGGCGGGTTTCGCCGATTGGCGGCTGCAGATCGACGGGTTGGTGAACAAGCCGCTGTCGCTGTCGCTGGACGAACTTCGCGCCATGCCCTCACGCACGCAGATCACGCGCCACGATTGCGTTGAAGGCTGGAGCGCGATCGGTGAATGGACCGGCGTGCCGCTCGGCTATCTGCTGATGCAGGCGCAACCGAAGCCTACGGCGAAATATCTGCTGTTCCGCTGCGCCGACAATCTCGGCGGGACGCGCGATGAGACCGGCCTCTATTACGAAACCATCGATCTGGTCGACGCCTATCACCCGCAGACGATCATGGCCTACGCCATGAACGGACAAACGTTACCGGTCGATCACGGCGCGCCCTTGCGGCTGCGGGTAGAACGGCAACTCGGTTACAAGATGGCCAAATACGTCATGCGCATCGAAGCGGTGGACGATTTTTCGAAAATTGCCCTCGGCAAAGGCGGCTTCTGGGAAGACCGCGGCTACGAATGGTATGCAGGAATTTAATAATCTTTCTACGGATAAATGCCCGCATGCCGCGCTAGGGCAGCAACGGGTTTTCCGGCCAGTTGTGTTTGGGATAACGGCCGCGCATGTCACGCCGCGCATCGGCCCAGGCGCCGCGCCAGAAGCCGGCGATATCAGCCGTGAGCGCAATCGGCCGTCCGGCCGGTGAGAGGATCGCGAGCCGCAAGGGCACGCGCCCGCCTGCCAGCTTGGGCGTTTCTGCCATGCCGTAAAAATGCTGCGCACGCGCCGACGCGATCGGTACTGGCTCGGTGTAATTCACGGGAGCCCGCCCGCCGGGAAGCGGCAGATGTGTCGGCAATTCCTTGTCGAGGCGGCTTTTGAGGTTCCAGTCCAACCGGCCGAGCAGCAGCGCGGCAAGATCGAGGCGCGCGAGATCGTTAAGTCGCTTCAGTCCGTGCAGATGCGGCGCAAGCCAATTTTCGAGGTCGGCCATCAGGCTTTCATCGTCCGAGGCTGGCCAGATCTCCGGTTCAAGACCGTGCATGAGTTTGACGCGTGCCTGAAGATTGCGCGCCGCGTCGGTCCAGGGCAGGCGAGTGGGATCGCTGCGAACGGCCTGAACCAACACCGTCGCTGCATCCGCCGCATCGGCAGGGGCGGAGCGTTCCTCCAGCACCAATGCCCCAAGGCGCTTGCGGCGCCATGCCTGGATGCTCCCGGAATTGGGATCGAGGCTCGTCTCCACTGTGTCTTTGATTTGTGTACGGATCGTCGCGGGCAATCGCGCGATATCGAGCGGCGCGGCCATGCGTATTTGCGGTGACGTCTTCATATCCAGCGCCGCCACCGCAAGAAATTCCGCTTTCGCCAGCGGATCGATCACCGGCAGCCGTGCGCCCCCGCCACCGGCGAAACGGAAACTGCCGGGCTCGCCGCGCCGCTGCGCCAGCCGGTCGGGGAACGCCGCCGCTATCAGCGGCGCCGGATCGCCCGCAGCCACGCGGTCCGCACCAATGCCGAGCCGCCCGCGATATTGCTTGGCCGCTTGGCGGATCATTCGGAGCGCGTTGCGGTCGGCGCCAAGCGCGGCCGCCGCTGAAGGATCGGCGA
Organism: Alphaproteobacteria bacterium; assembly: GCA_947473475.1. Taxonomy (GTDB): domain Bacteria; phylum Pseudomonadota; class Alphaproteobacteria; order Micropepsales; family Micropepsaceae; genus CAIYRG01. The sequence continues at coordinate 10,940 of CANJBZ010000057.1, forward strand.
TTGCTTCCAGCCGGGCCATGATATCGGACGGCGTCTCCGCGCCGCGCAGCGGATCGCGCGCTTCTAACAGCGCCGCAATATCGCAAGCGCGCGCGGCCTGCGCTTTGTCTTCCGCCGCCAGCATCATGGCGGCGAGACGCGGATGGGCGCCGAGCATGCTCATGCGTTTGCCGAGCGCAGTGATGCCGCCGTCCTCATCCATAGCGCCAAGCTCGACCAGCAGCGTGCGGGCCGTGGCAAGCGCGCCTGTGGGCGGTGCATCGGGAAAGGCGAGGGCGCCGGGCGGCGTGCCCCACGCCCCGCAATCCAGCACCAGGCCGGATAGTTCAGCCTCCAGAATTTCGGGGCGGTCATAGGGGCGCAGCCCCCTGTGGACCGCGCTTGTCCAGAGCCGGATGGCGAGACCGGGCGCTTCGCGTCCCGCGCGTCCCGTGCGCTGCTCGGCCGCCGCGCGGCTGACCCGCTCGGTTACCAGTCCTGTAAGACCACTGGCGGGATTGAAACGCGGGGCACGCCGGAAACCGCCATCGATGACGATGCGAACGCCGGGCACCGTGAGCGAGGTTTCGGCGATGGATGTGGCCAGCACCACGCGCCGTCCTTGGGCGGGCCGCAGCGCCAGATCTTGCGCCGCCGGCGGCAGATCGCCATGCAGCGGCAGCACCGTCGCATCGAGGCCCTCAAGGGCCGCCTCCGTGCGGCGGATTTCCCCCATGCCCGGCAGGAAGGCGAGGACATCGCCTGGGGCTTCTTTCAGCGCCGCGCGAATGGCGCGCGCCATTGCCTCCGGCAGATCCCGTGTGTTCGGTATGTCGCGCTCGGCATGACGTATTTCCACCGGATGCATGCGCCCCAGACTTTCTACGATGGGGGCATTCATGATCGCGGACAGCCGCGCGCCATCCAGGGTGGCGGACATGGCCAGCAGCCGCAGATCGGGCCGCAGCACGCCTTGCGCATCCAGGCAGAACGCCAGCGCCAGATCGGCCTCCAGCGAACGCTCATGGATTTCATCGAGAATGATGGTGGAGACGCCATCCAGCCCCGGATCGCCGAGAAGGCGGCGAACCAGCAGGCCCGTCGTCACCACCTCGATGCGCGTGGCGGCAGAGACCGCGCTTTCCAGCCGTGTGCGGAAACCCACGGTACGCCCGACGGGCTCGCCAATCAGGCTGGCCATCCGCGTGGCCGCCGCGCGAGCCGCCAGCCTGCGCGGTTCCAGCATCAGGATACGCCCCTGATCCATGGGCGCGGTATTCAGCAGCGCCAGCGGCACGCACGTCGTCTTTCCCGCGCCGGGAGGAGCGACGAGCACGGCGTTGGGCTGCGCGCCCAGCACCGCAAGCAGGCGCGGCAGGCATTCCACCACGGGCAGGTCGGGCAGGGAGAAATCAGGCAATGGCATGTCATCCATTATACGAACGCAAAAATTGACTGATGGCGACCAGGCCACCACGCGAAGCTGCGTTACGACCGTAGTTTCACCCTTCTAACGGATCGTCCGTCCATTTGGGGGCACCTACCCCAAAACCGGCCTCAGGGGCGACTGGCCAGGCTGCTCGCAAACCAGCCACTCGTCAAAGCGCTACCATCCCTAAGGGAATGCCGAGAACACGTCGCTGGGGGGCATTAGGCGCGAGCCGGGACGCGCACCGCCCTTTCAGACCAGACGTGATATTGGTCGGGCTGGTTAGATCAAGGGAGGATTCGGATGCCTGGTATTTCTTTGTACGATCGGTTGGGGGGCGCAAAGGGCATAGCGCAGATAGTGGATGACGCGATGGCGGCTCATCTGAGAAACCCGGTTATCAAGACGAGGTTTGAGAACATTAAAGATATAGAACGCGCGAAGCAGATGGCGCGGGAATTTTTCTCCGCCGGCGCGGGTGGATCAGAATCCTACACGGGGAAGGACATGATCACGGCCCATAAGGGTATGAACATTAGCGAACAGGAATACATGGCCGCGATGGATGACATATTGGAAGCGCTGATGAGAAACCAGATTGGCGAAGACGCTGTGAAAGATGTCACCGCGATCCTTTACTCCCTCAAGGGCCAAATCATCCGAGTCTAGCCTTCTTTGGGCGGTACTTTGACCAGCAGAGGCCAGGGCATATCGCGTGTTCAACGGTATGCGCTGGTTCTCCATGGTAAAGATCGAAAAAGACCGCCGCCGAATTGAAGCGCCGCGTCGCGCCTTGCCCTCTGGATCGACGCCGAAAACAGCTCAAGACAAGAGGCAAATGATCTTACTCTGTCCCCGATCCTCACGCCGCCGAGCGCGAAAACCATCGACCAGATCGCCGAATACGCGGGCGCGTTCAAAGGCACCGCAAGAACGCTGCTGACATTATCGGAGCCGAACAAATAGCGGATGCTCTGCTTCTTCAGGAGGAGAAGAAATCCACTTTCACCGCGTCTATTTCGTGCCGGATGAGCCATTATACATTTTGCAACGGAGCAACAACGGTCAGACCGTATACCAATGTGAGCGCCTATCACAGTTGGGTAAATGAGGCGGCCGCGGAATAATGCTGTGCGATTCACGCTTATGGAATGATCTTACTTTGACCCCGATCTTACTATCTTCCAAGCAGAGGTAGACACGCATTGCCAGCCAAAACTCGTAAACAAAAAAACACAGCGAGTAAGGTTCCTTCTGCTGCGCCGGCGAAACGTAATCTAGTCGCGCTAAGACCCTTCATTGACAAAGTCCGCGCTGGGAGGATGGATGATCCTCTTCTTACAAGCTGCATCAAAGCGGCTTTAACCAAGGCATTTGAATTTGTTGAATTGTCTTTCGGTCGGATGCGGAACGACTATGCGTTCCATTGCATGGCTGGGCTGCGCAGCGTCTGTGAAGACCTCATTGTGTTGAAATTCATCGCTGGTCTTACGGTCGATGAACAAGAGAAAATTCTCCGGGGCACGATGATTTTAGACACCGAGAAAGCAATGCGCAGGCAAGTGCCATTCTTCGCCACCTTTCGGGTGGGGCAACCTGTTATGAACGGTTGGCACAAGCCCGATTTGTTAGCGAAAACAAAGGACGAACTCGTCCAGGTTTGGAAGGCACTCGGCTGGCCCAAAAATAAGGACGGGGGACTGCCACCAACATCCGAAATCGCCCGCAAGATCGGTCCCGACACACTGAGTGTCCTTTATGAATACGTGTATCGCCTTACATCAGGCATGGTGCATTTTAGCACCCGGGCCTTGCTCCGCACAGGATGGGGGAATGAAGGTGAGTGTAGATTTTCGACAACCAATATGGATCGGTATTCCGGTGAATTTTGTCGGGTATATGGAATCTTTCTGCTCACCGTGTATTTCGAGTTTTTCGGAACCCTTTTAGGGATGGACGATAATGTTGCGCGCATAGTTAAGCGCTTGCGCCGTTTTCTTATTCAGCAAAATCGTTGGCCCGAAATGATCACTTTCGAGGAAATGAATCACAAGGTGCCAAAACGCAGTATCCTCGCCATCGTCTTGGAACCTGCCCTCGCCACACATTTCGAGAACGGGTTTATCGCCGGTGCTGAAAAGGTTGCCTTGCTAAAAGCGAAGTAGCAGCGGGCGCTCTAACGATGTCCGCCATACTTGTGCTTGCCCTCAGCCGCACAATGCCGACGCCTGTAAAGATCGCAGGGGGCACATGAACGTGCAGGACCTCATCTCCGCCAAATGCGCCTAGAGCACGTTTGAGTTAGGTGGAAGCGTACCCGGAATTTGCGATGTAGTTAGCGCATTCTGTTGGGGAAAAGCCGTCGATCAGCGTTCCGATGTGCTGCCAGGTTGCCTCGGCAGTTCTGGTACCAGCCTTTCGGGCCAACGCTTTGA
>CANJBZ010000058.1 GCA_947473475.1 Alphaproteobacteria bacterium
CTGTGACCCGCGCTTCGCTCCGCTACGCGCGCCTCACAGCCCGCGATGACACAACACCAACCCGGGGCTTCAAAGCCCTTTTCTCTTAACCAGACTGGTACACAATCACGCCGCCATCCGGCACATTTTGTCTCCGCCATTTACACCACGACCATCCGCGAACACGGCCAAAGTGTCAGCCGGCTTGCCGCGGAGATTTCCTGTCTGGCGTCCGGCATCCACGCAAAAGTGGGTCAGGCGCTGATCGCGCTGCAGATCGGCGATACGACACGCCAGAGAATCGAACATATCCAATCCGGCTTTGAGTTGATCGCCGGCTCCGACGAGCCGCCTCTCGAACCCGGCGCCCGGGTGTTGCGCGACAATCTCGTTCACCATCTTGCGTTGGCGCAGTTGACGGACCTCACCGACCAATTCACCACAGAAGCCAGCCGCGTGAGCGAGAAACTTCTGGGACTCAGCGACGACGCGCGCGATGTGCTGCGCTTGAAATCGATGTTCAGCGAGGGCCAGACATCCGACTTCCTCCGCAATCTGGAGAACAGCGTCGGCGAGGTGCGGAAAATCGTCGCTCAAGTCAGCGAGGTCAACGATAACGCCGAAGCGACGGGCCGCTCGGCAGCCGGAACGGCGGAAGCTCTGTTAGGCGACGTGGAAGCGATCCGCACCGTGAAAACCGACATTCTCTATATGTCGCTGAACACCAGCATCCGCTGCTGCCACATGGGCACGGCCGGCCTTCCGATGAACGTCATCGCGGTGGAATTGCGGACCACATCGGACGCGCTGGAAATCGTCAGCGACAATACCGTCACCAATTTGGATGAGCTTGCTGGCTTGGCCGCACAAATGGCCGCCAGCGAGCCCAGCGGCGCCAAGGGCGCGCGGCTGGATGGCGCAGTCAAAAGCATTCGCGCAGCCGGCGACACGGCCGAGACCAATCTCGTTGCGGTGAACACCGAAAGCATGAAGGTGGCCGAGGCGATCGAAAACCTGGGCGCCTATTCCAACTTCCACGCCGACCTTTGCGCCCTGCTCGACGAAGCCTGTGCGGAATTGGCTGAGCTTGCCGGAAGCCGGGTCGCCGAAACAGAGCGCGTTTCCGCCATCGAGGCCACGCTGGAGACGATCTTCAAATCCTACAGCATGAGCCGCGAACGGGACGTGCATCGCAATGCCGTCGGCGGTAGCATGGACCAGGTTGAGGACGAGGTTAAGCCTTCGGACAGCGACGAAGACCTGTTCGCCAGCGCACTCTTCTGATGTATCGCGCCCGATCCTGATACAGTCTTGTCTGCGATGATTTGCGGCGCAGCGTCTGGATGCGGATTCCTCTCTTTTGCGGCTGGGTGCGGTACGCGCTTGTTGCGTTGGCGGCGTTCGTCTTCGCCTCCTCCGCCCATGCTGAAAAAGGCAAACTCCAGGAAAGGCTGACGCCGCAGGTGTTGGCGTCCGTCTATCCGGCGGGTGCGGAGCGGCTTGGACCCGAGGAAGGTTCGCCGCCCGCGATTGCCGTCTACAAGAACGGCAAGATTGCCGCTTATATTTTCTCGACCCTGGATGTCGTTGCTGCGCCCGGTTATGCCTCGACGCCGTTCGATATTATCGGAGGCATCGATGTTTCCGGCCGCCTGACCGGGGCGAAGGTCATCTTTCACGCCGAGCCCCACATCCTGCACGACCCGGATCGCGAGCAGGAGCTGAACACCTTTCTCGGTCGTCAAGCCGGACGGCCGTTGCGCGGCGGTTCCGACCCGCTGCCGCCGGATTATGTGGCCGACTCAACCGTGAGCGCGCGTGCCATGCGCACCGCCCTCCTCGTCTCTGCCAGTCTCGTGTTGCGTCCACGGATTTCGCGCGCAGCGTCCAACGCATCTGCCGAGTCTTCGACGCTTCCGCCGCCCGGCGCCGGTGCGTTCAGAGCCAAGTCCGTTGCCGAACTTCTTGCCGACGGTTCGCTGGTCAAACGGCGGATCACGTCGGGCGACGTTGCCAGCGCGTTGAGAGAAAGCGGCCGGTCCAACGCCAAGCTCGATTGGCCGCTCGGCAAGGACGACGATCTCTACATCGAATTCACAACCGGCCTGGCGACGCCCGCCGAAATCGGCGCGCATCTGCTCGGCTTGGTTACGCTGGAGGACGACAAGAGCCGTCTGCCGCCGGGCACGGAGTTGATCTACGTCGCCGCCAACGGCCCGTACAATTTCTTCGGCACGAAATATGTGCAAGCCGCGGAAGGCAATCGCTTCGACCGGCTGCGCATCGTGCAAGGCGGCAACACATTCACCTTTCGGCAGGACGATTACATCTATGCGGTCCCTGTCGCGGGACAGGAGCTTGCCGGACTTTTCGCGCTTCGGCCGAACTCCGGCTTCGATCCGGCAAAGCCGTGGCGGGTGGAGATTTTGGTCAACGGCCCCGGCACGCCGCCCGTGTCGATACCGTTCGGTGTCGATTACAAAGTGCCCGACCTGCGGAAGATCGCTGCGACACCAGCGCCGCCTGCCGCGACGACTACGACAGAGCCGCTGCCCGGCGTCACGATATCCGAGGAGGATATCGATCTCGAATTGCCGCAGCCGCCGCCCGCATGGGTGGAAGCATGGAGCGCATCGCGGGCAAATGTCGCACTGCTCGTGGTGTTGCTCTCCGCGCTCACGCTCATCTTTGCATTTCAGTCCCGGCTGGCACGCTTTCGCACTGCCCACCGGGTGGTCCGCAATGGCTTTCTCGCGATCGTCCTGGTGTGGCTGGGATGGATCGCAGGTGCACAGCTCTCCATCGTCCACGTCATCACCTATCTCCGCGCCCCGTTCCAACACTTCGACGTCGGTTTCTATCTGGCCGAACCGCTGATCGTGATCCTTGCTGCCTACGCCTTTGTGTCCGTTCTGCTGATCGGCCGCGGCGTTTTCTGCGGCTGGCTATGTCCGTTCGGCGCGTTGCAAGAGCTGCTCGCTCGGGCATCCCACGCACTGCGTATTCCACAATGGAATCCTCGACCTGCGCTTGAGCAACGGCTGTGGATGGGCAAATACATTGCCGCAGCGGTGTTGCTGATGCTGGTATTGACGGGCGCCGATCCGTCAGGCGCGACGTTGGAAATTGAGCCCTTCAAGACCACCATAACCGCGAAATTCACACGCGCTTGGCCTTATGCCCTCTATGCCGGTGCGTTACTGAGCATCGGCCTGTTTTCGGAACGGGCGTATTGCCGCTTTCTTTGTCCGCTTGGTGGCGTGCTCGCGACGCTCGATCGCCTGCACATTCTCAATCTCCTCAAGCGGCGTCCAGAATGCGGCAGTCCGTGCCGGCTCTGCGAACGCGCCTGTCCCGTGCGCGCCATTCTTCCCACGGGCAAAATTGTCACCTCCGAATGCTTCCAGTGTCTTGACTGCCAAGTCGAGTATTACGACGACAAACGCTGTCCGCCCTTAGCCCGTGCGGCAAAGCTGCGAACGGACGTGAAACCAGCGGTGCGAAATGTCTGAGCCCAGCGCACCAACCAGCACATCGAATCCGAACCGGCGCCGCGTGTTGCGCATTGCCGCCGCCGCTGCCGGCGTACCGCTGCTGATGGGCGGCGTTCGCGCCTTGGCACCCCTGACCAAAGAACATGTCTGGCGTGGCGAGGTTTTGGGTGCGCTGTCGGAGCTGAGCATATGGCACCCCGATGCAACATTCGCCCAAACACTCATCCTGAAAGCGCGGCTCGAAATCCAAAGGCTGGAGAAAATCTTCAGCCTCTACCGCAGCGATAGCGAGATTGTTCGCCTCAACGCGGACGGCAGGCTGACCAAAGCTTCGCCCCAATTGCATGCTGTAATCGACGAGAGCCGCCGGTTGAGCGACCTCAGCAATGGCGCGTTCGACATCTCGGTTCAGCCCTTGTGGCGGCTTTATGAGGCGCATTTCTGGACGCGCAGGGCGCTTCAGCCCGACATCGCCGCGCGCGCCCATGACGTGGCCCTCCAACTCGTCGATTATCGCCGCATCGATACGGGCCCGGCGCAAATCGCCTTTGCACGCGAAGACATGGCCATCACGCTCAATAGCATCGCCCAGGGCGCCATCACCGATGCGGTGGCCGATCTGCTGCGCAATGAAGGATTGGAAAGCGCGGTGGTCGATCTGGGCGAATTCCGCACCCTTGGCCGCCATCCCGACGGACGGCCGTGGCGGGTCGGCATTGGCCGGACGCACGAAAGAACTGTGGAGTTGGAGAATATGGCGCTTGCAGTCTCCGGCGGTTACGGCACCCCGTTCGAGCCGACGGGCCGCTTCCACCACATTTTCGATCCGCGAACGGGTGCCAGCGCCAACCGTCTTTTGCAGGTCGCGGTCATCGCGCCCCGGGCGACCATTGCCGACGGTTTGGCGACCGCCATTTACGCCGCCGGCGAAGCTGCGGCACCGAGGCTGCTCGCCGGCTACGCGGGAGCGCGCGCCTTCGTAACGCGCCGCGACGGATTGTCCGTAGCCCTCACCGCGACGGGCTCCGAAGCCGTCTGACGTTGCAGGCGCAAGCGGGAGGCGTGCTATGGTTGCGCCGGTGGGGGGCCACCCAACGCATACGAGACGCCTTCAATATAAGGGGGCGCTGCATATCCGTTGCGCGGCTGCGCATGGCGCAGGTGGGGAGAATTGAATGCATATCATTCCGCAGTCCTGGTCGCATCTGCACATCTTGATAGGCGTATTTCCCTTCATCGGCTTTGCCATCGGCATCGGCTTCTACATTGCGGGACTTCGCACCAACAACGCCGCGACGCGCAAAGCTTGCCTTGCCGTGTTTGCACTGCTCGGTCTGTCTGCCATTCCGATATATGTCAGCGGCGCCGGCGCCATGGCGGACGCGGCAAGCAACACCCGTTTTTCCAAGGATGTGATCGCCACACATTATGCGTGGGGCCTCGCCGCATTGGCCGTTCTGCTGATTTCCGGCCTCTTCACCGGCATCGCGTTTTGGCGTGCCCGGCAGATGCGTGGCCCCGCAAGCGATCGGCCTTCAATTGTGCTGCCGCTTTCCATCGCGGCCTTGGTTTTAAGCGCTGCCGCGAGCGAATTTGGCCTGTCCATCAATCACAGCGAATTCGCGTTGAGCGCAGCCATTCCGGATATTTCGACGCCCCAAGCCTGGTCGCATGCGCATGTGATCCTGAACCACATTCCGACGGCGGGTTTTGTTTTTGCGCTGGCTTTTTTCATAACCGCGCTGCTTACGAACAATAACGGCATGAAGCGCGGCAGCCTTATCTTGTTCGTGATCTGCTGCGTCATGGGCGTGCCGACCTATGTCGCCGGCACGGCCGCGATGTGGGCGCTGACCCAGCCGGGAATCGCCGGGATTTCCAAAGCGGTGATCAATTCCCACCGCGACATGGCGCTGTGGACCCTGTGCGGAATGGCCTTCACCGGCGCGGCGGCGTGGATCGAGCTGTGGCGTTCCCGCTCCACGGGAAATTTGTCCGGCCGTTCGCTCAATCTCGTTTTACTGTTCGCGGTCGTGACATTTGGACTGATGGCGGAGACAGGCCATCGCGGCGGTCTGATCAATCATCCCGAGATACGCACCGCCGCCGACATACTGCCCACGAATGCAGATGCCGGCATCTCCATGACACTGGAGACGTCCATGAAGGAGATGATCTGGTTCGTGCCGTGGCAGACGGTCCACTTCTTCGGCTACTGCCTGATTTTCGGAGCGGCAGCCGCCGTCATGCTGCGCGTTCTGGGCTTTTGGAAATCGCTGTCCTTCGCCGCCGTTCACCGGATTCTCGTGCTGGGTTTCCTGGGCGTACTGATGAACGTGGTCAGCGGCATGCTCATGATGCTTTCCGACAGCTACCATTATGTGGTGAGCGATGCGGCCTTCGCACCGAAAATCGCGCTGATAGCGGTCGGCGCTATTGCCGTGTTGTATTTTTCGGCGTCCGACCGGATGTGGAATGTGCAGGCGGGCGATAACGCGCCGCGCGGCGCAAAATGGATCGCCGCTACGGTGCTGCTTGCCTGGGCGGGCGTAATCGTCTGTGGGCGGATGTTGCCCTATCTCTGACGGAAACCCACGCCATGGAATTTCAGATCGTTCTTGTGGTTGTCGCCCTCAATGCCTGCGTGCTCGGCGTTGTTGTTTGGGCGGCGTACCGGTTCAACACAGCGGCGCGGCGCTCCGGGCGATAACCGCCCGCGCGCTCAGATGAAGGAAACGACCGTGCTGGAAACTTTGGCTAGCTCACAATTGTCTCAGCTGATCCGAAGCGAGCTGTGGGGCTGGCCGCTTGCGCTCACTTTGCACGCGCTCGGCACCGCGACCGTCGTCGGCTTTATCTTCGTCATTACTCTGCGGCTTTTTGGACTGTTCGAGCTGATTCCGTATAGCGCCTTGCGTCGCTTCTTTCCGGTTGTCTGGGCCGGATTGATCCTGCAAGTGGCAAGCGGTTTGGTGCTGTGGCTGACAAAGCCGGTTCAATATACCGCCGACGGCGCGTTCCTGCTGAAGCTCGCACTGATCGTTGTGGGCATCGTGATGACCGCGAACCTGTCAAAGATGGTCGCGCGAGAAGCCGCAGGCGATGCGCCACCACGCGCGACCGGCTATGTGGCGGCGACGCTTATTGTCTGGTGCGCCGTTGTCGTAACGGGACGCTTGACCGGCTATCTCGGCGCCATCTGAACGGGCTTATGGCGCCGCCAGCTCGTCATGGGCGATTTGTTCGAGTTTGCGGATGATCGCCGGGTCCAAGGACAGTTCGCGGATCGAACTTTCCTTGTCGCCCACGCTCAGCGGGTCGCGGCCCGTGACACGGCCGAACACCAGTAGCGCCTCAAGATAATAGCCGTAGGTGCTGGCGTGATAATTGTCGCTCGCCCATAAATCGATCTTGCCGGGCGCAATTCCGTCATACGGATTGGGGTCCGCAAGGCCGCTGTCTATGGCGCGATTCCAAGCAAGGCCGACCGGAACGACGGCGGCCACCGCCGGCACCTTCTGTGCGGCCACGCGATATCCGGCTGCAATGTCTTTGCCCATTTGCTGAACAGGTTTTCCGGACCACGGCGCACCGCCTTGATACGTCAGGTCTGCCCGGCTCCAGGTCGCGGTGAGAAAAATCCTCACATTCGGATTCTGTTTCCGGAACATGCCGGAAAACGCATCGGTGAATTTGGTCAGAAGCGCGGGATCGCCGGGACGCGCCGCATCCAGCGTGCTGAAACTCTGAAGCACGGTCTCATCCCATTTGCGGTCGAGCAGAGCCCGCTTGTTGGCGAAGTGATAATCGAGCCCGACACCCGGAACGGTCTCCAGCGAGACGTCGTAATCGAGCCCCGCTTGGGTTGCGAACGCCTTGAACAGCGCCGGCACGCCGCCAACGCCTCCGCCATTGAGATCGGTTACGGTCTGCGACCGGAAGCGCATCACCGGCGAAAGCTCGCCATAGGTGAAGCTGTTTCCGACAAAGAGAATGGTTTTCGCGGACGCAGGCAGCGAAACGCTCAAAAACGCCAGCGCGATGCAGACGGCAAGCCTCTGTCTCATGTCATACCCTCGTTCGCCGGATCGGACGTGCTTGGCTATATATCAGCGAAAGCCCAGCCGGTCCGCACTTCCCCACTTTGGTTTGTCTATTCTGGCTTTCAGGGTCCTTCCGCGCCACACTCAGACCTAGCAAAAAGCTTCCCGACACCCACCGCAGGGTTGTGACCGCCTATGATCCGTCGCTTGCTTCCGCTCTTGGTTGTGATCGCGTTTGGAAACTCAGCGGGCGAAGCAGCGCCTATTCCCGATCTTTCGGGGCAATGGGGCCGCGACATGCTGTTTTTTGAGCCGCCGGGATCGGGGCCTGGCCCCGTAATCCGGGCGGAGCCCCGCGGCGATGGCACGTTCGTACCGCAATCGCCGTGCTGCGGCATCGTTCAGTCCTGGTTCGGCGATCCCAGCAATCCTGTTCTGAAGTCGCCCGCCGCAGACGCGGTCCGGCGCAACAGCGAATTGTCGGTGCAGGGGATCGTGCAGCCCGACCTACACAGCACATGCTTTCCCGAGCCGCCGCCTTTCGTGCTCGGGATGCACTATGGCGTCCTGATTGTTCAGCAGCCAAGCGAGGTGAAGCTGTTTTATCTGCTCTACAACACGGTGCGCCGCGTACACCTGAACGTGCCCCATCCAAAGAATGTGACCCCGAGCTGGACCGGCGATTCCATCGGCCATTACGAAGGCGACACGCTGGTCATCGACACCACGGGCATCAAAGTGTCGCCCCTGTCCACGGTCGACGGCTTTGGCACGCCCCACAGCGAGGCGCTGCATGTCGTCGAACGCTACCGCCTGATCGACGGAAAGCTGGCCGCCGAGGCGCAAAAGACCAATGGCGCGCAGCCCACGCCGGCGCCTGCTTTTGCCCGCGGCATCATCGATGCCGATACAAGCAAGCCGGGCCTGCAAGTGGATTTCACCGTCGACGATCCGCAAATGTTCGCCACGCCCTGGTCTGGCCGCGTGACATACCGGCCTGTGACCGGCGTCTGGCCGGAAGCCGTCTGTTCGGAAAATCCGCACGAATATTACGCCGGGCGCGATGCCGCGATTCCGCAGGCGGAAACGCCCGACTTTTGAGCCAGGTTCGTACCGCGCCGATGCTGAAAACCGTCTGGCGCGCCGTGTCCATTTCGCCTACCACGCAGACATTATCTTTTGGGAGGGACTGAATAATGACCGAGATGGTTTTGGCGGCGGTCCGCACCGGACCCAGCAAAATAGAAATGCGCGAATACCCGATGCCGGACATTCCGCCGGATGCCGCGTTGATGAAGATGGAAGTCGGCGGCATCTGCGGCACGGACGTGAAGCTGTATAAGCACCCGCCGTCCAATGCGCCCGTCATCATGGGCCACGAAAATATCGGCATCATCGCGAAAGCCGGGCGCGAGTTCACCGCGCGCAAAGGTTTTAAGGAAGGCGATCTGGTTTTTGTCGAGCACTATGTCAGCTGCGGCAAATGCGAATGGTGCAACGCCGGCCAATTCCGCCACTGTGAAAACACCAATTGGCGCACCAATCCCGATGCCATCCGCTACGGCTATACATCGTCCGAGAAGGCGCCGCATCTTTGGGGCGGCTTCGCGCAGTACGTTTATCTGCCGTGGAATTCGGTTGTCCATCGCGTGCCGAAGGGTGTGTCGCCTGAACTGGCGGGGCTCGTGACGCCCATGGCCAATGGCGTCGAATGGTCGCTGTTCGACGGGGGCGTCGGCTACAATTCCACCGTGCTCATTCAGGGGCCGGGCCAGCAAGGGTTATCGCAGACGGTTATCTGCAAGCAGGCCGGTGCAAAGCTGATCATCGTGACGGGGACATCCAAAGACAAAGCCCGGATGGAAGTCGCGAAAAAGCTTGGCGCCGATTACGTCATCAACGTGAATGAGGAAGACCCGCTCGGCCGTATTATGGAAATAACTGGCGGTCATGGTGTCGATGTCGCGCTCGATTGCACCGCAGGCGCCGGCACCATCCCGATCCTTCTCGGCATTTCCGCGCTGAAGAAGAAAGGCGGCACCATCGTCGTGCAGGGCGAAATGGCGGAATTCCCGAACTTCCCGTTGGAGAAATTCACGGTAAAGTTCATCACTATGAAAAGCGCCCGAGGCCACAGCTACCGCGCCTGCGAGCTTGCCTTGGAGCAGCTCGCGTCCGGACGATTTCCGTTGGAGCTGATAACGACCCACCGCTTCGGACTGAAGGATGTCGACCTCGCCATTCGTTCCGTCGGCAACGAAGGCGTCCCGAACGTGATCCACGCCTCGCTGATGCCCTGGCTCTGAACGAGCTACCGACCGAAACAAAAAAGCCCCGCACGAGAAACCGTGCGGGGCTTTTTTTCAAGTCGTCGAACCCAAATGTTCAGTTGCGCGCGTTTGCGGCAGGCATGTATTCGATGAAACCGATGAGATTGGCGCTGTTGCCGCTAAAGAACACGCGATTGGGATCGGTTGGATCCAACTCGATGCGCCGCGGATCGCTCTGCGAATCCGGCAGAGCGAATTCCATCCAGCTATTCGTCTTGGGATCGAAGCGAGCTATTTTGTCGGCGGTCTGTTCGCTGACCCAGATGATGTTGTTCTTCTTATCGACAGTGACCGAATAGCACCCGGCATCCTTGGTTGGCGGCGTGAAAATTGTCATCTTCCTGGTCTTGTAGTCGATCTTCATAAGCTTGCCGGCTTGCCACAGGCCTACCCAAATATTCCCCTCAGCATCGGAATTCATGCGCCGCGGCAGGACGATTTCGCTCCCCTCAACTTTGATGGGCAGTTCTTCGATCTTGCCGGTCTTAAGATCGAGATGACCAATCTTGTCGATCTTGTCTTCCGCGAACCAAGGTTCTCCGTTGCCATCGAGCGCTATGCCATAAGCACCCGAACCTGCGGTAGGCGCGCGATAGAAGCTCCATTGGCCGGTCTTCGTGTCGAGCGCATAAATGCTGTTGCGCTCATCGCCCGCCCAAATCATGCCGTTGCTGCGATTTATCGCCAGGGCGTTGCTGTTGGCGATTTTCCCCTCGGGCAGGAAGTAGTTGATGAATTTGTGTGTCTTCGTATCGAAACTCAGCCAGCGCTTGTTCGGCGAATCCGAGGTCCATAGAACACCATCAGGCGCAATCTGCGGATTTCCCAAACGGCGGCGAGACGGCGGCGCGCTTCCCGGTGGCGCATCGATTTCTGAAATCTCGAGCGTGTGCGGATCGAACCGGATGAGTTTTCCGCCGGCCAACGCTTGCCCGCCGCGTTTGGCGGCCCATGCAATACCCGTGGGATCGACGGCAATGTCGTGCGGCTCCGCAAATTCCGGTTCGAGCTTGAACGTCACGACGCGGTAATTACGCGCATTCCCTTCGGGTAGTGCGCGCGGCAACCGATTGTTTTCGTTGTAGGGCACCACACTCGGGAAGTTCTGGGCCAGATAGCCTTGGATCGCCGCCGCTTGTGCATCGGTGAGATCGGTCTGGTTGAGGGCAACCATGTACTGCCGCATCGACCAGATGAGATGCTCCCATTCTCCCGCACTCGTTCGCGTTGTCACGATCCGCACTGAGTCGTGACAGACGGTGCATTTCTCCTGCACCAGCGCTTTGCCTTCTCCGTCGGGAAGTTTGACGGCGTCGGCCTTGGGCGTTTGCGCGCTTGGCAAATGATCTGGCCAAGCGGGCGGTAATGCGGGCCCACGCTTGTCGGCAAGCGCCAAATTGATGGCGGCAGGGCTGCCGCTCTTAAGGACGATCGGCGTTGAGATCTTGCTTTGCGTATCTGTGCCAACAGCTTCCGCCGTGTACGAACCGGCAGGAAGATCTTTGGCTTCGAAAGCCCCACCTTCCTTGCTGACAACCATGAAGGTGAAATGGCGCTCGTTATTGCGCAATTTGACGAAGGCGCCGGCGACAGGCTTCCCGGAAGAATCTTTCACAAGCCCCTTGAGAAGGCCGACGTTATCAGCCGCACTTGCGCTCTGCGCGGCAAAAAGCAGAACTCCCGCCGCAATTCGCTTCTTGAGCCCGTATCTAAGCATCATGCTTCCCTTCCCCGAAGGCGCTGCCACGCGCCCTTTTGACAACGACCGCAAATTAGAGCGCCGCACGTCTCCAAACCACGACTTTTGTGTTCATGCGCAAACGAATTGCGGTCCGACGTATGGCGGCCCACGACGGAGTCTTCGCGAGCGGAGGCTTGAAGGCAAACAAAAAGCCCCGCACGATGGACTCGTGCGGGGCTTTTTGTTTGGTGTGATGGCGGGATTATGTGTCCGTTTTTTGTAGGCTAGGCGGCGACCGACTCTCCCGCGTCTTAAGACGCAGTACCATAGGCGCTGAGGGCTTTAACGGCCGAGTTCGGAATGGGATCGGGTGGAATTCCCTCGCTAAGACCACCTAGCCGACAAAAAACGGATTTGAATATCTCTGACCCAATAGTTGCGTCCGATCCTGGGTTCGTCACCAGGCATGGAACAATTTTATGCATGAGCGTTCAAGCCAATCGAGCGATTAGGACTGGTAAGCTCAACGCATTGCTGCGCTTACACACCCAGCCTATCAACGTGGTAGTCTTCCACGGCTCTCGGCGAGACCTGGTTTTGAGGTGGGTTTCCCGCTTAGATGCTTTCAGCGGTTATCCCTTCCGCACTTAGCTACCCGGCTGTGCCGCTGGCGCGACAACCGGTCCACCAGAGGTGCGTTCTTTCCGGTCCTCTCGTACTAGGAAAAAATCCTCTCAAGTCTCGAACACCCACGGCAGATAGGGACCGAACTGTCTCACGACGTTCTAAACCCAGCTCACGTACCACTTTAATCGGCGAACAGCCGAACCCTTGGGACCTGCTCCAGCCCCAGGATGTGATGAGCCGACATCGA
>CANJBZ010000059.1 GCA_947473475.1 Alphaproteobacteria bacterium
CCGCCACCACTACTCGCGACAACTTTCTCCGCAGCGCTCTTGGCCGGTGAAACCCCCAATATCCGCGCGGGTTTTTCGCAAAAGCTGTTGACCGAGTGAACCGCGCCGGAGCCGAAATTCGTCTCTCTCCGCCCCTTATTCTCCAAAGCTCATGACTGCGGGAAAACGGTACGGATTTTTAAGTCACTGATTTGGCAGCGTTATTCAGCTTGAGAAATCCGTACTTTTGGAGGTTCTCGTGGATGAGTGGGAGCTCCTGGCGTCCAACCGTGGGGTTGAATTTGCTGCGCATTTTGATTCTCTCAGTACGGGGACGGATGCTGCGCAAATCCAAAACAGTCGCCGCTTGATCCTTCACGGCGTCACCAAGATGCGGCCATAGCTCTTCTTTCCTACCTGCCTCAACCCAGTCGGTGTTGGCGTCCGCGGACAGGTCGAGAATTCGCCCGCTCGCTCCCGTAGCGCCCCCGGCAAGCACCGGCCAGAGAACCGCGCCCGCGCGGACGAGACCTCTGGCGATGCGGGCCGCGGAAAACCTGGCCATCGTTCTATTGTTCTTAGTGCTCAGAAATCGGGCTTGGCCGCCTGCGGGATAGGATGCGAGTTTTCGTTCAAGTAATTGCCATTGTCCTCGGCGCAGACCTGTTCCTGCCATTCCTCACTGCTGCGTCGGTAGGTCACGTTGGCCGACCAGGGCGTCGTGAAGGTTTTCGGGTCTTCCACGGTGAATTGAAGCTGCAACCCTTTGATGGTGGTATCGGGGATGATGGCCACTGCGCCTGGGCGTCCCCCAACGCGGCCGTCCACTTTCTCATGCCGCTCTTGTGCTTCCTTGGCTGCTGCGCCGTCGATAAGCCGGTAGCGCTCGACCAGATGGAACTCGTCGCTGCGCGATGAGCCGTAGCGGTCGACCAGCCCGAGCACTCCGGTCTTGATGCCGATGGTGTCGATCACCAGCGTGTCGCCTTCGTAATGCCCGACGGAATCGCCCATCGCCGACGGTGTCACACGGGCGGGGTGCGAAGCGTTCATGCGCACATGCCGTACTTGATCGTCCTGGGCATAGAGGATCGTGATCCCGTCCTTCTTCGGCAGCATCTGCATCCCGAGCTCCATTGCGAAGGTGAAGGGCGGGGCCCAAGGTCCGCAAGAGTTAGACGGGTCCGGATAGTCCCGTCCTAATTTCGAAATCTCGCCATACTGCCTGACCCTTTCCGCCGCTTCCGGCTTCAGGATCGGATTCTTATAATCGCCGACCAGTTGTAAGGCATCGCCCGTGCCGTCGGCCGTGCGCTTCAGATTCACCAGCGGGGCTGGGCCCGATGGCAGCGCCTCGAAATTGAAGGCGTTGCGCCCCCACATGCCGGAGAAATCCGGAAACTGAGCGGCGTTCTCCGCGCTCAATGCGGGCAATGCAGGCAATGCGAAAATTGCCGCCGATACCAAACCGGCAATAGTAAAAAATACGGTCTTTTCCGTGGTGGCGCGCATACTCTTCTCCTCAGCGCCGGGGCGCAGTCAGAACTTTATAGCATATGGAACGTTGACAGTATTCTTGCGACGGCGCCTGCTAAATAAGCTTCTAAAGGAAACTCTCGCCGCGTGTTGAGCGCATCGCTTTCGCCCCATCGAAATCTGTGAAGCCGTGTTCGCTAAATCTTCGCCTTGCGGCGGCGTAGTACGGCAAGGCTGAAGAGGCCAGCACCGAAGAGCGCAAGGGTGGTGGTTGAATGGTAGGATTGCCGCCTTCCGTCTGTCTCAAACCGATTCTTCCCACCTCCCATGGCGTACGGCTGCTTTGGCAGCAGCCCAGCCACTCAAGTTTTAGGCCGAATTTGGGGGTTCGTGACCCTAATACGTCACTCGTCTCAACCCTGATTCCAGCACCTGCCAGCCATCGAAGGCTCGATTCCCAGCCCATTTTACGGGGAAATGAACCCCTTTTCGTGGGGTTCGTTGCCCGTGCTATCGTCCGCGCCAATCGGGCTGGGGAAATGGTGCCGATCGCCGGGACCGGAAATACGGGATTCAATTGTCTTCAAGGGAATGTGCCATGACCGCCTTTAATCGCCGCTCCCTCCTGCTTCTTGCGACCTCGACACTCTTCGTTCCGCTGCGCGCCGTGGCGCAGCCGATGCGCGTTGCCCTGTACAAGGATCCGCAGTGCCCATGCTGCGAAGGCCACGCGGATTATCTTAAGAAGAGTGGCTTTTCAGTCGAAATTATACCGACACCAGATCTCCTCGCAGCGTTCCGGCAAGCTCAAGTACCGCCGGAGCTCAACGGATGTCATCTCATTAAGATGGATGGTTATGTCGTGATCGGCCATATTCCGATGGAGCCCATCCGCAAATTGCTTACGGAGCGCCCGAAGATCATCGGCATCTCCATCCCGGGCATGCCCGTGGGTTTGCCTGGCATGGAGGGACCGCGTTCCGGGCCGATTTCGGTTTATGAAATTGTCCCGGGAGCGGGCCGGAGTCGCGTGTTCTTGAACGTCTAGGGCTCTTCGAAATCCATGATGAGGACGCGTGCCTGTCTATGGCTCGCTGCGGCTGGTGCTTTGGTTGCCGCGGGCTTTGTGCTGTTCAGGTTTGGCCTCGTTTCGCGGCCACCCGAAATCAATCCCGACAATCCGGCGCAGGTCGCACTCGGGCGCCGGATTTACGTGGAACGCTGCGCAACCTGCCATGGAGCGAATCTGGAAGGTCAGCCGAACTGGATGGTTCGCAAACCCAATGGAAGACTTCCTGCTCCGCCGCATGATGCGGCGGGACACACATGGCACCATCCGGACCAGCAGCTTATCGTCATCACGAAGAAGGGTTTGTCAGCAATCGTGCCCGGCTATGAGAGCGATATGCCACCGTTTGAAGCTGTGCTGAGCGACGAGCAAATCGCGGCGGTGCTTGCGTATATCGAAAGCACCTGGCCGTCGGAGATTCGCGAGCGTCAGCATGCCCTCACGCGCGCTTCATCCTGAGTGCATCGACGGTGCCGCCGTTCCGAGAGCGATCAGGCTGAACAAGTTCAGACTGCGGTGTACCACCGACGTCCACGCGCGTTGGAAGAATGGCCATCCCGCCCACAAGACGACAGGCGTGGACAGAGCGAATTGAATCCAGATGGAGATGCGCGGCGGGACCAGATCATGCAGGCCAAGAGCGGGGATATGGCCTCCCATTTCCAAGGCGAATACCGGCAAGGCCAGAACCAGCCCGATCCAGAACCGCCGTGTCATGTCAGCCAGTTCGTGGCTCTCGCCGACAGCTCCTGTCGCCTTGATCGGCTCCAATGTCATGCCGCAGATCGGACAATTGCCCGGCCCCGCCTGACGGATTTGCGGGTGCATCGGGCAAGTGTAGATGGCGCCCGCCTTGATCGGGGCAAGCGGTGCCATGGGTATTGCGTCGTGGGTGTGAGCGTAAGCCAAAAGGGCTCCTGACTAACCTATAGCGTCGCCGGTGCGCGCGTATGTCATTAGTAGTGCTAACTGACCAACGATCAGTGTGGTTCCCATTGCGGATTAACGAACCCATCGCCCGGGCTATGACTGTGTGCTGAATTGCGGGTCACGAATTTGAGCGACGAAACACCAGGACCGCAATTCCCACGACAACCAGAGTGGCCAGGACGATGCCGATCCCTCCAAATCCACCCATTCCCCAGCCCATTCCCCAGCCCCACCCTTCGCTACCGTTCATCATTGCTCTTCTCCATGAAACAAAAAGGGGGCCGCATCCGGTTGGTCCAACTTACCAACGAAGGGGCTGGTTCCAGCGAAAGTCGCATACAGCTGCAACCGACGCTCCGTTAACGGCCAATCCTGCGTAGAGGTTGCGCCGGCGATAGGGGAACATATCGGGAGGTCGTTCGCGTTACGCAGCCATTATTCACAGCATGAGGATGCAGTTGCAGGCTGGGTCTGTTTATCGCCACACCCACACCCGGTTTCTTTCTACGTTTTTTTGGGCCGGCCAATCTCCCGGCTAACCGTCGATGGCGCGCGCCCCAACGCCAGGGCCATCGAACGCACCGACCGGCCTGCCACAAGGCTATGGGATATCTCGTCGCGCTCCGCCAATGTCAGCGCCAACCGAGATCGTCGTCGAGAGGGCCGCCTTACCCCGCCGCTGACTGCGAGGTGGCTGAAAATGCAGGACGACGGCTTGCCAAGAACCCGGCCAATCGCCTTCAGGCCTTCGCCCTTTTTCCAACGTTCCCAGAGCTCCGCGCTCTGACCGGCGGTAAATCCAATACGATAATACGGTTTCTTCATAGTCACCGCTCCACGTCCTCCTTCTAAGGTACGTGTTGCGTCGATCAGTTGAGATCACACTCCGAACTTGGGATCACCGCCGAACCGCGCGCCGGTCACGCGCAATATCTCACCGGATGGCTTTCGGTCCTCAAGGCCGACAAACCGGCGATCTTCACGGCGGCGTCCAAAGCGTCCGAAGCTGCGACGTTTTTGACGAGCCTTGCGGCAACGGTTCCGCCGTCAGCCGTTCTACAGAGAGCGCCAGCAGGCGGCTTCCGCCGACGAGATCAACAGCGATGGTCCCCTGTCCAACATCGTTGTTCTGACACCCGGTCAGTTTAACAGTACGGTCGATTCTCTCATCCGCCGCAGTTACTCGCAACACGAGGCCTTAGGCGCGGAGTGGGCCTTCTTTTCGCCGCAGCCGCAGCCCGTCTCCTGCGGCGTTTCTTTTGCCACTTGCTTTGCGGCGCCACCACAGCATCCATGACTTTCGTGCGCATTGTTTTCGATCTTGGTGTGCGTTTCAGCTTTCATCGAAGTGCTCCTGGAGAAATACCATACCCTTGATGTAAGAAGGTCCGTGATTTAATCAAGGCACCTGTCCGGGTACGGATTATAAGCGTGCCAGTTGCAACGGCGTTTTTCTTCTCAAGAAACCGGCGGCTCAAGCGTGCCGAGGAAAGCAACGGCCGCGAGCACGAAAAGGGCGAGAGCCAATTCGAGAAAAAGACTTGCACGAAAATCCCGCAGCGCATCGAAAGTGCCGCGCCGATTTTCAACGAGGCTCTGCGCCAATTGCGGCGTGAGCCGGTACCGATTATGGGCGGCGAGAAGCAACATCAGTCCGAACAAAGCCATTTTGACGCTGAGCGCAAAACCATAGGTCGTGTTCAAAAGCGCGCCGAAATTGAGCCCGACAAGAAAGCCGCTGTTGATGATGCCAGAGGCAAGCAGAACGGCCACTACTCCGATCCCGATTGCTGAAAATCTCTGCAGCGCGTCATAGCTCGCACGGCCATCGCCGCTCTCATCACTATGAACGGCCTGAATGACGAGCGCGCCCAAGGGGACAAGCGCGCCCAGCCAGACCGCCGCCGAGATCAGGTGCAGAATATCGCCAGCCAAATGGGCGAGTCCCGCCATGCCCTCATCTTTTGTGCCGTGGCCAGTCCATGCCAGACTTGCGACCGTGATGCCGCTCAATGCGGCAACGCCAAGCCATTGCGCGCGCGAAAATCGGAACGCTGCAAGAAGAAGCAGACAGGTGGCGAGTAAGATGATGCGGAGCAGAGAGGTGCGACCGAAGCGCGCCTCGGTCAAAATGCTCCACACAACGACAGGGTTAAAGCCATCGCTTGCCTGGTCGGAAACCGAGGCTGTCTGCGCCATCACCCATATAAGGACGCCCACCATGCCGGTGACCGCCGCTGCGGGCAAAACAAATGGTGGCCAAAAGTGACGGCGGGCGAACCTCTCCAGTTCCCCCGCCGCAAAACCATAGACGTAGAAAACCGACGATCCGAACAGGACCAACATGCCGGCAAATTCAAGAAGACGGCCCGTGACCAAAGCTGCAGCCGTCATCTCACATTCATCATTTCACGGTGAAAGACAGCGTCCCCGTCATCTTGTGAGCGTCGTCGCCCATCGATGTCCAGGTGACGGTGTAAAGTCCAGGCGTGAGGGGCTTCGCTGGCGCCGCAGCAAGAGACTTCGCGTCAGGAGCGTCTACCAACTTGACCGGAACGGGCTTGCCGTCGATGTCGCTCAGCTTGAGGCCCGAGACCTTCATCTCGAGCGCTTCGCTGAAATGCAGAGTGATCTTCGAGGGCGAAGCGATGGTGCCGTTCTTGGCGGGGTCAGAACTCACCAGATTGGCATGAGCGTCGGCCGCCGTGGCCGATAAAAACAGAGCCGCCGCAACGCCAAGCGAAGCCATTACGGGGCGGACAGGTTTGATCAACATTCGGATTTTCCTTGGGTTTTGCATCAGCCGCGACGAATCTACCGTGTCGCCCTATATATACGCAGGCATGCTCCTTACCCCTCCCGGGAGGGGTGACGCGACCTTGCGCGTATTTTCCGATGAACCGTGGAAGGACAAATATGATCGATAACGATATTCAGAAACTGGACCGCGCCGCAAGCGCGCGCGCCCTCAGTGGTCTCGAGGCGGACATCTGGAGAGGTGTTGCCGAACGGCTAGATGCCAATCGCAACCGGCGCGCAATCCTTTCCTGTCAGGCGGCGGTGTTGGCAGTGGCCCTCTTTTCAAGTGTGGCGGTTGGTACGCATCTTGCCCGGACGATGCCCCAGCGCGGCGTGCCAAGCGTTCTGTCCGTTGCCTCGAGTCTCTCGCCGGCCTCACGTTTGACTGGATACTAAACGTGCCGGCATTCACACGCTCGGTCGTTGGCCTCATCCTGTTAACCGCCCTCGCGGCGGCGGCCGGAGGGTGGGCCGGCGTACATTATGGCCTGCGCACGACCCAAACCAATCTCGGTCTCGACGCTCTGCTTCACCACGAACTCCAATTGACGGCTGAACAAGACAGCCGCATCGAAGCGCTCGAATCCAGCTTTGCGACGAAGCGTGAAACGCTTGAAGACGAAATGCGCGCGGCGAACCGTGATCTCGCAGCGGCCATTGCGGCCGAGCCCGATTACGGGCCGAAGGCACGCGCTGCCATTGAGCGGTTCCACGCGGCCGAAAGCATGTTGCAAGAAGAAACGGTGAAGCACGTTCTCGCCATGCGCACGGTGCTCTCGCCAGAGCAGATCAAGCGTTTTGATGAAGCAATCTCAAAGGCTCTCACGTCGGACCCGTCGTGAGTGATGAGACGCCGCTATCCGACAGCGATCTGGCTGTGCGTGCGCAAGGGGGCGACAAGCTCGCATTCGAAACCTTAGTTGAACGTCACAAGGGACCTCTGTTCCGCTTCGTGAGGCGATCCGTCGGCAATGACGACGATGCCTATGATGTTGTGCAGGACAGCTTCGTCTCGGCATGGTTGGCGCTCTTACGTTTCGATTCCCACAAATCATTTGCGACTTGGCTACGCGCCATTGCTTTGAACAAATGCCGCGACTACGGGCGCCGCCAAAGCGTGCGCCGCAGGTTTTTCCGGTTCCTAGCGCCGAAAGACATGGAAATCTCAGGCGAGACGGATGTGCTTCTCGATCAGGAGCAAGAGCGCCAAGAGGCGGCGCGTCTGATGGCGCTCGACCGGGCCATCGCTGCGCTTCCGGCCTTCTATAAGGAGCCATTACTCCTCACGACCGTTAGTGGTCTCTCGCAGCAGGATGCGGCGGCACAACTCAACACCACGCCAAAGGCCATCGAGATGCGCATCCGGCGCGCTAGGAAGAAATTGACGCAGATCATGGGCGACGCGGAGACCGGGCAATAAATACTCACCCAGGGTATCCTGCCTTTCCCTGACCCGCTTTGAGACCAAGAGAGGGCTGACGCCAAGTCATGCGTAGTTACGAGCACGACCTCTTTGTCCGCCAAGAGATTCCCAAATGAACCGACCGTGGAACCCTTTCTCGTACCCGACCCGCCGTGAATTCGTGCAGGGGCTGGCTATCGCTGGAGTGGCGAGCACCGGGATCGGTCGCCTCGCTTATGCTGCGGCTAGCCAATCCGAGGCGGGCACTTCGGTTCTCTCAGGTGACCGCTTCGATCTGACGGTGGGTGCCTTGCCCGTCAACATCACCGGCAAGCCGCGGATGGCAACGGTCGTCAACGGCTCGATGCCGGCGCCCACTTTGCGTATGCGCGAAGGTGACAACGTCACGATTAATGTCACCAACCATCTTGACGAGCCCACATCTATCCACTGGCACGGCATCCTTTTGCCGAATGCTATGGACGGCGTCCCGGGTTTGACCTTTCGCGGCATTATGCCGGGCGAGACGTTTACCTACCGTTTCCCGATCAAGCAGTCAGGTACTTATTGGTATCACAGCCATAGCGGGATGCAGGAGCAAACGGGCTTATTCGGCGCTCTCCTGATCGAACCGCGCGAGAAAGAACCCTACTCCTATAATCGCGATTACGTGATCGAGCTTTCCGATTGGACCGACGAAGATCCGATGATGATCGTCTCCAATCTCAAGCAACAAAGTGACTATTACAATTTTCAGCGCCGCACGCTCGGCACCTTTTTGGAAGACACGAAGAAAATCGGATTCAACGCGGCGCTGCAGGACCGGTTGATGTGGGGCCAAATGCGTATGAGCCCCACCGACATCATGGATGTGACCGGTGCCACCTACACGTTCCTGATCAATGGCAAGCCTCCGTCCGCAAATTGGACGGCGTTATTCAATCCCGGTGAAAAAGTTCGCCTGCGCTTTATCAACAGCTCCGCAATGACGACGTTCGATGTGCGCATTCCGGGTCTGCCCATGTCTGTTGTTGCGGCTGACGGTAATGATGTCGAGCCTGTGACGATCGGTGAATTCCGTATCGGTGTTGCCGAAACCTACGACATGATTGTCGAGCCTCGCGATCAGGCCTTTACGATTTTTGCGCAGGCCCAAGATCGTAGCGGCTTCGCGCGCGCCACCTTAGCTCCGCGCATGGGAATGTCCGCAGCGATACCGCCCATGGACCCCCGCCCCCTTCGCACCATGAAAGATATGGGCATGGGCGAAAACCACATGCATGGCGGAGAGTCAGCAGCGCCCCCCGCCGTGGACCACAGCGCGCATATGGCTGCGGGTATGACAATGGCAATGGACCATGCGGCGCATATACCAGCCTTGGCCATGGATCACAGCGCCCACGCAGCTTCGGCAGCGATGGACCACGCCGCACACGGCGCGCCGATGATGGATCATGCGGCTCACTTGGGCGCAGCGGCCTCACCTGCGAGTGTCAATGCCGATGGCGTCAATCCGCAAAATCTTATGGGTACGCCCAGCGTCGATAACGTCGCCACGATGCCGACGGATCGTCTTGGTGAGCCGGGCACCGGCCTTGAGGATAATGGCCGCCGCGTCCTCGTTTACACCGATCTCCGCGCCCTAAAACCGGAGCCAGCGCATGAGGTGATGCGCGACATCGAATTCCATCTGACCGGTAATATGGAGCGTTGGGTCTGGGGGTTCGATGGCAAGAAATTTTCTGAGAGCGCTCCCATCCGCATCAAAAAAGGCGAACGCGTCCGTTTCGTGCTGATCAATGACACTATGATGGAGCATCCGATCCATCTGCATGGTTTCTTGTTCGAAGTCGAAAACGGCCAGGACGGCGCTCTTCCACTCAAGCACACCATCAATGTCAAACCAGGTGAGCGCGTAGCTTTCCGCTTCACCGCTGATACGCCTGGTTACTGGGCGTTCCACTGCCATCTCATGTTCCATATGGATATGGGTATGTTCCGCACGGTTCTCATCACATGACGCCAGCATCACGCCCAACCCTACTCGCTCTCGCTATTGCTCTTGGCTTTGCATCGACCGCTGCAGCTCAAGATCACGATCATATGGGCGGTCCAAGCGAAGCCGCTCCGTTCGGTGCGCCGGTCGATGATCAACATGTGTGGTTCCATGCGATTTTGGACCAATTCGAAGGCCGCCTCAGCCGCGATAGCGCTCTACGTTGGGACGGCGAAATCTGGACGGGCACCGATTCCGATCGCCTCTGGATCAAGAGCGAAGGTGAAGTGCAAAACGGAAAGGTCGGCGATGGGCAACATGAATTTCTGTACGACACGCCGATCTCGACTTATTTCGATCTCCAGGCGGGCTTGCGCTACGATCTGGACGACCGCAAGGGGCGCGGATGGGGCGCGCTTGGCGTTGAAGGTCTCGCGCCTTATTTCTTTCGCGTCTCGGCAACCGCCTATGCCAGTGACCGCGGCCATTTTGCCGCCAAGCTGACAGGCTCCTATGATCTGCTCATCACGCAGAGCCTTATTCTTCAGCCTGAGGCCGAGATTAATCTCTACAGCAGAAGCGATCCTGGCCGTCTCACCGGCTCAGGATTTTCTGACCTCGATGCAGGGTTGCGCCTTCGCTATGAGATCAGCCGCAAATTCGCACCCTATATAGGTGTGGCTTACGAGAAAAGATTTGGACAGACGGCGTCGCTCGCCGCCGCCGACGGAGAAAAGACCGACGCCCTTCGCGTGACGCTCGGCATCCGCAGCTGGTTTTGAGAAATCGATGGATCAAAAAAACACGGGCAATCACACTCACCACCACCATCCGATGGTGGATGAGGGCAATGAACTTGTCACCGATCCCGTCTGCGGAATGAAGATCAAGCCGGGCGCGTTGCACGCCGCGTATGCCGGCACGACGTATTACTTCTGCAATCCGAAATGCCTCGCCAAATTTACTGCCGCGCCAGAGCGCTTCGCAGCGCCTGTGGCAAAGCCGAAGATGGAGACCGCGGCGGCAGGCAGTAAGTGGACCTGCCCGATGCATCCGGAAATCATTCGCGATGGCCCGGGCAGTTGTCCCATATGCGGCATGGCTCTTGAGCCGTTACTGCCAAGTGCCAGTGGCCACGATCATGGCGAGCTGAGAGACATGACTCGCCGCTTTTGGATCGGCGCCCTTCTTGCCGCTCCCGTCGTCGCGCTCGAGATGGGCGGCACGATGCTGGGCCTCCGCGATATGCTCGGCCAACAACTCTCCAACTGGATTCAGCTCGTCCTCGCAACACCGGTCGTATTATGGGCCGGGTGGCCCTTTTTCGTGCGCGGGGCACAGTCGCTTCTGACACGCCATCTCAACATGTTCACCTTAATTGCGATGGGCACTGGCGTTGCCTGGGCCTTCAGCATTGTCGCCACGCTGTTCCCACATGTCTTTCCCGCAGCGTTTCGCAGCTCCGATGGCGCTGTGTCGGTCTACTTTGAAGCGGCAGCGGTCATTACCGTCCTCGTGCTCTTGGGACAGGTCCTCGAATTGCGCGCGCGGGAAAATACCAGCGGCGCCATTCGTGCGCTGATGAATCTCGCGCCCAAGCTCGCCCGCCGTGTAAGAGCTGATGGGACCGAAGAAGAAATCGCGCTTGATCTCGTCAAGCTTGGCGATGTTTTGCGTGTTCGGCCGGGGGAAAAAGTAGCCGTCGACGGCGAAGTCACCGAAGGCCGTGCTGCTGTCGACGAATCCATGGTCACGGGCGAGTCCATGCCGGTAACCAAAACGGTAGCGTCGCGCGTCATCGGCGGCACCATGAACCAGACCGGAAGCTTTCTTATGCGCGCCGATAAGATCGGCAGCGATACTGTGCTGGCGCGCATTGTCCAGATGGTCGCCGAAGCTCAGCGCAGCCGCGCTCCCATTCAGCGGCTAGCTGATCAGGTCTCAGCCGACATTTCCCATATGGCCAGCCGATCCGGCCACCGCTGCGGTAGAGTAGGGCTGCCGAAGACGATTAGGAAGCACGAAAGCGCCATATTTCGCCCCGGTCCACCTCGGCCCACCCCCAATCCATGTTTGCGCCGTTGGAAGC
>CANJBZ010000060.1 GCA_947473475.1 Alphaproteobacteria bacterium
CCTTCCGTCAGCGCCTCGACGCTGCCGGAAAACCCAAAATGGTCGCTCTCATCGCGGTCGCCAGAAAACTACTAACCATCCTGAACGCCATGCTCAGAGACAAATCACCATGGAAAACAGCTTGACCAACAAGACAGTCGCTCCCCCGCGCGCGAGCGCTCAGGGGAGGATCACAAACGAAAACGGCGGCCAGTGGGGCCGCCGTTCGAAATTCGATGAAATCAGGCGCTTAGCTGTTCGCCACGCGGCCTTGCCATACGGGCCAGCACGAGGTCTTCCCCGAGGCTTTGGCGGCCGTATACAGCTTCATTTGTGCCTCTTCGGCGTTCGCGCCTTCGGCAGTCGCGACATAGTCGCCGGTACCCGAGCACCAGACGTAGAACTGATGGGTGCCCTTGGCAAAGAAGTCCACTTGACGATCCGAGGAGAAATTTCCGGCCGCGGCAACACCTGCCGCCGCGAACAGAACTCCGCCGAGAGCCGCGGCTAGGACGCGCTTAACAATCATGCGTTCAGCTCCTTGGTTCCGGTAAGAAATGGCCTAATGGTGAAAAGCTGACACAGCGCGCGCTACGCGGCAACCTTTATTTTGTTCCGGTGTGACCATTTTGTCTCATGCGTTCCTTGAGGAATCGGTGACATCTTGGTTAAGGCACTGTGACATCTGTGTTTTTGGTCACAACCTTAACGCTTAAGTCTTAGCTTGGTGCGACACCGTGGCTTTGGGCCAGGGCAACGATGTCCTGGGCGGCAGCTTCGACTTCGTCGGCGTCCCGGCCGCGCACCACCAGGGTCGTTCCGCTGCTTAGCCGTACTCCGGGCGACGGTCCGCCCTGTGCGAAGAACAGATAGCTGCCGATGCTGACCGTCGGGTGTGCTGCCTGAATGGCGGCAAGGCCCTCCGCGATAGTGCCTTCCGCAAGGGTGACGGTGAGATTGCGGCTGATGACCGGCACGCCGCGCGAGAGCCTCGGCGCCACATCCTCCAGCATGGCCTGCATGATTTTCGGTACGCCTGCCATGACGAAGACATTGCCGATTTGGAAGCCGGGCGCGACCGAGACCGGGTTCTTGATCAGCGTCCCGCCCTGGGGAACCCGCGCCATTCGTTGGCGGCGCTCGTTGAATTCGCCGGGCTGGTAGCGGGCGGAGAGCAGGGCCATGGCCTCGGGATGGTGCTCGACCAGTGCGCCGAAGGCGGCGCCAATCGAATCGGCTGTAATGTCGTCATGGGTCGGGCCAATGCCGCCGGTGGTGAAAACATAGGTGTAGCGGGAGCGAAGCGCATTCACGGCCGCCACGATCTCGGCCTCGATGTCCGGCACAAACCGCACCTCCGCGAGGTCGATTCCGAAGGGGGCTAGGAAACGGGCGATGGTCGCCACATTGGTGTCTTGCGTCCGTCCTGACAGGATTTCGTCACCGATGACCAGGACCGCGGCCGTAATGGCGGAGCTGGTTACCATCACGATGTCCTGACGGAGCAGGGCTTGAAGCTGGCGCCCGTGTAAACCCAAGTGTAAAAAGCCATGGCGTAACGTCCTCACAAATTTTCGGGTTAGAACCACCGCATGTCCGAAGACCTCGACGAGTTATCTCCCGAACTGGTGCTCGACCGCGAGTCCATTGAAGTCGCGCGCCGGTCGGCCTTTGCCGTGGCCACCCACCGTCCCGAGGATTTCGAAGGCATGCGGCGGGCCGGACGGCTGGCGGCGGAATGTCTGGATTTGCTCGTTCCGGAAGTGAAGCCCGGCGTGACCACAGCGGCGCTGGACAAGATCGCCTTCGACTATGTAACGGCGCATGGCGCGCTGCCCGCATGCCTTGGCTATCGTGGCTACCGCCATACGGTTTGCACCTCCATCAATCACGTCGTTTGCCATGGCGTCCCGAGCGATCGCCCGCTGAAGGATGGCGACATCATCAACATCGACGTCACGGTGATCGTGGACGGCTGGCACGGCGATACGAGCCGCATGTATTACGTCGGCGATGTGAAGCGCAAAGCCCAGCGTCTCGTCGAAATCACCTATGAATCCATGATGCGCGGCATCGCGGTCGTGAAACCGGGCGCTACGACCGGCGACATCGGCTACGCCATCCAATCCTATGCCGAAGATCAGGAGCGTTGCGCGGTGGTGCGCGACTTTTGCGGCCACGGCCTCGGGCGGATTTTCCATGCGCTGCCGAACATTGTGCATTATGGCCGGCCGGGGCAGGGCGTGGTGCTGAAGCCCGGCATGTTCTTCACCGTCGAGCCGATGATCAATCTCGGCGGCTATGCGGTCAAAGTCCTAAATGACGGCTGGACCGCGGTCACCCGCGACCGTTCAATGTCGGCGCAATTCGAGCACAGCATCGGCGTGACCCCGGATGGATTCGAAATCTTCACGCTCTCGCCCAAAGGCTGGCACGCCCCGCCCTACGTCTAAGGGCGGCATGGGGGAAGAGGACGTTCCGCATTACCACGGCCACCGGCAGCGGTTGCGCGAACGCTTTCTCGCGGGCGGACAGAATGCGCTTCCCGATTACGAACTGCTGGAATTGTTGTTGTTTCTCTCCATTCCGCAGCGGGACACCAAGCCCCTGGCAAAATCGTTGATCGCGCGCTTCGGCAGTTTCGGCGATGTGATTGCCGCGCCCGCCGAACGTCTGATGGAAGTCGACGGCGTGAAAGAGGCGACCGTCGCTGCGCTGAAAATCGTGGAAGCGTCCGCGCTGCGGCTGGCCAAGGCGCGGGTCATCAACAAGCCGGCTCTGTCGTCCTGGGAGGCGCTGCTCGATTATTGCCAGGCGGCGATGGCGCGCAGCGTCACAGAGGAATTCCGGGTGCTGTATCTGGACCGCAAGAATATTCTGGTGGCCGATGAAGTGCATCAGCGCGGCACGGTCGATCATACCCCCGTCTATCCGCGCGAAGTGGTCAAACGCGCGCTGGAGCTGGGCGCCTCCGCGCTAATCCTGGTGCACAATCATCCAAGCGGCGATCCGACGCCCTCACGCGCCGATGTGGCGATGACCAAGGAAATCGCGGCGGCAGCAAAGGCGCTGAAAATCGAAGTACACGATCATCTTGTGATCGGCCGTGGGAAACACGCCAGCTTCAAAGCGATGGGATTGTTGTAGCGGCGAACTCTAACGTCGCGAACGAATCCAGACGTGGTTCAGCGAACCAGTTCGATTTGCTGCCCGTTACCGGATCGCAATTGACGATGCCAGTACCCAAGGCACGGCCGTTAGGCAGGCTTAATTCTGCAGCAGTGGATTAGAGGAAATAATAAATCGCGCTGCCGATAAGGCTCCACATAATAAGGCCCAATCCCAAAGGCATGACTGCGTTTTCAAGTGGGTGCTTGGTGGTTGTTGCCACCGGCGGAAAGCGTTTGTGCACTGCAACCTTACCCCCATTAAACATGAGGGTAACACGCAAGTTGCGTGCCAAACTTCCCGACACAGTGAAATCCTACGGTTAACTGTGAATTGCGACACATTTCTCACGGGACTGTAAAGTTTTTCGACGGTGGCGTGGAGCGCGACTGTCACACTATGCGTTGAAACCCGCTCTCAACCTAAAATTGTGTAGGATGACGTCTTACAAATCGCACCTTCTTCTCGCACTTGCGAAGGCGGCTGCCGGTCCCTGGCGCTGTCCCGATCTTTCTCCCGTTGCCCCGCGGGTCTAGGTTGCGGCCCCAACTCGGAGAGCAAAGATGCTGAAGCTGGATAACAACGCCCTGTTGCGTGAGGCGGCCTATATCGACGGCGAATGGCGAAACGCCCGTTCCGGGGCCCGCTTTGCCGTCAAGAACCCGGCGACCGGCGAGGTGATCGCCGAGGTGGCCGATCTTTCCGAAGACGATGTGCGCGAGGCAATCGAAGCGGCACATCGCGCCTGGGGGCCGTGGCGCGCTAAAACGGCGAAAGAACGCGCCGCACTAATGCGCCGCTGGTACGAGTTGATGATGGCGGCGCAGGACGATCTGGCCATGCTGATGACGGCGGAGCAGGGAAAACCTCTGGCCGAAAGCAAGGGCGAGGTCGCGTACGGCGCCTCCTTCATCGAGTGGTTCGCGGAAGAGGGCAAGCGCGTCTATGGCGATGTCATCCCGACCAACGCGCCGGGCCGCCGCATCCTGGTGATGAAAGAGCCGGTTGGCGTGGTTGCCGCCGTGACGCCGTGGAATTTCCCCAACGCCATGATCACCCGCAAAGTCGGGCCGGCGCTCGCGGCGGGGTGCCCTGTTGTGGTGAAGCCCGCGCAATTAACGCCGCTGTCGGCGCTGGCCCTTGCCGAACTCGCGCACCGCGCCGGCATCCCCAAAGGCGTCTTCAATGTGGTGCCGTCGACCAAGTCCGCGAAGGTGGGCAAGGAGCTGACGGAAAATCCGCTGGTGCGCAAATTCTCCTTCACCGGTTCGACGGAAGTCGGCAAGCAACTGATGCGGCAATGCGCATCCACGATGAAAAAACTGTCGCTCGAGCTGGGCGGCAACGCGCCGTTCCTGGTGTTCGAGGACGCCGATCTCGACGCCGCCGTCAAAGGCGCGCTGGCGTCGAAATTCCGCAACATGGGGCAGACCTGCGTCTGCGCGAACCGCTTCCTGGTGCAGGACGGCGTCTATGATGCGTTCGCGGAGAAACTTGGCAAGGCGGTCGCTGCCCTGAAGGTGGGCGACGGGATGCAGCCGGGGATCGAGCAGGGGCCGCTGATCAACATGGCGGCTGTCGAGAAGGTCGAGCAGCTGCTGCAGGACGCAACGGACAAGGGCGCCCATGTGGCGCTCGGCGGAAAGCGCCACGCGCTGGGTGGTACCTTCTTCGAGCCAACCATTGTGCGGGATGTGAATTCCAGCATGGCGTTCGCGCGCGAGGAAATATTCGGCCCGGTCGTTACCCTGTTCCGCTTCAAGGACGAGGCGGACGGCATCCGCATGGCCAACGATACGGAATATGGGCTGGCAGCCTATTTCTATGCCCGCGATGTCGGGCGCGTTTTCCGAGTCTCGGAAGGGTTGGAATACGGCATCGTGGGCGTGAACGAGGGGCTGATTTCCACCGAAGTGGCGCCGTTCGGCGGCATGAAGGAATCCGGCATCGGCCGCGAAGGCTCGAAATACGGCATCGAGCCTTTCCTGGAAATCAAATATGTCGCCATGGGCGGCCTCGGTGCTATCTAGCTGTCATCCCGGCCAAGCGGCGCGTTAGCGTCGCGCTGAGCCGGGACCCACTGCTACATCTGCGCAAGCTTCGAAGTGGATCCCGGGTCTCGCGAAAAAGCGCTCGCCCGGGATGACAGGAGAGAGACATGATTCCCCGTTATGCACGGCCCGAGATGACGGAGCTGTGGTCGCAGCAGACCAAATACCGCATCTGGTTTGAAATCGAAGCGCATGCCGCCGATGCGATGGCCGAACTGGGCATCATCCCCAAAGATGCCGCGAAGACGATCTGGGAAAAGGGACGCAACGCGACCTTTGACGTGGAGCACATCGATGCGATCGAGCG
Source organism: Alphaproteobacteria bacterium (assembly GCA_947473475.1). Taxonomy (GTDB): domain Bacteria; phylum Pseudomonadota; class Alphaproteobacteria; order Micropepsales; family Micropepsaceae; genus CAIYRG01. The sequence continues at coordinate 5,506 of CANJBZ010000060.1, forward strand.
CGAGGTCAAACACGACGTCATCGCCTTCCTGACGCATCTCGCGGAAATTGTGGGGCCGGAAGCGCGCTTTGTGCATCAGGGCATGACCTCGTCCGACGTATTGGACACGACGCTGGCCGTTCAGCTGTCGCGCGCAGCGGACATTCTCATTGCCGATGTGGATGCGCTGATGGCCGCCCTGAAGCGGCGCGCCTTTGAGCATAAGCTCACCGCTACTATCGGACGTAGTCACGGCATTCATGCCGAGCCGACCACGTTCGGCGTTAAGCTTGCGGGCTTTTACGCGGAATTTGCGCGGGCACGCGCGCGTCTGGTGACGGCGCGGAGCGAGATCGCGACCTGCGCCATTTCGGGCGCGGTGGGTACCTTTGCCAATGTGAATCCGGTGGTGGAAGAGCATGTCGCAAAGCAGATGGGCTTGGCCGTCGAAACGATTTCGACGCAGGTGATCCCGCGCGATCGCCACGCCGCATTCTTCGCCGCCCTTGGTGTGGTCGCCAGTTCTCTGGAGCGGTTGGCGACGGAAGTCCGGCATTTGCAGCGGTCGGAAGTCGGCGAGGTCGAGGAATATTTCTCCGCGGGCCAGAAGGGCTCGTCCGCCATGCCGCACAAGCGCAATCCGGTGCTGTCGGAAAACCTCACGGGTCTTGCGCGCATGGTGCGTTCCTACGCGGCGCCGGCTCTGGAAAATGTCGCGCTGTGGCACGAGCGCGATATTTCGCATTCCAGCGTGGAGCGTTACATTGGACCGGACGCCACCATCACGCTGGACTTCGCGCTCGCGCGTGCGACCGGCTTGATCGAGCGGCTGGTGATCTATCCCGAAAGGATGGCTGCCAATCTGGAACGCACCGGTGGACTGGTGCATAGCGGGCGCGTGCTGCTGGCGCTGACGCAAAAAGGCATGGCGCGCGAAGACGCCTACCGGCTGGTGCAGGAAAACGCGATGCGCTGCTGGCGCGGCGAGGGCCGTTTGCTGGATCTGCTGTCGGCCAACCCGGAGGTAACGCGGTTTTTGTCGCGTCCCGAACTCGAAGAGCAGTTCGACCTTAGCTACCACTACAAAGAGGTGGACCGCATTTTCGCGCGCGTGTTCGGGGAATAGCCCGCCGGCCGCCGGTCAATCGCCGATATCGACGGGGCGGTGAAAGTTCTTCTCGATCGTTGTGAAGCCGGACGTCAGCTTGCCGTCCGCGCCGCGATTGGCGTTGGTCATTACGACTTGGCCCGGCTTAACTTCGGCCATGGTCTCGGTCTCGTTGCGGTAATGCAGGATCTCGTTGGTCAACTCGGCCTGCAGTTTGCCGCCGTTCTTTTCCAGATCGACGGTGACCTTAACGCTGCGCTCGGCCGGCTGAACCGCGGATACGACGCCCAAGTAGCGGATTGCTTTGGGATTGGTCCTCAATTGGCGCTGCGCCGGCGCATTGGCGCCATGTGCGAAGGCCTGTGTATGCGCCTGAATGGGCTTTCCCATTTCCTCGTCGATGGCGATGACGTCGCCAGCCTTGATCGTTCTGACGTCGAGCGACGCGTTCGAAACGATGCGGCCCTGGGGCGCCAGATCGAAAGAAATGGTATGGCCGCCATCCCCAAGATTCGTCACCGTCAACGTCCGGCCTTCAACGCTGAGAATTGGTCCGTAAATCCGCACCGGGGCGTTCTGAGCCAGCACCGGGGCAACCCAGCATAGTGCCAGGGCCGCAATCGCATAGGTCTTGTTCCGCATGGTGCTTGCCCCCCGTTGGCCCATCCTACTTCCTTTGCGCCAAGTCGGCGATCTGCTGACGCATCGCAGCGAGTTGATCCTTCAGGTCGCGGATTTCTTGGTCGCGCTGCGATGATGGCTCGGACGCTGCTTTGGCTGCTCCGCCGAACGCGGCGGCAGCGGCGGCGAAGGGATTGGGCGTTTCTCTGTTTTGGCCCGTCCAGGCGCTCATGGGGTTCATGGGGTTGCCGAACGGGGAGAACATTTTCACGGCCTGCTCGAACATCGCGATGTTCTGGCGGGTAAGCTGCTCGAAGTCCTTGTAGCCAAGCTTGCCGCCCAAGGCGTCGGCGAATTTTTCGCGCATCTCCTGCTGGTTCTTGGAGAAGCTATCCATCGACATTTCCAGATAGGACGGCACGAAGGCCTGCAGCGAATCGCCGTAGAATCCGATCAACTGCCGAAGGAATTGGATCGGCAGCAGATGCTGACCCTTGTTCTCTTCGTCGAAGATGATCTGTGCCAGGACTTGGCGGGTGATGTTGTCGCCCGTGCGCGCGTCGTGCACCTCGAACTCGACGCCCTTCTTGACCATTTCGCAGAGATGATCGAGCGTCACGTAACTGGAAGTCTGGGTGTTGTAGAGGCGCCGGTTCGCGTATTTTTTTATGATGATGGGACCGGACGCCCCGCTCTCTTGTTCGCTCAAGCGGGCTCCTCGTAATTCAAATGGGGGATAGTCCCCCTATCGTTTCCTATGGCGGAACTTCAGCACCCTTTGCGCGGGCGTGTCCAGGACTTCCTTACTGCATTGCAGCATTTTTTGATTTACCAAACTTGGTCCATAAGGGCATGAATATGCCGTCCTCGAAAGGCCCTCTCCCATGACCGATGTCGTTATTGCAGCCGGAGCCCGCACCCCCGTTGGTTCCTTTGCCGGAGCTTTTGCCAACGTGCCCGCCCATGATCTTGGGACGGCAGCCATCAAAGCGGCCCTGGAACGGGCGAAAGTCGCGCCGGGCGAGGTGTCCGAGGTGATCCTCGGCCAGATATTGACGGCAGGGCAGGGGCAAAACCCCGGACGCCAAGCGGCGATGAAGGCGGGTATCCCCGTTGAGATACCGGCCTATCTGGTCAATCAGCTCTGCGGCTCGGGTCTGCGCGCGGTGGCCTTGGGGTACCAGGGCATCAAAAACGGCGATGTCTCCATCGTGGTCGCCGGCGGACAGGAATCCATGAGCATGGCCCAGCACGCGGCGCACTTGCGCAACGGGCAGAAGATGGGCGGTCTGGAACTGGTCGACACCATGATCAAGGACGGTCTGACCGACGCCTTCCACAACATTCACATGGGAATTACGGCGGAGAACGTCGCGCGCGAATACCAGATCACCCGCGAGGAACAGGACCGTTTTGCGGTCGCCTCGCAGAACAAGGCCGAAGCCGCGCGCAAAGCCGGCCGCTTCAGGGATGAAATCGCCACCGTCACGGTGACCGAGCGCAAAGGCGTAAAGATCATCGAGAACGACGAATATATTCGCGATGGCGTCACCTATGAGGGCATCAGCGGGTTGCGCGCGGCCTTCGCCAAGGACGGCACCGTCACGGCGGCCAACGCCTCGGGCCTGAACGATGGCGCCGCTGCCCTGGTCCTGATGAGCGCCAAGGACGCGGATGCTCGTGGAATTGCGCCGCTGGCGCGCATCGTGTCGTGGGCCAGCGCGGGCGTGGACCCGAAGCTGATGGGCACCGGGCCGATTCCGGCCTCGCAGATGGCGCTGAAGAAGGCAGGCTGGAGCGCCGCCGACCTCGATCTGATCGAATCCAACGAAGCCTTCGCGGCGCAGGCTTGCGCGGTAAACAAGGGCCTTGGCTGGGATACGTCTAAGGTGAATGTGAACGGCGGTGCGATTGCCATCGGTCATCCTGTCGGCGCGTCGGGCGGCCGCATTCTGGTGACGCTGCTTTACGAGATGCAGAAGCGTAACGTCCGCAAGGGAATCGCTACCATGTGCATCGGCGGCGGCATGGGCATTGCCGTCTGCGTTGAACGCTAATCGCGCTTTAGGAGGAAATCATGTCACGCGTTGCTATCGTTACCGGCGGAACCCGCGGCATCGGCTGCGCCATTTCCATGGCTTTGAAGGACGCCGGTTATACCGTCATCGCCAATTACGGGAGCGATAACACCAAGGCGGAAGCGTTCACGAAGGAAACGGGAATCGTCTCGCGCAAATGGGACGTGGCCGATCTCGACGCTTGCGTAGCGGCGGTGAACGATATCGCCAGCCAGTTCGGCACGGTGGAAATCCTGGTCAACAATGCCGGCATCACCCGCGACGGCACCATGCGCAAGATGAGCCGGGCCAATTGGGATCAGGTGCTCGATACCAATCTCGGCGGCTGCTTCAACATGTGCAAGGCGGTCTGGGAAGGCATGCTGGCCAAGAATTTCGGCCGCGTCGTCAATATCGGCTCGATCAACGGTCAGGCCGGCCAATACGGTCAGGTCAATTACGCAGCTGCGAAATCCGGCATCCACGGTTTCACCAAGGCTCTCGCCCAGGAAGGGGCGGCCAAGGGCATCACCGTGAACGCGATTGCGCCGGGCTATATCGACACCGAAATGGTGGCCGCGGTTCCGGCCAACGTGCTGGAGAAGATCGTCGCCCGCATTCCCGTGGGACGTCTGGGTCAGGCAAGTGAAATCGCCCGCGGGGTGGCCTTCCTGGTGGCCGACCAAGCCGGGTTCGTAACCGGCTCGACCCTCTCCATCAACGGCGGCCAGCATATGTATTGAGGGTTAGGCGCCCGCTTTCGCGTCCTTGAATATCTTGTTTCGGTGATATTCGAGGAACGCCTGATGGGGCTGATATAGGTGGTTCATGGGCTGCGCGATGTAGCCACTGGGGCTGAGTAGTCGAAGAATTGGCTCGGGTACCAAGCCCTTTGCTGTCAAAATTTTGTAGTCACTGTCGATCGAGAGGAGCCCGCGATCGAACATCCAATGAACGGTCTTTGACAAAGCCAAGCCGTTCCGGATGGAATCTGGGCCGTTATGGCCCTCGCCAACAGGTTTGATGTGCGCCGCGTCGACTTCGGTCCGACCGCCACCGTTTCTCATATCTAGGCCTGTGAACGCACATTTGTTTGCGTAGGCTGCTTTGACCCCGCATATCCCAGATGAACCGCAAATTCGTAGGGGCGTGAGCGCGTTTCAGCTATCGTAATCAGGCGGTTATTCAAACATCGAGGCTTCGATTATGACACACCCAGCGGGTGAATCGGATTGCGGTGTTTTGAGGCTCGATTTCGA
>CANJBZ010000061.1 GCA_947473475.1 Alphaproteobacteria bacterium
AAGCCGAACGCTATGCCAAGGAAGGCGTGCCGCTTTCCCTCTCGACCTTGGCCGATCAGGTGGGAGCGGTTTGTGCCGTGCTGGAACCACTCCTCCTGCGTTTGGAAGCGCATGTCTTCGCGGCCGGACGATTGCACGGCGATGACACCCGTCGTAAAACATTGAGCACCATCGCTGGGCTTCGATTCGCTTGCGCCTGAAAGACGCTCGTTTCTCCCGGCTTGAGGGCGGTGTTGCTTTGCCTCAAGAACAACAACCACACCTGGTTATACTATAAGTGTCCCGGCAGTCGGACCGTAGAGGTGCAAGTTTTGCTCCCACAGTCCCCGCCATCGGACTGTGATCGGAAAATACAGGCCGGTGGCCGGACCGCACAGTCCGACGAGGAGGACCAACAGTCCGACGCACCGTACCGTGATTTATTTTCTATGCATTTGCGGCGGTCCCCCCAGTCGAACCGTCGCGCGTCGTCGGTTGCCAATGAGCATAATCATTGGTTGGGGCTCGCCCTGGCGTGGGCGCTAAGGTAATTCGCCATGTCGTCGCGTGCCGAAGCTTTAAGCTGAATGCGCCCTTTACAGTTGGTTCCAAGAGGCGATGCTCGACCAGCTCCTGGAACGTGGCGCTAGCGGTATCTTTTGAGCACCGCAGAAGCGCCGCAGCTTCGCGCACGCTATAGGATATTTGACCATTGTTGGAGCCGTTGAAACGCTTGTAGACATAGAGAAAGAGCTTCACCGCCCGACCGGTCAATGTCTCAAATGCCGGATGTTGCAGGAGTAAATGATCCAGCTTGATGAAGCGCCCGGGATACTTTTTCTTCATCGCGCGTCCCCTGGATCGTTCAGCCACCCCATCACGCGCGCTTCTGGTTCCGCGCGTGGGTCAGTGAACCGGACATTGATGGCTTTGACGTTTCTCATTGGCGCGGCCCCAGTCCCGCCAATTCGGCGATGAGCGCTGCGCGACGCGGGGTGAGGTTGAACCGGCGGGAGAGGGCGCGGGCAGGAAAGGGCATTGCGAGATGCTCGCGAGCATCGGCCCATGCAAAGAGCGTGAGCTGTTGAGCATTGATACGATGATGGTGACGGCGTATTTTCACGGAGTTGTTCCTTTGAGCGGAATCGCAATCGTTCTGGCCCCGAGTCGCGTTGACGCGCGTCTCGGGGTTTTGCGTTCGGAGTTATGGAAGGCGGGCCAAGTTGCCAGGATCGGAAGTCGATTTCCGAATTGACGCCTCGATGAACGCCAGCACGTCCGCGAGCCGGTAGCGGACCGAGCGTCCAATCTTTATGTGGGGGATGCGGGCTTTGCCGATCCTGTCCTTGGCGAGAAAGCCCTTGGCCACTTTGAGCATGGCTTCTACCTCGCGCTCCTTGAGCAGGGGAGAGCCAGTGTCATTGGAATGCATTGCTGTTCCCTTCTGAGTTTCGCTACGAATTAGCGGGAACGAAGGGATCACCTGGAGAAATAGGCCGCCAAGTTAGGCGGGAAAAATCGCGGCCCTAGGCGGCCCAACATTGCGGCCCTAGGCGGCCTAGGCGGGCAAATAGGCGAAGGCACTTAGGGCTTGTTCGAGGGTTTTAGGTTGCCTGGTTTTTGTCGAATTTCTGCCGGCAACTTCACCACTGCTTCGCGAGCCCAGGCTCGGCTGATACCGCGTGCAGCGGCCCAGCGTGTGGCCTCGTCTCGAGAGGGGCCTTGCCCATCTCGGGACTCAGCCAATTCCTTCGCCCAGCTTTGGAAATCTTGATCATCTCTCGATGTTGAGCTCCGTTGCGCCGTTGGCTTCTGAACCTCCGCGGGAGGCTGAACTTGATCTTGGGCTGGCGGCTTCGGCGTTTCATCGGGGCTGTCACCGACATTTTGTGGAAACAATGCTTCAAGCTCAGCCGGCATTTCCCATTGGGCGACTGTACGCGCCCATTGGGCGAATAACGGCAAATTTATCGGAGCTTCATCCGATGCTTTAATAGGCCTCGGCGGGAGCCCCATTATTTCGCTGTAGTTGTCACGGGCTATTTCAAGCCGATCCAAGAATTCCTGACCTTCGTCGAAAAAATGCCCTTGATACATCTCCGCGTACGAGTGCCGGACGTAATCGGGATCGATATTCAGAGACAGGGCCACGGCCTGCCAAATCGTCGGTTTTCGAAGCCGCCACACGCCCCAATTAGGCACCCTGTCATTCTGCAACGACACGCGCACCTCCACACGATGCATTCCACAGGCAAGGATACGCGGCAGTCCGGGTGGACGGGTGTTCGGGGATCAGCCTAGCCGCGCTTCCGCATCCTGCCCGATTCATGATGCGCGGGACAGAATAGGGCCGCTAAACCCTGTGAATATCAGGTTGGTCAGTAGCACGACGTGGGGGGCGCCGGCGCGAGCGTCGAGCATGTCAGCGATACGCAACGACGCACGATCCAACGGCGCTACGAATCCGGCGCGGTCGCCTAGCAGGCCGTCACGCCTTTGACGTAACGCCCCAACAAACCCGCGATGGTGGGTTCGGAAAATTCCATTTCGGCCGCAGCGCTCGCGAAGCAATGATCCTTGCGACGGAAGGAACTCATCCAACCTCGGGCCCATTTGTACATATATTTGTACACAGAGCCTGAATGCATCAAGAAATAATCTTATAATTCAATTGCTTATGAATTTTTTGTGGCGGACAGGGCGGGATTCGAACCCGCGATACCCTTGCAGGTATACACGCTTTCCAAGCGTGCGCCTTCAGCCGCTCGGCCACCTGTCCGCAAGAAGGGCCGGACTATACCCACTGGTTTCCGTCCGGCAAGGTCATATCTACCAATCAATCCTTGATAAGTTGGAACGCACCCAAACGAGGTGAGCTTGCTTGGCATTACCTTCCCCGTGCGGGGAGGTCGAAATTGAGAGCGCAGCGAGCAATTTCGGGTGGGGGGAGCCATCCGGAACAATCCCCCCACCCGAAATGCCTCGCGGCTTACGCCGCTTCAACATTTCGACCTCCCCGCATGGGGGAGGTGATGTTGGCGCAATATCCCAATGGCAGAGCAGTTCAGGACGGCTTTCAAGCCACGGGTGGTTCAGGTTGCAGCCGGGCCAAGCGGCGCTCGCGGAAGATCAGATAGACGTTGCGGACATAGATGAGCAGCGGGGTAGCTTGGCCCATGATCAGGGGCCAGCTTTGCAGGTGGATCGTATAGGCCAGGGTCACCGCGCCGCCGGCGATGCTGCAATACCAGAAGGCCAGGGGGATGACGCTGCGGCCCTCGGCTTCGCTTTTCAGCCATTGGATGATGAAGCGGGAGGCAAACAGGCCCTGGCCCAGAAAGCCGATGGCCAGCCAGGCGCCATCACCACCCATCCAGTCCAGCCAATGGCCCATGCCCTCACCATTCCTTAGGAAGATCGGGGCCGCGAAAGCGCCGCTTCAGCCACATCACACCCAACAGGTCGGTCAGCCCGACCATAGCCCGGTCCCAGACGCCGTATTTCGACCGCCCCGCCCCACGCGGCCGGTGGCCGACCGGCATGAAGTACACTTGGTGGCCCTCACGCAACATCAGGGTGATGAGATAGCGGTGCATGTGATCGAAATAGGGCAGCTCCAGAAACGCCTCGCGGCGGAAGGCTTTCAGCCCGCAGCCCGTGTCCTTGGCGTTGTCCGACAACATCCAGCGGCGGATCTTGTTGCCGTAGCGCGAGGCCCAGCGCTTCTTCCAACTGTCCTCGCGCTTGGCACGCTCGCCTGCGATCATGGCGACCGCCGGGTCATTCGCCGCGCCGCGAAAGGCCGCAATCAGTTTGGGAATATCCGCCGGATTGTTCTGGCCGTCGCCATCCAGCGTCACCACCAGAGGGGCGCGCGCCGCACGAACGCCGGTACGCACCGCCCGGCTCTGGCCGAGATTGCGGCCATGGGACAGAACCCGCACCGGCATCGAATCGCGCAAGGAAAGAAGCTCGGCCACGGTCGAATCGGAGGAGCCGTCGTCCACGAAAATGGCCTCATACGACTCGCCGTGAAGCGCGGCCGCGATCTCGCGCGCCAGCGGCACGACGTTGCCGGCCTCGTCCTTTACAGGCACGACGACGGAGACTTGAACGGAATCGGCCGAAGCGTGGGCCAAGAGCTACCTTTGCGGGTTGGGCGACGCCGCTTATACAGACCTCGGACGGCAGGAAACAGGCTTACCCCAGCCCCATGGAGAAACCCATTTTGGACGCTTGGGCAGTTTTAGACACTCGGCCAGGCGGCGCTGCAAGACGCGCTGTGTTGCCCGAAGCCGTGCGCCGGTATCCGCTCGCCGTTCTGCTGTTTATATGCGTGCTGGCTTGGCTGCCCGGGTTTTTCACGCTGCCGCCGCTCGACCGCGACGAAAGCCGCTTCGCGCAGGCGACCAAGCAGATGCTGGAAACCGGCGATTTCGTCGACATCAATCTCGGCGGGGTGCCGCGCTACGAAAAGCCCGCCGGTATTTACTGGCTGCAGGCCGCTTCGACGGCGGCGTTGGGCACGGGCGCGCGCGATTCGATCTGGACCTATCGCGTGCCGTCGCTGCTTGGGGCTTTGGCCGGGGTCGCGGCGACCTTCTTTCTGGTCCGAACATTTGCCGGCGTAGAAGCCGCGTTCGCAGCCGGACTGATTCTGGGTCTGTCCATTCTGCTGATGTCGGAGGCGAAGATCGCCAAAACCGATGCGGTGCTGTTGGGCTGCACCGCCACCGCACAGACCGTGCTCATGCGCGTCTATCTTCGAGCGCGCACAGAATTAGCGCGGCCTGCGTTGTCCGAACTCGTGCTCGGCTGGGGCGCCTTCGGACTAGGCGTTCTCATCAAGGGGCCGGTGATCGCGGCGGTGTGCGTTGCCTCGGTGATCGCCGTCGTGATCTGGGATCGCGATTGGCGATGGCTGCCCCGGCTGCGCCCGCTGCTCGGATTAGGAATCGTCTGCCTGATCGTTCTGCCGTGGGCTGTCGCTATCGGCATCGCGAGCCACGGTCAATTCTATCAAAAGTCGTTGGGACAGGATTTTGCCGGCAAGTTGATGGGCGATCAGGAAAGCCACGGCGCGCCGCCCGGCTATTTCACCCTGCTGTCGAGCTTCATCTTCTGGCCGGGAAGTCTGTTCCTGTTGCCCGGCTTGGTGCACGGCTTTGCGCGCCGCCGTGAGCCTGCCGTGCGCTATCTGCTTTGCTGGGCAGTGACGACATGGCTGATCTTTGAACTGGCCCCGACCAAGCTGCCGCATTACGTGCTGCCGGCATTTCCGGCTTTGGCTGCGCTCTGCGCGCTGTGGCTGGTGAGCGGGGCGACGACCAAAGCTACCCGCGTCGCACAGTATATCTCGCTCGTGCTTTTTACGATCGCGGGGCTCACGCTCGCGGGCTTTGTCGCGTGGGCGCCGCAACGCTTTGGCGGCGGCAGTCCCTGGTGGCTTTATGCTACAGCCGCGTTGGGCGGAATCGCTGTGCTTGCCGTCATCCCGAGCATCGTCACCCGGCAACTCTGGCGCGCCGCTTCCTGTGCCGCATTTGGCGCTGTGGTTCTTTACGGCGTCGCGGGTTTCTTGACGGTGCCGCGCCTGACACAGCTTTGGCTTTCGCCGCGTCTGGCCGAAGCGGTGGCGCGGCATTCGCAAGCAAACGATCCGCCCGTCGTCACCGCGGGCTACGCCGAACCGAGCATCACGTTCCTGTTGGGTACGAAGACCGCGCTGGAAGATGGACCTGCCGCGGGCCGCACAGCGGCGATGGCCGGCGGCCTTGCTTTGGTGTCATCCGATCAGCAGGAGTCGTTTCTTTCCGCGATTCGAGAGGCGGGGGCGCGCGCCGTTTCGCTCGAAGACATCGCCGGACTCAATTACTCCCGCGGCAAGCAAACCAGAATCACGCTGTACCGAATCGCCCCGGCGGTAAGGTGAGTCGCGCGTCATAAGGGCCGTGACTCGCACGCGTGCATTACGTTCCCGCGCATATCACAGATGTTTTCACGTGACGCATCGTGTGCGCCAGCGCGATGCGCGATGACTTTGCAATGACAGTCCCATTGCGCGCCAAAACATCAGACCGGGTGTTTTTTTCCAAAGCGGCAAGGCTTGCGCGAAAGCAGCCGCACGCATTTGCTTATACAAGCCTTCGTTTTTTCTAACCCCTCCCCAGCGGTCTTATTCTGTAAATCTTCGTCGAACTTCTGTTTTTCTTTTGGTGCTGTCCAATAATGCAGGGCCTTTGTTGGCTTCTATATTTGAATTCGCGGGGCCGCCCACAGTATTCACCGGCTTTTCTCTTGACGAAGTTGAAAAGCCTTCTAAATCTAGCGGCGCTTGACCGTTTGATGGACGCTGCCATTACGGTGCGTCGAGGTCCGGCATGAAGAGCGTCATGAGACACCGATGAATCTCCAGCTCTTGCGAGGACGTGATCTTCGTCCTCCATCGCGGCGCGTATCTTTGCCCGCCGCCGTTTCCGAAACCACTTCAGCCGCCCTTATCTCCCCTTCTCCGCTTGAGGCGCCCGCCCGGAAGAAAACCCTCAGCTTCCCCGTTGATCGCGACTCGCGCGCTTTCTATCGCCGCTTTTATCCCGATACCTCCGCCGCCGAATGGAACGACTGGCGCTGGCAGATGCGTACCCGCATCCGCACGCTGAGCGAGTTGGAGCGAGTCTTTGCGCTGTCGGCCGATGAGCGGCAGGCGGTGGCCGGCCATACCGGCTCGCTGCCGGTTGGCATTACGCCTTACTACGCCAGCCTGATGGGCCTAACGGATGCGCAGGAACCCTTGCGCCGCACGCACATCATGGTGGGCGATGAATATGTCCGCCAGCCCGGTGAAGAAGACGATCCGCTGGGCGAGGACCACGACACGGTCGTGCCGGGTCTGGTGCATCGCTATCCCGACCGCGTGCTGTTCCTGACCACCGGGACCTGCTCGACCTATTGCCGCTATTGCACGCGCTCGCGGCTGGTCGGCAATCCGGGCGGCGAATACCAGTTCAACGTCCGCAATTGGGAAATGGCCTTCGCCTATCTGGAGGAGCACTCCGAGGTACGCGACGTGCTGCTGTCCGGCGGCGACCCGCTCACCATCGGCGACGACAAGCTCGATTATCTGCTGGGGCGCCTGCGCGCCATCAAGCACATCGAGTTCGTGCGCATCGGCACCAAGATGCCGACCGTGCTGCCGCAGCGCGTCACCAAGGATCTGGTGAAGGTGCTGAAGAAGCACCATCCGCTCTGGGTGTCCTTGCACTTCACCCACCCCAAGGAACTGACGCCGGAAGTCACCGAATCGACGGCGCGGCTGGCCGATGCGGGCATTCCGCTGGGCTCGCAGACGGTGCTGCTGAGGGGCATCAACGACGATGCAGCCGTGATGAAGACGCTGATGCATGGGCTGCTGAAGCGGCGGGTGAAGCCTTATTACCTGTACCAGTGCGATCCGATCAAAGGCTCAAGCCACTTCCGCACCCCCGTGTCGAAGGGGCTGGAGATCATCAGCGCGCTGCGCGGCCACACCACCGGCTACGCGACGCCGATGTTCGTGATCGACGCGCCGGGCGGTGGCGGCAAAATCCTGATGAACCCGGATTTCGTCGTGGGCCGCGAGGGCGATGACATCCTGCTGCGCAATTTCGAGGGCAAGGTCTATCGCTATCCCGATCCCGGAGGCACGCTGGGCAGCGACAAGCACCTGCCCATCGCGGCGGAGTAACGAAAACAATCGGTTGATAGATGGGCCTCACCCTTTCGCAGCGAAGGGTGGGGCCCTTATCTTTTGGGCTTCAGGGGGAAAGGACCGCGTTGAGCGATGCGCATCGGGCTCACTTACGATTTGAGGGCCGACTACCTCGCCATGGGTATGAGCGAGGAAGAGAGCGCCGAGTTCGACGCGGAGATCACGATTGAGTCGCTGGCGAATGCGCTCACCGGCCTTGGCCATGAGGTCATCCGCATCGGTCATATCCGCGCGCTGACCGAGCGGCTGGTGAAGGGCGAACGCTGGGATGCCGTGTTCAACATCTGCGAGGGCGTGCAGGGATACGCCCGCGAAGCCCAGGTTCCGGCGCTGCTGGAGGCCTACAACATTCCGGCGGTATTTTCCGACCCGCTCACGTTGGCGCTGACCTTGGACAAGGAATGGACCAAGCGCATTGTCCGCACGGCGGGCGTGCCGACGGCTGATTTCGCGCTGATCGAATCGCCGGACGATATCGCAAAGGTGAATCTGCCGTTTCCGTTATTCCTGAAGCCGGTCGCCGAAGGCTCGGGCAAAGGCGTGAACGAGCGTTCGCATGTCGCCAACGTGGATGAGCTGCGCACCGTCGCGACCGAGCTGCTGACGCGTTTCCGCCAGCCGGTGCTGGCGGAGACGTATCTGGCGGGGCGCGAATTCACCGTCGGCATCACCGGCACGGGCGCGGACGCGGCAGTGCTGGGCGTGATAGAGATCAAGCCGACCGCCAAAGGCACCCAGTCCGGCTATTCCTACGAGGACAAGGAACACTGGGAACATCGCATCACGCTGCACCTAGTGGACGACGCGGACGCGCGCGGCGCCGCCGCTGTTGCGGTGGCCGCGTGGAGGGCGCTTCGCTGCCGCGACGGCGGCCGTGTCGACATCCGCTGCGACGCCGCGGGCCGGCCCCATTTCCTGGAAGTGAATCCGCTTGCGGGTCTGAACCCGCATCATTCCGACCTGTGCTTCCTCGCCAACTTCAAAGGCCTCACCTACCAAGACCTGATCGGCCTGATCATGGAGTCGTTCCTGAAACGCCATCCCGCTTAGCTCCTCCCCCGCGCAGCGAAGCGAAGCGGGGGAGGGGGACCGCCGAAGGCGGTGGAGGGGGCAACGGCCGCACACCGTCTCTACTTTCTTCCCCCGTTGTCCATGGCCGGGCTTGACCCGGCCATTACGGGGGAAGTGGCGCGCGCAGCGCGACGAAGGGGCCGACGGCGGCAGGAACGCTGACACGAACAACGCTTTCGCGCGGGCATAAAGCCGAAACCGAGCGCGCGGCCGCCCCCTCCACCGCCTGCGGCGGTCCTCCTCCCCCGTAACAACGGGGGAGGAAAAGTCCGCGCTGGACCGCTTTTCACCAAACGCGTCATGCTGAGGCGCGCTGCGCAAGCAGCGCCTCGAAGCACGCATGATGCTCCCGCATCGCAGAGGAGACGCTATGATGCCCAAGCGGCACGTGTGCGAGAGTCTCCAACAGGGAGGACATCGCATGCGCCATGTCCTAGGAGCCGCCACCAGCTTGGCGAAGAACTTCCCGAACGTCTGGTGCCGCCCGATTGGCTGAAGAAATGGACGCCGGCACCGGCATCATCGTGATGCACGGCGCGCCGCTGTTGCACGGGGTAGAGGTTTACAAGGGCAAGCCGATCTTCTTCGACCTCGGCAATTTCATCTTCCAGATTCCGCCGACCGAAATCGTGCTGGACGAGCCCATCATTTGGGAAAGCGTCGTTGCCGATGTCACGTTTAAGGGCCGCACGCTGCAATCCGTGAAATTCCGCCCGCTGTGGATGAACAAGAAGGGCAAGGGCTTCGCCGATTTCTTCGACGAGCACACCAACAACGAATTCCTGCAAACCCGCAGCCTGCCCAAACCCGCCACCGGCGATCAAGCCCGCTACATCCTCGAACGCTTCGCCGCCCTCTGCAAACCGTTTGGGACCACCGTTGCCATTACTGGTGAGACAGCGGAAATCAAATTGACCAAATAGCAGCAGCTGCCACGCGGGATTTATGCTCAGTCGCTACGCTGCATGCGTGTTCCTGCAAGAGCGAGAATATGCCGAGATGCGGCATCAGCCTCCCTTTGCAGCGCAACTCTTTCCTTTTCCGTTTTAGCAGTCGCCAGGCCTTTGCGTATGGTGGCGAGCAACCTCTCCCAGATTTCCCGGCGTTTTGGTGCTAGGGCGTGTCGTCATTTAAGGGATTCGTAAATCAGTAAAAGTGTGATTCATAGGGAGCTTCCTGAAGGAGGCTTGCGATGGAACGCCATGCGTTGCGCGACGATCAATTCGCCCGGATTGAAAATTTCCTTCCGGGTCGCCCCGGCACGGTCGGGCGCAACAGCGATGTCGGCAACCGACTTTTCGTCGATGCGGTGATCTGGAAGTTTCGCGTCGGCACGCCATGGCGTGATCTGCCGGCACCCTTTGGTGGTTGGTGCAACACGCATAGACGCTTCTCCCGCTGGGCCGTGAGCGGCGTTTGGGAGAGTCATTTCAAGGCCTTGGCCGAGGATCCCGACAACGAATACGCCTCCATCGACGCGACCATCGTCAGAGCCCACCAACATAGTGCAGGCGCTCTAAAAAAGGGGGCCAGGATCAAGCCATCGGCCGTTCACGCGGCGGGCTCTCGACGTAAATCCACGTGATTGTCGTTGCGCTTGGTAATCCGCTCGCGAACA
>CANJBZ010000062.1 GCA_947473475.1 Alphaproteobacteria bacterium
GGCATAAAGTTCCACTGTGAACATCCTTCCAGCCCCTCCATGCCCTTCAAGACATAAAGACGGCCTAGCAGGACCGGTACACTTTGCCGCCGCCTTCAGCAGCCAAATCAAAGCCGGTTCAGTGGTACACTTTGCTCCCGCGATTTATAGAGCAGTCAGGATATCTGGCAGGCCTTCTAAATACGTCGGCGCCAATGAACATCGCTTGATGCTTCCCGTACGATACGCTTTAGGTCTCGAGATTAACGTCAGGGAGCGCCGCAAACTGGCTACGGCTCTCGCCTGCGTCGTGTCTTCACGCTCGGAATTTCGCGTTTTAATTTGGCGAAGGGTTTTGCCGCGATCATGCCGTGGTAGAATACGAGGAAGCGCTGCATAGCGCTTGCCCGTTTAGAGCCGCCGCTGGAACGAGCAACCGATAACGAGGGACACGTCATGAATGAAAATCTGTCGTTGTCGAAGACTGGCGCCGAACTCATCAAGTCATTCGAATCTTGTGCGAAGGTCACCGGAAATGGCACGTACCAGCCTTATGTGTGCCCTGGCGGCGTTCTTACGGTGGGTTGGGGACATACCAATGCGCATGGGCGGCAGTTTGCCGCGCAAGATGTATGGACGCAGGCGGATTGCGACGCGGAGTTCAGCTCAGACATGAAGCTGTTTGAAATCGCGGTCCGTCGTCGCGTCACGGTTCCTCTGACGCAGAACCAATTCGACGCCCTGCTTTCATTTACTTATAATTGCGGTGAAGGAAACCTCGCAAATTCGACGTTGCTGAAGCTGGTCAATCGCGGCGACTTTGAAGGGGCTGCTCTGGAATTCCACAAGTGGAATCTCGCCAAAGGAACGGTCTCTCCTGGCTTGGTGCGCCGCCGTGCAAGCGAATCTCTTCTGTTTCGTGGGATTGCGGATCGCAATCATGACGGCATTCCCGATGAAATGCCGCACGCGGTTGAAGCGCATCCCTCCGCAATCGCGTCGGCAGCCGGCGGTAGTAACAGAACATAGCGTCCGTATATGCCGTATCGGTCCCGATGAACGGCGGTTGACGGAGGACGCCCCTCAGCCCTCAACGTGGCCCGGCAGCGAGGCGAAGGCTGACGCAGGAGCGGGTGCTTTGGGCGTTGCAGCTCTGGGGCCTACACGGCTTCGGCGATAATCAAACTGCTTGGTCCGGTCAGCGGCCTATGTTCCAGCTTCCGCCATCCGGTTTGGGCCAGCCATTCTCCGGCTTCGGCCTCGCTGTCTGCTGAAACGCTTTCTTTAACGCTTCAAATGCGCCGGGCCCTTCCTTGCCTTACGGAAGACGAGAACGGCGAAGCCTACCCCGAGGAGGGCGAGGGGCGAGGGCTCGGGTACCGGATTCAATACAAGAGTAGCAACCAAGGCGCTGTTGCCATGGTAGTCGCCGATATTGATTGGGCTCCCGCCCATGAAAACATTCCCGTTGAATCTGAAACTATCGGCATTGAAGAAGTCTGCTGGATCGATGACGCCGCTATAGAAGAAAGGCGACGGGAGCGCTGCTCCGTGGGGCGTGGCCAGCGACGGTATCGGCGCACCGGCGGGAAAACCGCTCAGGTAGGCATTGATGCCCAGTTGCCCGAGCACGTCACCGGCATCCCAGTGGCTTACGCCCTTAAGAATAAAGGGCGTTGGGCCGCTCAGCGAAAAATCGACAAAGAATGCGGAGGACGCATGAGCAAGGTAGCCGCCGCCATCCATATTCTGAAAATCGACAAGGGCATCGAGTGCGATGACGATTTTCGTCTGACCGCCCGAACTGGACACTTTCAGGCCGTTGATGACTTGGCCTCTGGACGTGCCTGTGGTTCCCGGGAGGGACACGCTGGTGGGATCGATCGGAAGAACCGGTCCGGCCACCGCCGTGACCGGGTTGACGAAAGAGCCGTAACTGCCCGCTCCCGTTCCGCCTACGGGTGGAGGATCGACGATGTTCGTTCCGTCGGTGCTTCCCGCTTTTCCAGACAAGGCTTCCGCAAAAGAATCCAGGGAGGATTTGAGCACGATCGGCGAAGCGGTCGCTGTCAAAGGCGCAAGCCCTAAGCCGATCGCAAGTACGCCCATAAAATTTCGTATTGAATTTTTAGACATACCGCACCCTCCTACGCGAAGGCGGTACTAACGGTAGCGCCTTCGCGTGTGCCCTGTCTTACGTAAGCTTAACGATAAGGGCCTGCAGCGTCTTGGTTAATTTTGGCGCGCTGCTGAGAAAGCTGGCTCTTCCAATCGCGGTCATGACCGGGTTCGCCACTGCACACTGCTACGGACGGTCTATTCCCCCGCTTCGCAGGGGAGAATCATTGGCGTCATGCCGAGCCGCACCATGAGTGCGCGGTCACGTGTCTCGGACGGGTTGGGCGTGGTCAGCAGACGCGGGCCGTAGAAGATGGAATTGGCGCCCGCCAGGAAGGCGAGCGCCTGGGCTTCATCGCTCATGTCTTCACGGCCGGCCGACAGGCGAACCATGGATTTGGGCATTGTTATGCGCGCCACCGCTATCGTGCGTATGAAATCCAGCGGGTCCAGCGGAGCGGCGCCGGCCAACGGGGTGCCTTCGACGCGTACCAGCGCATTAATCGGCACCGACTCGGGATGAACCGGCAGGCTGGCGAGCGCGGCAATCAAACCGGCGCGATCGTCATCGCCCTCGCCCATGCCGACGATGCCGCCGCAGCAGACATGGATGCCGGCCTCCCGCACGCAAGAGAGCGTGTCGAGACGTTCCTGGTACATCCGTGTACTGATGATGTCGCCATAGAATTCCGGCGACGTGTCGAGATTGTGGTTGTAGTAGTCGAGGCCAGAGCGTTTGAGACGCGCGGCTTGGTCCGTGTTCAGCATGCCCAGCGTGGCGCACGTCTCAAGCCCCAGAGCTTTCACGCCCTCTACCATGGCGCAGACCTTTTCGACGTCCTTGTCTTTGGGCTCGCGCCACGCCGCGCCCATGCAGAAGCGCGACGCGCCGGCGGCCTTTGCAGCCTTGGCTGCTTGCAGCACGGCAGGAAGCGCCATCAGCTTTTCCGCTTTGACGCCGGCATCATGGTGCGCGCTCTGCGGACAATACCCGCAATCTTCCGGGCAGCCGCCGGTCTTGATCGACAGCAGTGTCGAAATCTGAACTTCGTTGGCCTTGAAATAGGTCCGGTGCAGCGATTGCGCGCGGAACATCAGCTCGGAAAAGGGCAGCGCAAACAGCGCCTTGACCTCCTCCCGCGTCCAGTCACTTCGAATATCACCCACCATAAGGGGCAATATCGCGAGGGCAGCGGAAAAGGCAAGGGACGGCATTGTCTCTCAGTTGATTTCTCGCGGAGCCGCGGTGAAGCGCGGAGGGAAGAAGGGAAACCACAAAGGGCACAAAGGAGACACGAAGGTCACGAAGGCGCTCCTGCGCGCAAGCGCGCCAACCCGCTTTCCAGGCACTACGTTCTCGCCTTCGTTTCTTGCTCGGCGCGTCTCCGCGGCTCCGGGAGATAAAATTTTCGCTCGGTTAACCGAAGCGGCCGGTGATGTAATCTTCGGTGCGCTTGTTGGATGGCATGGTGAAGATTTTTTCGGTTTCGCCGAACTCGATCAACTCGCCCAGGAACATGAAAGCCGTGTGGTCGGAAACGCGCGAGGCTTGTTGCATGTTATGGGTCACGATGACGATGGTGTAATCCTCGGACAACTCGCTGATCAACTCCTCGATCTTCGCCGTCGAGATTGGGTCGAGCGCCGAACACGGTTCGTCCAAAAGAATCAATTCCGGTTTGATCGCAACCGAGCGCGCAATACAGAGCCGCTGCTGCTGGCCGCCCGACAGCGACGTGCCGCTGGCGTTGAGCTTATCCTTCACTTCATCCCACAGCGCGGCGCGCCGCAACGCGTCTTCGACCCGGCCCTGAAGTTCGGATCGCGGCAGCTTGTCGTATAGCTTCAAGCCAAAGGCGATGTTGTCGAAGATCGTCATCGGAAACGGCGTGGGCTTTTGAAAGACCATGCCGACTTTGGAACGGAGCGTGTTCACGTCCAGTGTGCGCGCGAGGATGTTTTCCCCGTCGAGGATCACTTCGCCTTCAGCGCGCTGATTGGGGTACAGCTCATAAATCCGATTCATCACGCGCAGCAGCGTCGATTTTCCGCAGCCCGACGGACCGATGAATGCGGTCACCTTTTTCAGATACAGCGGCAGGCTGATGTTCTTCAGCGCCTGCAAGTTGCCGTAGAAAAACGACAGGTTATTGATGCTGACTTTGACCGTGTTGGCTTGGCTCATGCTGAACCCCGGTCTGTCTGAGCTTCTATAAGGCGCGCAATAATCGACAACAGCAGGACGGTAATCGTAATCAGCAGAGCGCCGGACCACGCCAGCCGGTGCCAATCCGCGTAAGGGCTCATGGCCATCTGGAAAATCGCCACGGGAAGGCTCGCCATCGGCGCGTTCGGATTGACGCTCCAGAACTGATTGTTCAGCGCGGTGAACAGCAGCGGCGCCGTTTCGCCGGAAATGCGGGCGACGGCCAGCAGAATGCCGGTGATCATCCCGGCCCGGGCCGCGCGCCATGTAACCAGGCGGACGATGAGCGAACGGGGCGCGCCCAGTGCGGCCGCCGCTTCACGTAGCGTGTTGGGGATGAGCAGAAGCATGTTCTCCGTGGTCCGCACCACGACCGGAATAACAATGATCGCCAGCGCAACGCCTCCAGCCCACGCCGAGAAATGTCCCATGGTGAGCACCATCGCGTCATAGACAAACAGGCCAAGGACAATAGAGGGCGCCGAAAGCAGGATGTCGTTCACAAAGCGCACAATGAAGGCGAAGCGCGTATCCCGGCCATATTCGGCGAGATAGGTCCCGGCGAAGATGCCGATCGGCGTTCCCACCGCGACGGCAAAGGTGCTCATCAGGACGCTGCCGTAAATGGCGTTGAGCAGACCGCCCATGCCGCCGGGCGGTGGCGTCGACTCGGTGAAAATCGCGAGATCGATCCCGGAGAATCCTTCATAGATCAGCGTCCCCAGGATGAGGGCAAGCCAGCCCAAACCGATCATTGTGGCGGCGGCGGAAAGCCCGAGAAATATGCGGCTCTTGAGCTGGCGCATGAGACGGCGGCGGCTGTTCATGTGCGTCCCCCCGCGCGCCGTTCAAGCCGGTACAGCATCAAGCGCGCAGCAGCCAGAACAATGACGGTGACGAAGAAGAGAATAAGACCCAATTCGATCAAGGCCGGGGCATAGAGATCGCCAAGAGCCTCGGTGAATTCATTCGCTATAGAGGCCGAAATGGTAGTGCCGGGCGCGAGCAGCGATTCCGAAATCCGATGCGCGTTGCCGATGACGAATGTCACCGCCATGGTTTCGCCCAGCGCCCGGCCCAAAGCCAGCATCACCCCGCCCACAACGCCGGTGCGCGCATAGGGCAGCACGACGTTCCACTGCACTTCCCATGTCGTGGCGCCCAGCCCATACGCGGCCTCTTTGAGAACCGGGGGCACTGTCTCGAAAACGTCGCGGGTGATCGCGCTGATAAAGGGAAGCGTCATGACCGCGAGAATCAGTCCGGCGGTAAAAATCCCGATGCCGTAAGGCGGCCCCGCGAACAAGTCCCTCAGCACGGGAATGCCGGAAAATGCGTAGATCAGTCCCGGCATCACAATCTGCTGCAGGAAGGGAACCATGATGAACAACCCCCAGATCCCGTAGATGATGCTGGGAATTCCTGCCAGCAGCTCCACAGCAATCCCGATCGGGCGGCGCAGCGGACGGGGGCAAAGCTCCGTCAGGAAAATCGCAATCCCAATTCCAATCGGAACTGCGAAAAACATAGCGATGAGCGAGGTCACCACCGTCCCGTAGATCGGCGCCAAGGCGCCGAATTTTTCCGTCACCGGATTCCACGCTTCGGTCCAAAGGAACGGGAGGCCAAACGCTTTGATGGCGGGCCAAGCGCCCACGGTCAGTGACGTGATGACGCCGGCAAACACCGCCAACACCAGAAGCGCGCAGGCAAGCGTCAGGCGAAAGAACATCCGGTCCTGCGCGCGGTAGCGGCGCAGGCGCGCCGTTGCGGGCGAGGCGGAGGCATCGTGACGCAAAGCGATGTCGACCATCTGAGACTCGCAGGAACTCCTCAAAATCAAGGAGCGGAAGACCGTCCTGATGAGGTCTTCCGCTCCTGCTTAGCTTCAAACCAGGGGGCGTTACGAATCTTCCCCCAGGGAACTCAGTCGTTTAACGCAGCCCTTTTACTTGCCGCCGTTCCAGCCTTGGACCTGCGCCCAGCTGGCCACAATCTTCTGCTTCACCTCGGCCGGGAAGGGCACATAGTCAAGGCCATCGGCCATTTGATCGCCCTTGTCATAGGCCCATTGGAAGAATTTCAGGGCTTCTTTGGTTGCGGCTTGGTCCTGCGGCTGCTTGTAGACCAGCACAAAGGTCGCGCCTGCAATCGGCCAGCTATTAGCGCCCGGCTGCTCCGTCAAGAGCGTGCCGAAGCCGTTGGCCACGTCCCATGACGCGCCTGCCGCAGACGCCGCGAATGCCGCCGCGACGGGGCTGACGGTCTTTCCGTCCTTGTTGACCATCTTGGTGTAGGCAAGGTTGTTCTGCTTGGCATAGGCATATTCGACGAAGCCGACGCTTCCGGCCGTCTGAGCGACGTTGCCGGCAACGCCCTCATTTCCCTTGGCGCCAATGCCCGCCGGCCAATCCACAGCCGTGGCGAAGCGGACACGGTCGTTCCACTCCTTGCTTACCTTCGACAGGTAGTTGGTGAAGATAAAGGTGGTGCCCGAGCCGTCCGAACGATGAACCGTGGTGATCACCTGATCCGGCAGGTTCACGCTCGGGTTGAGCTTTTTAATCGCAGGATCGTTCCATTTGGAAATTTTGCCCAAATAGATATTGGCCAGGGTCGGGCCGTCCAAAACGAGGGCGCCGGGGGCAACACCGCGTAGATTTACCACGGGAACGACGCCGCCGATGACGGTGGGGAACTGCAGCAGACCGTAGCGGTTCAACTCCGGCGTGCTGAGCGGCATGTCGCTGGCGCCGAAGGTGACAGTCTTGGACTGAATTTGCTTGATGCCGCCGCCGGAACCGATGGACTGGTAGTTCAAGCCATTGCCTGACGCCCCTTTGTACGCGCTTGCCCATTTGGCATAGATGGGGAAGGGGAAGGTGGCGCCGGCGCCCGAAATATCCACGGCCAGCGCTACGGTTGCCACGCTCACGGCTGCCGCAAAAGCGGTAACGCCGGCGCAGAGTTTGGTCAAAAACCTCATCGGGTCGTCCTCGTTAGGTTCGTTCGTTTTACGCCCGCACAGGGCTGCCGGAACGCACCCAAACACTTGGCGCGATAACGGCAAAGTTGCGTGTAAGCGATGTCACGGTTATGCGAAGGTTTTATGACGGTCGCCCGTAACCTACCGCAAAACCCAAGAAAAAGGGCGCCCGGCAACAGCTTTGCCGGCGCCCTTTGTAACAAAAATCTGTGGGGATCAGGGTTTGGCGATATGCCAGACCATGCCGCGGCCGTCGCCCTTCTTGTCGCCGGAGCTTGTGTCCATGGCGAAGTAGTAGAGCGGCTTGCCCTTGTAGGCCCACTGCTTGCTGCCGTCTTCCCGGCTGATGACCTTCCAGTCCCCGGTATCCTTATCGGCGGCCTCGGCTTTGAACGCCGGCCAGTTCATCAGGCACATGCCCGTGCAAGCGGACTTGTTGGCTTCCTTGTCATTGTCCCAGGTGTAGAGCGTCATGCCCTTGGTATCCATCAGCATGCCGCTCATGGCGTGTACGCTTGCCGGCATGGCTTCTGCCGCAAGGGCGATGCCGTATGCGGCCACCGACGCAAAGACGGCGGACGTCAAAATTCTGGTTCCACGCATCATCGTCTCCCTCAAAGTTCCGATGCACAGATAGCATAGGTCGATTCCGCGAGGCCATGGCCGGACCGGTTTGGGATGGCTTCCGTAAGGCCAATGTCCTCGCAGAGCCTTCGCGCACTGCCCCGGTTTCACTCCGCAGGGCCACCGAGGCGGGGGGCGAACCACCACAGCAGCGCCACGCCGATCATGATCGGCGGCAGGATTACCCACATCGCATAGACTTCTTCCGCCCAATCCAGGGATGCGTTCCAGGCCATGATGGGCGTTCCGATGTTTCGGCGCCAGCATAGCCAAACAACGCGCCCTGGCGATAGCGGTTTTGCCCAGCTGGTGTAGTTAGCTCGTGATGTGTCCGGTTTTTGTAGCTCGTGAGTTGTCCGGTTTTAGCGTGCCCTGAACAGAGGGGTACGCGATGAACCGGGCAGCATTTCACGAGGGAGTGCGCCGGATGCGCTTTTCGAGCATTTTAGACCGTCAC
>CANJBZ010000063.1 GCA_947473475.1 Alphaproteobacteria bacterium
GGTGACGGTCTAAAATGCTCGAAAAGCGCATCCGGCGCACTCCCTCGTGAAATGCTGCCCGGTTCATCGCGTACCCCTCTGTTCAGGGCACGCTAAAACCGGACAACTCACGAGCTACAAAAACCGGACACATCACGAGCTAACTACACGAGCCGCGAGCTTCTCTTGCTCCCTTGGCCCGCCGCCTCTAGCCTTGGCGGCGAACATGGTTAGGAGCGGAAGATGGCTGAAGCAATCGACGCGTGGCGGGACCTGGTGGAGAGCAAGAAGGCGTTTGCCCATATTGCCCTGGTCGCGCCGGACGGCACACCCCGGGTGACGCCGGTTTGGATCGACTATCTGAACGGCAAGGTCCTGATGAACACCGCCAAGGGGCGGGTCAAGGCGAACCAGCTGAAGCCCGGCTCTCCCGTGGCGATCTCGATCACCGATCCCGACAATCCCTATCGCTATGTTCAGATCCGGGGAAAAGTTACGGGCATGACCGAAGAGGGCGCATCGGCCCATATCGACAAGATGGCCAAGAAATATCTGGGCCAGGACAAATATCCCTTCGCCAAGCCCGGCGAAGTCCGCGTGCTCTATGAAATCGAGCCCGCGAGCGTAAGCGGCACCAACCCGTAAGCGGGAGCGGTTCAGCGGTTGCGGAAGGCGTCCGCGATAATGCTGAAGGGGCGATCGAGCAGCTCGCGGACGTCTTGGGCGACGCCGCAATCGGCCATGGCGCGGCGGATGCACATCAGCCATTCGTCGCGCTCTTTCTCGCCGATGGCATAGGGCCGGTGCGCCGACCCTATGCAGCGATGCCCCGGCTGCTGAAAATACAGCGGCGGTCCGCCAAGCCAGCCGCTCAGGAATTCGAACAGGCGCTCGCGCATGGGGCCAAGATCGGCCGCGTGCATGGCGCGTATGGTCGCGGCGCCGGGATCGGTGTCCATCACGTCGTAGAAGCGGTTCACGATACGGCGCAGCGCCTCCGCCCCGCCGATCATCTCATAGGGGCTGATCTCGATCTCGGCTTCAGCGGTGACTTCGCGGGTCAAGGGACACTCGGGCTAAGGGCAGCGCCGATAAGAAACCGAACGACTGGGCTTAGCCTTTGATCTGACGCAAACAATCGGCGATTTCTCCGCTACATGCGCCGGCTGTCATACGCCCAATGCAAGACGGCTTGGCGTTGACGGGGGCGGCAGGACCAGTCCGCCGGTTCGCAATTCTTCTCGATTTGCCGGATGTGGCGGCGGATCGCCTTCCAACGGCCGATCTGGCGGGTATCGTCGTCGCTCCGGCGGCCCATGTAGTAGCGGCAGTACCATTGGAACCAGCCGCGCGGGTCGTCCTCGTGAATCCACCCCTTTCGCCGCCATTCCGATAAGGGCTGGCTCGCATCGACGCCGAAAAAATTCAGCTTCGGATTGCGTTTCTCAGGGGACAATTTGGCGTCCGCGAACCAATCGGCGGGAAACTCTTTCCGGCAATCGGTCATGTATTTGCCGCCAAAGACGCCCATGGCGAGCATTTCCTTCGGCGTCAGTTGCGGCCGGAATTCAGGATCGAAGCCGCGGCCCATGGGCGCGGTCAGGACATAGCGGTAATTGCGCTGCATCCTGTCACTGACGGCGACGATCTTGTCTTTCACGTTTTACGCGAACAGCGGTGACGCGGTCATGATGAGAACGCCGAGGATCAACGTCATCAACGCGCCAAAGATTGCGATACGCATAGGTTCTCCCCCCGAAAACGTCGGCAGCTTTATCGCAAGGCGAGGGCGGGGTCGAGGCGGGTAAAAGAAGGGGAACCACAAAGGGCTCCAAGGAGACACGAAGGTCACAAAGGATTTCGGCGCGCAAAGCGCGCAACTGCTTCTTCGTGTCCTTTGAGTCTCTTGGTGTCCTTTGTGGTTCCCCTTTTTTTGCGTCTCAGAGAGAGGCGAGCGGGAATCACAATTCGGAGCCGGGGGCTTTCATGGCCCAGATGGCGCCGATGAACATGCCTTTGGCGCGTGGTAGCACAGCCAGGATCATCGCGAGCGCCATGCCGCAGAACAGCAGGATGCTCAGCCACACCGGCTGCGGCGCGTACATCTCCAGCGTCAAGGCAAGGCCGACGACGATATGGCCGACGATCAGAATGGTCAGCCAGGCGGGGCCATCGTCCGCACGGATGTGCTTGTAAGGCTCGTGGCAATGGGCGCAGGCATCGACCTGTTTCAGATAGGCCCGGAACAGTGGGGAATGACCGCAATTCGGGCATGAGGCGCGTGCGCCGCGCAGCACTGCCGACATTACGTCTCTCGCCGCCAATTCAGCCATGTCGCATGCCGCTTAAATGCAGCATCAATCTGGGCCTGCGGCACTGCAAAAACAATTAACCCGGGGCAGCCATATTGCCGCAATCGCTTAAAAAGCTAAGCCCACGTTACCTCCAACAGCCGACTTGCCGTACGAATCCATGTGCCTGGGCAAGGACTTGCCCGGTCGGCAGTGTGTCCGCCGCGCCCGCCCGCAGATACTCAACGCCACTCCTGTCCAGAAATCCGAACACTGCCCGGTTAGGTACCGCCAAGCCAGCGTCGGCCACGAGCATCCCGGTATCTTGAAAGATGCGCACGGTGTTGAGCCTCGCTGTTACGACGCCGACCACGGCACCGCGGTCGTTCAAGACGGGGCTTCCGCTGTTGCCGGCATGGACGGTTCCGGAAAACGGATAGAGGTCCCGCTCGTTCGCGACGTCGGCTGCGTCCGCGATAACCCGGTCGAGTTGGGCGAACAGAACCGGCAGCCCAAGGGCGGGATAGCCGACAACCGCAAGGCCCTGCGTGGTTTCGGGTCCGATTTCGGTTTCAAAACGCGCTGGGGTCACGTCAGCCGGTTCGGTCGTCAGAACGGCGAGATCGGCTTGCGGATCGCCATAGTCGTAGCGCGCGTCGATTTCTCTGCCCTCGCGATTGTTGCCGACAGTCAGCGCCATGCAGGGCCGCACGACATGGAAATTGGTCAGCACCTTGTTGGGCGCAATGAAGAAGCCGGTGCCGAAGCCAACGAGCCGCTTCCCCAGGACTCCAGGCGGATGCAGGTTCAGATAGGGCCCGGAGGGCGGACTTTGTTCGGGCGGCTGGGGAGGGTCGAAAAACGGAGCGAGCTGCGCCGGGGGGAGGGTGCCGTACATCCCGGGACCCACTGCGCACGCGGCAAGGCAAGCAGCCATCAGCAGTGAAAACGCGGCGCCGGTTGGGGTACGCACCCTGCCTCCTGAGCCGGCGGCTATGCCGGTTTGATGGCAATGCCCCGCATGAAATTGTCTTTGATCGCCACCGGCTCGCGCGGAGTTTGCCCTTTCGGCGTGCTGCCGTCGATGCGGGCGGCGATGAACCAGGGGCCATCGCCCGCCAGCGTGGCATCGATCAGGCGCTCAAAATCGGCTTCGTCGTTTGCCCAGGCGCTTTGTGCCAGCCCCGCGCCGCGCGCGATTTCAACGAAGTCGGCTTTGCCGGCGCTCGCTGTCTTCTGCGAGCCGGTGATCTGATACATCGCGTTGTCCCACACGATGATCGTGAGATTCTTCGGCGCGACATTGGCAATCGTCGCAAGGCAACCGAGCTGCATCAGCAGCGAACCATCGCCTTCCAACGCGAACACGCGGCGCTGGGGCTGCGCCAGCGCAACGCCGAAGGCGATGGGGGCGGCAAGGCCCATGCTCCCCAGCATGTAGAAATTCTGCGCCCGGGGCCCTGCGTTCCACAGGTCGAAATTGGAATTGCCGATGCCGCCGATAACGGCCTCATCGTTCTTCAATTTGCCGACAAGCCGCGTGGTCAGGTCCAGGCGGTTCATCATCTTGCTGTTGTGTTTGAACGGCGCGTCGTTGGCCATGATCAGCTTCCCGGAGTGTTGCCGGGACGGCCGGCGGCGGTCAGCAGCGGAGAAAGAATGAGGGCGGCGGGCGCTTGTGTTTTGTACGCCTGCTTGATGGTGCGATCGGCGATGAAGTGCGCTTCGTCCAGCCGGCTTATCGTGTGGTGCTCCATGCCGAGCGATTCCAGCACCGGACGCATGGTGCGGCAGACGATGGCCTGCGCAATCTGGAAATCGCCGAGCGTGCCGCGCTCGGAAATCATGAGCAGCGCCGGAATTTGCGCAGCGACCGCCAGCGAGGCCAGCACATTGGGCAGTGTGGCAAAGCCGCTGGTCTGCATCAGCACGATGCCTTTGAGCCCCGACATGGCCGCGCCACAAACGATGCCAAGCGCCTCTTCCTCGCGCGCGGTGATGAAGCTGGTGAAATAATCGTCGGTGGTGATCGCGTCGATCAAAGGGCGCAGGACGTTGTCCGGCACATAAACGACCAGCCGCACCTCATTGTCCTTTAAGGCACGGATCACCGCCTCGTGCCATTTTTCGACTTTCGGCGTGTCGCTGGTCGCCATAGATACTCCGGGTGACGGGCGCGAACCGCGCCTTCCGGCGAATTTGACTTGCGGCGCGAAATTCTCAAGGGTTTTCGTCTGTCACAGCGCCGCGCGTCACCCCCGAAAGGACCCTTCCGCCATGCGAACCTACGATCGTCTCTATATTGGCGGAGAATGGGTTGCGCCGCATTCGGGGCGGGCGATTGCCTCCATCGATCCTTCGACGGAAGAGGTATGGGCCGAGGTCGCGGAAGCCGACGAACAGGATGTGGACAAGGCGGTGGCTGCGGCCAGGGCCGCCATGGATGGGCCTTGGCGCAAGAAGATCAGCGCCAGCGGGCGCGGGGCGCTTCTTTATAAGCTGGCGGAGTTGGTGAAGCGCGATGCGGCAAAGCTGGCCGAGCTGGAAAGCCGCGACAACGGCAAACCCTTGCGCGATACGGTCGGCGAGGTGCAGCGGGCCGTCGATTGGCTGACGTTCTTTGCGGGCGCCGCGGACAAGATTCAAGGCGAGCAAATTCCCTTTAAGCCCGACGCGCTGGCTTACACGCGCCGCGAGCCGGTCGGTGTGGTTGGGGCGGTGCTGCCGTGGAATTCGCCGATTCTGCTCTATTCCTGGAAAATCGGCCCGGCTTTGGCGGCGGGCAATGCGCTGGTGGTCAAGCCGGCTGAGCAAACGCCGGTCACGGCATTGGAAATCGCCAAGCTCGTGGAAGAAGCCGGGTTTCCCGCCGGCGTGTTCAACGTCGTGCCGGGTTATGGCGGCACGACGGGTGCGGCATTGGCGGCCCATCCCAAGGTGAACAAGATTTCCTTCACCGGCAGCCACGCGACGGCGCGCAAGATCATGCAGCTCGCGAGCGTCAATCTGAAACGCTGCACCTTCGAATGCGGCGGCAAATCTCCGCACATCATCTTCGCGGACGCCGATATCGAGCGCGCGCTGGTTGTGGCGACGCAATCGGCGTTCCGCTCGACGGGGCAATCCTGCTCGCTGGGGTCGCGGCTGTTCGTGCAGCGGCCGCTGTACGAAACCTTTCTGGAACGGATCGCCGAGCGGGCGCGGGCCATTCGCGTCGGCATGCCCCTGGACAAGAAGACCCATATCGGGCCGCAAACGTCCGCCGACCAGCGCGCCAAGACCGAGCAATATGTGGCGCTGGGCAAGGAAGCCGGTGCGCGGTTGATCACCGGCGGCGGGCGGCCGCGCGGGTTTGATAAGGGCTATTTCGTCGAGCCGACCGTGTTCGCCGATGTCGATAACCGCTCACGCCTGGCGCAGGAGGAAATCTTCGGACCGGTCCTGGCGGTCATGCCGTTCGACATCGAGGAAGAGGTGATCCGCCTCGCCAACGATGTCGATTATGGGCTCGTTGCGGGACTATGGACGTCGGACATCGGCCGCGCCCATCGCCTTGCCGCGGAATTGCAGTCGGGTCTTGTGACGGTGAACACCTTCCGCACCACGCATCCGATGCTGCCCTATGGTGGTTACAAGCTGAGCGGTATCGGGCGCGAAAACGGCATGGAGGCGCTGCACCATTTCACCGAAGTGAAAACGGTGGTCATCGATTTCGACCGCGCCATGCCGGCCGATCCGTTCGTGGATTGACCGATCTGCACACCATGACACGCTCGGCGCGCCAACTCGCGGCCACGATCACCACGATGTGGGTTGCGGCTTGCGGGACAGTCAATGACGGACGGGTTGCGCACAATCCGGTCCTGGCGCAGCAAGCTGCGTCCGACGGCATCGGCGAGTTTGCGTTGCTGCATTGGGGGATGCGGCCCAATGACATGAAACGCGGCTATCCGGGCTTCTACGATGCTTATGAACCACGTTTAACCGACGCGGTGCCCGAACCGATATTGCGAATGGATCGCTACCGCGCCGGGCAGTGCGTGTTTCGCGTTACCTTGCGGTATGTCCGCACGAATTCCGACGGCGTACCGCTAATGTATGATGGGCTACATGCTGTGGACATGGAGCTGATCGAGGGTGATCTCAGCGCCTGCCGCGCCGCGATGGCGGCCAACCTGCTGGACCGCTACGGGCCGAACCACAAGACTTTTAATGGCGATCCGATTCCATCTAAGGACGTCAGCACTTCGGATTTCGTGGAGTGGCAGGGTCCGTTCACCGTCGCCTCCATGAGGACCTCCTTCGGGTTGGCCCGCACGCTGTTCGGTATCAATTATCGGGATGCAAGATATGACGCCAATTTTCTGAGGCCGGAATCATGACGACCGCAGGCGGAGCGAGTGGCAAGCGCCAGCGCCCCCTCCACCGCGCGAAGGGCGCGGTCCCCCTCCCCCGCGGCGGAGGCGCCTCAGGGGAGGAGCTATTAGGGCGTGTCGTCATTTAAGCCAAACGATAGCGCAAACCAAATGCAGTCCTGCGAGAAAGTTTCGCGCGGTTTTCTCGTATCGGGTAGCGATGCCTCGAAAATGCTTGATGATGCAGAAGAAACGCTCGACGAGATTGCGTTCGCA
>CANJBZ010000064.1 GCA_947473475.1 Alphaproteobacteria bacterium
GGCTTCCAACGGCGCAAACATGGATTGGGGGTGGGCCGAGGTGGACCGGGGCGAAATATGGCGCTTTCGTGCTTCCTAATCGTCTTCGGCAGCCCTACTCTACCGCAGCGGTGGCCGGATCGGCTGGCCATATGGGAAATGTCGGTTAAAGCGGGCGTGTCAATTTCGAGCCACCCGTTCGCCGCGAAATAGGCAAACGGAATGATGCTCAAGATCACAAGTGTATATTTCGGCAATTTGAGAAGGGTCGGATAGAGGCGGCAGGCACCCATTCCCAGCAGAAAGAAGAACAAATTGAAGGCCGGTAAAAGGTGCAGCCATTCCAAATCGAACAGGAACGAAAGCTCATGCAGCCCATACGCGGCCACCAGAAGCCCTATGAACCAGGAGCGTAAGCGAACGAAAAAAGGCGCGAATGCATAGAACACGATTTCATTGGAAACCGACCAAATTTGCGGAAGGAACAGGAAGTACACCGCACTATTGATCGTCACGCCATCGGCAAGACCTCGGCTGAAGAACAGGAGATGCCCGGTTTTCGGATCGGTTCCAAGCTGCCGGAGAACATCCCCGCCGACGATAAAGACGTTCGGAATGAATGAAAGCCAAGAAAGCACCGAACCGCTGGCGTTGTACTCCAATACATGCCTCGAAAACCCGCCGTCCGCCCAGGTCGATCCGCTCGCGGCCAGCAAACACATCAGGAGCAACATGAACCAATAGGCAGGTATCAAGCGCAGAGCGCGATTCGCATAAAACAGCAGCGTGCTGTCGCGATAACGCGTGCCCAATACGAGATGCATATAGAATCCGGAGATGATGAAAAACGCGATCACCGCGGAGCCGCCGCCAATCCCAAGGAAGCCGAAGCGCTCGCGCGCTTCCGGCGAAACATGGGAAATAATTACGGCAAATGCCAAAAGGAGCCGGAGCGTTCCCAAAGGTCCCTCCTCTCCCCGAGGCGGTCTGTTATTCATCAACGGAATCAGACTGTCCGAGTTTCGACGGCATTTCAATGCTGAGAGCGTCGAAAGCTGGACCATGCCGCCCAGCGAGAGCTCTCCGGAACGAGAGCTTACGGCCTTCAACCGAAATTCGGTCGCACGGGGGATGACAGCCGAAGAGATTGCTGCAGCGCAGAAGCTTGCGCGTGAGTGGAAACCTAAGTGAGCGTCTCAGTAAAAGCTGTCGTTCACTAAGCACTTGCTGCAGAAGCTGAAGGCTTTGGTGAGGCGGATGCCGGCGTAGACGCCTTTTTCGGAGCCTACGGTTTCGCGGGCGGCGCTTAGCGAGATGACCGTTTGCGAGGGCAGCGTGTAGCCGATGCTGGCGGTGTAGCTTTCGTCTTTTTGGTCCGGCAGGATTCGGTCCATCGTCCAGCGGTGCGCTGTTGTCAGATCGAACACCCAAGGCCCCATCTTGTATTCAGCCGAGCCACTCAGAAAATTCCGTGTACGTCCCGCCACGCCCTCGAAATTGTCGCGGCGCGCGCCTTCCACATAAAAACGAAATTGGCTGTATTCACCGCGCAGCGTATCGGCGACGGTTCCCGTGACGGGGATCGTGATGTCCGCGCCGGCGGTGGTCCACCATTCGCCGCGCTGCTCGCCATAGCTTTTGCCCCAACGAATAACACTGGCCTGGTAGCTGAGGTGCGCCCAATCGCCGACCGGCTTGTTGAGGACGTCGTACGTCACCAACAGGTTTTCGGGCAAGCGCGTGTTGCCGACGCCGCCATCTTTGTAATGGATCATGCCTTCGTTGTACGGAAAGCTCTGATGCAGGAAGGTGCGATCGGCCATGAAGGCGGTGAAGGTGATCTGCTTCCAGCCGCCGTTCTCGTCGTCGAGGACGTAGAGTTTCTCCACGCCCATCATGTCGCTGGGCTCGTAGCCTTGTTCCGGCTCCTCGATGAAGTCGGAGGCGTAAGGTCCGGGGAGAAGCGCATAGGCGCGTCCGAAGTCGGGGACGAACTTGCCGAAGCGCCAATCGCCATAGCGGAAGTACAGCTCTTTCATCTTGCCGCCTTCGCGGCGGTCGAGCCCCCGATTGATGAACAGGTCTTTATTCGGATTGCTGGCGGCGAGCGGCTGGCGCGGCTTGAACTGGAACAGGCCGTCCAGCGAAAGCGCGTCATTGAACTCAAGCAGCAGCGTGGCGTCGGCCCACACCACGAAGCCAGGCTTGCGGCCCGGCCCGGTTTTCGACCCCATATTGGCGTAGTCGACGCTGCCCAGAATATCGAAGCTGATCTTCGGCCATCCCTCATCGCCGGTGGGCATATCCGGCGCCGGGGGCATCGCGCGCTGTTCGATTTGGCGCGCCTGAGCGGGGTTGTTGCCCGTCGGAACGGTTTGCGCGGAGGCAGCCGCCGTACCGAGCAGTGCAGCGCCAATCCCGATGCTGGCCAGAAGAGAACGTGAATTCATGCGCATGAGCTGTGATGACATTAGTGGCCACCGTCCATATGCAGCATGTGCGCGTGATCCATTCCGGCCATGTTCATCCCGTCGGGCATGGGCCCGACTTTCGGGTCATAGACTTCGATTTGTTGCATCATGCCTTTGTCCTCATGTTCGAGGATGTGGCAGTGGAACATGAAGCGGCCGACGATAATCGGATCGGTGAAGGGGATGCGAATCTTGACCTCGCCATGGATCGGTACATTGACGGTATCGAGCAGTCCGTCGAACGGCACCGGCTTGCCGTTGATGCTGACCACCTGGAACGCAACCTGATGGATGTGGAAGATATGCAGCTCGTCTGACGCATTGCGGATCGTCCACTCTTCGATATTTCCGAGCGGCACTTTCACGTCCACGCGTTCGTGGTCGAACGTGGTGTGATTAATGAAGAACAGGCCGGTGACACGATCTTCCGAGAAAGACACGAGACGCTGGGCGTCGATACGATCGCCGGGGATTGGCTTATCCGTGCCGGGTGACATCACCAGCGGTCCCAGCGGAGCAGGCGCCGGCTTGGATGTGTCGGCGCGTGAAACGAGCAACGCCATGTTTTGCGATGGGAACATGTCGCCCGCGGGGCCTGTGGAGGTTTTCTCGGCGACGAGCTTGTAGGTGCCGGCCGCTGCGCCGGTCACAAGAACGTCCATCCGTTCGCCGGGGCCGACCATGATTTCACGTACGACTTCCGGCTTCGGGATAGGATGCGAGTCCCGCCCCACCACAGTGAAGCTGTGCCCGTCGAGAGAGAGGCGGAAATATGTATTGGCCGTCTGGTCGGTCAGCCGCCAGAGCTGAGTCTCGCCGGGACGGATGTCAATTCGCGGCATCAGCTGGCCGTTGACGGTTTTGATCTGGCCGTTGAACGGCTTGGATACGGCGTTGAGATTGCCATTGCCGTCGGCGGAAAATTCTTTGAGCACCAGCAGCTGTTCGACAAGCGGCTTGGTCGCGGGGATCTGGTCCTGAAATCCTTCGATCACAATCGTTCCGCTGAGGCCGCCCATGAGCTGACGCTCGGCAAAACCGTGGCCATGCGTATGGAACCAATAGACGCCCGGGGGGTGCGTTTTCGGGATGGCGATGGTGTATTGCCAAGTCTCGCCCGGCAGAACCATGCGCATCGAATCATCGCCATGGCCGAGTGGCGACACTTGAAGGCCGTGAAAATGCACGTTCGTAGCTTGGGCGAGGTGATTGACCAGCGTCATCTGCAGCTCATCGCCGGGCTTAAGCCGCAGGACGGGGCCGCCATATACACCGTTGTAGGTAGCGCCGTTGATCTGGAACGACCCCAGCTGAACGCGCGTCGCCTTCGCCTCAACGGTGATCGCCAGCTTTCCGTTGTTGCTGCGATACTCTGTGGGGGTGGTAAGCGGCTCGGTGGCGGCGCTGGGCGGCACATCCAGCTCAGGCCCGAGAATGGCATCGAACGCCCCGGCTCTGGCGAGCCCATGGCCCGCGCCGGCCAACACGACGGCCAGTCCACAGACGGCCGCAAGCTTTCTCAAGCCTGAGCTGATTTTTACCGAATGAGAAGACAATGTGCACCTCGCAGGCTGACGGAATTCCACGCACATACGCGCCAGATGATTACTAAATAACGAAGCTGACAAGAAGCTGACATTCCGCGTTTGCGCGTTGATGTGAATCAACACGCGCTGATTGCTATTGCGACGCGTTCGCGTCTTACCGTGCCGCCGACATTCCTTTGTAGATGAGCCGCTGGACGTTGGCTTTGCCGGGGATGTTCACGCCGGTGATGTAAAGATTGCCTTTGGCATCCGTCGCGATCTGATGACCGGGAATATTGAAGCCGGGCGCCTGAATCTGACCGATATACTCCATGGTCTTGCGCTCGATGACCGCAATGCCCTTGCCGTAGCCCGTGTAGATGAATGTCTGATCGGGATCGGCAGAGAACGCCAGATTGCGGGCGAAAGGCGCATCGTACCGCGCCAATTGGCGAATGAACTTTCCATCCGGCGAGAACACCTGGATGCGCAAATTGCTTCGGTCGGCGACGTAAAGAAGATCGTCGTGACTCAAAAGAAGAACATGCGGCGTCGCGAAATAGGGCGCGCCATCGCCTTGGATGGACGTCGCGTCTTCCGAAAAGCACCATTCCGGTCCCATCGGCGCTTTGCCGAATGCACCCCACATGCGCTTGAACTTTCCGGTGTCGGCATCGAGCACGATGATGCGGTGATTGCCGTAGCCGTCCGCAACGAACACTTCGTTCGTTTTGGAGCTGACCTGCACATTTGGCGGGCGGCGGAAATTTTCCGTATCGTTGTCGCCCTTGCCTGCATCGCTGTGCCCGATCTGCAGGACGAATTTTCCGTCCTGCGTGAACTTCAGTACCTGATCGTCATCGACCGGGCTTGTGCGGCCTTTGCATGAATCGCCGGTGAGCCAGACATAACCTTTGTAGTCGATATACGTGTTGTGCTCCGAGGCCGGCCATTCATAGCCGGGACCGGGACCGCCCCAGCCGCGAATGTAATTGCCGTTGGGATCGAAAATCATCAGCGGCGGGCCGATAATTTTCCCCGCTTCGGCTTTTGTGCGAATGGGCCGCGTCGTCAGCCATGCGTTTCCTTTCGGGTCCAGCATTACGCCGGAAACGAATGGCGCGCTGAAATTGGCAGGCAGTTTGGGCCAGTTGGGGTCGATCTCGAACACCGGCACCGCACGAGCAGGCTTGGCAGCAGGTTGTGCCTGCGCGCGCGTTTCAAATGCGAGTGCTGCGGTAAGCAGCCCCGCCGCCGCGAACAGCGCAGCAGCAGCAGATCGTGTTTTAGCGCGCATGGCCTTCCCCCTGATTGGTCAATGTTGTCTCGTCTATTTTAGCCAAGCGGCGGCATTACAGCAAAGGCTCGCCACTTTTCCGCAGCGGTCAATTCGGATAGGGTTGAAGCGTGCTGGCGCGGCGGTCGAAATGGCAAATCGCCGCCGTTGAGCGCCATCCAGGTACTGCCGTCCCCACAAAACATCGGCGCCGATCCATGGCGTCCCCTATATTGGTCAGCTCAGATATGCCGCATACAGAATCCGGTCCGCGCATAAACCTGCTGCGCTGGATTTTCCGGATAGCGGCCGCGGCGGCGGGTTGCGCGATTTTGTATGCGGCTTGGGCGCAGGCTTCGCTTCAACTGCTGCACCGGTTTCGCTTTCCCTACCGTGACTACATCTTCGTGACCGAGGCTCTCGACAAGGTGCCTGGCTTAAGCGCGCTTGCTCCTTGGAAGGGGCCGTCCATCAGCGAACATCGCGTCATCTATCCGAACATTTTTTACATTTCCGATTTTCTGTACTTCGGGGCCAACGGCAACCTGCTCTATCTGTCGATTTTCGCGTTTACGGCGCTATCGGCGATGATGCTGATTGCGCCCGTCGCGGCGCAGTTGGGAACGCGCAGCAGCAACGCACCCGGCATTGCCGTCGTGTTCTTGTTTGCAGCATGCGCCGTCTATTGGTTTTTCTCGGCGTTCAATTGGGTGTAAAGGGCGGAGACAAAATGTGCCGGATGGCGGCGTGATTGTGTACCAGTCTGGTTAAGAGAAAAGGGCTTTGAAGCCCCGGTTTGGTGTTGTGCCATCGCGGGCTGTGAGGCGCGCGTAGCGGAGCGAAGCGCGGGTCACAGCCCGCGGAACC
>CANJBZ010000065.1 GCA_947473475.1 Alphaproteobacteria bacterium
CCAATGTCTCCGCGTCGCTGAACGTGCGCCAAGACGCCAACAACCTTAAAGGCGTCACCGATATTCAGCTCCGCCTCGGCACCGGACTTAGATTTTAGTCACAGCCCCTCAAACAACGCCGTCGATAGATACCGTTCCGCGAAGGACGGAATAATCGTCACGATCTGTTTGCCGGCCATTTCGGGGCGCGCGCCCACTTCCAACGCGGCGGCGATGGCCGCGCCCGAGGAAATTCCGCACGGAATGCCTTCCAGCCTTGCCGCTGAGCGGGCGGTTTCAAAGGCCGTCTCGTTGGAGATGGTCACAACTTCGTCGATCACCGAACGGTCGAGAATTTCCGGCACAAACCCCGCGCCGATACCCTGAATCTTGTGCGGGCCGGCCGGACCGCCGGACAATACCGGACTATCCTCGGGTTCGACGGCAAATATCTTCACCGACGGCTTGCGCTGCTTCAGCACGCGTCCGACGCCCGTGATGGTGCCGCCGGTGCCGACGCCGGAAATGATCGCGTCTACTGCGCCATTGGTGTCGTTCCAGATTTCTTCCGCGGTGGTGCGCTGGTGAATTTCGGGGTTGGCCGGATTTTCGAATTGCTGCGGCATGACCGCGTTCGGCGTCGATTTCAGAATTTGGTCCGCCCGTGCCAGCGCGCCGCGCATGCCCTTCGCGGCTTCAGTCAATTCGATTTGCGCCCCGAGCAGAAGCAGCATCTTGCGCCGTTCGATGGACATCGACTCCGGCATCACCAGGATCAGATGATAACCCCGAGCCGCCGCAACAAAGGCCAGCGCAATGCCGGTGTTGCCGCTGGTCGGTTCAACAAGAACGGTCTTGCCCGGCGTGATTTTTCCGTCGCGTTCCAGGGCGTCGATCATGGCGACGCCGATACGGTCTTTGACGCTGCTGATGGGATTGAAGAACTCCAGCTTGAACAGCAGGTCAGCCTTGACGCCAGCGGCTTGCGGCATGCGCGCCATACGCACCAGCGGCGTGTCGCCGATCGTTTCCGTGATGGAATTGTAAATCCGGCCCCGGCCCGGCTTGTGCTCTGGGGTATTTGCCATCGGGCACTCCTGCAGTTCTTAGATGATAAAGTCTGCGGTATCGGGTCCGTCGGCTGGTCCAACGTCGATGCCGGACGCGCGAGCGCGTTTGCAAATATCTTCGATGCTGATCTCGTCGAGCTTTTTCATCACCTCTTCCTGCAGAGAGGCGACCAACGGCACGACCACGCGGCGTCCAAGTTCGGAGCCGCCGTCGAAATTCTCCTCATTGTCATCGAGGCTCATGGCAATGCGCACGACATCGCCGACGCTGATGCGCCTCCGTTCGCGCGCCAGGCGATAGCCGCCGCGCGGACCGCGCACGCCTTTCAGAATGCCGGCGCGGACAAGCTGCTGCATCACCTGTTCGAGATAACGCTGCGGCACGCCCTGGCGCGCGGTGATCTCCTTGGCTTGCACCGGTTCGGGCCGTGCGTTATAGGCGATGTCGATCACCGCCTCGAGCGCCAGCATGGTTTTGCGGGAAAGCCGGAACATGCGTACTGCCTCTCTAAAGCTTTAAACCGGTCGAGCCGAAGCCGCCCGCGCCACGCACCGTGGTGTCGAGGTTTGCCTGCTCGTTCCATTCAACGCGCGCATGCGCGGCAATGACGAGCTGCGCGATCTTCATGCCGCGCGCGATGGCGAAGGGCTCGCTACCGTGATTGATAAGGATAGCGGCGACCTCGCCGCGATAATCGGAATCGATGGTGCCGGGCGCGTTCAGCACGGTAATGCCGTGGCGAAGCGCCAGCCCCGAGCGCGGGCGCACCTGCGCTTCGTAGCCTTCGGGAAGCGCAATCGCGATGCCCGTTGGAACGGCCGTGCGATGGCCGGGTTGCAGCACAAGCTCGCTCGTCACCGCGGCCAACAAATCGAGCCCCGCAGAACCCTCCGTGGCGTAAGCGGGCAGGGGCAGATCCTGCGCGTGCGGAAGCCGCTGAATCGTCACCTTCATGCCGCGCTCTTTCCAAAAGCCGCCGCGATGCGATCGGTCAGGCGGCGGGCGACGTCGTCTTTCGCCATTTCGGGCCAGGCCTCCACGCCGTCGGCGGTCACCAGATGTACGCGGTTCTTGTCGCCGCCCATCACATCGCCGCTGACGTCATTGGCGACGATCCAATCGCTGCCCTTGGCCAGCCGCTTCGCCGTGGCGTTGGGAATAAGCGCGTCGGTTTCGGCGGCAAAGCCGATCACCAGCTTCGGGCGCAGCGAGGTGTGCGCTCCCAGCCCGGCAAGAATGTCGGGATTTTCCACCAGTGCGAGCGCCGGCGCGGTATTTCGCTTTTTCAGTTTGGTCGCGGCGGAGGTCTCGGTCCGCCAATCCGCAACGGCAGCCACGCACACGGCGATGTCCGAGGGCAGTTCCGCGTTGCAGGCGTCCGACATTTCGCGCGCGGTTTGGACCTTGATTAGCTTGACGCCGCGTGGAGCGGCAATCGCGACGGGGCCGGACACCAGCACCGTCTGGGCGCCCGCATCCGCCAGCGCCGCCGCGATGGCATAGCCCTGCTTCCCCGACGATCGGTTAGCGATGTAGCGCACCGGATCGATCGGCTCATGCGTCGGGCCAGCGGTGATCAGCGCCTTAAGCCCGGACAAGCGCCGGTCAGGTGTCAGAAGCCTTTCAATCGCGGCTACGATTTCCTCCGGCTCGGCCATGCGCCCCGCACCGAACTCGCCGCAGGCCATCTCACCGTCATTCGGGCCGATAATATGAATGCCGTCCGCCCGAAGCGCCGCGATGTTTCGCTGTGTCGCCGGATGTTCCCACATGCGTACGTTCATGGCCGGGGCCAGCAGAACCGGCTTGTCGGTGGCCAGCAGGGCGGTAGACGCCAGATCGGGCGCAAGCCCTGCCGCCAGCTTTGCCATAAGATCGGCCGTAGCCGGTGCGACTACAACAAGATCGGCCGAACGTGAGAGTGCGATATGGCCCATCTCCGATTCCACCGTCAGATCGAACAAGTCCTGGAAGACCTTCTCGCCGGTCAGGGCCGATACCGACAGCGGGGTTACGAAATGGCTGCCCGCCTGCGTAAGGATGGCCCGCACGCCCGCGCCGCGCTCGCGCAACCGGCGAATCAGCTCAAGCGTTTTGTAGGCGGCGATCCCGCCGCCGATGATGAGAAGAACATTCTTGCCGCCGAGGTTTGCGCTCACGACCGGTAAAATCCAAATTTCCGGCGGAATATATATCGAATTACGTGACAGAAGTGTAGTTCACTCGCAGCAATAAAATTGGGTTGTAGAAATGGGTCAGTTGCTGGGAATCGCTCGGGCGGCGCGAAAGCGGGAGCCGCTGGTAGAAACAGACCAGGCGGACGTGACGGTTGAGCTGGGCCTTACCGGGGATGCGCGGGGCAACAAGCCGCGCCGTCAGGTGACACTTTTGTTTCGGGAAGGCTGGGAAAGCGCCTGCCGTGACGTGGGCGCAATCCTTCCCTGGACGACGCGCCGGGCCAATCTGTTGATCGAAGGCGTGGCCATACCGCCCGTGGGCTCGCAGGTCGCCATCGGCGATATCCTGTTGGAAGTGACGGATGAGACCGAGCCGTGCCAAGTGATGGAGCGGGCCTGCAAGGGCCTTCGCAAGGCGCTGACGCCGGAATGGCGGGGCGGCGTCACGTGCAAGGTGGTGAAGGGCGGGGCGATCCGCGTCGGGGACCGGGTGGAGATCAAACCATGAGCGCGCTCCATCCCCGCGACATTCTGGATTTCTGGTTCAAGGAAATCCCCTCAGATCGCTGGTTCAAATCCGATCCGGCCTTCGACGCCGTGCTGCGCGATCGCTTCGAAGACGCATGGTGAGCCGCGCGCGACGGTCAGTTTCACGATTGGGCGGACAGCAAGGAAGGCGCGCTCGCCTTGATCGTTCTTTTGGATCAGTTTCCCCGCAACATGTTTCGGGGGAAGGCAGATGCTTTTGCCACGGACGCAATGGCGCGCGAAGTTGCCCGCCATGCCATCGAACGCGGGTTCGATCTGGAATTTCCCGCCGCGGCCCGCAATTTCGTCTATCTGCCGCTGATGCACTCTGAGGACATGGCGGATCAGCAGGAATGCGTCCGCCTGACCAGGGAAAGGCTGGGAGAAGCCCATTTCTCCTATTCCTTTGCACTGCGGCATCACGATGCCATTGCGCGCTTTGGGCGTTTCCCTGCGCGCAATGCGGCGCTGGGCAGGACCAACACCGCCGAAGAAATTGCGTTTCTCCGCGAGAACCCGGTCGGCTTCTGACACGTTTCTATCGCGTCAGACTGCCGTCCGCGATGCCCTGAAATAGCCCTTACCGAGTGTTGCTAGCTAATCAAGTTGTCCGGTTTATGTAGCTCGTGATGTGTCCGCTTTTTTGTTGACGGGTTATCGGGGAGCAAGCGGTTGGCGCCCCGGTCTGTGAGGTCAGGCTGGCATCGCTGCGCAGCTGTCGGTTCCGGGTTTCTTTGTTCGGCTTGAAGCCCGTTTCTCCGTCCCGGCCCGCGCTTTGCCAGAGGCATCGCGCGGAGGGGCGGTCAAGGCTGGCCGCTCTTGGCGGCCACCCGAAGGGCTTGGCCTTGATGGCGCCGAGCACGATGCCAGGCTTGACGCGGCTGGGGCTGAGACAATCTGCCCACCTTGGGCGGTGTAGCGGGCGAGCAGGTGCGGCCCCAGGAACACCGACACGGTCCCGTCGGGGTATTCATGCACCCGCACGCTCGCCTTGACGAAGTGCGGTCTGAGGCGGCTTGCGGGTATCTGCAAGCGCATGCCGTTCCAGGAAATCGTGTTGTCGTTGGCGACAATGCGCTCCTCTTCGAGGCACAAAATCTCCCGCCACGCAGCCGCTGCATCTGGCACGAAGGCCGAGCCTTCTTCCAACGGCGTAATCGCGAACCGTGCATTGTGTTCGGCCATGTAGGTCTCGCGCAACCACGCATTCGCCGCCTCGATCGTCGTGATCGCGGCCAGCCGCAGTTCCTTGGGCAAGCGGTCCTGCAGGGTGCGAAAGGCACGCTCCGAACGGCCTCGGGCTTGCGGCGAATAGGCCGCGATGTGCTCGATGCCCAGATGCGCCAAGGCCCGTCCCACTTGTGTTAGTTGCGTTCTCGACACCTTCTCGCCAGCCTTCGGCGTGTGGAAATAATGACTGCCCCGATCGGTGTAGAGAGAGCAGAAAAGTCCGTGCTTCTCCACCACTTCGCGCAAGCCCTGGAACGTCGAGGCGGTGCCTTCCTCCGCGACCAGGAAGATCGAATAGAGCGCTCCCGTCGCATCGTCCAACGTGACAATCAGGTCCAGCGGCGCCTGCCCCTCCAGCCAGGCATGCCGTGAGCCATCCTGATGCAGCATCATCCCGATCAGCGGCCGGCGCGGGCGCTTCTTGCGGTGTGCCGAACGCTTGACCGCCGGCCGGACAAGCCCGGCGCGCTGCAGATGAACCTTCGTTACCGTGTACCCCAGAAGGTAGTTGTGACGCTTGCAAAGATGCTCGTGGAATTGCTTAACCGTGAAATCCGCGTAGCGATCACGGTACAAGCCCAGCATCCGCTCGATCTCCTGGCTGGACGCACGCCGCGGCGATGGCTGTCCCAGCCGAAGATCGGCAAGCCCAGCATCGCCCTCCGCCTCAAACCGCACCTGCCACCGCCGGAAGGTCCGTTCGTCTATGCCCAGCATCTCGGCAGCCTCAATCTGGGTGAGCTCGCCGCCATGGTGACGGTCTAAAATGCTCGAAAAGCGCATCCGGCGCACTCCCTCGTGAAATGCTGCCCGGTTCATCGCGTACCCCTCTGTTCAGGGCACGCTAAAACCGGACAACTCACGAGCTACAAAAACCGGACACATCACGAGCTAACTACA
>CANJBZ010000066.1 GCA_947473475.1 Alphaproteobacteria bacterium
ACGTTCCCCTTCCTAAATCACAATGTCAAAGAGCCCGCTTTGGCGCAATTTTCATCTTGCCAAAGCAGCACTGCCGCTCGCGAGACCGTGTGTCTCACCAGCGGCGTGGGCGGCGTATATAGGCAGGCGTTTTTGCTCTGTCAATTGCGAAATCGAACAAATGCGAAATCGAAGATATTTCGCTTTTTTCTGAGACGGTTCGCGACCACCACCCAAACGGTTCCCGCAACGCGCGGTCGCCGTCGTGCTGATCCAGATGGGAGCAAGGAGGGATGCATTCAAGCTTATTCGCTAAGAAATCTTAACCACGCACAGGCCTGCTTGTTGGCCGCAACGGCCGCCGAAATGGCTTTGTTCGAGCTCTAAGGAAGGGTGTCTGCGATGGGCCGGCAGATTAGCCCGGCTTGCCTTTCAGAGCTGTAAGCGCAGGCTGAGCCATCGTTCGAGTATCGGCGTGGAGCTTTGGTCAGCGCGGTCCGGGATCGCGCTGGCTCACGTCCGCGGTTTTGTCCGGCGCTGAGCCGGCGTCTTTACCAATCACTCCGGTTACGGAAGGTCTGGCAGACAGAACTTGAGCGGCAGGACAGCTTGCGCTGTTCAGCAGCACACTTGCTCCGGGAGTTAGGCCGTCAGGGGGCTACGCGCGTGTAGGCGGGGTCTGGGGCGCCAGTGCGGCCGAAACCAGATCTGCCACGGGGCGCCCTATTCGAGGCCGCTTCCAACCGGCTGCCGTGCTGCATGAGGGCACACATCGCCCCTGTGGCAGCCATGAACCTCGTCTTGTGGGAATATGCCTCCTTCGGCCAGAAGAGGGATTGCCCCCCTGTCCGGCCAAGAGTTTGGAAGCGCGCGGGTAAACGGTTCCCGGGGCGATGAGTTCGGAGCATGGACGCAACACAAAATACGTAC
Source organism: Alphaproteobacteria bacterium (assembly GCA_947473475.1). GTDB lineage: Bacteria > Pseudomonadota > Alphaproteobacteria > Micropepsales > Micropepsaceae > CAIYRG01. The sequence continues at coordinate 910 of CANJBZ010000066.1, forward strand.
ACGGATGGAGCGCCAGCCGCGATTTCGTCAACGCCCAGCAATTTAGTGTCTTGGTCTTGATCCGCCATGTCGTCTTCCTGGTCTTTAGGAACAGGCTTGGTTAGAGCGTCAGCCAAGCTGCGGAACACAAAGGAATGGCGGCCCAACAATCACCGCCGGTTTCAGAACATGGAGCGAAAACCCGAGCACATAGGGGGGAATGGTTTTCCTTTCGCTTGATCCGCATGGGCGCGTTTGGCGGCGGGCGTTCAGGCAGGATTCGCTGACGTTTTGGAGCGGAGCTGAGCCGCCGTAACGGATGACCGAAAATCCGTATTCTGGTTGTAAATTCAGATACTTGTCTCGAAGAACCTTGGCAGCCACTTCGTTGCTACTATCGTACTGAAGCCGCCAGTCCGGGGCTGCAGACGTGAGGTCAGGGAAATGCCTGTTCCGCGTGCATTTGAGCGGTTCAGCGGGGGGCCTTTCGCGTGCAAAAGCCGGGCAGCGCAAACGCAACAAAACGCTACGCCTGAACGCCCCAAACCCTGAAAATCCGTGTACGGACTGCGAGCGCGGTTCGTCCGTGGATTGCGCCGCATAAGCGCCATTTTCGGGTCCGCATCGGGCCGCAATTCCATGATTTTCTCTGCCGCGTCAGCACAATGCGGAGCAGGCCGTGCGAAAAGTTCCGGGTTGCGGGAAATTCCTGATAGCGGAACGTTAATTTTGCTCTATCAAGGTGTGCGTTGCGTCGCAGCAGGACGGAAGGCGCCCGAATGGGCGAGGGCCTGCGGACTAGGGAGAGGTTGAAGTGAACAGGATTTCCGTGAAGGGGCCGGCTTTGTTCGGCATGGCCGCCGTAATCATCGCAAGTATCTGGATATATCTGCTATTTTTCGTCATTCCGCCTGTCTTCAACGGCGCCCCGGCGCCCACCTTCTGAACAAATGTGGCGGTCTTGACGGGCCGCGCCGATCTATCTGACAAAGGGCTGGCGGGTGTTTGGCTGCCGAATCGGTGTCGCTGATGAGGCGAAAATCCGTTCTTTTGCGCCAGCGTCAATTTCGGCGTTTGTCCCAGCCCGGCTTGATGCTAAGTGACTGGAATTGTTGCTGCGGAGCTGTGGCCGAGAGGCTGAAGGCGACGGTTTGCTAAACCGTTATACGGCCCTAAAGCTGTATCGAGGGTTCGAATCCCTCCGGCTCCGCCAGTTACCTTTGTTTTGATTGATAAATCCCATTTTAGCGCAGATCGTTCCCTAAACCGCTCCCCAAAAAACGCACCGCAGGCATCGGGAATACAGGGGCGAGGTGTGCGGCTCCTTGGCCGCTGACTCTCACCGCTCCCATTCTGGGCCGGTCGTCCTGGCGTGTGCGCCGCAGAGTGCTTTCTGCCTCATCCCTAACAATTCCTAACACCCCACGACGTGCGCCCGCGTACTGGTGCGGTAATCCCCTCGCGCTTAGGGGCCGAGGGTTGCGGGATGCGCCCCCATTATTTCGGCTTCCATTCGCGGGCGAGCTTCTGCGCCTCGGCGATCTGCGCGGGCGTCATCTTGGCGGCGATGATGTCGCGATTCTTCACCGCCCTGTCGCGGGGTTCCTTTTCAGAAGCAGTAAGCCGCGATGCCGCGAGGTTGTACCACTTGTGCGCCTGGATGTAGTCCTGCGGCACGCCCTGGCCGGTGCCGTACATGACGCCGAGATTGTTCTGAGCGCGAGCATCACCCTGATCAGCGGCGAGCCGATACCACTTCACCGCCTGGGCATAGTCCTGCGGCACGCCCTGGCCGGTGTCGTACATGAGGCCTAGGTTGTACCGAGCCTCGGCATCACCCTGATCAGCGGCGAGCCGATACCACTTCACCGCCTGGGCATAGTCCTGCGGCACGCCCTGGCCGGTGCCGTACATGTAGCCGAGACTGAACTGAGCCGAGGCATTGCCTTGATCAGCGCCGAGGCGATACCACTTCATCGCCTGGGCATAATCCTGCGGCACGCCCTGGCCTTCGCCGTACATGTAGCCGAGACTGAACTGAGCCAAGGCATTGCCCTGATCAGCCAGCGGCCGCCAGAGCCGCAGCGCGGTGGCGTAGTCGGCACGATTCCAGGCGTCTAACCCATCCTCGAACGGCCCGGCAACCGCCGTACCCACAAGGCTCATCGCCAGGATGACAGCAGCAAGCGAGGCCTTGATCGTGCTTCTCATGATCGCCACCGCTTTGTTATGCCCTGAGCATAGTCTTTAGGATGGTAGGTCAAAAGACCCCGTGACGCGCCTGCGCGCGTACTGCGTGGAAAACCACCGCCCACCAGACGCAAGGACGCCCGCCTTACGGTCCCAGATGCCGCCAGCGCCGCGAGGCGATCATGATGATCGGCCCTGCCAAAGAGCCGTTCGTTCCGAACCTGATGAATCTAGCGATCCAGCTAGCGCCCAATCCACAGCTGGCCGGCTGATGACATCCATTATGTAAATGGCGGAGACAAAATGTGCCGGATGGCGGCGTGATTGTGTACCAGTCTGGTTAAGAGAAAAGGGCTTTGAAGCCCCGGGTTGGTGTTGTGTCATCGCGGGCTGTGAGGCGCGCGTAGCGGAGCGAAGCGCGGGTCACAGCCC